>NZ_LVVA01000013.1:0-26204 GCF_001631805.1 Enterobacter genomosp. S | reverse complement strand
GTCACCGTTGCGAGGTGGCGTATATTACGCTTTCCTCTTTCAGAGTCAACCCGTTATTTCAGGATTTTTTCTCTTCAACCGACCGGGTTGTCTGTGAAGTGATTCACATCCGCCGTGTCGATGGAGGCGCATTATAGGGATCCCAGTTTTTAGCACAAGTATTTTTTAGATCTTTTTTTCCAACTGCTGATTTTCCGTGCTTTTCGCTGAAAACCCACCCGATCCGCTTAAAAATTGACGCATTTTGCCTTGCCTCGATCCCCGAATACGATCAAAGTCTTCTTTATAGCGCTCATTTATATCGAGGTAGATATGTTTGCAGTATTACGCCCTTATAAAGATCTGTACCCCCAACAAGGCGATCGCGTGATGATCGATGCCAGCAGCGTGGTTGTGGGTGATGTCCGCATGGCCGATGATGTCAGCATCTGGCCACTCGTCGCGATCCGGGGCGATGTTAACTACGTTGCAATCGGTGCACGCACCAATATTCAGGACGGCAGCGTGCTGCATGTGACGCATAAATCATCTTACAACCCTGAAGGCAATCCGCTCATCATTGGGGAAGATGTTACCGTCGGTCATAAGGTGATGCTACACGGCTGCACGATCGGTAACAGGGTTCTCGTTGGGATGGGATCGATTTTGCTGGATGGCGTCATAGTAGAGGATGACGTAATGATTGGCGCAGGGAGCCTTGTTCCGCAAAACAAACGCCTGGAAAGTGGCTATCTCTATTTAGGCAGCCCGGTTAAGCAGATCCGCCCCTTAAAAGAGGCGGAAATCGAAGGGTTGAAATACTCAGCGAACAATTACGTTAAATGGAAGAATGACTATCTGGATCAGGATAACCAGACCCAGCCCTGATCGTCTTCCTGCTGATCGCGGATCAAATCGCTGGCTTCCTCTTCCAGATCCCAGCGATTTTCGCAAAAGACCGCTAACGCATCTGAACCCCCAAAGCGCTGGAGCAGCATTTCCCCTTTAATCGCACAGGTTAGCTGCATTCCATGCACCAGCACCGGGAAGCAAACCGCTTGCCTGTTCTCATCCCAGATTTCTCTGTCGGGAAAATGAATCGCCTGATTCACGCCATCAGTTCCTGTTTCAGTTTTTCAATCACCGGCTCTACAGAAGGTAACACGCCATGCCAGAGTAACACCGCATGAGCCGCCTGCCCCACCAGCATGCCCAGACCATCAGCCAAATGTTTTGCTCCCTGTTGTTCGCACCAGTTCAGAAAAGGCGTCTTCCCTTTTTGATAAAACATGTCATAGGCATAGATATGGGAATGGATCAGGGACGCGGGAATTGCGGGGATCTCCCCATTAATACCGCTGGAGGTGGCATTAATTACAAGGTCAAATTCATGACCCGCGAGTTCATCAAGCGCTAGCGCATTGATGCTACCAGTATGTG
The DNA here is from genome assembly GCF_001631805.1 of Enterobacter genomosp. S. NCBI lineage: Bacteria > Pseudomonadati > Pseudomonadota > Gammaproteobacteria > Enterobacterales > Enterobacteriaceae > Enterobacter > Enterobacter genomosp. S. The sequence continues at coordinate 24,785 of NZ_LVVA01000013.1, read as the reverse complement.
CGAACAACGCCGCCAGCTCTTCTGCTCTGGAAAAAGTCCGGTTGGTAATCGTCACCGCACAATCCAGAGAAAGGAGAGGAAGCAATACGCCGCGCGAGGCGCCACCCGCACCGATCAGCAGGATCCGAAAGCCTGGTTTAATAAACGACAGTCGCTCCAGATCGCTGAGCAAACCAACGCCGTCGGTGTTATCGCCCAAAAGGCGACCATCTTCGAGCCGCTTAAGCGTATTAACGGCACCGGCGAGCGATGCACGCTCGGTCAGCTCATCCGCACGCCCGAAAGCCTCTTCTTTAAAAGGCACCGTCACATTCGCACCTTTACCACCCGCATCAAAAAAGCCATTCAGCGTCGGTATAAATGCATCAACAGGCGCAAGGACCCGACCATACGGATGATCTATCTGCAACTGATCCGCAAACAGCTGATGAATCAGAGGCGACTTACTGTGCGCGATCGGGTTACCAAAAACAGCGTAGCTTTCCATCACATTATCCCTGGCGAAAACGTTCGCCGGTCAAGGCATCGCGAATTTCTGACGGGTTAAGACGACCACCGGTTTCACCGACGGCTACCGGGAAATCATTTCCGAATTGCGCCAGAACTTCTTCGGTTGTCCGACAAGGGGGAAGCCCGGTCAGGTTGGCGCTGGTAGAGACCAAAGGTTTACCAAATGCCAGGCATAGCTCCACCACCAGCGGATGGTCGGTGACACGCACCGCAAGTGAATCGAAACGTCCTGTTAACCAGCGCGGCGTTGTCGGCTGTGCAGGAAAAACAAACGTCACGGGACCAGGCCAGGCAGAAAAAATGGTTTCCCGCTGTGCAGGTGTCAGCATCGAATCATCAATATAAGGTTTAAGCTGCTCGTAATTCGCAGCGATCAGAATCAATCCTTTTTCGACAGGCCGCTGTTTAAGCGCCAGCAGCCGGCTAACGGCAACCTCGCTGTCAGGATCGCACCCGACCCCAAAAACGGCTTCTGTTGGATAGGCGATTACTTCTTCTTTTTTCAGGGTTTCCACCGCCTGGGCGATGGAGCCTGATGGCAGGTTATTATTCACTGATTTGATCCGCCGAAACCGGCTTTCCACATTGTTTACTGGCGCAAAAGCGTTTCATGCCTTGCGCGGTTTTCTTCTCTATAAGTAACGGATAATCGCAATGAGAGCAGACGCCCGCTACTGGTTTGAAATTGATAACGAACTGGCATTCAGGATAGCGATCGCATGAATGGAAGGTCTTGCCATAACGAGAGCGGCGCTGCACCAGCTGACCACGCTGGCACTGAGGGCAGGAAATTGCCGTTTCATCTGGCTTATCAATTTGTTCCGTATGCTCACATTCCGGGTAGCGGCTGCATCCGATAAACATCCCGAAACGCCCCTGCCGCAGCGCCAGTTCACCGCCACAGAGAGGACAAAGCTGTCCCTCCAGAATTTTGACGATATGTCCGTCCGCCTGGCTTTTCAGGGGACGGACATAATCACATTCCGGATAGTGGGAACAACCGAGAAACGGACCGTGTTTCCCGGACCGAATAACAAGTTCAGCCCCGCACTGTGGGCAGGGCTCGTTTTTATGCACCGTAAAGAGTGCTGATTTGGCCATAACAACTCTTGTTGCTGCACGTAGGATTAATGCAGCATACCTTCATTCACTTCAAAGAGTAATTCTTCCATTTGCTGATAGGCATTTTCACAGCCCGGAATGTTGAACAGAACCATCAGGATCACCCATTTCAGATCTTCCAGTTCAAACTCAGCAGTATCCAGCGCCATGACGCGCTCTATCACCATCTCTCTCGTTTCGAGGTTTAGCACCTGAATCTGCTCGAGGAATAAGATGAATCCCCGGCAGCTGGCATCCAGCCTTTCACACTCTTCAGCTGTATAGATGCGCACAGACAATGGGTCAGAAGCAAGCTGCATCGGTTCGGCGAGGCCGTCCTGATAATCAGCCAACTTATCCAGCCACATCAACGCATTATAGATATCTTCCCGCTCAAAACCTGCGTCGGTCAGATCCCGTGTTAATTTGTCCTGATCCACCTGCATTTCTGCTTCGTTGTGGATGTAAGTCTCAAACAAATACATCAGTACGTCGAACATGGCATGCCCTCCTTATTCGGACATAGCCGCCGGGTACAGCTGCGATCCACCCTGCTAACTCCAGTTCGAGTAGCTGTGCTACCGTTACTGGCACAGGTTGGCCGGCACGTTCAGCGACAACGTCAACAGGTGTTACCTCATCTCCTACGTTAGCCAGGAGCTTGGGAAATGGCAATGCTACGGCCTCCTGATCCGATGAAATATGTCGCTTTTGGCGATTATCCTGCAACCAATGCAATCCATACTGCAAATTTTCCAGGATATCCTCTTTACAGGTCACCAGCGTTGCCCCCTGTTTTATCAGCCAGTGAGGGCCTTCGCAGCCGGGGTTCCCCAACGGGCCGGGCAGCGCAAAAACTTCACGTCCCTGCTCCAGCGCGCACCTGGCGGTCACCAGCGATCCACTTCGAATCGCAGCTTCGACCACCAGCACGCCCTGGCTTAACCCGCTGATGATCCGGTTACGCCGGGGAAAGTTACCCGGCCTGGGCGATGTTGAGAGTGAAAACTCAGACACTATCGCCCCCTCTGAAGCGATAAGTTGCTCAGCCAGGACTTGATGACGACGCGGGTAGAGACTAAAAAGACCATTGCCAAGCACGGCGACACTTCGCCCTTTTGCTGTCAACGCCGCATGATGTGCGACTCCGTCGATGCCGCAAGCCAGGCCACTGGTGATCGTAAAGCCACATTGAGAGAGCTGTTCACTGAGAATTTTTCCCCACCGCACGCCATACCATGAGGGCGCACGGCTGCCCACAACCGCAAGCTGCATGCTGTTAAGCACATCAACGCGGCCTCGCACAAATAGCGCCCCGGGAAAATCAGGGATCAAACGTAACAATGGCGGGAAGCGAGGATCGTCAGCCGTGAGAAGATGGTTGTCTGCATGTTCCAGCCATTCCAGGCTGCGTTCAAGTTCACTCTCACTGAATGAAAAAAACTTTGCGACATGTTTGGCCGAAAGCCCTGCCTCTTTGACAGCGTCAGCATCAACGGTAGCCTGACGAAGCAACCGCTGCGCGGTTTCCAGCATCGCATCACCGTATAACGATCCGATGTTTATAAGCCGTAACCATATCTCTGTGGACGTCATCCTTTTCCCTGCCATAAGCAGCCTCAGCAATCTTTGCGATTGGTCACTGATGCTGTCAATCGACCGGGGATTTGTCTAGAATAGAAGTAATATTCTTTTCAACTCCTGAACACGACTCTGGAAATTTATGGCAGTTTTGCAAGTGTTACATATTCCTGACGAGCGCCTTCGCATCGTCGCGGAACCGGTTAAAGAAGTGAATGCAGAAATTCAGCGTATCGTCGATGATATGTTCGATACCATGTACGCTGAAGAAGGCATTGGCCTGGCGGCGACCCAGGTAGACATTCACAAGCGTATTATCGTGATCGACGTTTCTGAAAATCGCGATGAGCGCCTGGTGCTGATCAACCCTGAACTGCTTGAAAAAAGCGGCGAAACAGGTATTGAGGAAGGCTGTCTGTCCATCCCTGAACAGCGCGCTTTGGTGCCTCGTGCCGAAAAAGTTAAAATTCGCGCACTGGATCGTGACGGCAATCCGTTTGAACTGGAAGCCGACGATCTGCTGGCGATTTGCATTCAGCATGAGATGGATCACCTGGTCGGTAAACTGTTTATCGATTACCTCTCACCACTGAAACAACAGCGTATTCGTCAGAAAGTAGAGAAACTGGATCGTTTGCGTTCTCGCGCATAACGCCCCCCGGATACAAGGAATAACGTGTCTACATCACTACGTATAATCTTCGCGGGTACCCCTGATTTTGCAGCGCGTCATCTCGACGCGCTGTTATCGTCTGGCCATCAGATTGTTGGCGTATTCACTCAGCCGGACCGTCCGGCTGGCCGCGGTAAAAAACTGATGCCTGGCCCGGTTAAAGTACTGGCAGAAACGCATGGTTTACCGGTATTCCAGCCAGCGTCATTACGACCTCAGGAAAACCAGCAGTTAGTGGCAGACCTGAATGCCGACGTGATGGTGGTTGTGGCTTACGGCCTCATTCTGCCGAAAGCGGTACTCGATATGCCCCGTCTGGGCTGTATTAACGTCCATGGTTCCTTGCTCCCACGCTGGCGTGGTGCGGCCCCAATTCAGCGCGCTTTGTGGGCAGGCGATGCTGAAACAGGCGTTACAATCATGAAGATGGACGTAGGTTTAGACACTGGCGACATGCTGTATAAACTGGCGTGCCCCATTACCGCAGAAGATACCAGCGCCACGCTGTATGACAAGCTGGCGGATCTCGGCCCGCAGGGGCTGATTGAGACGTTGCAACAGCTTGCTGACAATACGGCGAAACCTGACGTTCAGGATGAGGCGCAGGTGACCTATGCTGAAAAGCTGAGTAAAGAAGAAGCCCGAATCGACTGGTCCCTGTCAGCAGCTCAACTCGAACGCTGCATCCGCGCCTTTAATCCGTGGCCGATGAGCTGGTTAATGATTGATGAGCAGCCAGTTAAAGTCTGGAAAGCTTCCGTTATTAACGGCAATACCTCGGCAGAGCCCGGTACGATTATCGACGCCAGTAAAAACGGTATTCAGGTTGCGACCAGAGAAGGGATCCTGAATCTTGAATCGCTGCAACCGGCCGGTAAAAAGGCGATGAGCGCGCAGGACCTGTTAAATTCCCGTCGTGAATGGTTCATCCCTGGCAATCGCCTTGCCTGAACGCATTTACTCTTAAAGCCCGGTGTGTCCGGGCATTTTTATTTTTACGGTTATGAAAAGACAAAATCTACGCACCATGGCGGCTCAGGCCGTTGAGCAGGTTATCGAGCAGGGCCAGTCACTGAGTAATGTCCTGCCTCCACTGCAACAAAAGGTTTCCGATAAAGACAAAGCCCTGCTTCAGGAGCTTTGCTTTGGCGTTCTGCGCACCCTTTCTCAGCTTGAATGGTTAATCAACAAGCTGATGTCACGCCCGATGAGCGGCAAGCAGCGCACCGTGCATTATTTAATCATGGTCGGTTTCTATCAGCTTCTGCATACCCGCATTCCTCCTCATGCTGCGCTGGCTGAGACAGTGGAGGGTGCCGTTGCGATAAAACGTCCTCAGTTGAAAGGACTGATCAACGGCGTGCTGCGTCAGTTCCAGCGTCAGCAGGACGAACTGCTGGCAGAATTTGCGCAAAGCGAAGCGCGCTTCCTGCACCCTGAATGGCTGCTGAATCGCCTTAAAAAAGCCTACCCACAGCAATGGCAAGAGATCGCTGATGCCAATAATCAACGTCCGCCGATGTGGTTACGCGTCAATCGTAACCATCATACGCGCGACGCATGGCTGGCCAAGCTGGAAGAAGCCGGGATGAGTGGCTTCACTCACGCTGCATATCCTGATGCGGTTCGTTTAGCCTCCCCAGCTCCGGTACACGCATTACCCGGCTTTGACGAAGGCTGGGTAACGGTACAGGATGCATCCGCTCAGGGCTGCATGACCTGGCTTGAACCAAAGGACGGGGAGCAAATCCTCGATCTCTGTGCAGCACCAGGGGGTAAAACAACGCACATTCTGGAAGTGGCGCCGCAGGCCAGCGTGATGGCCGTAGATGTTGACGAGCAGCGCCTGTCACGCGTCTACGACAACCTCAAACGTCTGGGTATGAAAGCACAGGTTAAGCAAGGTGATGGACGCAAACCCGCAGACTGGTGTGGCGATACCCGGTTCGATCGCATTTTGCTCGACGCCCCCTGCTCTGCAACCGGCGTTATTCGTCGTCATCCCGATATCAAATGGCTGCGTCGCGATCGTGATATCAAGGAGCTTGCCCAGCTGCAATCCGATATTCTGGATGCCATCTGGCCGCATCTCAAACCCGGCGGAACCCTGGTGTATGCAACCTGCTCCGTTCTGCCGGAAGAGAACAGTCAGCAAATTGCGGCTTTCCTGAAACGCACCCCGGACGCCGCGCTGCACGCTACAGGTACGCCTGAGCAACCGGGTCTGCAAAACCTGCCTGGCGCAGAAGAGGGTGATGGCTTCTTTTACGCTAAGCTAATCAAAGAGTGATGTTGAGAACAGGTCACGAACGATGAAAATTATCATTCTGGGCGCAGGGCAAGTGGGCGGAACGCTGGCGGAAAACCTCGTGGGTGAAAACAACGATATCACCATTGTGGATACCAATGGCGATCGTCTGCGCGTTTTGCAGGACAAGTTTGACCTCCGCGTTGTTCAGGGGCACGGCTCTCATCCACGTGTACTCCGGGAAGCGGGCGCGGACGATGCCGACATGCTGGTTGCAGTAACCAGTTCAGATGAAACCAACATGGTTGCTTGTCAGGTGGCCTACTCGCTTTTCAACACCCCGAACCGCATCGCCCGCATTCGTTCCCCGGACTATGTCCGGGATGCGGAGAAGCTGTTTAATTCCGAAGCGGTACCCATCGACCATCTTATTGCGCCAGAACAGCTGGTTATCGACAGTATTTATCGTCTGATTGAGTATCCGGGCGCGTTGCAGGTTGTGAACTTTGCTGAAGGAAAAGTAAGCCTGGCGGTCGTGAAGGCCTATTACGGCGGCCCGCTGATTGGTAATGCTCTGTCGACAATGCGCGAGCATATGCCACATATCGATACGCGTGTTGCGGCTATTTTCCGTCACGACAGGCCTATTCGTCCGCAAGGTTCCACCATTGTCGAAGCCGGAGATGAAGTCTTCTTTATTGCGGCTTCTCAGCATATCCGCGCGGTGATGAGTGAGCTACAGCGTCTCGAAAAACCGTATAAACGTATTATGCTGGTCGGCGGCGGTAATATTGGCGCAGGCCTGGCGAGACGACTGGAAAAAGACTATAGCGTGAAGCTGATCGAAAGAGATCAGCAGCGCGCGTCGGAGCTGGCTGAAAAACTTCAGAATACCATCGTGTTTTATGGCGATGCTTCGGATCAGGAATTGCTGGCCGAAGAGCATATCGATCAGGTCGATCTTTTTATTGCCGTTACCAACGACGACGAAGCAAATATTATGTCCGCCATGCTCGCCAAGCGTATGGGAGCAAAAAAAGTGATGGTGCTTATTCAGCGTAAGGCTTATGTCGATCTGGTACAGGGAAGCGTTATTGACATTGCTATTTCTCCTCAGCAAGCCACCATTTCTGCCCTGCTCAGCCACGTGCGTAAAGCGGATATCGTCGGCGTTTCGTCCCTTCGTCGTGGTGTTGCTGAAGCCATTGAAGCCGTTGCGCACGGGGATGAAACGACGTCGCGCGTTGTGGGTCGTGCGATCGACGAAATTAAACTGCCACCAGGCACCATTATCGGCGCCGTCGTGCGAGGTAATGATGTCATGATCGCCAATGATAATTTACGTATCGAGCAGGGGGACCACGTTATTATGTTCCTAACCGATAAAAAGTTTATTACCGACGTCGAGCGTTTATTCCAGCCAAGTCCATTCTTCCTGTAAAGATCCGGGTGCTCCATCGAGAGCACCCGAATATTAACCTTTTAATTTTCATGCCTTTTATTTTGCATAACGATTATTTATCCCCAATGGCAATTAGCTAATCATTTGTTAAACTTATAGGCGTCAGCTGGCACAAGGAGAACATAATGAGTTTTATTAAAGAATTTCGCGAATTTGCGATGCGCGGGAATGTGGTGGATTTGGCTGTGGGTGTCATTATTGGTGCGGCGTTCGGTAAGATCGTTTCATCGTTAGTCGCCGACATTATTATGCCGCCGTTAGGGCTGTTGATTGGAGGTATTGATTTCAAACAATTCGCCTTCACCCTGCGGGAAGCCCAGGGCGATATCCCTGCGGTTGTAATGCACTATGGCGTATTCATTCAGAACGTTTTTGATTTCGTGATTGTGGCATTTGCCATTTTCATGGCCATCAAACTTATCAACAGACTTAACCGTAAAAAAGAAGAACCGGCTGCTGCCCCGCCAGCACCCACTAAAGAAGAGGTCTTGCTGACTGAAATTCGCGATCTGTTAAAAGAAAAGAATAATCGCGTTTAATCAGGCGAGAGAAACAGAAAGGCCAGTGGTAAAAAAGCGGTTCGCTTGCTTGCCACTGGCCTCCCAGTTACCCCGTTGTGCATGTTTACCTTTACGCAAATAACTGCCTTTCCCTTTTTTGTTCTTCTCAACACGCTGTCTGAAAAGCGGTTCGTGAAGCAATGCCTCAATGGCGTTATCCTTAATTTGTCCCTTAGTATGCTGGTAGCGGCTCATCATTTCTCCTGAGCATAGTTAATGTCGGCTGGAGTCTAGACCCTGCCGGATAAAAAATCAACAACCCTGAGTTTCACTACTCGCCCCCTGCTCAAGCGCTTCCAGAATTGAGCAATACACGCTGCTGTGAGCAGTACCGCAGCACGCGTCATTCAGCCTTTGCAGAGACCGCTGCATGGTTTGCAGCTCCTGAATTCGTGCTTCAACTTCATCCAGCCTGGCCTTCACGATGCTTTTCGATTCCTGACACGTATGATGTTCAGGATCGATACGGATCGACAGCAGTTCACGGATCGACTCCAGCGTGAAGCCGAGTTGCCGTGCATAGCGGATAAAACGCAGGCGTTGCAGGTCGTTATCCGTATAAAGGCGAAATCCACCTTCCGTTCTGACTTCATGATCGATCATATGCTGCTTTTCGTAGTAGCGGATAGTATCCGGCGTTACGTTAGCAAGTTTCGCAAGTTCACCTATGCGGTACATGGCTACTCCTCGTTTATTTTTTGCCTTAACCTTTTACTGTATTCGCCATGCAAAAAGTCGGTGTTCATTCCCGTCTGGCGAAGCTTTAGCTCAATAAGCGCTAAACGACGACTGATTTCGGAGTACCGGGGGTCGTCCTTATGAATGCCTTTAAGCAGATCGGCAAGCTCGACGGCTTCATTGCGTTGCTGAAGTTCAGGAGGTAAACAGCCTGCATTTTTCAGTAAGCGATAGCCGGCGCGTAAGTCGGTTGGAACATGTGAATCATCATCCAGCATCAGTGGTTCACCGCTACCGGGAAGATTATCGAACTCGCCTTTGTTTTGGGCATCGCAAATATGGCGTTCAGCCCACTGATCGAGCAACCACATAATGAACTCCAGGGGATGAGCACAAAAGATACAGACATTGTAGATAAGGGGTGATTCTGCGGATATAAAAAAACCCGCCGAGGCGGGTTTTTTTACGTTACTACAGATTACTCTGCAGCAGCTTCTGCTTTCTCTGAACGATCAACCAGCTCGATGTAAGCCATCGGCGCGTTGTCGCCTGCACGGAAGCCACACTTCAGAATGCGAGTGTAACCACCGGCACGGCTCGCGAAACGCGGGCCCAGTTCGTTAAACAGTTTTGCCACGATCTCGTTATCACGAGTACGGGCGAATGCCAGACGACGATTAGCAACGCTGTCAGTCTTGGCAAGAGTAATCAGCGGCTCAACTACGCGACGCAGCTCTTTCGCTTTAGGCAGGGTCGTCTTGATGATTTCATGACGAACCAGTGAACCTGCCATGTTGCGGAACATAGCCTGGCGATGGCTGCTGTTGCGGTTCAGTTGACGACCACTCTTACGATGGCGCATGACCTTATCCTTCTCAGTAAAACCTTAACCTGTGATCCGGTTACTCGTCAGCAATGCTTGCCGGTGGCCAGTTTTCCAGGCGCATGCCCAGAGACAGACCACGTGAAGCCAGCACGTCTTTAATCTCGGTAAGAGATTTTTTACCCAGGTTCGGCGTTTTCAGCAACTCAACCTCGGTACGCTGTACCAGATCACCGATATAGTGGATAGCTTCTGCCTTGAGGCAGTTAGCAGAGCGGACAGTCAATTCCAGATCGTCAACAGGGCGCAGCAGGATCGGATCGAATTCTGGTTTCTCTTCTTTCACTTCCGGCTGACGTACATCACGTAAGTCAACGAAAGCTTCCAGTTGTTCTGCCAGGATGGTTGCCGCACGACGAATCGCCTCTTCAGGATCGATTGTGCCATTGGTTTCCATTTCGATGACCAGCTTGTCCAGGTCGGTACGCTGTTCTACACGCGCTGCTTCAACATTGTAGGCAATACGCTCTACAGGGCTGTAGCATGCGTCGACCAGCAGACGGCCGATTGGGCGCTCATCTTCTTCCGAATGAATTCGGGCAGAAGCCGGCACATAACCACGACCGCGCTGAACTTTGATACGCATGCTAATTGCTGCGTTCTCATCGGTCAGGTGGCAGATCACGTGCTGCGGCTTGACGATTTCAACATCACCGTCGTGGGTGATGTCGGCTGCAGTCACAGGGCCAATGCCAGATTTATTCAGAGTAAGAATAACTTCATCTTTACCCTGAACTCTCACCGCCAGCCCTTTCAGGTTGAGCAGGATTTCAAGGATATCTTCCTGAACGCCTTCTTTGGTGCTGTACTCATGAAGTACACCATCAATCTCAACCTCGGTCACCGCGCAACCCGGCATCGATGAGAGCAGAATACGGCGCAGTGCGTTACCCAGAGTATGGCCAAAGCCACGCTCTAAAGGCTCAAGGGTCACCTTGGCGTGCGTCGAACTCACTTGCTCGATATCTACCAGGCGCGGTTTTAGAAACTCTGTCACAGAACCCTGCATTGTGTCCTCTCTTTGGTACTAAGCTTTACTTGGAGTAAAGCTCGACGATCAGGTGTTCGTTAATGTCCGCAGACAGATCAGAACGTTCTGGCTGACGCTTGAACGTACCTTCCATCTTGCCAGCATCAACTTCCAGCCAGGTTGGCTTTTCACGCTGCTCAGCCAGCTCCAGAGCGGCTTTCACGCGAGATTGCTTTTTCGCTTTCTCACGAATGCTAACAACGTCATTCGCTTTAACCTGATAAGAAGCGATGTTAACAACACGACCGTTTACCATGATTGCTTTATGGCTAACCAGCTGGCGTGATTCAGCACGAGTCGCGCCGAAGCCCATACGGTATACAACGTTGTCCAGACGACCTTCCAGCAGAGCCAGCAGGTTTTCACCTGTGTTGCCTTTCAGACGTGCTGCTTCTTTATAATAGTTACGGAACTGACGCTCCAGCACACCGTAGATACGGCGAACTTTTTGCTTTTCACGCAACTGCACACCATAGTCAGACAGACGCGGTTTACGCGCACCGTGCTGGCCAGGAGCTTGTTCAATTTTACACTTGGTATCGATCGCGCGAACGCCAGACTTAAGGAATAAGTCGGTGCCCTCACGACGGCTCAGCTTGAGCTTAGGACCCAAATATCTTGCCATTTTCTATCTCCAACTAACCTAAAAAACGAGCGTTATACGCGACGTTTTTTCGGCGGACGACAACCGTTATGAGGGATCGGAGTCACATCAGTAATATTCGTGATGCGGAAACCAGCGGCGTTCAGAGCGCGAACAGTAGATTCACGACCCGGACCCGGACCTTTAACCATAACTTCCAGATTCTTGATGCCGTATTCTTTTACGGCTTCAGCGCAACGCTCTGCTGCAACCTGAGCTGCGAACGGAGTGGATTTGCGAGAACCACGGAAACCGGAACCACCGGCTGTTGCCCAACCCAATGCGTTACCCTGACGATCAGTAATAGTAACGATGGTGTTGTTGAAAGAAGCATGGATATGAGCCACGCCGTCAGAGACTTGTTTTCTTACACGTTTACGTGCACGAACTGGTGCCTTTGCCATTATTCAATCACCCCGATTATTTCTTGATCGGTTTGCGCGGACCCTTACGGGTACGTGCGTTGGTCTTAGTACGCTGACCGCGCACTGGCAGACCACGACGATGACGCAAACCGCGATAGCAACCAAGATCCATCAGGCGCTTGATGCTCATGCTGATTTCACGGCGCAGATCACCTTCAACGACAAATTTGGCAACTTCGTCACGCAGCGTGTCGATTTGTTCTTCAGACAGCTCACTGATCTTAACATCTTCAGCGATACCCGCTGCAGCCAGAATGGCTTTAGAACGGGTCTTGCCGACGCCGTAGATCGAAGTTAATGCGATCACAGCATGTTTCTGATCAGGAATGTTAATGCCTGCTATACGGGCCACTATGCACTCCTACTATTTAATATGTACGCACCATGCTGAAAAGCCCGTTTTCAGGATACTCAAATGGAAACGTACAGACATACAAAAGATTGGCTGGCTAATCTAGCCAGCTCAACCCAACTTTGCAAGAAAAATATGCGAAATAATCAGCCTTGGCGCTGTTTATGCTTCGGCTCGGCACTGCAAATCACACGGATGACACCATCACGCTTAACGATTTTGCAGTTACGGCATAATTTCTTGACGGAAGCACGAACTTTCATTTTTACTCTCCGTAACTTCTCAGGCGACCAGTTAGCGGCCGTAGCCTTTCAGGTTCGCCTTCTTCAATGCAGACTCATACTGACTGGACATCATCAGAGTTTGCACTTGAGCCATAAAGTCCATAATCACGACAACAACGATAAGCAGTGAGGTCCCACCGAAGTAGAACGGTACTTTCATTGCATCACGCATGAACTCCGGGATCAGGCAGATAAAAGTAATATAAAGCGCACCAACCAAAGTCAGGCGAGTCATTACTTTATCGATATACTTCGCCGTTTGCTCTCCCGGACGAATTCCTGGTACAAATGCACCGGACTTCTTCAGGTTATCTGCTGTTTCACGCGGGTTGAAGACCAACGCCGTGTAGAAGAAACAGAAGAAGATGATCGCAGACGCATAGAGTAACACATAAAGTGGTTGCCCAGGCTGCAAATACAGCGAAATTGTTGTCAGCCAGTTCCAACCAGTACCGCCCCCGAACCATGACGCGATGGTTGCCGGGAACAGAATAATACTGGAAGCGAAGATAGCCGGGATAACCCCCGCCATATTCACTTTCAGCGGTAAATGTGTGCTCTGTGCAGCATAGACACGACGACCCTGTTGACGCTTAGCGTAGTTCACCACAATGCGGCGTTGACCACGTTCAACGAAGACAACAAAGAACGTCACTGCAAATACTAATACTGCAACCAACAGCAACAGGAGGAAGTGCAGGTCGCCTTGACGCGCTTGCTCGATAGTATGGGCGATGGCCGGCGGGAGACCCGCAACGATACCGGCGAAGATAATGATTGAGATACCGTTACCGATACCTCGTTCAGTAATCTGTTCGCCGAGCCACATCAGGAACATGGTCCCTGTGACCAGACTAACAACAGCGGTGAAATAGAATGCAAAGCCTGGATTTAATACCAGGCCCTGCATACCAGGCATATTCGGAAGACCGGTAGCAATACCGATCGACTGGAATATTGCCAGCACCAGAGTGCCGTAACGGGTGTACTGGCTAATCTTACGACGTCCAGACTCCCCTTCTTTCTTCAGCTCTGCCAGGGCCGGATGAACGACCGTCAGCAGCTGGATAATAATAGATGCCGAAATGTACGGCATAATACCCAGCGCGAAAATAGAAGCACGGCTGAGAGCACCACCAGAGAACATGTTGAACATTTCAATGATGGTGCCTCGCTGTTGCTCAAGCAGTTTGGCAAGTACAGCGGCATCAATACCAGGGATCGGAATAAAAGAGCCAATACGGAACACAATCAGCGCGCCGATTACAAACAGCAGTCTGCGTTTCAGCTCGCCAAATCCACCTTTGGCACTTTGAAAATCTAATCCCGGTTGCTTAGCCATCTGCTACTTATTCCTCAATTTTACCGCCAGCAGCTTCGATAGCAGCACGAGCACCTTTAGTAACACGCAGGCCACGAACAGTTACCGGAGTAGAAACTTCACCAGCCAGGATCACTTTCGCGAACTCGATCTGGATACCGATAATGTTAGCCGCTTTCAGCGTGTTCAGGTCTACAACGCCGCCTTCAACTTTCGCCAGGTCAGACAGACGGATTTCCGCTGTGATCGCTGCTTTGCGAGAGGTGAAGCCGAACTTCGGCAGACGACGGTACAGTGGCATCTGGCCACCCTCGAAACCGCGACGTACGCCACCGCCAGAACGAGAGTTCTGACCTTTGTGACCACGACCACCGGTTTTGCCGAGGCCAGAACCGATACCACGACCCAGGCGTTTACCCGCCTTTTTAGAGCCTTCGGCCGGAGACAGAGTATTTAAACGCATCTCTTACTCCTCAACTTTAACCATGAAGTAAACCGCGTTGACCATACCACGAACAGCAGGAGTATCCTCGCGCTCAACGGTATGACCAATACGACGCAGACCCAGGCCAAGCAGCGTTGCCTTGTGTTTCGGCAGACGACCGATTGCACTGCGGGTTTGAGTGATTTTAATAGTCTTTGCCATGGTCAATTACCCCAGAATTTCTTCAACGGATTTACCACGCTTGGCAGCGACCATTTCTGGAGAATTCATATTTTCCAGGCCATCAATAGTTGCACGAACCACGTTGATCGGGTTGGTGGAACCATATGCTTTAGCCAGAACGTTATGAACTCCAGCAACTTCCAGAACGGCGCGCATTGCACCACCGGCGATGATACCGGTACCTTCGGAAGCTGGCTGCATGAATACACGAGAACCCGTGTGAACACCTTTAACTGGGTGTTGCAGGGTACCGTTGTTCAGCGCGACGTTAATCATATTGCGACGGGCTTTTTCCATCGCTTTCTGGATCGCTGCTGGAACTTCACGCGCTTTACCGTAACCAAAACCAACGCGACCGTTACCATCACCAACTACAGTCAGAGCTGTGAAGGAGAAAATACGACCACCTTTAACGGTTTTAGATACGCGGTTTACCGCGATCAGCTTTTCCTGCAGTTCGCCAGCCTGTTTTTCGATGTGAGCCATCTTACACCTCTACCTTAGAACTGAAGGCCAGCTTCACGGGCAGCATCTGCCAGTGCCTGGACACGACCATGATATTGGAACCCGGAACGGTCAAAGGAAACATTGCTGATGCCTTTTTCCAGAGCGCGTTCTGCAACAGCTTTACCTACAGCTGCAGCGGCGTCTTTGTTACCGGTATACTTCAATTGTTCTGAGATAGCTTTTTCTACAGTAGAAGCAGCTACCAGAACTTCAGAACCGTTCGGTGCAATTACCTGTGCGTAAATATGACGCGGGGTACGATGTACCACCAGGCGAGTTGCACCCAGCTCTTTGAGCTTGCGGCGTGCGCGGGTCGCACGACGGATACGAGCAGATTTCTTATCCATAGTGTTACCTTACTTCTTCTTAGCCTCTTTGGTACGCACGACTTCGTCGGCGTAACGAACACCCTTGCCTTTATAAGGCTCAGGACGACGGTAGGCGCGCAGATCTGCTGCAACCTGACCGATCAGCTGTTTATCAGCGCCTTTCAGCACGATTTCAGTCTGAGTCGGGCATTCTGCAGTGATACCGGCCGGCAGCGGATGCTCAACAGGGTGTGAGAAGCCCAGAGACAGGCCTACTGCATTCCCTTTGATAGCTGCACGATAACCTACACCAACCAGCTGAAGCTTTTTAGTGAAGCCTTCGGTAACACCAACAACCATTGAGTTCAGCAGGGCACGCGCGGTACCAGCCTGAGCCCATCCATCCACGAAACCATCACGTGGACCGAAGGTCAGAGCGTTATCTGCATGTTTAACTTCAACAGCTTTGTTGAGGGTACGAGTCAGCTCGCCGTTTTTACCTTTGATCGTAATAACCTGACCGTCGATTTTTACATCAACGCCGGCAGGAATAACGACCGGTGCTTTAGCAACACGAGACATTCTTTCCTCCGATTAGGCTACGTAGCAGATAATTTCGCCACCAAGACCAGCCTGGCGCGCTGCACGATCAGTCATAACACCTTTAGAGGTAGAAACAACTGCGATACCAAGACCAGCCATAACTTTTGGCAGCTCATCTTTTTTCTTATAGATGCGCAGGCCTGGGCGGCTGACACGCTGAATGCTTTCTACAACAGCTTTACCCTGGAAATACTTGAGAGTAAGTTCCAGTTCCGGCTTGGTGTCGCCTTCAACTTTAAAATCTTCGATAAAACCTTCTTCCTTCAGCACGTTGGCAATTGCCACTTTCAGCTTGGCGGAAGGCATGGTGACCGCAACTTTGTTCGCGGCCTGACCGTTACGGATACGGGTCAGCATATCCGCGATCGGATCTTGCATGCTCATCTGTCTTTACTCCCGTGATTCAATTGGTAATTACCAGCTAGCCTTTTTCAAGCCTGGTACTTCACCGCGCATGGCGGCTTCACGCAGTTTGATACGGCTCAACCCAAACTTGCCCACATAACCATGTGGACGACCTGTTTGACGACAGCGGTTACGCTGACGAGACGGGCTGGAATCACGCGGCAGAGACTGCAGCTTGAGAACCGCATTCCAACGATCTTCGTCGGAAGCGTTCACATCAGAAATGATCGCTTTCAGTTCAGCGCGTTTAGCGAAGAATTTATCAGCTAAAGCTACGCGCTTAACTTCGCGTGCTTTCATTGATTGCTTAGCCATTCAGTAACCCTACCTTACTTGCGGAACGGGAAGTCAAAGGCAGCCAGCAGAGCACGGCCTTCTTCGTCAGATTTCGCAGTAGTGGTAATGGTAATATCCAAACCACGCACGCGGTCGACTTTATCGTAGTCGATTTCTGGGAAGATGATCTGCTCACGGACACCCATGCTGTAGTTACCACGACCGTCGAAAGACTTAGCGGACAAGCCACGGAAGTCACGGATACGTGGAACAGCAATAGTGATCAGGCGCTCAAGGAACTCCCACATGCGTTCGCCACGCAGAGTTACTTTACAGCCGATCGGATAGCCCTGACGGATTTTGAAGCCTGCAACAGATTTGCGTGCTTTGGTGATCAGCGGTTTTTGACCGGAGATTGCTGTCAGGTCAGCTGCTGCGTTATCCAGCAGTTTCTTGTCAGCGATCGCTTCACCAACACCCATGTTCAGGGTGATCTTCTCGACCCGAGGGACTTGCATGACAGAATTGTAGCTAAACTCAGTCATGAGTTTGTTAACTACTTCGTCTTTGTAGTAATCATGCAGTTTCGCCATCGTACTACTCCAAATTACTTGATAGTTTCGCTGTTAGACTTGAAGAAACGGACTTTTTTGCCGTCTTCGAATCTAAAGCCTACACGGTCAGCCTTACCGGTAGCCGCATTGAAGATTGCAACGTTAGAAACCTGAATAGCAGCTTCTTTTTCAACGATGCCGCCTGGTTGGTTCAGGGCCGGAACCGGCTTCTGATGTTTCTTAACCAGGTTGATACCTTCAACGACAAGTTTGCCGGAAGACAGAACATTTTTTACTTTACCGCGTTTACCTTTATCTTTACCGGTTAACACGATAACTTCGTCATCACGACGGATTTTCGCTGCCATGATTCGCTCCTTAGAGTACTTCTGGTGCCAGAGAGATAATTTTCATGAACTTCTCAGTACGAAGTTCACGAGTTACCGGCCCAAAGATACGCGTGCCGATAGGCTGCTCGCTGTTATTGTTTAAAATAACGCATGCATTACCATCGAAGCGAATGACAGAACCGTCAGGGCGACGAACACCCTTCTTGGTGCGCACCACTACCGCCTTCAGCACATCACCTTTTTTGACCTTACCACGTGGAATTGCTTCCTTGATGGTGATCTTGATGATGTCGCCTACGCCTGCGTAGCGACGGTGCGAGCCACCCAGAACCTTGATACACATTACGCGACGTGCACCGGAGTTGTCGGCGACGTTCAGCATAGTCTGTTCTTGGATCATTTTAGTGCTCCGCTAATGTCAACTACTACCTGAGACTCTAAAATCAGAGCCGTTAAAAAGCCCCATATCGAGGGCGCGGCATTATAACACCGCTTCTGCAATATGGGTAGAAAAAATAAACGGCTCATCGCTGAGCCGTTTATTCGTATTGAGAATGCGTACTCTATTACAGAACCGCTTTCTCTACAACGCGAACCAGCGTCCAGGACTTAGTCTTGGACAGTGGACGGCATTCACGGATTTCAACCTTGTCGCCGATACCACATTCGTTGTTCTCGTCATGTACGTGCAGTTTGGTCGTACGCTTGATGAATTTACCGTAGATCGGGTGTTTCACAAAACGTTCGATAGCTACAACAATGGATTTCTCCATTTTATCGCTAACAACACGACCTTGCAGAGTACGGATTTTATCGGTCATTACGCACCCGCCTTCTGAGTCAGTAAAGTCTTAACGCGCGCAACATTGCGACGCACTTGCTTCAGCAGGTGAGTCTGTTGCAGCTGGCCACTTGCAGCCTGCATACGCAGGTTGAACTGCTCACGCAGCAGGTTCAGCAGCTCAGCGTTCAGCTCTTCAACGCTTTTTTCACGCAGCTCTTTTGCTTTCATTACATCACCGTCTTAGTTACAAAGGTGGTTTTGATAGGCAGTTTCGCTGCTGCCAGGCCGAAGGCTTCACGGGCCAGCTCTTCCGGAACACCGTCCATTTCATAAAGGACTTTGCCCGGTTGGATCAAGGCAACCCAGTACTCCACGTTACCTTTACCTTTACCCATACGAACTTCCAGTGGCTTCTCGGTGATCGGTTTGTCCGGGAATACACGGATCCAGATCTTACCTTGACGCTTAACTGCACGGGTCATTGCACGACGTGCTGCTTCGATCTGACGTGCAGTCAGACGACCACGGCCAACAGCTTTCAGACCGAAAGTGCCGAAGCTAACATCCGTACCCTGCGCCAGACCACGGTTGCGGCCTTTGTGCACTTTACGGAATTTTGTACGCTTTGGTTGTAACATCAGCGACGCTCCTTATTTACGGCCTTTACGCTGCTGCTTTTTAGGTTGAGCAGCCGGTTTTTCCGGTTGTTCAACAGCAGCCATACCACCCAGGATCTCACCTTTGAAGATCCATACCTTAACGCCGATTACACCGTAAGTGGTGTGCGCTTCAGAGGTGTTGTAGTCGATGTCAGCACGCAGAGTGTGCAGCGGTACGCGACCTTCGCGGTACCATTCGGTACGTGCGATTTCCGCGCCGCCCAGACGGCCGCTAACTTCAACTTTGATACCTTTAGCGCCCAGACGCATTGCGTTCTGTACAGCACGCTTCATAGCACGACGGAACATAACGCGACGTTCCAGCTGAGAAGTGATGCTGTCAGCAACCAATTTAGCGTCCAGTTCAGGCTTACGAACTTCAGCGATATTGATCTGTGCAGGAACGCCAGCGATATCCGCTACGACCTTGCGCAGTTTTTCTACGTCTTCGCCTTTCTTACCGATAACGATGCCAGGGCGAGCAGTGTGAATAGTCACACGGATGCTCTTAGCTGGACGCTCGATAACGATACGAGATACAGACGCTTTAGCCAGTTCCTTAGTCAGGTACTGACGTACTTTAAAATCGCTGTCCAGGTTGTCAGCGAATTCTTTGGTGTTCGCAAACCAGGTAGAGTTCCATGGTTTTACAATACCCAGGCGAATACCATTAGGATGTACTTTCTGACCCATTGCTAGTCTCCAGAGTCTCAGCGATCGGACACAACCACAGTAATGTGGCTGGTGCGCTTCAGGATGCGATCTGCACGACCTTTCGCACGCGGCATAATGCGCTTCATGCTTGGGCCTTCATCTACGAAAATTTTCGCGACTTTCAGATCGTCGATGTCAGCGCCATCGTTGTGTTCAGCGTTAGCAATGGCAGATTCCAGTACTTTCTTGACCAATACCGCAGCTTTCTTGTTGGTATAGGTCAGGATGTCCAGGGCCTGCGACACTTTCTTACCGCGAATCAGGTCAGCAACAAGGCGTACCTTCTGTGCAGAAGAACGAGCATGGCGATGTTGAGCTAAAGTTTCCATCTCTTCCTCCTACCTTATTTCTTCTTCGCTTTTTTATCAGCAGCGTGGCCGCGATAAGTACGAGTCGGTGCGAATTCACCCAGTTTGTGACCAACCATTTCGTCGGTAACAAAGACTGGAACGTGCTGACGACCATTATGGACAGCGATGGTCAAACCGATCATGTTAGGAAAGATCGTTGAACGACGGGACCAAGTGCGCAGGGGCTTCTTGTCTCCGCTTTCCACCGCTTTCTCTACCTTCTTCAGCAAGTGCAGGTCAATAAAAGGACCTTTCTTGAGAGAACGTGGCATGGCTTATCCTCTAAAATTATTTGCTACGGCGACGTACGATAAATTTATCAGTACGCTTGTTGCTGCGGGTCTTCTTACCTTTGGTCTGAACGCCCCACGGAGTTACCGGGTGCTTACCAAAGTTACGACCTTCACCACCACCATGTGGGTGATCGACTGGGTTCATCGCAGTACCGCGAACGGTAGGACGAACACCACGCCAGCGTGCAGCACCAGCTTTACCCAGAACGCGCAGCATATGCTCAGCATTGCCAACTTCGCCCAGAGTAGCGCGGCAGTCTGCTTCGACTTTACGCATTTCACCAGAACGCAGACGCAGGGTGACATAAGCACCGTCACGCGCAACGATCTGAACGTAAGTACCCGCGGAACGCGCCAGCTGACCGCCTTTACCTGGTTTCATTTCTACGTTATGAACGGTAGAACCAACCGGGATATTGCGCATCGGCAGGGTGTTGCCTGCTTTGATTGCAGCATCAACGCCAGACTGAATCTGGTCGCCAGCTTTCAGGCCTTTAGGGGCCAGGATGTAACGGCGTTCGCCATCTTTGTACAGAACCAGCGCGATGTTCGCGGAACGGTTCGGATCGTACTCAAGACGCTCAACAACTGCTGGGATACCGTCTTTGTTGCGTTTGAAGTCAACAATACGATAAGCCTGCTTGTGGCCACCACCGATGTGACGAGTGGTGATACGGCCATTGTTGTTACGACCACCGGATTTGCTGTTTTTTTCCAGCAACGGAGCAAAAGGTTTGCCCTTGTGCAGCTCAGGGTTAACCACTTTAACTACGTGGCGACGACCCGGAGATGTCGGTTTACATTTAACAACTGCCATTGTATTACTCCTCCGACTTACTCAGCGCCGCCAACGAAGTCCAGGTTCTGGCCTTCTTTCAGGGTGACGTAAGCTTTTTTCCAGTCGCTACGACGACCGATACGCTGTCCGTGACGTTTAACTTTCCCTTTAACAACCAGGGTGTTAACGACTTCGACTTCGACTTCAAACAGTTTCTGCACAGCAGCTTTGATTTCTGCTTTGGTCGCGTCTTTAGCAACTTTGAGAACGATGGTGTTTGTTTTTTCCATCGCAGTAGACGCTTTTTCAGAAACGTGCGGTGCGCGCAGCACCTTCAGCAGACGTTCTTCACGAATCATGCCAGCATCTCCTCAACTTGCTTAACAGCATCAGCAGTCATTACGACTTTGTCGAAGGCGATCAGGCTAACCGGGTCGATACCAGTCGCGTCGCGTACGTCAACCTTGTGCAGGTTACGCGCGGCCAGGAACAGGTTCTCGTCCAGCTCACCGGTGATGATCAGCACATCTTCCAGAGCCATGTCTTTCAGTTTCTGTGCCAGCAGCTTAGTTTTAGGCGCTTCAACAGAGAACTTCTCGACAACGATCAGACGATCCTGACGTACCAGTTCGGACAGGATGCTTTTCAGCGCGCCGCGGTACATCTTTTTGTTAACTTTTTGACTGTGGTCCTGTGGACGCGCAGCGAAGGTCACGCCACCTGAACGCCAGATCGGGCTCTTGATAGAACCTGAACGCGCACGGCCGGTACCTTTCTGGCGCCATGGCTTTTTGCCAGAACCAGTTACTTCAGCACGAGTCTTCTGAGCACGAGTACCCTGACGAGCACCAGCTGCATAAGCAACAACAACCTGGTGAACCAGCGCTTCGTTGAAATCACGACCGAAGGTAGTTTCGGAAACAGTCAGCGCGCTCTGCGCGTCTTTCAATACTAATTCCATTGCTATCCCCTTACGCCTTCACAGCTGGTTTAACGATCAGGTCGCTACCGGTTGCACCCGGGACCGCACCTTTAACCAGCAGCAGGTTGCGCTCAGCGTCAACACGTACTACGTCCAGGCTCTGAACGGTTACACGTTCGTTACCCAGCTGACCTGCCATTTTCTTGCCTTTGAACACTTTGCCCGGAGTCTGGTTCTGACCGATAGAACCCGGAACGCGGTGAGACAAGGAGTTACCGTGGGTAGCGTCCTGGGTACGGAAGTTCCAGCGCTTAACGGTACCAGCAAAACCTTTACCTTTAGAGGTACCGGTTACGTCAACTTTTTTAACGTCAGCAAACAGCTCAACGCTAATGTCCTGACCTACGGTGAACTCTTCGCCTTCAGCAAGACGGAATTCCCACAGACCACGGCCAGCTTCAACGCCAGCTTTAGCGAAGTGACCCGCTTCTGGTTTGGTTACACGGTTAGCTTTTTTAGCACCAGTGGTAACCTGAATAGCGCGGTAGCCATCGTTAGCCAGATCTTTAACCTGAGTAACGCGGTTTGCTTCAACTTCGATTACGGTTACTGGGATAGAAACGCCATCTTCAGTGAAGATGCGGGTCATACCCACTTTTTTACCGACTAAACCAATCATTGTTTCAACCTCTCAATCGCTCGATGACCTGATTAACCCAGGCTGATCTGCACGTCTACACCGGCAGCCAGATCCAGACGCATCAGAGCATCAACGGTTTTCTCAGTTGGCTCAACGATGTCAACCAGACGCTTGTGAGTGCGGATTTCGTACTGATCACGCGCATCTTTGTTAACGTGCGGAGAGATCAGAACGGTAAAGCGCTCTTTGCGGGTCGGCAGCGGGATCGGACCACGGACTTGCGCACCAGTGCGCTTAGCAGTCTCGACGATTTCCGCGGTTGATTGATCGATCAGACGATGATCAAACGCTTTAAGGCGGATACGGATTCTTTGGTTCTGCATGAGACCAGAGCTCCAATTATTTTATAAACGAAAATGATTACTCCTCAAACCCATTACGATTGATGGGAGAGTGTAACCGTTCTTACGTAGCTCCCCAATTGGGAGCATTGTTGAGTAACAAAGTGAGCTACTCTGGTTCAGATTGAACCCGCCGTCAATTACGACAAGCCCGCGCATTATACGTAAATCTGGACAAGACGCAAGTGCCGTTTAGAAATTAAGCGCTAAAGGCATAGTGTGCGTGTGGCCACGCAACCTTTTCTGCAATAGCTCTTGCCTCACCGCTTTTCCTGAAGCGGCTACGCAACTGCGAATTTTGCACATTGCCGGGCACAGGGATTAGAAAGAATATGCGCTCAAATCCTTTTGAGGCCTGTGCCATGTTAATGACCCTCCCCTTTCTGCTGATCTATTTTTCGCTATCGGCCTTGCTGGTACGCGCTGATATTCGCGATGGGCTCCTGCCCGACCGCTTGCTCTGCCCGCTGCTCTGGACGGGCCTGCTTTACCAGCTTTGTCTCCATCCTGATTTTTTACCGAGCGCGGTGGTGGGTGCGATGACAGGCTATGTTGGATTCGCCGCCATCTATTGGGGCTATCGGCTTGTCTGCCAACGTGAAGGGATGGGATATGGCGATGTGAAATATCTGGCGGCGTTGGGAGCATGGCACGGCTGGTGTGCGCTCCCAATACTGGCGTTAGTGGCCGCATTGATGGCGCTGCTATACCTGACGGGTTTCTCGTTAATCAACCCAGATAAAAGGGCATTAAAAAACCCACTGCCTTTTGGGCCATTTCTGGCGGCAGCGGGTTTATGCGTTGGCTGGGAAAGCCTGATTAACTTTCCACTTTAATCTGAGACTGAAGATAGTTCTGTAGGCCAATTTTGCTGATGAGATCCAGTTCGGTTTCCAGCCAGTCGATATGCCCTTCTTCATCGGCCAGGATCTGGATCATCATATCGCGGCTGACGTAGTCATGTACGCTATCCGCATAGGCAATGGCTTCACGCAAGTCTTTTGCGCCCTCCAGCTCTAGCCGGAGATCGGAACGCAGCATCTCTTCGACATCCTCGCCGATGCCCAGTTTTCCCAGATCCTGTAGGTTAGGGATGCCTTCAAGGAATAAAATACGCTCAATGTATTTATCAGCGTGTTTCATTTCATCTATGGACTCATGGTATTCCACATCGTTGAGGCGAGTCAGTCCCCAGTTCTTGAACATTCTTGCATGGAGAAAATACTGATTGATTGCGACAAGCTCATTTCCCAATAATTTATTGAGATAACTTATGATTTTAACATCACCTTTCATTATATAGTCCCTCCGCTTCCACTCATTGAAGCGTAGAACGGGCTACAGGGATGTCAAAAAAAAGATAGAGACTTACGCGATCTCTTTGAATTCCGGGATCTGCATCAGTTCGTCCTGCATGATCTCACGCGCTGCGCGAACGCATTTACCGCATTGATTTCCCACCGGAACAAACTTGCGAAGCTGCTGGAAAGATTGTGGCTGAAACTGGCGAACGGCCTGACGAATTTTTTTGTCGCTTACACCATTACATAAACAAACGTACATAAAGACTCCCGTTCAAAATATGCGCAAAGTGTAAGTGAGAATGGTTATGATTACAATAGCACATACGCCAGGATACGGGCCGGGAGCGGTTAAAAAATGCGAAAGTTTGTGACAGGGAAAGGGTCAGAAAATAAAAAAGGACGCCGAAGCGTCCTTTTTATTTCAGGGATAATTAATTAGCCCAGAACTTTAGCAACAACGCCCGCGCCAACGGTACGGCCGCCTTCACGGATTGCGAAACGCAGACCGTCGTCCATCGC
>NZ_LVVA01000012.1:0-666136 GCF_001631805.1 Enterobacter genomosp. S | reverse complement strand
TGCCGAACTCAGAAGTGAAACGCCGTAGCGCCGATGGTAGTGTGGGGTCTCCCCATGTGAGAGTAGGGAACTGCCAGGCATCAAACAAGAAGAACCCCGTACCGAAAGGTGCGGGGTTTTTTGCTTTGTGCGCCGGAAAATGCCGGGTGGCGGCACCGCCTGACCGTGCCTACAATTGTTAAAACGCTTTTAACAATGGTGCTGCTTTGATACGTCCCTTTGATTACCAACAAGATTTTGCCAACATTAATTTCCGTGACCATCCAGAGCTGTACCAGGTGGGGCGGGGAGAGCAGGGTGTGCTCATGGTGGAACCTTACAAAAGCGAGATCCTTCCGCACTGGCGATACAAAAATGCTGAAGTTGCAGCACGATCGGCAAAAGAAATATACGCCCTGTTTGAAGAATATCGTCAGCAAAACGACTTTGTGGGTATGGATATGGCGCGTAAATTCATTCAGATGGGCTATACCCGCGCCAGGCGATACGCCAATCATAAAGGCGGTAAAAAGTACGATGAGAAGCGCCAGGTCAAACCGCTGGATTGCGATCCCGTAAAAGCAGAAGCCGCCGCGGTCTTCAAAAAGTGGTGGGATAAAATTCGTGCAGATGAAGATTATTTGCAGCGAAAAAAGGCGCATCAGCAGAAGTGGGGATAATTACTACGTCCGCTAATAATTCGATACCTGATCGAGTTCACAAAACGCAATGAAACATATTAGAAACATTTTATTTACCTAACGATTCGTTTTAAATCCGGTTTTACTGTTTGTGGGCAATGGCCCGCAATGTGAGACAGGGGATTTTAAAATGACAGAAACCGTAGCCAGTGCAGATACGGATAACACCAATTTGGCAGGTAAGGATACCCGTCGTCGGGTTTGGGCAATCGTTGGGGCCTCCTCGGGGAACCTCGTAGAGTGGTTTGACTTTTACGTCTATTCATTCTGTTCACTCTACTTTGCGCATATCTTTTTCCCGTCCGGGAATACCACCACTCAGCTTCTGCAAACCGCAGGCGTTTTTGCCGCCGGGTTCCTGATGCGCCCTATCGGTGGATGGCTATTCGGCAGGATCGCAGACAGAAAAGGGCGCAAGACCTCCATGCTCATCTCGGTATGCATGATGTGCGTCGGCTCTCTGGTGATTGCCTGCCTGCCCGGATATGACACTATCGGAACATGGGCACCCGCATTGCTGCTGCTGGCACGTCTGTTCCAGGGACTGTCAGTCGGTGGAGAATACGGCACCAGTGCGACATACATGAGCGAAGTGGCGGTTGAAGGCCGAAAAGGTTTCTATGCATCATTCCAGTATGTGACCCTCATTGGCGGACAGCTGCTGGCGTTACTGGTTGTGGTGATCCTGCAACAAATCCTTAGCGATGAAGATTTGCGCGCCTGGGGCTGGCGTATCCCGTTTGCTATGGGCGCTGCCCTGGCGGTTGTCGCCCTGTGGCTACGCCGTCAGCTTGATGAAACTTCTCAACAGGAGGTCAGGGCGCTGAAGGAGGCGGGCTCAATGAAGGGGCTCTGGCGAAACCGCAAAGCATTTTTGATGGTGTTAGGTTTTACCGCCGCGGGCTCGCTAAGTTTCTATACCTTCACCACCTACATGCAAAAATATCTGGTTAACACCACGGGCATGCATGCAAACGTTGCGAGTGTCGTCATGACGGTGGCGTTACTTGTCTTTATGCTTATCCAGCCGATTGTCGGCGCGCTGTCGGACAAAATAGGTCGCCGCACCTCCATGCTGATCTTTGGCGGCATGCTCACCCTGGGTACCGTTCCGCTTTTGACTGCGCTACAGCAGACAACGTCGCCGTATGCCGCTTTCGCGCTGATCATGGTGGCACTCATTATTATCAGTTTTTACACGGCAATCAGCGGCATTTTGAAAGCAGAAATGTTTCCCGCACAGGTGAGGGCGCTGGGTGTAGGCCTGTCTTATGCGGTCGCTAATGCCCTGTTCGGCGGTTCGGCAGAGTATGTCGCGCTATCGCTTAAGTCGTGGGGCAGTGAAACGACCTTCTTCTGGTATGTCACCGTAATGGGAGCGCTGGCGTTTATTGTCTCGCTGATGCTGCATCGCAAGGGAAAAGGTATCCGCCTTTAATAATGCGCCATCTGCCAGACGGCGTAGCCGGTTGTTGCGCCGGCTACGTCCCAGGCAAAATCTTTCCAGCTCCAGCCGCTTCCTGAGGGGCGGCTATCCCAAAGCTCTTTCGATGCCCCCAGGCTTATGGAGAACATCAGACCCATTGTGGCACTTCGATCCCGGCTATACCCCTGGTGCAGCGCATACTCATTGCCCGCAGCGGACAACATTGCAGACGCCAGAAAGTGTTGAGCTTTGTCCTGACCCGACCAGCTATCATTCGCCATATGGCTGCAACCGGTCAGGAAAAGAGGGATTATCAGGAAAGGCGTACGCATTAACAGGCTCCATAAAAAAGCCCCGTCAGTGACAGGGCCCGTGTATTACAGAATACGGCTAATGAGGCGATCGATACGGATCCGACGTAGACGGCGAATCAGCTTCCGAACTTTTACCGGATAATCCGCGATGCTTTGCAGATCGCGGTAATGACGAACCACTGTGGTATGCGTGCGTATAAGCTCCAGCTCACGATCGCGTTTTGCGGCTAATGCATGCTGAGGATCGTGAATCAGGATGGCATTCTCCAGATCCAGACGCCAGGCGCGCGGGTTCAGGTTATTACCGGTCAGCAGCATCCACTCATCATCGACCCACATCCCTTTTAGATGATAGCTGTTATCTTCATCTTTCCAGAGACGCACGACCAGCTGGTCCGTGTTCACGTAGTACTGTAAACGGCTCAGGAAGCGACGCAGGTTAATCTCATAAAGATAAGGCAGTGCGCCGATGATCTTGAAAGGTTGATCTTCCGGAATGAAAAAGTCGTTTGCCGTTTTATCCCCGACGATGATCTCCACCTTTTTACCCTCGCGCAGCAGCTGAATAATATTGCGCACCAGAACGGCGGGAAGGTTGAAGTATGGCGTGCAGATAGTGAGCTTATGCTCCGCGCACGGCATCAAATGGAAAATCGTCTTGTTCAGCAGGCTGGTTTTTCCCAGGCCTACCAGCGGCGTAACGGACAGCTCTTCATTACTGGCGTCACCCTGGAAGCGATAAACCGCATCGCGCAGCTCCTGGCGGAAGGAGCGAACGTCATTTTTAATTTCCGGGCTTTTCGGGCGATGAGGATCGTCAAGACGGTGGACACCCCGGCCATGAACCAGGTTTTTATCCACCCAGTTGAACATGATGTCGGCCATCTGCGGATTGCGGATCAGATGGTAGCGATCGTAACGGTATTTATCGAGCTGATGGAGATAAACATCATTGAGGCTGGCGCCGCTGTAAAGAACGCTGTCATCGATGATAAATCCTTTGAAATGAAGAACGCCAAGCGCTTCACGGGTATTCACGGGCACGCCGTACACCGGAATATCGATCCCCGGGTTCTCCTGGGCCGTGCGGCAATACCAGTCAGCGTTAGTGTTCGAGGCGGCTGCGCCAATACGGCCACGCTGTGCGCGGTGCCAGTCAACCAGCACACGAACGTCCAGTTCCGGACGTTGACGTTTCGCTTCATAGAGCGCGTTCAGGACAGCACGCCCACCTTCATCCTGTTCAAGATAGAGCGCCACAATGCAGATACGTCGCGTCGCGCTGGCAATCTTTTCCAGAAGCGTCTCCCGGAAACGAGCGGGAGCATAAAAGAACTCTACATCATCAACTGACTGAGAAATCTTCGGTAGTTGAGCAAGGTGTTGTTGATGTTTATTACGCTTAAATTTTGACAACATCACAGTGCGTTTCTTCTCTGTTCATTGAAGGGTTGTCTGTACCAGGCAAACAACATAAGCGGACAATGATACCCCAGTGATGAGAAAAGTGGGTAACATTTCCAGAAGCTTACTCGTCTTTATCCGTTGATGTCAGGCTGAGGGACAGGGAGACAATGCCTTCATCCAGCTGGATATCAACGTCAAAACCGAGCTTCCGCGCCAGGGTCACCATACCCCGATTATTTGGCATAGTAATGCCGTTCAGGCGTGACAATCCGTGATCGCGCGTATATCCAATGAGTTTTTCGAGCAGCCGTCTGCCCAACCCCAAACCTTTAAGATCGGAACGCACCAGCACGGCAAACTCCGCATCCACGTTATCCGGGTCGGAAATGGCGCGCGTCACGCCGAGGATCTCCTCTCCCTCTCCCTCTCCCTCTCCCTCTCCGGAACGGCGAACCGCCACAATCGCCATTTCTCGATCGTAGTCGATCTGGGTCATATTGGCTAAATCGTCGTGGGTAAATTCGTTGATTTCGCTGAAATAGCGATAATATAAGTCTTCCTTCGTCACCTGCGAAATGAATGCTCGCAGCAGCGGCTCGTCTTCCGGCAGGATAGGGCGAAACAGCGCCCGCTCTCCATTTTTCATCTCCACCCACTCTTCCAGATGGAGCGGATAAGGACGAATGGCGAGACGGCTTTCCCGGTCACCGACAAATGGCGCAATTTCCAGCGTCACGTCGAGGGCCGTAAATTCATTTCCGGAAGCGAGGAGCGGGTGGATATCCAGGCGCTGGATCTCCGCACAGTCAACAATGAGGTTGGAGACCTTTACCAGAAACTGGCTTAATCCGGCGATATCAAGCGGCCTCAAAGCACTTCTCCCGCGGATTTTTTTACTTTTAATGGCCTGAATTATCAAATAACGCGCCAGGTTCATATTTAATGGCGGAAGCGCGACAGCCGCCTGTTCTTCTGGCCGCCATTCAACGCCGCCTTCACCCAGCATAATGAGCGGACCAAAAACCGGATCGTGTTCGACCACCACACGCAGCTCCTGCGCGCCCGCACGGTTAGCCATGCTCTGCACCAGCAGGCCGTGGATCCTGGCCTGTGGCCACGTCATTTTTACGCGATCGATAATGGCATCCGCGGCCTGTTGCACTTCTGTCGCGGTGCGCAGATACAGCATGACGCCCTGCACATCTGATTTGTGCGGAATATCGGGTGAGCGCAACTTCAGCGCGACCGGATAGCCAATCTGCTCAGCGATATGTACCGCCTCGGCGCTGTCGCCGGCAATCCAGGTGGGCAGTGTTTGCATCCCATAGCTGCCAAGAATGGGTTGCACTTCATGGGTATCAAGCGACGTGACGCCCTCTTCGATGGCCTGCTGCAATAGCCTGTGCACGTCCACCGAATTTGCTGTGAGGTTGCCCGGCAGGGCAGGCGTTTCACGCAGCTGCTTCTGATTGCGGCGATATTCAACCATATGCATAAAGGCGGTAATGGTGCCCTCTGGGGTACGGTAGGTTGGCAGCCCGGCTTCACTGAACAGACGGCGCGCTTCCTGTGAAGAGAATTCGCCGCACCAGTTGGTCAGCAGGGTGACGTATTTGCCGCGCGGATGGTTTCGTACAGCCTCAATCAGCGCGCGTGCGCTTTCACTGCCGGGCGCAGCGGCGCTGGGTGAATGAATGATCATCAGCGCATCGAAATCCTGACTGTCGAGCAGGAGGGAGATCGCCCTGATGTAGCGATCGCTGGTGGCATCGTCACGTAAATCGAGGGGATTACCGGGAGTAACGCTGCCCGGCAGCACCTCTCGCAGGCGCTGAAGCGTCGCTTCGCCCAGCGTTGCCAGCTTGCCGTTGCGCAGCCACAGTTCGTCCAGCGCCAGTGCGGCGGGAGCGGCACCGTTGCTGATAATCATCAGCTTTTCACCGCGCAGGGGGCGCATGTGGCTTAACGTTTCGACGGCAGAAAAAAGCTCGTGCGTATCCTGAACCCGCAGCAGACCGGCGCGCTGGATCGCGGCATCCCAGGCGGGATCCATCCCGGAATGGGAATGCAGCAGGCGTTGCGCCGCCGGGCTGCGCCCGCTTTTGATGACCAGAATCGGTTTATTACGCGATGCGCTACGCGACGCCGACACAAAACGACGGGCGTCGCTCAGGTGTTCAAGATAGAGCAGGATCGCACTGGTTTTGCTGTCACGCGCCAGAAAATCCAGCAGTTCATCAACGTCAATGTCCAGGCTGTCGCCCAGGGCGATGAAGTAGGAGAAGCCCATCTCACGCTGTTGCGCCCAGTCGAGGATCGTATTGGATACCGCAGCCGACTGCGAAATAAAGGCCAGCTTTCCTTTACGGATCGGAACCGGGGAGAAGCTGGCATTCAGCCCTTGCCAGGGCGCAAGCAGACCCAGGCTGTTTGGACCAAGAATACGCATCTGGTAGCGGCTGGCGCAGGCCAGCAGCTCAGGCTGCTGCTCAGGAGGCGACGAGAGAATAATGCAGGTTTTACAGCCTTTCTGGCCGAGCGACTCAAGCAGTTCGAGGTTTCGTTTCGCATGCGTACAGAGCACGGCGAGGTCGGGAACGAACGGTAAACTTTGCACGTCCGGCCACGCCAGCACCCCCTGAACCGCCTTATAGGCGGGCGTAACGGGCATGACCGGGCCATTAAACCCGCCAGCCAGCAGATTGCGCATCATCAGATACCCTGCGCGGTCCGGTTTCATTGAGGCGCCAATAACGGCAATAGATTTCGGACGAAGTAGCGCTTCTAACCCTCTCTGGCTCATGCAGGCCTCCCGTGAATGCAAGCGACCTGATGATTTTAAACGCTTTCTGTCTCAGTTGCTGTGACGCTACCCTTATGAACGGTTTTTCCCGCAAGATAACGTTCACGGAAGCAGGAGAAGTGATCGCCCAGCGCGCCGGCTGCCTGGGTATCGCCTGCCAGATCCAGTAGCGCAATCGCGACCTCCGCAGTGCAGTACTGGCCGTCGGCGTGGGCTTCGCGCAGGCGATAGGCCGAAACGCGCGACAGATCGACGGAAATCACCGGCAGCGCATCAAGATACGGGCTTTTGCGAAACATCTTTCTCGCTTCCGTCCAGGTGCCATCGAGCATAATAAACAGCGGTGGTTTACCGGATGGCGGCGCCGAAAGCACCTGACGATGTTCGCCTGCATACGATGCAGGGAAAACGACCATTGGCTGATAGTCCGGGCTTGCCACCAGGTCGAGCAGTGCCTGAGGTGGCTCAGTGCGCGACCACTGAAACGCCGCTGTGTCTGGCAGAATATCGGCGATCAGGCGCCCCGTATTGCTGGGCTTCATGGGTTCGGTATCAAACATGACCAGACAAAAGCGGCTTTTCGCCTCGCTCGGCACAAGCGTTTCGCACAGGCACACCTTCAGCGGTAAAAGGCAGCGCTGGCAGCGGCGAATACGATTGCCTCGGGCCAGAAAAGGGCGGGTGGCGCGCGCAAGGCGCTCGGCGCGTAATTGAAGTACAGCGTTATCAGTCATGGGCGAAAAGGCAGGAAAAACCCCATTTTCGCAGAGGAGTGAACGGGGCACAAGATGTGCCCCGTGAATGTTACAGGGATTCGTTTAACCAGCTGTCGAAAGGCGCTTTTGGCACGGCACCGTTGAGCATGTCGATCACTTCACCATTTTTGAAAATCATAATGGTGGGAATGCTGCGAATGCGAAAACGGGCGCTGAGCTCACGTTCGGCTTCGGTATTCACTTTCACAAAACGCATTTTCCCGCTGCGCTCTTCCGCCACGTCTTCAAAAATTGGCGCAAAGTTACGGCAGGGGCCGCACCACGGAGCCCAGAAATCGACCACAACAGGCAGATCGTCCTTGAGGAGTTTGTCCAGCGTAGCACCCGTCGCGTTAATGACATCGCCATCAAATAATTCGTGGCCACAACGCCCGCATTTCGCACCGTCATCCATCCGATCGTCCGGAATGCGGTTTAAAGCCTGACAGTTGGCACATACGGTATTCATAACTAACCTCTGATAGAGCCGTGGAACAACGGCAGAACGCCGATAATGTTTCTGATATGTTACATATTATCAGTGAGCCTGTATGAAACGACAACGCGTTTTATTCAATGGGAACAATAGTCACAGGCTTTTGTACGAAATTATGGCTATGAGCTTGCACATCGGGTAATCTGCGCGCTTCGCGCAGCGCTGGTGGAGAAAAGCATGAACGACGAAATGAAAAACAAAAGCGGCAAGGTCAAAGTGATGTATGTCCGCAGTGATGATGACTCTGATAAACGCACCCAAAATCCGCGTACCGGAAAGGGTGGCGGGCGTCCAGCGTCTTCTCGTGCAGACGGTGGCCGTCGCCCCGCCCGCGATGACAGAAATAACCGCGGCGATGACCGCAAACGTGATGACCGTAAGCGTGACGATCGCAAACGCGACGATGTTGTCCGCGACGGTGGATCGCCATGGCGTACCGTTTCGCGCGCGCCGGGTGAAGAGGCGACTGAAAAGGCCGATCACGGCGGTATCAGCGGAAAAAGCTTTATCGATCCGGAAGTGCTGCGTCGTCAGCGTGCGGAAGAGACCCGTGTATACGGCGAGAACGCCTGTCAGGCCCTGTTCCAGAGCCGCCCGGAGTGTATCGTTCGCGCATGGTTTATCCAGAGCGTGACCCCGCGCTTTAAAGAAGCGCTGCGCTGGATGGCGGCGAACCGCAAAGCCTACCACGTGGTTGACGATGCCGAGCTGACTAAAGCGTCCGGTACTGAACACCACGGCGGCGTCTGCTTCCTGATCAAAAAACGTAACGGTACTACCGTGCAGCAGTGGGTCAGCCAGGCGGATGCCGATGACTGCGTGCTGGCGCTGGAAGATGTGGGTAACCCGCATAATCTGGGTGCGATGATGCGTAGCTGCGCGCACTTTGGTGTGAAAGGCGTGCTGTTACAGGATGCCGCGCTGCTGGAGTCTGGTGCGGCAATCCGTACCGCGGAAGGCGGTGCAGAGCACGTTCAGCCGATCACCGGCGACAGCGTGCTGGAAGCCCTTGAGCAGTTCCGTAAAGCGGGCTACACCATTGTCACCACCTCAAGCCGTGCCGCTACGCCGCTGTTCAAAGCGACGCTGCCACGCAAAATGGTGCTGGTGTTAGGTCAGGAGCGTGATGGTCTGTCTGATGCGGCACTCTCCAGCGCCGACCTGAGCGTCTCAATTGATGGTACAGGCAATGTTGAAAGCCTGAACGTCTCCGTTGCGACCGGCGTACTGCTGGCGGAATGGTGGCGTCAGAATAAAGCGTAAGCCTTTGTGCTTATTGAATGCCCGGTCCACCGGGCATTCAGGCTCATACTACTCACTCTCTGCCGGTAATACAGGCATCCAGTCAATTGGCTTTTCGCCACGCTTTTCCAGCCATTCATTCGTCAGAACAAAATGATTACTGCCAAAGAAACCGCGGTGTGCAGACAGCGGCGACGGGTGCGGTGCTTTCAGTACGTGATGACGCTGACGATCGATAATCGCCCCTTTCTTTTGTGCATGCGAACCCCAGAGTAAAAATACGACGCCTTCACGGTGCTCATTAATCAGGCTGATGACCTTATCGGTAAAGGTTTCCCAGCCGAGGCTGGCGTGGGAGTGCGCCTGGCCTGCACGAACCGTCAGCACGGTGTTCAGCAGCAGCACCCCCTGGCGCGCCCAGCTTTCCAGATAGCCGTGATTAGGGCGAGTAAAGCCGGGGATCGTTCCTTCAAGCTCTTTATACATATTCAGCAGAGAAGGGGGGATAGCCACGCCCGGACGCACGGAGAACGCCAGTCCGTGAGCCTGACCAGGGCCGTGGTAGGGATCCTGCCCCAGAATAACCACCTTCACGTCGCTCAGTTCGGTATAGCGAAAGGCGTTAAACACATCTTTCTGCGGCGGATAAATCGTCTGGCCAGCCTGCCGTTCAGCCGCAACGGTGCTGAGGGTATTGATAAAGTAGGGCTGCTGCTTCTCTTCTGCCAGCACGTCATGCCAGGTTAAAGGTGTCGTCATCTCGCTCTCCTGCGAATTTCATTCTCTGCCTAGCTTACCCGCTAATGCCCGGTGAGCAAAATAACACGCTGAAAAGTGGGCTAAGTCGCTAAATTTATTTTGGAAAAGATGCGGGATAAGTTGAATGAGTAAGGCGAGAAAATTGATCTGAAACAATAAATGCAGACCACACTCTTTGTGTGGTTAGTGGTTTTGTTGATTTAAATCAATAAATCGCCGGGGGCTGAATGTTATATATACACACAAGAAACAATGGTTTTACCAATTGGCCGCGAAAGGCCAGCATCAGTTAATGTAGCCTAAGGGAGGCAACACATGATTACAGGTATCCAGATTACTAAAGCAGCAAACGACGATCTGCTGAACTCTTTCTGGCTGCTGGACAGCGAGAAAAACGAAGCGCGCTGTGTCGTAGCGAAAGCAGGTTTTGCGGAAGACGAAATCGTTCCGGTGAGCAAGCTGGGCGAAATTGAATACCGTGAAATTCCAATGGAAGTGAAGCCAGAAGTCCGCGTGGAAGGCGGTCAGCACCTGAACGTTAACGTTCTGCGTCGCGAAACCCTGATGGACGCCGTTGAGCACCCGGAAAAATACCCGCAGCTGACCATCCGCGTGTCTGGCTATGCGGTACGCTTTAACTCACTGACCCCGGAACAGCAGCGAGACGTTATCGCACGTACCTTTACTGAAAGCCTGTAAGGTTTCAGCCACGGGGGGGGAATAAAAAAGCCGGGAATGTCCCGGCTTTTTTTACTCTTCAGTTTTTGTTTCTGGCGCAGCAGAGCTTGGCTTACGGCGCTTACCAATGTTTTTGGTATCGCGGTGGCGCTGCTTAACGCGCGGTTTCTCTTTTTCTTTCTCTTTTCTCTCGGCACGTTTCGCGAGCGCTTTCTTGGACGGTTTACCCGTCATTTTTTCACTCGGTGCACGTGTGGTCGGACGAAGTCCATCGATAACGCGAGCTTTAAGCGGCTCATCAACGTAGCGGCCAATTTTCTGAAGCAGCAGATGGTCGTGCGCTTCTACCAGAGAGATAGCAATACCTTTACGGCCCGCACGGCCGGTACGGCCAATGCGGTGGAGATAAGTATCACCGCTGCGTGGCATATCAAAGTTGATCACGTGGCTCACGTCAGGGATGTCGATCCCGCGCGCGGCAACGTCGGTGGCAACCAGCACATTCACGCGGCCATCGGTCAGACGCTTAATCCCTTCGGTACGCTTAACCTGCGCCATTTCACCTTCGAGATAGCAGTTGTTGATGCCGGCATTGCGCAGCATTTCTGCCAGCTCATGCACGCGCTCGCGTTTGCGAACGAAGACGATGGTACGGGTTGCATCTTCCTGCTTTAGCAGGTGTTTAAGCAACTCAACCTTATGCTCAAGGTTATCTGCGCGGTAGTACCATTGGTGGATCTTCTTACGCTCACGCGTGGATGGCGTGGCGGACACTTCCACCGGATCTTCCAGCAGACGTTCTGCGAAATCTTTGATGGCGTCCCCTTCAAGGGTTGCCGAGAACAGCATGGTCTGGTTACGCCAGCGCGTTTCACCCGCGATGTGTTCAATATCCTGGGCAAAGCCCATGTCCAGCATGCGGTCAGCTTCATCGAGAATGAGCGTTTCCACCGCGCGGCAGTCGAAGTTCTCTTCTTTAATGTATTGCAGCAGACGACCCGTCGTCGCAACAACGATATCCTGGTTTTCGCTGAACACTTCCGCGTGGTTCATATACGCTACGCCGCCGGTGATGGTAGCGATATCCAGATGGGTGTTTGCCGCCAGCTCACGCGCGTGTTCGGCAACCTGCATCGCCAGCTCACGGGTCGGGGTCAGGATCAAAATACGCGGCGGGCCTGATTTTTTACGCGGAAAATCTAGCAAATGCTGCAACACAGGCAGCAAGTAGGCTGCTGTCTTCCCCGTGCCGGTTGGCGCAGAACCGAGCACATCGCGGCCCTCAAGCGCAGGCGGAATGGCCGCGGCCTGAATGGCGGTCGGGCGTGTAAAGCCTTTGCTCTCAAGAGCATTGAGCAGGCTTTCATCGAGTTCAAGTTCGGAAAAAGTCGTTACAGTCATGTTCTACCTCTGTGTGGGGCGCTGATTATAGACGTTACGGCTGTAATCTTCATCTGTTTGTATGGATATCGCTTTTCGGCCACTTCGCTTTCCCCTATGCTACTCCAGTTTCATACAGAAGGTTGCCCTGACATGTCTCAACTCAAAGCGCAGCTGCGCCGCGATGGTTTTACGTTTAAACAGTTTTTTGTGGCGCACGATCGTTGTGCGATGAAAGTCGGTACAGACGGTATTTTACTGGGTGCATGGGCGCCTGTCGCAGGTGTAAAACGCATTCTGGATATCGGGACGGGCAGCGGGCTCCAGGCGCTGATGCTGGCGCAGCGAACGGAAGAACACGTCACGATCGATGCCGTTGAGCTTGATCCTCAGGCGGCGCAGCAGGCGCGTGAAAACGCTGCCGAATCCCCGTGGGCAGAACGCGTCAGGGTGGAATGCGCAGATATCCTGACCTGGGCACCAGAGCAGACCGCGCGTTACGATTTGATCGTCAGCAACCCGCCGTATTTCGTGCCCGGCGTGGAGTGTGGAACGCCGGAACGCGAGCAGGCGCGTTACACCCGTTCGCTCGATCACCTGTCGCTCCTGACCAGTGCGGCGGAACTCATCTCGGAAGAGGGATTTTTCTGCGTGGTTCTGCCTGTAAGCACAGGCAACACCTTCATTGAGATCGCTCGTGAGATCGGCTGGAAGTTGCGACTCCGTACCGATATCTCCGATACGGAAGGGCGCTTACCGCACCGCGTGCTGCTGGCGCTCTCGCCGAAAGAGGGGGAGTGCTTTATCGACAGGATGGTCATTCGCGGGCCAGACCAGCGTTATTCCGAAGATTACACTGCCCTGACCCAGGCCTTTTACCTGTTTATGTGAACCTGCGGCGTCAGCACCGACGGGCCGGATGATTCCAGCGTGTCGGGATAGTCCAGCGTATAATGCAGACCTCGACTCTCTTTGCGCATCATTGCGCAGCGCACAATCAGCTCGGCAACCTGCACCAGGTTGCGAAGCTCCAGCAGGTTATTGGAAACGCGGAAGTTGGCGTAATATTCATCAATTTCCTGCTGCAACATCATAATGCGGCGTAACGCGCGCTCCAGACGCTTCGTTGTGCGTACAATCCCGACATAATCCCACATGAGCAGCCGCAGCTCGTGCCAGTTATGCTGGATAACCACCCGTTCGTCAGGGTTATCCACCCGGCTTTCATCCCACGCCGGCAGGCGCGTTGTCGCACGCGCGTAGGGCATGCGTTTGGCAATATCTTCCGCAGCAGACCACCCGTATACCAGACACTCCAGCAGCGAGTTTGATGCCATGCGGTTGGCGCCATGCAGGCCGGTATAACTGACCTCGCCGATCGCATACAGGCCATCCACGTCGGTACGACCGTGATCGTCAACCATCACCCCGCCACAGGTATAGTGGGCGGCAGGCACAATCGGTACCGGATCGCGGGTCAAATCGATACCCAGACTCAGCAGCTTTTCGTAAATCATCGGGAAGTGCTGGCGAATAAATTCTGCCGGCTTATGGCTAATGTCCAGATACATGCAGTCCACGCCAAGCCGCTTCATTTCGTGGTCAATGGCGCGGGCCACGATATCCCGCGGCGCCAGTTCACCTCTGGGGTCGAAGTCCGGCATAAACCTGGAGCTGTCCGGGCGCTTAAGACAGGCGCCTTCACCGCGCAGCGCTTCCGTCAGCAGAAAGTTTCGCGCCTGCGGATGGAACAGGGCGGTGGGATGGAACTGATTAAACTCCAGATTCGCCACGCGGCAGCCGGCGCGCCAGGCCATGGCGATACCGTCTCCGGACGCGATATCCGGGTTCGTCGTGTACTGGTAAACCTTAGAGGCTCCGCCGGTCGCCAGCACAACGGCTTTTGCCTGGCAGGTTTCCACCTTCTCTTTATTCCGGTTCCACACCCATGCGCCGACAACGCGGCGCGTGCCGGGCAGGCCAATCTTGTCGGAAATAATCAGGTCGACGGCGTTGCTGCGCTCCAGCACCTGAATATTGGGATGGCTGAGGGCTTTGCTGACCAGCGTAGTTTCAACCGCCTTTCCGGTCGCATCAGCAGCGTGCAGAATACGGCGGTGGCTGTGCCCGCCCTCACGGGCCAGGTGATAACTCTCTTCACCATTGGGCTGAATGTGTGTATCAAACAGCACGCCCTGGTCGATAAGCCATTGCACACAGTGGCGGGCATTGCTGGCGACAAATTCTGCGGCATGCTCATCCACGATCCCTGCACCGGCAATCAGAGTATCTTCTACATGTGAGGCAATGCTGTCCGTTTCATCAAACACGGCGGCAATACCGCCTTGTGCATAGAAAGTGGAGCCTTCGCTCATCGGCCCTTTACTCAGCACGATGACGTTCTGATGTTCTGCCAGGCGCAGCGCGAGGGAAAGGCCGGCAGCACCGCTACCGATGATCAGTACATCACAATGAAGTTCAGGCGTCGTATTCATGATGCTTGTTTAATTTACTAAACATGGTGTCGTGAGAATAGCATTCTGATGCGAGTTATCGCACGTTTTTTTTGATGCTTGTTGCAATGACTAAACGAAAGACCAGAAGTTAAATCATCGCTAAATGACGGGAAATATTTTGCGAAGCAGATCGTTAGCTTCAGATTTTGTGGTGAAATAAAGCCTGTGTTGCGTTACTCTTCTGACGATAAAGTTGATGATTCTTGTCAGAAAGCGGGTGCGTATCGTGAACAGACTTATAATGAGAGAAAATGAACGGTCTGCGGCGCGATGAACAAAAACAAAGGCGTTACGGAACTTATTGAAGAACAGACGCTCTAACTCGGTGCTTGCTCAAAGTGCAATGTTGATAGAGTGGCGTTTCGATAACGCGTGGAATTTGGTTTGGGGAGACATTACCTCGGATGAGCGAGCAGTTAACGGACCAGGTCCTGGTTGAACGGGTCCAGAAGGGAGATCAGAAAGCTTTTAACCTACTGGTGGTGCGCTACCAGCATAAGGTAGCGAGTCTGGTTTCCCGCTATGTACCGTCAGGCGATGTGCCTGATGTCGTACAAGAGTCTTTTATTAAGGCCTATCGCGCGCTGGATTCATTCCGGGGGGATAGTGCTTTTTATACCTGGCTGTATCGCATTGCAGTCAATACGGCTAAAAATTATTTGGTTGCTCAGGGGCGTCGTCCGCCTTCAAGTGATGTCGATGCTATCGACGCGGAAAACTTCGAAAGTGGCGGCGCGCTGAAAGAAATTTCGAACCCTGAGAACTTAATGTTGTCAGAAGAACTGAGACAAATCGTTTTTCGCACGATCGAGTCGCTCCCGGAAGATTTACGCATGGCAATTACGTTACGGGAGCTGGATGGCCTAAGCTATGAAGAGATAGCCGCCATCATGGATTGTCCGGTCGGCACGGTTCGTTCACGAATTTTCCGTGCGCGAGAAGCCATTGATAATAAAGTTCAACCGCTTATCAGGCGTTGACGATAGCGGGATACTGGAAAAGGTATTAGGCATGCAGAAAGAAAAACTTTCCGCTTTAATGGATGGTGAAACGCTGGATAGTGAGCTGCTTGATGAGCTGTCTCATTCTCCCGAAATGCAACAGACCTGGGAGAACTATCACCTCATCCGCGACACGATGCGCGGTGATACCAGCGAGGTTCTCCATTTCGATATCTCAGCTCGCGTTATGGCGGCCATTGAGAACGAACCTGTTCATCAGACCACGCCGCTTATTCCTGAAGCGCAGCCTGCACCTCACCAGTGGCAGAAAATGCCGTTCTGGCACAAGGTGCGTCCGTGGGCGAGCCAGCTCACCCAGATGGGTGTCGCTGCGTGCGTATCGCTTGCAGTTATCGTTGGGGTCCAGCACTATAATACTCAGTCTGAAGCCAGCCAGCAGCCTGAAGCGCCAGTGTTCAATACGCTGCCGATGATGGGCAAAGCCAGCCCGGTGAGCCTGGGCGTACCGGCAGATGCCTCCGCAAGCGGCGGGCAGCAACAGCAGGTACAGGAGCAGCGTCGTCGCATTAATGCGATGTTGCAGGATTACGAGTTGCAGCGTCGTCTGCACTCCGAGCAGCTTCAGTTTGAGCAGGCCCAAACCCAGCAGGCTGCTGTGCAGGTGCCAGGAAACCAAACTTTAGGAACGCAATCGCAGTAATGAAGCAACTTTGGTTCGCCATGTCTTTGATGGCGGGTAGCCTGTTCTTCTCTGCTAACGCCTCGGCTGATGTTTCATCCGGGGCGTTGTTGCAGCAAATGAATCTGGCCAGCCAGTCACTCAATTATGAGTTGGCATTTATCAGCATCAATAAGCAGGGTGTCGAATCGTTACGCTATCGCCACGCCCGCCTTGATAATCAGCCGCTCGCCCAGCTTTTACAGATGGATGGCCCGCGTCGGGAAGTGGTCCAGCGTGGGAACGAAATCAGCTATTTCGAGCCTGGCCTTGAGCCGTTTACGCTCAATGGCGACTACATCGTTGATTCTCTGCCGTCGCTCATTTATACCGATTTTAAACGTCTCGCTCCCTACTATGATTTTATCTCGGTGGGGCGAACCCGTATTGCCGACAGACTGTGCGAAGTGATCCGCGTTGTCGCGCGGGATGGCACACGTTACAGCTATATCGTCTGGATTGACGCAGAGACGAAGCTGCCGATGCGCGTTGATCTGCTCGATCGCGACGGTGAAACGCTTGAACAGTTCCGCGTGATCTCCTTCGACGTGAACAGCCAGGTTGGTAACAGCATGCAAAATCTGGCCAAAGCCAGTCTGCCGCCTTTGCTTTCCGTTCCTGCCGGCGATTCTGTTAATTTCAACTGGGTACCTTCCTGGATCCCGCAAGGGTTCAGCGAAGTTTCCAGCAGCCGTCGCCAGCTGCCTACCATCGAAACGCCGGTTGAGTCACGACTCTACTCCGATGGTCTGTTTAGCTTTTCGGTGAACATCAATCGCGCTACGGCGAACAGTTCCGAACAGATGCTCCGTACCGGCCGCCGGACGGTTAGCACCACGGTGCGCGATAACGCGGAAATCACTATTGTCGGTGAATTACCGCCGCCAACGGCAAAACGCATTTCAGACAGCATCAAATTCAGGGCGGCACAATGATTAAAGAGTGGGCCACGGTCGTTTCCTGGCAGGATGGCGTAGCGCTCGTCAGCTGTGATGTTAAAGCATCATGCAGCAGCTGCGCCTCCCGAGCCGGCTGCGGCAGCCGCGTGTTGAATAAGCTGGGGCCGCAGACGTCGCATACTATTGCGGTGCCAAGTGACCAGCCGCTGGTGGCAGGGCAGAAAGTGGAACTGGGCATCGCTGAAGGTAGCCTGCTCACCTCGGCCATGCTGGTTTACCTTTCTCCGCTGGCAGGTTTGTTCGTGATGGGCGGGGTTTTCCAGATGCTCTTTGGCACAGATTTGGCTGCCA
Source organism: Enterobacter genomosp. S (assembly GCF_001631805.1). Taxonomy (NCBI): domain Bacteria; kingdom Pseudomonadati; phylum Pseudomonadota; class Gammaproteobacteria; order Enterobacterales; family Enterobacteriaceae; genus Enterobacter; species Enterobacter genomosp. S. The sequence continues at coordinate 648,750 of NZ_LVVA01000012.1, read as the reverse complement.
TGTGCGGAGCCGCTTTAGGCGGCGTGGGCGGTTTCTGGCTTGCTAAAGGCCTCTCCCCCAGGCTTACGGCCCGGGAAGCCTGGCAGCCCGTCATCCTCAGCGTTGCGCTTGCACCCGACCAACTTCGTGTTGAGACGCTCTCTTCTGAGGCCCGGTGATCTGCCGGGCTTTATTATTATTTACACCGCAATAAAGAAAACGCCGACTCTTCGCGCTATACCTGGCTCTAAGTGCATTTCCAGCAGACGAGGATGTAGTGTAGAATGCTGCGTTTTCGCACTGAAAAACGTCAGGCTAAGAACAGCGGCCTCCAGGAATTCGTAAGGCATAATTATTTAACTATATGAAGAACATACGTAACTTTTCGATCATAGCTCACATTGACCACGGTAAGTCGACGCTGTCTGACCGTATTATCCAGATTTGCGGTGGCCTGTCTGATCGTGAAATGGCAGCCCAGGTTCTGGACTCCATGGACCTGGAACGCGAACGCGGTATTACCATCAAAGCGCAGAGCGTGACGCTCGACTATAAGGCTTCCGATGGTGAAACCTACCAGCTGAACTTTATCGACACCCCAGGGCACGTTGACTTCTCTTATGAAGTATCACGCTCGCTGGCGGCCTGCGAAGGCGCGCTGCTGGTGGTGGATGCCGGACAGGGCGTAGAGGCCCAGACGCTGGCAAACTGCTACACAGCCATGGAAATGGATCTCGAAGTGGTGCCGGTTCTGAATAAAATCGACCTGCCAGCCGCCGATCCTGAGCGCGTAGCGGAAGAGATTGAAGACATCGTCGGTATTGATGCGACCGATGCCGTACGCTGCTCGGCAAAAACCGGCGTCGGCGTTCCGGACGTACTGGAACGTCTGGTGCGTGACATTCCGCCGCCGGAAGGCGACCCGGATGCGCCGTTGCAGGCGCTGATCATCGACTCCTGGTTTGATAACTACCTCGGCGTGGTCTCACTGGTCCGTATTAAAAACGGCACTATGCGTAAAGGCGACAAAATCAAGGTCATGAGCACCGGACAGGTCTACAACGCTGACCGTCTGGGCATCTTCACGCCCAAACAGGTTGACCGTACCGAGCTGAAATGCGGCGAAGTGGGCTGGCTGGTCTGTGCCATTAAAGACATCCTCGGCGCGCCGGTGGGTGATACCCTGACCGGTGCACGTAACCCGGCAGATAAAGCGCTGCCCGGCTTCAAAAAGGTGAAACCGCAGGTTTATGCGGGTCTGTTCCCGGTCAGCTCCGATGATTACGAAAACTTCCGCGATGCGCTCGGTAAGCTGAGCCTCAACGATGCCTCCCTGTTCTACGAGCCAGAAAGCTCAACGGCGCTGGGCTTCGGCTTCCGCTGTGGCTTCCTCGGCCTGCTGCACATGGAGATCATTCAGGAACGTCTGGAGCGTGAATACGACCTGGATCTGATCACCACCGCACCAACGGTAGTCTACGAAGTAGAAACCACCTCGAAAGAAGTGATCTACGTCGACAGCCCGTCCAAGCTCCCGCCGCTGAATAACATTCAGGAACTGCGTGAGCCTATCGCAGAGTGTCACATGCTGCTGCCGCAGGAGTTCCTCGGCAACGTGATCACCCTGTGTATTGAGAAGCGTGGCGTGCAGACCAACATGGTTTACCACGGTAACCAGGTGGCGCTGACCTATGAAATTCCAATGGCGGAAGTGGTGCTCGACTTCTTCGACCGTCTGAAGTCCACCTCCCGCGGCTATGCGTCGCTGGACTACAACTTCAAACGCTTCCAGGCCTCAAACATGGTCCGCGTGGACGTGCTGATCAACGGCGAACGCGTTGATGCCCTGGCGCTCATCACCCACAACGATAACGCACCGTACCGCGGTCGCGAGCTGGTTGAGAAGATGAAAGATCTGATCCCGCGTCAGCAGTTTGACATTGCGATTCAGGCGGCCATCGGTAACCACATCATTGCCCGCTCAACCGTGAAGCAGCTGCGTAAAAACGTTCTGGCGAAATGCTATGGCGGTGACGTCAGCCGTAAGAAAAAGTTGTTGCAGAAGCAGAAAGAAGGTAAGAAGCGTATGAAGCAGGTCGGTAACGTTGAGCTGCCGCAGGAAGCATTCCTTGCCATCCTTCATGTTGGTAAAGACGGTAACGGTAAATAACCTTAAGGAGTTGGCATGGCGAACATGTTTGCCCTGATCCTGGTCATCGCTACCCTGGTGACAGGCCTGCTGTGGTGCCTGGATAAGTTTATCTTCGCCCCAAAACGCCGTGAACGTCAGGCTGCCGCGCAGGCAGCCACTGGCGATGCGCTGGATGCGAAGACCCTGAAGAAAGTCGGCCCTAAACCGGGCTGGCTGGAAACGGGGGCATCGGTATTCCCCGTGCTGGCGATTGTGCTGGTGGTGCGTTCATTTATCTATGAACCGTTCCAGATCCCGTCAGGATCGATGATGCCAACGCTGCTGATCGGTGATTTTATTCTGGTTGAGAAGTTTGCCTATGGCATTAAAGATCCGATCTACCAGAAAACGCTGATCGAAACGGGTCATCCGAAACGTGGCGATATCGTGGTGTTTAAATATCCCGACGATCCGCGCCTGGACTATATCAAGCGCGCGGTAGGTTTACCGGGCGATAAAGTGACCTACGATCCGGTGGCGAAAGAGGTGACCGTTCAGCCTGGCTGTAGCTCTGGTACTGCATGCGAAAATGCGCTGCCAATCACTTACTCCAACGTCGAGCCAAGTGATTTTGTGCAGACCTTCGCCCGTCGTAACGGTGGTGAAGCGACCAGCGGTTTCTTCCAGGTGCCAAAAGGTGAAACCAAAGAGAACGGCATTCGTCTGGTTGAGCGTAAAGAGACGCTGGGCGATGTCACTCACCGCATTCTGACCGTGCCAATCGCGCAGGACCAGCTGGCAATGTACTACCAGCAGCCGGGCCAGCAGTTGGCGACCTGGATTGTGCCGCCGGGACACTACTTCATGATGGGTGATAACCGCGATAACTCCGCGGACAGCCGTTACTGGGGCTTTGTGCCGGAAGCGAATCTGGTCGGTAAAGCAACCGCTATCTGGATGAGCTTCGAGAAGCAGGAAGGCGAGTGGCCGACCGGCGTTCGCCTGAATCGTATTGGCGGAATCCATTAATTTTCGTGAAAAATAACGCGTAGCGGCTTTTATTAGCCGCTACGTGAATTATTTCAGCGATAAATCTCTTTGAACTAACGACATCCCCTGTCGTTGTGTATAGAATATTCCCCCGAAGTTTAAGGTTGGCCCTGCAAGGGTGCCACGGCACACGAAACCGCGTTGGTTTTCTCAGGTCGGTTTCGTGTGCTGCATTTTTGACGCATTCATTTATTGGTATCGCATGAACCCCATCGTAATTAATCGGCTTCAACGTAAGCTGGGCTACACTTTTCATCATCAGGAGTTGTTGCAACAGGCATTAACCCATCGCAGTGCCAGCAGCAAACATAATGAGCGTCTCGAGTTTTTGGGCGACTCTATTTTAAGTTTCGTGATTGCGAATGCGCTTTATCATCGTTTTCCGCGTGTGGACGAAGGTGATATGAGCCGCATGCGCGCCACGCTGGTGCGCGGCAACACCCTCGCTGAAATCGCACGCGAGTTTGAGCTGGGTGAATGTCTGCGTCTGGGGCCAGGTGAGCTGAAAAGTGGTGGATTCCGTCGTGAATCCATTCTTGCCGATACGGTCGAGGCCTTAATCGGTGGCGTGTTCCTGGACAGCGATATCCAGACCGTAGAAAAGCTGATCCTGAACTGGTATCAGACCCGTCTGGACGAAATCAGCCCGGGCGATAAGCAAAAAGATCCGAAAACGCGTCTGCAAGAATATTTGCAGGGTCGTCACCTCCCGCTGCCATCCTATCTGGTGGTGCAGGTGCGTGGCGAAGCGCACGATCAGGAATTTACCATCCATTGCCAGGTCAGTGGCCTGAGTGAACCGGTGGTCGGCACGGGTTCAAGCCGTCGTAAGGCTGAACAGGCTGCCGCCGAACAGGCGTTAAAAATGCTGGAGCTGGAATGAGCATCGACAAAACCTATTGCGGATTTATTGCCATCGTCGGACGTCCCAACGTCGGCAAATCCACCCTGCTGAATAATCTGCTTGGGCAGAAGATTTCCATCACCTCGCGTAAGGCGCAGACCACGCGTCACCGCATCGTCGGCATCCATACTGAAGGCGCGTATCAGGCAATCTACGTCGATACCCCTGGCCTGCACATGGAAGAGAAGCGTGCCATTAACCGTCTGATGAACAAGGCGGCGAGCAGCTCCATCGGCGACGTAGAACTGGTGATTTTCGTAGTGGAAGGCACCCGCTGGACGCCGGACGACGAAATGGTACTGAACAAGCTGCGTGACGGCAAAACGCCGGTGATCCTCGCGGTCAACAAAGTTGACAACGTGCAGGAAAAAGCTGACCTGCTGCCGCACCTGCAGTGGCTGGGCAGCCAGATGAACTTCCTCGATATCGTTCCGCTGTCTGCGGAAACCGGCCTGAACGTCGATACCATCGCGGGCATCGTACGTAAGCACTTGCCGGAAGCGATTCACCACTTCCCGGAAGATTACATCACCGATCGCTCGCAGCGCTTTATGGCCTCTGAAATCATCCGCGAGAAGCTGATGCGTTTCCTGGGCGCAGAGCTGCCGTACTCGGTCACGGTTGAGATCGAGCGTTTCCAGTCGAACGAGCGCGGCGGTTACGATATCAACGGTCTGATCCTCGTTGAGCGTGAAGGTCAGAAGAAGATGGTGATCGGCAACAAAGGTGCCAAGATCAAAACCATCGGTATCGAAGCCCGTAAGGACATGCAGGAGATGTTCGAAGCGCCAGTTCATCTGGAACTGTGGGTGAAGGTGAAATCTGGCTGGGCCGATGATGAGCGTGCTCTGCGCAGCCTCGGTTACGGCGAAGATCAGTAACTCAAGACGACGAGTATAATGGAAGGTTGGCAGCGCGCCTTCGTTCTCCATAGTCGTCCCTGGAGCGAAACCAGCCTGATGCTGGACGTCTTCACGGAAGAGTCGGGCCGCGTGCGCCTTGTTGCGAAAGGCGCACGTTCCAAACGTTCTAATCTGAAGGGTGCCCTACAGCCTTTTACGCCGCTGCTGGTTCGCTTTGGCGGGCGAGGGGAAGTCAAAACCTTGCGCAGCGCTGAAGCCGTCTCTCTGGCGCTTCCCCTTTCTGGCATCACGCTCTACAGCGGTCTATATGTCAACGAGCTCATCTCCCGCGTCCTTGAACATGAGACTCGCTTCTCGGAACTTTTCTTCGATTATCTGCACTGTATCCAGGCACTGGCGGGTGCGACCGGCACGCCCGAACCCGCCCTGCGTCGTTTCGAACTGGCGCTGCTCGGTCACCTTGGATACGGCGTCGATTTTCTGCACTGTGCGGGAAGTGGGGACGAGGTAGAAGATACCATGACCTATCGCTATCGTGAGGAAAAGGGCTTTATTGCCAGCGTCGTCGTTGATAACAGCACCTTTACCGGACGCCAGCTCAGAGCACTGTATGAACGCGAGTTCCCGGACGCCGACACCCTGCGCGCCGCAAAACGCTTTACCCGAATTGCGCTCAAGCCGTATCTTGGTGGCAAGCCCTTAAAGAGCCGCGAATTATTCAGGCAATTTATGCCGAAACGTTAGACCACAGCATCAGAAAGAAAACCGAGGATTGTCATGGCTGAATTACTATTAGGCGTCAACATCGACCACATTGCCACCCTGCGCAACGCGCGCGGCACGGCGTATCCGGATCCGGTTCAGGCGGCGTTTATCGCCGAGCAGGCTGGGGCGGACGGCATTACCGTCCACCTGCGTGAAGACCGTCGCCACATCACCGATCGCGACGTGCGCATCCTGCGCCAGACGCTGGATACGCGCATGAACCTGGAGATGGCGGTAACGGAAGAGATGCTGACGATAGCCTGCGATACGAAGCCGCACTTCTGCTGTCTGGTGCCGGAAAAGCGTCAGGAAGTGACGACCGAAGGTGGTCTGGACGTGGCGGGGCAGCTCGACAAAATGCGCGACGCCTGCAAACGCCTGGCGGATGCCGGTATCCTGGTTTCCCTGTTTATTGACGCCGATTTCACCCAGATTAAAGCCGCAGCAGACGTGGGCGCGCCGTACATTGAAATTCATACCGGCTGCTATGCTGATGCTGAAAATGATGCTGAGCAGGCTAAAGAGCTGGAGCGTATTGCCAAAGCGGCAACCTACGCGGCCAGTCTGGGCCTGAAGGTTAACGCCGGACACGGCCTGACCTATCACAACGTGAAGGCCATCGCCGCCCTGCCGGAAATGCACGAGCTAAACATCGGTCACGCGATTATTGGCCGGGCGGTAATGAGTGGCCTGAAAGAGGCGGTTTCAGAGATGAAGCGCCTGATGCTGGAAGCGCGTCAGTAATGGCCATTCTGGGCTTAGGCACCGATATCGTTGAAATAGCCCGCATCGAAGCAGTGATCGCCCGTAGCGGCGATCGCCTGGCAAGACGCGTGCTGAGCGATAACGAATGGGCCATCTGGGAGGCGCATCAACAGCCGGTGCGCTTTCTGGCAAAGCGTTTTGCGGTAAAAGAGGCGGCGGCGAAAGCGTTCGGCACGGGCATTCGTAACGGCCTGGCGTTTAACCAGTTTGAAGTCTTCAACGATGAGCTGGGTAAACCACGTCTGCGCTTATGGGGCGAGGCGCTTAAGCTGGCGGAAAAGCTGGGCGTGGCGCACATGCACGTAACGCTGGCAGATGAACGCCACTATGCCTGTGCAACGGTAATTATCGAGAGTTAAATTTTGTCCGCATGGTGCATCAGGACAAACTTATCCCACAGCTGTTCTTCGTTCTCGACGTGTGCCGGATCTTTTAAGATTGTATTGGGGATTGGGCACACCTTCTGGCAGGTCGGCGTTTCATAGTGGCCGATGCACTCGGTGCAGCGGTCGCTGTTAATCTCATAAATGCTGTCGCCCATCGAAATCGCCTGGTTAGGGCATTCGGGTTCGCACATATCGCAGTTGATGCATTTTTTGGTGATTAACAGCGCCATCGGGAAATTCTCAGAAACATCACAAACAGGGCGGGCATTATACGCGCATTTTGTGCTCAGACCAGTTTTTTTACCAGCTCTTCGCTGTGGCGAATCCGCTCTGGCGCACGCTCCAGATCCTGCTGAACCAGCGCCATAAACAGCAGATCCGTCAGCATCATTTGCGCACTCGTTGAGGAAATAGCCGCGCTGCGAGTGGCCTGTTCCTCGGCAATGGTATACAGACAGCGCGTTGCCCGCTGCTGGAGCGCATTGGGGCTAAAGCCGGTAATGGCTAAAATTTTCCCCCCAACGCGCAGGGCCTCGTCGGTGGCCATATTTATCTCGCGGCGCTCGCCGGAATAGGAGATGGCTAGCAGCACATCGTCAGGATCCATCGCCTGAACGGTTGCCAGCAGCGCGTGCATATCCTGCTCAACAATGGCGTTATAGCCGATTTTGGTCAGCTTCCAGCCAAAGTTACGCGCCACCAGCCCGGACGCCCCAATCCCGGTCAACACAATGCGCCGCGCGTCGCGAAGCATGGCGACGCTTTCCAGCAGCTTCTCTTCGGTGTTCACGTCCAGCGTGGCGTGCATTGCCGCCACGTTCTCCTTAATCAGCTTTTCACCGACCAGACGCATCGGATCGTCGCCGCGGATCTGGTTATGCACCGGCATAGACTGCGGGTTAGGGTTGCTCACCAGCGCTTCGCTGATGGCCAGCTTCAGTGCCGGAAAGCCCTTAAAACCAATCTTCTGGGCAAACTTCACTACGCTTGACTGGCTCACCCCGGCTTCGCCTGCCAGCTGCTGCGAACTAAGGTGCCGCGCGCGATCGGGCTGAGAGAGTAAAAAATCCGCGAGCTTTTTATCACTCTGAGCAAAGCCTGCGTAGCGCTGACGAATGCGAATTAAACAGTTCATACGATCTCCTGGCGAAAATGTGATTGCCTGCGCAAATACGGATTTTGCTCGCCTGAATGAATTTTATATTCCATTATAGTGCGTTTATTATGAATTAAAAATTCCAGAGGTACATAACATGAATCTAGGCTCTCTTGTTTCTGAAACGCGTAACCCGCAAACCATGGATCTTGACGCGCTCTCCACGCTTGAGCTGGTAAACCGCTTTAATCAACAGGATACCCTCGTCGCGCTGGCAGTCAAAGAGACATTGCCTGAGGTAGCAAAAGCCGTGGACGCCGCTGCCGACGCGCTGAAAGCCGGAGGACGCATTATTTATATGGGGGCGGGAACCAGCGGACGCCTCGGCGTGCTCGATGCCTCGGAGTGTCCGCCGACCTTTGGCGTTCCGCACGGCCTGGTCGTGGGCCTGATTGCCGGCGGCCCTGGCGCGCTGCTGAAAGCGGTGGAAGGAGCAGAAGATAATAAACAGCTTGGGGAAGATGACCTCAGGACGCTGAACCTGACCGCGCAGGATCTGGTGGTCGGGCTGGCGGCTTCCGGGCGTACGCCGTACGTCATTGGCGGGCTGGAATATGCCCGGAAGATCGGGTGCACCACGGTCGCCATCTCCTGCAACCCCGGCTCGCCGATAGCGCAGGTAGCGGACATTGCCATCTCGCCTGTCGTTGGGCCCGAGGCGTTAACCGGCTCGACGCGTCTGAAGTCGGGTACCGCGCAGAAGCTGGTGCTCAATATGATCTCCACCGGCGCGATGGTGAAATTCGGCAAGGTCTACCAAAACCTGATGGTGGACATGCAGGCGACCAACGTCAAGCTAGTGGACAGAGCGTGCCGCATGGTGATGGAAGCGACGGGCGCCGCGCGTGAAGAGGCGGAAAAGGTGCTTCAGCAGACCGATCACGACGTCAAACCGGCCATTCTGATGATATTAACCGGGTTGGATGCAGCCGCGGCCAGAGCCAGACTCGATGCCCATCACGGGTTTTTACGGGCGGCATTAGAACACGAATAAGAGGCGTGTATGGACAAAACAGCAGCGCTCGCCAGCGACATCCTGCTCGGGATCGGTGGGGAAAACAATATTCAGCGTCTGGAAAACTGCATGACGCGCGTGCGCATCGAGGTGCATAACGACGACAAGCTCGATGTCACGCGCCTGAAGCAGCTTCCCGGCGTGAGCGGGTACGTTAAGCAGGGGCAACAGCATCAGCTGATTGTCGGCCCGGGCAAAGCGGCGCAGGTGGTTGACGCCATGCGCGCTCTGATGACGGGCGGGGAAATGGCTCACGCCGTTGACGACGCGGAGCGCACCAAAGCGCAGGCGAAAGCCAGGTATAAAGCCCCTATGAGCGACGCGCTGCGCCAGCTGGCCAACGTCTTTATTCCGCTGATCCCGGCGTTTATTGCGTCGGGGCTGATCACCGGGATTATCAATATCCTTAAGCGTCCGGATATTGTCGGGAATTTTGCCACGCAGTATCCGAACCTGCTGGGCATTCTCGCCATCTTCGGCAGCGCGGTGTTTGCCATCATGAACATTTTGGTGGGGGTGAATACCGCCAAAGTGTTCGGCGGCTCGCTGGCAATGGGTGGTGTAATGGCCGGGATCCTCTCCAGCCCGCAGCTGGCGCAAATTACGCTGTTTGGCGAGGCGCTTCAGCCTGGCCGAGGTGGGGTGATTGCCGTGCTGCTGGTGGTGATCCTGATGTGCTGGATCGAGAAAAAGCTGCGCGCGGTACTGCCCGGCTCGATTGAGCTGATCCTCAACCCATTGCTGACCACGCTGATTACCGGTAGCGTGGCGATTGTGGCTCTGCAACCGCTGGGCGGCTGGATCTCGGAAGCCATCGCCCACGGCGCGTCACTGGCTATCGATCGCGGCGGGTTGCTGGTAGGCGCCGTACTGTCCGGAACCTTCCTGCCGTTAGTCCTGACCGGTCTGCATCAGGGGATGGTGCCGATTCACGTCGAACTGGTGCAGGCGCACGGCTATAACGCGCTGCTGCCGATCCTGTCGATGGCGGGCGTTGGGCAGGTCGGTGCGGCCATCGCGATACTGATGAAAACCCGCAACGCACGTCTGAAAAAGGTCATTAAAGGGGCGATGCCGGTCGGGTTACTCGGTATCGGCGAGCCGCTGATTTTCGGCGTTACGCTGCCGCTGGGTAAACCGTTCCTGGCCGCCTGCCTCGGCGGTGCGGTGGGCGGGGCGCTGATCAGCTACTGGAAAGTGGCGACCGTTATCACCTTTGGGATCTCCGGTTTACCGCTGGCATTAACCATCGTGACCGGAAAAGTCATGCTCTATCTGTTAGGCTATCTGGTAGCGGTGATCGCCGGGTTCCTGTTTACCTGGCTGTTAGGATTCAACGACCCAGAGGAGTAAGGTTTGGCCAATCACGAGCGTCGCGTTGTTTTTTTCGATCTGGATGGAACGCTGCACCAGCAGGATATGTTCGGCACGTTTATGCGCTACCTGCTGCGGCGCCAGCCCCTTAACGCGCTGCTGGTATTGCCCCTGTTACCCGTTATTGGTATCGCGCTGCTGGTAAAAGGCCGTGCAGCGCGCTGGCCGATGAGCCTGTTGCTCTGGGGATGTACGTTTGGTCATAGCGAAGCGCGTCTTAAGCAGCTTGAGCAGGATTTTGCCCACTGGTTTCGCGGCCACGTGGCCGCGTTTCCCGTGGTACAGGCGCGCCTCACCAGCTACCTCGACGCCAACGACGCCGATATCTGGCTGATTACCGGCTCCCCGCAGACGCTGGTGGAGCAGGTCTACTTTGATACCCCCTGGCTGCCGCGCGTGAATCTTATCGCTACGCAAATCTCACGCGGCTACGGCGGCTGGGTCCTGACGATGCGCTGCCTGGGGCATGAAAAAGTGGTCCAGCTGGAAAAACGCATCGGCACGCCGCTGCGCCTGTACAGCGGCTACAGCGACAGCAAGCAGGACAACCCGCTGCTCTATTTTTGCCAGCACCGCTGGCGCGTCACGCCGCTGGGTGAACTTCAGCAACTCGAATAGTCTTATCTATAAGGGCTGTGTATAATGCCGCCCGCTTTTCGACTGGAGTATCAACCCTTGTCCAACCCTGAACACAATCATGAATACTGGATGCGCCACGCGCTGGCGCTGGCTCAGCGCGCCTGGGAAGAGGGCGAAGTGCCCGTGGGCGCGGTGCTGGTCCATAACAATCAGGTGATTGGAGAAGGGTGGAACCGTCCTATTGGCCGCCACGATCCCACCGCGCATGCTGAAATCATGGCGCTTCGTCAGGGCGGACTGGTGCTGCAAAACTATCGTCTGCTTGATACCACACTCTACGTCACCCTTGAACCGTGCGTGATGTGCTCCGGGGCAATGGTGCACAGCCGAATCGGCACGCTGGTATTTGGCGCGCGGGATGAAAAGACGGGCGCTGCCGGCTCGCTGATGGACGTGCTTGGGCATCCGGGGATGAACCACCAGGTGAACACTATCGGTGGGGTACTTGCACCAGAATGTTCGGGTCTGTTAAGTGACTTTTTTCGAATGCGTCGGCAGCAGAAAAAGCAACAAAAGGCAGAATTGAAGTCGCAGGGGGATTAAGCTCGTCCGGTGCGACCACCGGATAGCTTTCAGCCAGCTGTTGTGCCTCGGTTGCCTCTTTTTCTTTCTCCAGCAAATACCCCACCAGGCTTATCTGATACTTACGAATATTCTCCACGTAAGCATACGCTTCATGCCCGCGCGCATAGCCGTACGTCAGCTTTTTATACCACTGTTTCTGACTCAGCAGCGGCAGGCGCTGTTTTACATCAGACCAGCTGTCCGGATTACCTTTTGTTTTCGCCGTCAGCGCGCGCGCGTCGAGCATGTGCGCATAGCCCATGTTATAGGCGGCCAGCGCAAACCAGATCCGCTCCCCTTCCGGGACCGTCTCCGGCACTTTTGCCATCATATCCTGTAAATACTGCGCGCCGCCGCTGATGCTCTGCTCCGCATCGGTCCGGTCGCTGATGCCGAGGCTTTGGGCGGTATTTTTGGTCAGCATCATCAACCCGCGCACGCCCGTCGGGGAGGTGGCCTGAGCATCCCAGTGTGATTCCTGGTAGGAAATCGCCGCCAGCAGCTTCCAGTCAATTTCCTGTGCGTATTTCTCAAACAGCGGTTGCAGCTCCGGCAGCACGCTATCCACCGCGCGCAGGAAGGTGCGGGTGTCCACGTAATCAAAATCGTCACCGTGACCGAGATATTTCTCTTCCAGACGCGCCAGCGTGCCGTCTTCATTGATAGAATTAAAGAAATCGAGCATGGCCGCAGAAACGGTCTGATCGTCGTCTAGCGGGGTAAACCAGGTCACCGGCTGTTCGTCGGTCACATCCAGCGCCACGGCGATTTCAGGATGAACGCGCTGGAAAAGGCTGATCGCTACCGAATCAGCAATGGTATAGGCCAGTTTTTTATCCTTTACCTGCTCCAGCAATGCGTTGGTGCCCAGTTTCGTGTCAACCTTCCAGCTGAGGTTCGGGTATTTTTTCTCTTTTAATTCCCGCAGATCGTCAATCACCACGTGGCCGGGGGCGATGGTTAACTGTTGTTCGGTGATGTCGGCCAGCGAGCGCGGGCGCAGGCTACCCACACGGTAAACCACCTGCTGCGACACGGAGTAATAGGTTGGGCCCGGCTGATAGTTTTTGCTCCGCTCGCTGTTGTACACCAGTCCGGCGGCGAGGATATCAGCGCGGTTATGATCCAGGTCGTCAAACAGCTGGTTAATGTTTTGTCGCACGGTGACCTTCAGCTTAACGCCCATGTAGTCCGCAAACAGCTGTGCCAGTTCATAATCAAGCCCAATGGTTTTACCGTTGATATCGTCATAAATAAGCGGGGAAGAGAGGGTACTGACGCGCAGCTCCCCCCGCTCCTGAATGGCGGCGATACGGTTCTCGGCTTTGCCGAACCAGGGGATAGAAGGCCAGAGGGCCACTGCCAGCAGCAACGTAACAATGCCGATGAGCAGATAATTAATCTTTAATTTTTTCAATTAGTTAATTCTCTGCGACGCCGGATGCCTCAGTGTGCTGTAGTCATGTTATGAATAGGGTTTGCCATTGATTGAGCGGCATTTTGCGCAAAGTAGCGCCAGTTGGCAACCAATTAGAGAGACTGGTCACATCTATTGTTAAACATAATGGATGATTTTATTTCGACGCAAACGGTTTCGTCGGCGCTCAGGATTCTCTATAATGACGCCCGTTTTCCCCCCTTGCGCACACTGTAAGCGCCCCGGCGCTTCGAAGACGAGAGACTTATGATGGAAATTCTGCGTGGTTCGCCTGCACTGTCTGCCTTCCGTATTAACAAACTGCTGGCACGTTTTCAGGCGGCCGACCTTCCGGTAAGCAATATTTACGCTGAGTATGTCCATTTTGCTGACCTGAATGCCCCTCTGAATGCAGAGGAGCGCGTACAGCTGGAACGCCTGCTTAAATATGGCCCAAGCCTGAGCAGCCATACGCCGACCGGTAAACTGATCCTTGCCACGCCACGTCCGGGCACCATCTCCCCCTGGTCTTCCAAAGCAACGGATATCGCCCACAACTGCGGCCTGAACCAAATTAACCGTCTGGAGCGCGGCGTGGCGTACTATGTGGAAGCGTCCACCCTGAGCGACGCGCAGTGGCAGGCCGTTGCGGCAGAGCTGCACGACCGCATGATGGAAAGCGTGTTTGCCTCTCTGGATGAGGCGCAGAAGCTGTTCTCCCACCATCAGCCTGCGCCGGTACAGAGCGTAGACCTGCTGGGGCAGGGGCGTCAGGCGCTGATCGACGCAAACCTGCGTCTGGGGCTGGCACTCGCAGAAGATGAAATTGACTACCTTCAGGATGCATTCGTTAAGCTCAACCGCAACCCGAACGACATCGAACTGTATATGTTTGCGCAGGCCAACTCTGAGCACTGCCGCCACAAGATTTTCAACGCCGACTGGATTATCGACGGTGAACAGCAGCCGAAGTCGCTGTTCAAAATGATCAAAAACACCATGGAGCAAACCCCTGACCACGTGCTGTCTGCCTATAAGGACAACGCCGCGGTAATGGAAGGTTCCGAGGTGGGCCGCTTCTTCGCCGACCGCGAAGCGGGACGCTATGACTTCCATCAGGAGCCTGCGCATATCCTGATGAAAGTGGAAACCCACAACCACCCGACGGCAATCTCGCCGTGGCCGGGTGCGGCGACCGGTTCCGGCGGTGAAATCCGTGACGAAGGTGCGACGGGTCGCGGCGCTAAACCAAAAGCGGGTCTGGTCGGTTTCTCCGTTTCCAACCTGCGTATCCCGGGCTTTGAACAGCCGTGGGAAGAAGATTTCGGCAAGCCAGAGCGCATCGTGACCGCGCTGGATATCATGACCGAAGGCCCGCTGGGCGGCGCGGCGTTCAACAACGAATTTGGTCGTCCGGCGCTGAACGGCTACTTCCGTACCTATGAAGAGAAAGTGGACAGCCACAACGGCGAAGAGCTGCGCGGCTACCACAAACCGATCATGCTGGCGGGCGGGATCGGCAACATTCGCGCCGATCACGTGCAGAAAGGTGAGATCGTCGTCGGCGCGAAGCTGATCGTGCTCGGCGGTCCGGCCATGAACATCGGTCTGGGCGGTGGTGCAGCCTCGTCTATGGCTTCCGGCCAGTCTGATGCGGATCTCGATTTCGCCTCCGTGCAGCGCGACAACCCGGAGATGGAGCGTCGCTGTCAGGAAGTGATCGACCGCTGCTGGCAGCTGGGCGATGCTAACCCGATTCTGTTCATCCACGACGTGGGCGCGGGCGGTCTGTCCAACGCCATGCCGGAGCTGGTGAGCGACGGTGGTCGCGGCGGGCGTTTCAACCTGCGCGACATCCTGAGCGATGAGCCGGGCATGAGCCCGCTGGAAATCTGGTGTAACGAATCCCAGGAGCGCTACGTGCTGGCGGTGGCCGCCGATCAGCTGCCGCTGTTTGACGAGCTGTGCCGCCGCGAGCGCGCGCCGTATGCCGTCATCGGTGAAGCGACCGAAGAGCAGCACCTCTCCTTGAGCGATACCCACTTTGACAACCAGCCTATCGATCTGCCGCTGGACGTGCTGCTCGGCAAAACGCCGAAGATGACCCGCGACGTCACCACCCGCAAAGCGGCGGGCAAAGCGCTGGACCGCCAGGGCATTACCGTTGCGGACGCAGTGGATCGCGTACTGCACCTCCCGGCCGTGGCAGAGAAAACGTTCCTGGTCACCATCGGCGACCGTACCGTGACCGGTATGGTATCCCGCGATCAGATGGTCGGCCCGTGGCAGATCCCGGTCGCTAACTGCGCCGTGACCACTGCGAGCCTCGACAGCTATTACGGCGAAGCGATGGCGCTGGGCGAACGTACGCCGGTGGCGCTGCTGGACTTCGCCGCCTCTGCGCGACTGGCGGTCGGTGAAGCGCTGACCAACATTGCCGCGACGCAGATTGGTGATATTAAACGCATCAAGCTTTCCGCGAACTGGATGGCCGCTGCCGGTCACCCGGGGGAAGACGCCGGCCTGTATGAAGCCGTGAAAGCGGTGGGTGAGGAGCTGTGTCCAGCCCTAGGCCTGACCATTCCGGTGGGTAAAGACTCCATGTCGATGAAAACCCGCTGGCAGGAGGGTAACGAGCAGCGCGAGATGACCTCTCCGCTGTCGCTGGTGATCACCGCGTTTGCCCGCGTGGAAGACGTACGCCATACCGTTACGCCGCAGCTGGCGACCGAAGATAACGCCCTGCTGCTGATTGACCTCGGCAAAGGCCATAACGCACTGGGCGCAACCGCGCTGGCGCAGGTTTACCGTCAGCTCGGCGATAAGCCAGCCGACGTGCGTGACGTCGCCCAGCTAAAAGGCTTCTACGACGCGATCCAGGCGCTGGTGGCACAGCGCAAGCTGCTGGCCTACCACGACCGCTCCGATGGTGGCCTGCTGGTCACCCTGGCAGAGATGGCCTTCACCGGCCACTGCGGCGTGGAAGCGAACATTGGCGCTCTTGGCGAAGACCGCCTGGCAGCGCTGTTTAACGAAGAGCTGGGCGCGGTGATTCAGGTCCGCGCCGCAGACCGCGAGGCGGTGGAAACGATTCTGGCGAAGCACGGTCTGGCAGACTGCGTGCACTATCTGGGGAAAGCGGTGCAGGGTGACCGCTTCGTGATTGAAGCCGACGGCCACGCGGTGTTCAGCGAAAGCCGTACCACGCTGCGTATGTGGTGGGCGGAAACCACCTGGCAGATGCAGCGCCTGCGCGATAACCCGGAATGCGCCGATCAGGAGCATAACGCAAAGGCCAATGACCAGGATCCAGGCCTGAACGTGAAGCTCTCCTTCGACATCAACGAAGACATTGCCGCACCGTACATCGCGACCGGCGCGCGTCCGAAAGTGGCCGTGCTGCGCGAGCAGGGCGTTAACTCCCACGTTGAGATGGCGGCTGCCTTCCACCGGGCGGGCTTTGACGCCATTGATGTTCATATGAGCGACCTGCTGGCCGGGCGTACCGGGCTGGATGATTTCCAGGCGCTGGTGGCCTGCGGCGGTTTCTCCTACGGCGACGTGCTGGGCGCGGGCGAAGGCTGGGCGAAGTCCATCCTGTTCAACAGCCGCGTGCGTGACGAGTTCGAGACCTTCTTCCACCGTCCCCAGACGCTAGCGCTGGGCGTTTGTAACGGCTGTCAGATGATGTCTAACCTGCGCGAGCTGATCCCGGGCAGTGAAGCCTGGCCGCGCTTTGTGCGCAACCAGTCCGACCGCTTTGAAGCCCGCTTCAGCCTGGTAGAGGTGACTCAAAGCCCGTCTCTGCTGTTACAGGGGATGGTGGGTTCTCAGATGCCAATCGCGGTGTCGCACGGTGAAGGTCAGGTTGAAGTGCGCGATGCGGCGCATCTGGCTCAGCTTGAAAGCAAAGGGCTGGTGGCGCTGCGCTTCGTTGATAACTTCGGCAAGGTCACCGAAACCTATCCGGCTAACCCGAACGGTTCGGCAAATGGTATTACTGCGGTCACCAGCGAAAGCGGTCGCGTAACGATCATGATGCCGCACCCGGAGCGTGTCTTCCGTACCGTGAGCAACTCCTGGCACCCTGAAAACTGGGGCGAGGACAGCCCGTGGATGCGCATTTTCCGCAACGCGCGTAAACAGTTGGGTTAAGGTTTAGCGTACTACCTCTAGGCCCGGTAAGCGTAAGCGCTACCGGGCTTTTTTATACCTGTCGCAAAATCGCGACAATCCTGCGGTTTAAGTGTCTCCAAAAAGAGACATTTAACTTATTGATTTATATATGGCATGACAGGTTCCCGTTAAGGTGTTGCTTAATAGCGACACTTAGCCTGGAAATCATTCACGCCGCTTTCAATACACTTATGTAATAAAGCCTTTTGTAATCATAAAGATAATTGATTGTCTTGCATTCTGGCACGCGAGTTGCATTACAGTAGTCAGTGGCTCATTCACCTTCTTATGTCAGCCCCTTCGGGACGTGCTACATAAACTTCGAATGACGCACAAAAAGGTGCCTGCCGTCCAACTACTGATTATTGCAATGCTTTATCAGGCCAGGGCGAAACGTCGAGTTAGGCACCGCCTTATTCCATGACAAAGCCGGGTTTTTACCCGGCTTTGTTGTATCTGAAGGGCAGACTCAGTTACGCTCTCCTCAAACCCGGATGAAGAGAGTAATGTGTTGAAACGCTGGCCCGCTTTCCCTCGCTCCCTGCGACAGCTTGTTATGATGGCCTTCCTGCTGATCCTGCTACCTTTGCTGGTGCTGGCCTGGCAGGCCTGGCAAAGCCTGAACGCGTTAAGTGCCCAGGCGGCGCTGACTAACCGCACCACGCTTATTGATGCCCGCCGTAGCGAGGCGATGACCAACGCCGCGCTGGAGATGGAGCGTAGCTATCGCCAGTACTGCGTGCTGGACGACCGCACGCTGGAAAGGGTGTATCAGAATCAGCGTAAACGCTACAGCGAAATGCTGGACGCCCATGCCGGGGTGCTGCCGGATGACAAGCTCTATCAGGCGCTGCGTCAGGATCTGAACGATCTGGCGCAGCTCCAGTGCAAAAACAGCGGTCCTGATGCCGCCGCCGCCGCGCGGCTTGAGGCCTTTGCGAATGCCAACACGGAGATGGTTCAGTCCACCCGTACGGTAATCTTTTCCCGCGGGCAGCAGCTCCAGCAGGAGATTGCCGAGCGCGGCCAGTTCTTTGGCTGGCAGGCGCTGGTGCTGTTTCTGGTCAGCCTGGGGCTGGTGCTGCTCTTTACCCGCATGATCATCGGTCCCGTAAAGGGGATCCAGCGAATGATTAACCGCCTGGGAGAGGGCAAATCCCTCGGGGATACCGTCGTTTTTAAAGGCCCGCGCGAGCTGCGCTCGGTCGGCCAGCGCATTATCTGGCTTTCAGAGCGTCTGGCGTGGCTGGAATCCCAGCGTCACCAATTTCTGCGCCATATCTCACACGAACTCAAAACACCGCTGGCCAGCATGCGTGAAGGCACGGAGCTGCTGGCCGACGAAGTGGCGGGGCCGTTAACGCCTGAGCAAAAAGAGATTGTGGCGATTCTGGATGCCAGCAGCCGCAATTTACAGAAACTTATCGAACAATTGCTGGACTATAACCGCAAGCTGGCGGATGGTGCTGTGGTGCTCGAGAGCGTTGAAATTGAACCGCTGGTGGATATGGTCATCTCCGCCCATAGCCTGCCAGCAAGAGCTAAAATGATGCATACCCAGGTGGATCTCAACGCGCCAGCCTGTCTTGCAGAACCGATGCTGTTAATGAGCGTGCTGGATAATCTTTATTCCAATGCGGTGCACTATGGTACTGAATCCGGTACCATTTATATCAGAAGCAATAACAACGGTTCGCGGGTATTTATTGACGTAGCGAATACGGGAAGCCCGATTCCGGATGATGAAAAAACGATGATCTTTGAACCCTTCTTCCAGGGGAGTCATCAGCGAAAAGGTGCGGTAAAAGGAAGTGGTCTGGGGCTGAGTATTGCCCGCGACTGCATACGACGCATGCAGGGTGAGCTTAACATCGTGAGTGATGAACGCGCCGATGTCTGTTTTCGTATCGAACTGCCTCTTGAGCCGGAAAAATCAATGAAATGAATAACAACCTGGTGAGTATGTCACACGTCTTTTATCGCGCATTGCGCGCGGTGTTTTCCAGCAAAAATGTGCGCCTGAGCCTGCCCTGCCTGCTGCTGGCAGGCTGTGTCACCCATGCACCAAAAAGTGCAATTAGCCACAAACAGGAAGATAAATGGCCGCAAAAACAGCTGGCCGACTTCCTTTCAACACGTTGCGATGATATCTGGAGCCTGTCGGGGCACGATGTCGAATCCAACCCGCTGTTCTGGCTGCGGGGAATAGACTGCGCCCAGCGTCTGGCCCCCGCCGAGGCCCGTGCGCAGGCGGCGATGCTGGTGGACGACACCTGGCAGGACGCGTTTAAACGTGGGATCGTTATGGCCGATGCCAGAATCACCCCCGTCGAACGCCGCGCCAACGTGACGCGGCTGGATACTTACGTAATCAATATTCCCTCGCAGGTGCGCCCGGTCTATCAGCTCTGGCGGGACGGACAAACCCTGCAATTACAGCTGTCTGAAGAGCGTTTCCGCTACAGCAAATTGCAGCAGTCGAGCGACAGCGAGCTTGATGCGCTGCGCCAGCAGCAGGAGTCGCTGCGCGAGCAGCTTGATACCACCACGCGCAAGCTTGAGAATCTGACCGATATCGAGAGACAGCTCTCGACGCGTAAGCCGGCAGGCAGCTATCTGCCCGACGGGTCGAAAGGCAACTCTGCCACGACTCCAGACGGTGAGACGCCGAAACAAGAGGATGTGAAGCCATGACAAGCCGTAAACCTGCCCATCTGTTGCTGGTGGATGACGATCCCGGTTTATTAAAGCTGTTGGGGATGCGTCTGGTCAGCGAAGGCTACAGCGTGGTTACCGCTGAAAGCGGGCAGGAGGGGCTGAAAGTGCTCAGCCGTGAGAAAATCGATCTGGTGATCAGCGATTTACGCATGGATGAAATGGACGGCCTGCAACTGTTCGCGGAGATCCAGAAGCAGCAGCCCGGGATGCCGGTAATTATTCTCACCGCGCACGGATCCATTCCGGATGCGGTGGCCGCGACGCAGCAGGGCGTGTTCAGCTTCCTCACCAAACCGGTGGATAAAGATGCCCTCTACAAAGCGATCGACAGCGCCCTTGAGCACGCGGCGCCCTCCGGCGACGACGCCTGGCGTGAATCCATCGTAACGCGTAGCCCGGTTATGCTGCGCCTGCTGGAACAGGCGCGGATGGTGGCGCAATCAGACGTTAGCGTACTGATCAACGGCCAAAGCGGGACCGGGAAAGAGATCCTCGCCCAGGCGATCCACAACGCCAGCCCGCGCAGTAAAAATGCTTTTATCGCCATCAACTGTGGCGCGTTGCCGGAACAGCTGCTTGAGTCAGAGCTTTTCGGTCACGCCCGTGGCGCCTTTACCGGCGCGGTGAGCAGCCGTGAAGGGCTATTCCAGGCGGCTGAGGGCGGCACGCTGTTTCTCGATGAAATTGGCGATATGCCCGCGCCGTTGCAGGTCAAACTGCTGCGCGTGTTGCAGGAGCGAAAAGTGCGTCCGCTCGGCAGCAACCGCGATATCGACATCAACGTGCGTATTATTTCCGCCACCCACCGTGATTTACCCAAGGCGATGGCGCGCAACGAGTTCCGCGAAGATCTCTACTACCGACTGAATGTCGTCAACCTGAAAATTCCGGCGCTGGCCGAGCGCGCGGAAGATATTCCGCTGCTGGCAAACCATCTTTTGCGCCAGGCCGCAGACCGCCACAAACCGTTTGTGCGCGCGTTCTCCACCGATGCGATGAAGCGCCTGATGACGGCAAGCTGGCCGGGCAACGTGCGCCAGCTGGTGAACGTGATTGAGCAGTGCGTGGCGCTGACCTCATCGCCCGTGATCAGCGATGCGCTGGTGGAGCAGGCGCTGGAAGGGGAAAACACGGCTTTACCGACGTTTGCGGAAGCGCGAAATCAGTTCGAGCTGAACTATCTGCGCAAGCTGCTTCAAATCACCAAAGGCAACGTGACCCACGCGGCGCGCATGGCCGGGCGTAACCGTACCGAGTTCTATAAACTCCTCTCACGCCACGAGCTGGAAGCGAACGATTTTAAAGAGTAGTACCGCAAAATCCGCCTGAATATGATACTGTGAGCAACCGATTACGAGGCAGCTTACAGGCAAGAGTTTAAGGACCGACCATGAAAAAAATTGATGCGATTATTAAACCTTTCAAACTGGATGATGTACGTGAGGCGCTGGCTGAAGTGGGCATCACCGGGATGACCGTAACTGAAGTGAAAGGTTTTGGTCGTCAGAAGGGCCACACCGAGCTGTACCGTGGCGCAGAGTACATGGTGGACTTTCTGCCGAAGGTGAAAATCGAGATCGTGGTGAGCGATGACATCGTCGATACCTGTGTGGATACCATTATCCGCACGGCACAGACCGGCAAAATTGGCGACGGGAAAATCTTCGTCTTTGACGTGGCGCGCGTGATCCGTATCCGTACCGGCGAGGAAGACGACGCGGCGATTTAACACGCTTGCCGGGTGGCGCTGCGCTTACCCGGCCTACAAAACCCTTCGTAGGCCCGTACAAGCGAAGCGCCGCCGGGCGATTACAGCACCTTATGCGGGCCGAAGCATTCGTAATGAATGTTGTCCTTGTCAACACCCAGGTCTACCAGCTGCTTCGCGGCATACTGCATAAACGCCACCGGTCCGCAAACGTAGAACTGCATTCCCGGTGCGTTGAACGCCCCTTCATGCTGCCCTAAATTCATCAACCCTTCGCTGTCAAAACGTGCCGCTGCGCGGTCGGCTTCCGTTGGCAAACGGTACCAGGTATGCGCAGTAAAGTGCGGCAGACTGGCCGCCAGCGTTTTCACTTCATCCGCAAAGGCGTGGACATCACCGTTTTCGGCCGCGTGGAACCAGTTAACCTGCGCGCTGTGGCTGGATTTTGCCAGCGTATCCAGCATCGCCAGCATTGGCGTTTGACCCACGCCCGCGGAGATCAGCGTCACCGGCGTGCCGGGTTCCACCGCCATAAAGAAGTCACCCGCCGGCGCGGCCAGATGAACGATGTCGCCAACGTTAGCGACGTTATGCAGCCAGGTCGATACCTGACCGCCTTCCTCACGTTTAACCGCAATGCGATAGCCTTTGCCGTTTGGCTTGCGGGTCAGGGAGTACTGGCGGATCTCCTGATGCGGGAAGCCTTCCGGCTTCAGCCAGACGCCCAGATACTGCCCAGGCTGATAATCCGCCACCGGCTGGCCGTCAACCGGCTCAAATTCAAAACTGGTGATAAGCGCGCTACGCGGGGTTTTCTCAACGATACGGAAGGCGCGAGTGCCTTCCCAGCCGCCGTTCTTACTGGCGTTTTCGCTGTAGATCTGCGCTTCACGATTGATAAACACGTTTGCCAGCACGCCGTAGGCTTTACCCCACGCGTCCAGCACCTCCTGGCCCGGGCTGAACATTTCGTCCAGCGTGGCCAGCAGGTGGCTGCCGACGATATTGTACTGTTCAGGTTTGATCTGGAAGCTGGTGTGCTTCTGGGCAATTTTTTCCACCGCAGGCAGAAGAGCCGGCAGGTTTTCGATGTTGCTGGCATAGGCGGCGATAGCGTTAAAAAGCGCTTCACGCTGATCGCCGTTACGCTGGTTGCTCATGTTAAAAATTTCTTTGAGCTCAGGGTTATGCGCGAACATGCGATCGTAGAAATGGGCGGTCAGCTTAGGACCCGTTTCAACCAGCAGGGGGATCGTGGCCTTCACGGTAGCGATGGTTTGAGCGTCGAGCATAGCAGCTTCCTTCTGATGTTACTTTAATGATGTATTTTAGATGCATCTTATAAAAATACCCATGCAATGTAAATGGTTCTTTGCATCGTGAAAAATATGCATCACAAAGCTGAAAAGAAATCCGTTGAAAATGACGAGAGCTTTATCGCTCAAACCCTTGCGTGGCGTGAAGGTAAACGTTTGCGTAAAATCGTTTGTCAAGACCTGTTATCGCAGAACTATTCAGTTATACTGTTGCCCGTCGTCCAACAGGACTGCCTTTTCAGGCCAAAATTTACTTGTTAGCTGAGTCAGGAGATGCGGATGTTAAAGCGTGAAATGAACATTGCCGATTATGATGCCGAACTGTGGCAGGCTATGGAGCAGGAAAAAGTACGTCAGGAAGAGCACATCGAACTGATCGCCTCCGAAAACTACACCAGCCCGCGCGTTATGCAGGCGCAGGGCTCTCAGCTGACCAACAAATACGCTGAAGGTTACCCGGGCAAGCGCTACTACGGCGGCTGCGAGTACGTTGATATCGTTGAGCAGCTGGCAATTGACCGTGCGAAAGCACTCTTTGGCGCTGACTACGCAAACGTCCAGCCGCACTCTGGCTCTCAGGCTAACTTCGCTGTTTACACCGCGCTGTTGCAGCCGGGCGATACCGTTCTGGGTATGAACCTGGCACAGGGCGGCCACCTGACTCACGGCTCCCCGGTTAACTTCTCCGGTAAACTGTACAACATCATTCCTTACGGTATTGATGAGTCCGGTAAAATTGACTACGAAGACATGGCGAAGCAGGCTAAAGAGCACAAGCCGAAGATGATCATCGGTGGTTTCTCTGCTTACTCCGGCATCGTTGACTGGGCCAAAATGCGTGAAATCGCAGACAGCATCGGCGCGTACCTGTTTGTCGACATGGCGCACGTTGCTGGCCTGATTGCCGCAGGCGTTTATCCGAACCCGGTTCCACACGCTCACGTTGTGACCACCACCACCCACAAAACCCTGGCGGGTCCACGCGGTGGCCTGATCCTGGCGAAAGGCGGTGACGAAGAGCTGTACAAAAAGCTGAACTCTGCTGTGTTCCCAAGCGCGCAGGGCGGCCCGCTGATGCACGTTATCGCGGCTAAAGCGGTGGCGCTGAAAGAAGCGATGGAGCCAGAGTTTAAGGTTTACCAGCAGCAGGTTGCTAAGAACGCCAAAGCGATGGTGGAAGTGTTCCTGAACCGTGGCTACAAAGTGGTTTCTGGCGGTACGGAAAACCACCTGTTCCTGCTGGACCTGGTTGATAAGAACCTGACCGGTAAAGAAGCTGACGCTGCCCTGGGCCGCGCCAACATCACCGTGAACAAAAACAGCGTGCCAAACGATCCGAAGAGCCCGTTCGTGACGTCCGGTATCCGTATCGGTTCTCCGGCCGTGACGCGTCGCGGCTTTAAAGAAGCGGAAGTGAAAGAGCTGGCGGGCTGGATGTGTGACGTTCTGGACAACATCAATGACGACGCGGTTATCGAGCGCGTTAAGGGTAAAGTTCTGGAAATCTGCGCACGCTTCCCGGTGTACGCTTAATTGTCTGCGTTGCAGAACTGAAAAAGGCCGCTTATGCGGCCTTTTTTGTGGGCTAACGTCGGTCGAGGGAGATGGCCCCCGGCCCTGTAATCGCCAGCAAAATAAAGGCGCCCGCGATACTCACATTCTTGTAGAAGTTAATCATATTGGGCAGGACCGCATCCCCGGTCATATCCCAGTAGTGATGACCAATTACCGCGGTCCCCAGCGTATAGAAGACAAAGATGACCGCGAGAGGGCGGGTGAAAAAGCCAAGCACAATCAGTATCGCGGCGGGAATCTCCATCACGACGGCAATAATGGCCGCCAGCATGGGCATGGGCGCTCCGAGTGACGTCATATACTGAACGGTGCCGCTAAAACCCGTCAGCTTTGGATAACCGAAAATAATAAACAGAACCACGATGGCAATGCGGGCAATTAAAAGCAGGAGCGAACGGGAAGAGCCGAAATCGAAATAACGTAAGCTGTTCATGGCAAACGACCTCTTCAGGCGATGTCCTTTAAACGTAATACAGTTTTACCGCTCTCGCCATACGCCGGCCGGCTGTTCATGATGTTAATTTTTCGTAAATTTATAGCGCGCTAACGACTTGCTAAAGTACAGGATAAACGCCAGACTATCGCCTCCATTTCGGGAGGGATTCATGGTCTTGCATTCCACGCGCTGGCTGGCGCTCAGCTATTTCACCTATTTCTTTAGCTACGGTATTTTTTTGCCTTTCTGGAGCGTCTGGCTCAAGGGAATTGGTCTGACGCCTGAAACCATCGGTATCCTGCTGGGCGCAGGGCTGGTGGCGCGTTTCCTCGGCAGCCTGCTGATTGCCCCCCGCGTCAGCGATCCCTCCTTACTGATTAAAGCGGTGCGCATTCTGGCCCTGCTGACGCTGGTCTTCGCGGCCTGTTTCTGGGTCAGTCACCAGTTTGCCTGGCTGATGGTGGTGATGGTTGGCTTTAACCTGTTTTTCTCCCCGCTGGTGCCGCTGACGGATGCGCTGGCGAACACCTGGCAAAAGCAGATCACCATGGACTATGGCCGCGTGCGCCTGTGGGGATCGATTGCCTTCGTCATCGGCTCTGCGCTGGTGGGCAAACTGGTCAGCCTCTACGATTACCGCGCGATCCTGGCATTGCTGAGTATCGGGATCGCCTCCATGCTTCTGGGGATGCTGCTGCGCCCGTCGGTGATGCCGCAAGGGGAAAGCCGCCATCAGGAAAGCGCGGGCTGGCCCGCCTGGCGAAGCCTTGTGGTGCAAAGCTGGCGTTTTCTGGCCTGCGTGTGCCTGCTTCAGGGCGCGCATGCGGCCTATTACGGCTTCAGCGCCATTTACTGGCAGGGGGCGGGATATTCCGCCTCCGCCGTCGGCTATTTATGGTCGCTTGGCGTAGTGGCTGAAGTGATTATCTTTGCGCTCAGCAAAAAACTGTTCGGCCGTTTCGGTGCGCGGGATTTGCTGCTGCTTTCCGCCGTCTGCGGCGTGGCGCGCTGGGGCATCATGGGCTGGACGACGGAGCTGCCGTGGCTGATTGTGGCGCAAATTCTGCACTGCGGAACCTTTACCGTGTGTCATCTGGCGGCGATGCGCTACATCGCGGCGCGAGAGGGCGGGGACGTTATTCGTCTCCAGGCGGTCTATTCAGCGGTGGCGATGGGGGGCAGTATCGCCGTGATGACCGTCTTCGCCGGTTTCCTCTATCAGCATCTCGGGCACGGGGTGTTCTGGGTGATGGCGCTGGTGGCCTTACCGGCCATCGTCATCCGCCCGAAGGTGGCTGCTCGCGCGTGACTATGATTCGAGCATAACGCGAATATGTTCCTGCTGCTGCGAGTTCAGGGTCTCTACGGCATGAATAAGCGGCGGCGAGAACAGCGGCAGGGCGGTTGGATAGGGAGTAATGACCAGCGCTGCCTCGCGAGGCGCTCCCTCTTTCTTAAACGCTTCCAGGCTGAGATATCGAATATTGAGCGGCAGCAGCGTCAGTTCGCGAAGCTGCTGCTCAATCAGTTCCTCACAGGCTTTATCTTCCCCCGTTAACAGCACCACCTGTTTTTCATGCAGATCGGTTTCCTGCATCAGCCAGGCACCAAAAATCACCGCCACCAAAGCCCTCTCTTCACCGGAGAATCGTAGGCCAAATTCGGCTTCCAGCTCAGACAGCGCCTCTTTGGTGGTGCGCAGCAGCCGGGGGTAAAGGCGGTGGATCTCTTCCGGCAGGCTGTTGTCGATGCCAATGTCAAATAAGGAGCGGTCCAGCGCCTGAGCCAGATGAACATAAAGCTGATCGGTCAGCCCTTGCTCATCGCTGAAGTTCATGCCGGTTTGCGCCCGGAAGCGGGCAATCATACGCACGATAGCGCGACGCAGGCGCTGATCCTGCTGATGTTTATCCAGCACCGGATCGGGTGTGCGGAGCATCATAAACAGCAGCGCCAGAAACAGCTGTTCATCGCCGTGTGTGCCCTGTGGAACGCGCCGTTTCCAGTGGCGGACAATTTCCTGCGCCGTAAAGTACTCCCCTCTCGACTGCGTCCAGTTGCGCTGAACGGGAGAAAACTGTGGCGTATTGCCCAGATGATGCTGAATCAGACAGTATTGCAGATAGAGCTGTAAGAACTGCACGTCGCGGGCCTCAAACTGGCGCTGAAGCTTGCGCGAACAAAAGCTGATAAGCGCCCGAAGATTCGCATCGTCATAAAGAGGACGGGCGATACCGTGCTGTTTAAGTGCCGTTTTTAAGGCCGGGGTAAACTGTTGCGAGACAAAATGCGGACACAGCCGGAGCGCCCTGCGCAGCCAGTGCAGCAGGCACAAGCGCTGGTTCAGGGCGGAACCCTCAATTTGGTAGCAGCCATCATGCTGCGTGACGATATCAAGCCGATGATAGCGCTGGATTTCATCGCGCGTCTCGGCTATATCTTGCCGTGCCAGGGCGTCGTCCACGCCGTTGGCAGCGATTATGCTCTGTGCGGTGACGGCAGCATCGGGCAGGTATAGCATCAAAAGCACCTGGCAGCGGCGCTGCGAACTGGAAAGCACAGATGGAATTTCAAGCGTCGTCATCATCATCTGTCGGGTATCCAGTGTGAATGTTTGATAAGAATAGCTAAAGGATGGGCGCTGAAAAGCGCGCCGGCAGGCCTTTCACTCAGGATTGCTGGCGAACATCACAGAATTTTTGACGTGAGGAACAGATGCAAATAGTTAAACAAAGCGCGGTAGCGTTATTTTTGGCGGTTTTCACTTTCGCCGCCGGCGCCCATCCTCACAGTTTTATCAGCCTGAAAACCGAGCTGGTGACGGACGGCACGCAGCTCAGCGGCCTGAAAATGCGCTGGACGATGGATGAAATCACCTCCGCCGATCTGCTGTACGATGCCGGAAACGCAAAGCCCGGCGACGAGATCTGGAAAAAGCTGGCGGCAGAAGTGATGGCCAACGTGCTGGGTCAGCACTACTTCACCGAGTTCTGGCATAACGGACAAAAGGTGAAGTTTCTTAATCGTCCCACGGAGTACGGCATGTCCCGCGACGGACATCAGGCGGTGCTGACGTTTATCCTTCCGCTGGCGCACCCTCAGCCGCTGGCAGGGCAGAAGTACACGTTCTCCACGTTTGATCCAACCTACTATGTCGATATGCATTACGCCCTGGACAGCGACGTGCAGCTGCCGGAAAAGTTGCAAGAAATCTGCAAAATTGCCGTGCACACGCCGACGCCCAGCGAAGAGACGCTGAATTTTGCCGTTTCCCTTGATAAAGAAGATGCGCCCCCAGAAGACATGGAATTAGGGAAACAGTTTGCGCAGGAGGTGACGTTGCAATGTCAGTGATCTCCTCTCCTGTCAGCAAGCCGCGTCGCTGGCTACACCTCTGGCCTCTGGCGCTCTTTTTACTGTTAGCCGTCTGCGGCGCGCTTTGGCTGTGGCAGGCCTGGCCGCAGGTGATGATGAAAAGCATTATCTGGCAGCGTGAAGTCAATCAGCAGATGAGCGGGCTGCTGAAGGCGGTGGCGGAGAACCCGACCAAAGCGGGCGGTTCTCTTCTGGCGTTCAGCTTTATCTACGGCGTGCTGCACGCGCTGGGGCCGGGGCACGGCAAAATCGTCATCACCACCTGGCTTGCCACCCATCCGTCGAAGCTGAAATCGAGCATTGGCCTGACGCTGGCGTCCTCTTTACTTCAGGGCATTGTGGCGATTGCGCTCGTCGTGATAGTCCTTTCGCTGTTGCAGCTGCCGGCCCGTCAGCTGCATATGAGCAGCTTCTGGCTGGAGAAGGGGAGTTACGCGCTGGTGGGCGTGCTGGGGCTGATCCTCTGCTGGCGGGCGCTGAAAAAGTTGCGCGCGTTGCTGCAAAAACCGAAATTCAAAGCCTTTACGCCGCATCACGTTCACCATGAAAATTGCGGGTGTGGGCATCAGCATCTGCCGACGCAGGCGCAATTACGGAGCGGCGACGACTGGCGCGCGCGCCTGATGATTGTGCTCTCTATGGGGATGCGCCCGTGCTCGGGAGCGATCATGGTGCTGTTGTTCAGCAAAGTGATTGGGGTATTTGGCTGGGGTATGCTCTCGGCGCTGGCGATGGCGGCGGGAACGTCCCTGACTATCTCTTCGTTAGCGTTGCTGGTGCACAGCTTCCGTCAGCTCGCGGTAAAACTGAGCGGCAATAAAACGCCGGTGCTGTGGCGACAGGTTGGCTGGACGACGCTTGCGCTGGCTGGCGGAGTGATTCTGCTGGTGGCGGCGGTCACGATGTGGATGAGCGCAGTGCCGGTGGGAAGGGGGCTGCGGCCTTTTTAGCCGTACCTGAGGGATTTGTAGGCCCGGTAAGCGTAGCGCCACCGGGCTTAACATGCTGAATTAACGCTTCAGCGCATCACTCAGTTCATCACGCATGTTTGCCAGCATGGCTTTAACGACGCGCGGGTTACCTGCAACGATGTTGCCGGTAGACATATAGTTATGGCCGCCGGTGAAGTCACATACGATGGCGCCTGCTTCACGTGCGATCAGCTCGCCCGCTGCAAAGTCCCACGGCTTCAGGGACAGCTCGAAGTAACCGTCAACGCGACCGGTCGCCACGTAGGCCAGATCCAGTGCAGCAGAACCGGTGCGACGGAAGTCCGCGCATTCGGTGAACAGTTTGCCCAGGATATTCATATAGGTGGTTGCGTGCTGCTTCGCCTTGAACGGGAAGCCGGTCGCCAGAATGGTGCCGTCCAGATCGCGTGCATTGCTGCAACGCAGACGATAGCCGTTCAGCTGCGCGCCCTGACCGCGGGTAGCGGTGAACAGTTCGTTACGCATTGGATCGTAGACAACGGCGACTTCAGTACGGCCTTTGATGCGTACTGCGATAGAAACTGAGAAGTGTGGCAGGCGTTTAACGAAGTTGGTGGTGCCATCCAGTGGATCGATAACCCATTGAACATCCTGATCGGTACCTTCATGTTCACCGCTTTCTTCGGTGATGATGGTGTGCTGCGGGTAAGATTTGCGGATCGTTTCGATAATAATCGCTTCTGCGGCTTTATCGACGTTCGTCACGAAATCATTGCTGCCTTTCTGGCTGGTTTCTACGGAGTCTGGGGTTTCGTAGTGTTTGGCAATTACATTACCCGCCTTGCGCGCTGCGCGCACGGCGATGGTCAGCATCGGATGCATCGGTCTCTCTCACTGGATGTTAAAGAACAGGAAAATCGGCGCAGAGTATAGCAGCGGGATCGGATTATGTCTCTCGTTTATGATAATATGCCCGAATATTCTTCAGACACTGAACCCAGACATCTAAAAATTATGCTGCAAAACATTCGAATCGTGCTGGTCGAAACATCGCACACCGGCAACATGGGCTCTGTGGCCCGCGCTATGAAAACCATGGGCTTAACGAACCTGTGGCTGGTTAATCCGCTGGTGAAACCAGACTCTCAGGCTATTGCCCTGGCGGCCGGCGCCAGCGACGTAATCGGTAATGCGCAGATCGTGGACACGCTGGATGAAGCCCTGGCCGGTTGCAGCCTGGTGGTGGGCACCAGTGCGCGCTCCCGTACGCTGCCGTGGCCGATGCTGGACCCGCGCGAATGCGGTCTGAAAAGCGTCTCAGAAGCGGAGCAAGCGCCGGTTGCACTGGTATTTGGCCGTGAACGCGTTGGCCTGACCAACGAGGAACTACAGAAGTGCCACTACCATGTGGCGATTGCCGCCAACCCGGAATACAGCTCCCTGAACCTGGCGATGGCGGTGCAGGTCATCGCCTACGAAGTGCGCATGGCATGGCTGGCGACGCAGGAGAAACAGGTCGAACCTAAAGAAGAGACGGCCTACCCGCTGGTGGACGACCTGGAGCGTTTCTACGGTCACCTCGAGCAGACGCTGCTCTCTACCGGCTTTATCCGTGAAGGCCACCCGGGCCAGGTAATGAACAAGCTGCGCCGTATGTTCACCCGCGCCCGCCCGGAAAGCCAGGAGCTGAACATCCTGCGCGGGATCCTGGCGTCGATTGAGCAGAAGAATAAAGAGTAGTGCCGGTTTGTTTTCTCCCTCTCCCTGTGGGAGAGGGCCGGGGTGAGGGCATCAGGCCGCACCTATATTATGAAGGCACAGAAGGTTAAATACCTGACTAAAACAGTCAAGTAAATAGTTGACCAATTTAGTCAGGAATGTCAGACTTGGCCCTGCTATGCAATACCCCCATTTTACAATAAAAAACCCCAAGCAGGGGCGAGTTTGAGGTTAAGTAAGACATGAGACTGACATCTAAAGGGCGTTATGCCGTGACCGCGATGCTGGACGTTGCGCTCAACTCCGAAGCGGGCCCGGTTCCGTTGGCTGATATTTCTGAACGACAAGGGATCTCCCTCTCTTACCTGGAACAGCTGTTCTCCAGACTGCGTAAAAATGGACTGGTGTCCAGCGTTCGTGGCCCGGGCGGCGGTTATCTGCTGGGTAAAGACGCGGGCAGTATTGCGGTTGGCGAAGTGATTAGCGCGGTGGATGAATCCGTTGACGCAACCCGTTGCCAGGGTAAAGGCGGCTGTCAGGGCGGCGATAAATGCCTGACCCACGCGCTGTGGCGCGATCTGAGCGACCGTCTGACCGGCTTCCTGAACAACATCACCCTCGGTGAACTGGTGAATAACCAGGAAGTTCTGGACGTTTCTGGTCGTCAGCACAGTCAGGATTCACAACGCAGCACCCGTTCGCAGGACGCCATTGACGTTAAACTGCGCGCGTAATTAAAAAGATAAGTATTCAGAATCAGGCCGGGGTGGTCACACCCCGCGTACTCGGTCGTACATCCAGCCGGTTGCCTGATTCCTTGCATTGAAGCGATGTACGGAGTTTATAGAGCAATGAAATTACCGATTTATCTCGACTACTCCGCAACCACGCCGGTGGACCCGCGTGTTGCCGAGAAAATGATGCAGTGTCTGACCCTGGACGGAAACTTTGGTAACCCAGCTTCCCGTTCACACCGTTTTGGCTGGCATGCTGAAGAGGCGGTAGATATCGCCCGTAATCAAATTGCTGACCTGGTTGGCGCCGACCCGCGTGAAATTGTTTTCACCTCCGGTGCGACCGAATCCGACAACCTGGCGATCAAAGGCGCGGCCAACTTCTATCAGAAAAAAGGCAAGCACATCATCACCAGCAAAACCGAACACAAAGCCGTGCTGGACACCTGCCGTCAGCTGGAGCGTGAAGGGTTCGAGGTGACTTACCTGGCGCCGCAGAGCAACGGGATCATCGACCTCAAAGAGCTCGAAGCGGCGATGCGTGACGACACCATTCTGGTTTCCATCATGCACGTTAACAACGAAATCGGCGTTGTGCAGGACATCGCGACCATCGGCGAAATGTGCCGTGCGCGCGGCATCATCTACCATGTGGATGCGACCCAGAGCGTGGGCAAACTGCCTATTGATCTGAGCCAGCTGAAGGTGGACCTGATGTCCTTCTCCGGCCACAAAATCTATGGCCCGAAAGGTATCGGCGCGCTGTACGTTCGTCGTAAGCCACGCATCCGCATCGAAGCACAGATGCACGGCGGCGGTCACGAGCGCGGCATGCGTTCCGGCACGCTGCCTGTTCACCAGATCGTGGGCATGGGCGAAGCGTACCGTATCGCGAAAGAAGAGATGGAAACCGAGATGGCACGCCTGCGTACGCTGCGTAACCGTCTGTGGGACGGCGTGAAAGATATGGAAGAAGTGTATCTGAACGGCGATCTCGAGCAGGGCGCGCCAAACATCCTCAACGTCAGCTTCAACTATGTTGAAGGTGAATCGCTGATCATGGCGCTGAAAGACCTGGCCGTTTCTTCCGGTTCTGCCTGTACGTCTGCAAGCCTCGAGCCATCCTACGTGCTGCGCGCGCTGGGCATGACTGACGAGCTGGCACACAGCTCTATCCGTTTCTCTTTAGGTCGTTTCACTACCGAAGAAGAGATTGACTACACCATCAAGCTGGTTCGTAACTCCATTGGCCGTCTGCGTGACCTTTCTCCACTGTGGGAAATGTTCAAGCAGGGCGTGGACCTGAACAGCATTGAATGGTCACATCACTAATCGGTACATAAGGAGAATTCAATCATGGCATACAGCGAAAAAGTTATCGATCATTACGAGAACCCGCGCAACGTTGGCTCTTTTGACAACAGCGACGACTCTGTCGGCAGCGGCATGGTTGGTGCGCCAGCATGTGGCGACGTGATGAAGTTGCAGATTAAAGTCAACAATGAAGGTATCATTGAAGACGCGCGCTTCAAGACCTACGGCTGCGGTTCTGCTATCGCCTCCAGCTCCCTGGTCACCGAGTGGGTGAAGGGCAAGTCTCTGGACGAAGCACAGGCAATCAAGAATACGGATATTGCTGAAGAACTCGAGCTGCCACCGGTGAAAATTCACTGTTCTATTCTGGCAGAAGACGCGATCAAAGCCGCCATTGCGGATTACAAAAGCAAACGTGAAGCAAAATAATTGAGGTTTGAGTATGTCGATTACCCTTAGCGACAGCGCTGCCGCGCGAGTAAGCTCTTTTCTGGCGAACCGTGGTAAAGGCTTTGGCCTGCGACTGGGCGTACGTACCTCCGGCTGTTCTGGTATGGCTTACGTACTGGAGTTTGTTGACGAGCCGGCGTCTGATGACACCGTGTTTGAAGACAAGGGCGTGAAGGTGGTGGTCGATGGCAAAAGCCTGCAATTTCTCAACGGCACTCAGCTGGACTTCGTAAAAGAAGGACTGAACGAAGGGTTCAAATTCACGAACCCGAACGTCAAAGACGAGTGTGGTTGCGGCGAAAGCTTCCACGTTTAACCGCGCGTCATCCGAAACCCCACCGTGGCTTTGCTGCGCGTGGGGTTTGTTCTAACAGGCTACCCCTGAGATTGTTATGGATTACTTCACTCTCTTCGGACTACCCGCTCAATACCCGATCGATCTTCAGGTACTGACAATCCGTTTCCAGGATCTACAGCGTCAGTACCATCCGGATAAATTCGCCAGCGGGACGCAGGCAGAGCAGCTGGCTGCGGTATCGCACTCCGCGACCATCAATCAGGCCTGGCAAACGCTGCGACATCCGCTGACGCGTGCCGAATATCTGCTTTCGCTCCACGGCTTCGATCTGGCGAGCGAACAGCATACCGTGCGCGACACCGCCTTTCTGATGGAACAGCTGGAGCTGCGCGAAGAGCTGGATGAGATTGAACAGGCCAAAGATGAAGCGCGTCTGGAACGTTTTATCACGCGCGTGAAGGGCATGTTCGATACCCGCCATCAGCAGATGGTGGAGCAACTGAACAACGAGACCTGGGACGTCGCGGCAGACACTGTGCGCAAACTCCGTTTTCTCGATAAACTGCGAAGCAGTGCTGAACAACTCGAAGAAAAGCTGCTCGATTTTTAATTTCGGAAGCAATTATGGCCTTATTACAAATTAGTGAGCCTGGCTTAAGCGCCGCACCGCACCAGCGTCGTCTGGCGGTCGGTATTGACCTGGGCACCACCAATTCCCTCGTGGCGACCGTGCGCAGCGGCCAGGCGGAAACGCTGGCTGACGAGCAGGGCCGCCATCTGCTGCCTTCCGTGGTCCACTATCAGCCGCAGGGGCATGCGGTTGGCTACGACGCCCGCGCCAACGCCGCGCGCGATCCGGCTAACACCATCAGTTCCGTAAAGCGCATGATGGGCCGCTCGCTGGCTGATATCCAGACCCGCTACCCGCACCTGCCGTATCAGCTTCAGGCCAGTGAAAACGGCCTGCCGATGATTGCCACGGCGGCCGGCCTGCTAAACCCAATTCGTGTTTCCGCTGACATCCTCAAAGCGCTGGCGGCGCGCGCGACGGCAACGCTTGGCGGCGATCTGGACGGCGTAGTGATCACCGTTCCGGCCTATTTTGACGACGCACAGCGTCAGGGCACCAAAGACGCCGCGCGTCTGGCTGGCCTGCACGTGCTGCGCCTGCTGAACGAACCGACGGCGGCGGCGATTGCCTACGGTCTTGACTCCGGTCAGGAAGGGGTGATTGCGGTCTACGATCTGGGCGGCGGCACCTTTGATATTTCTATCCTGCGCCTGAGTCGCGGGGTGTTCGAAGTGCTGGCGACCGGCGGGGATTCCGCGCTCGGCGGCGATGATTTCGACCATCTGCTGGCGGACTACATCCGCGAGCAGGCGGGCATCAGCGATCGCAGCGATGCGCGCGTTCAGCGCGAACTGCTGGATGCGGCCATCGACGCCAAAATTGCGCTGAGCGATGGGCAGTCGGTCATCGTAAATGTCGCCGGCTGGCAGGGTGAAATCACCCGCGATCGGTTCAACGAGCTGATTGCGCCTCTGGTTAAACGCACCCTGCTGGCCTGCCGTCGCGCATTGAAGGATGCGGGCGTGGAGGCTGACGAGGTGCTGGAAGTGGTGATGGTAGGCGGTTCAACGCGCGTGCCGCTGGTGCGCGAGCGCGTGGGCGAATTCTTTGGCCGTACGCCGCTGACCTCCATCGACCCGGACAAAGTGGTTGCCGTAGGCGCTGCTATCCAGGCCGATATTCTGGTTGGCAACAAGCCGGACAGCGAAATGCTGCTGCTGGACGTCATCCCGCTGTCTCTCGGTTTAGAAACCATGGGCGGCCTGGTGGAGAAAGTGATCCCGCGTAACACCACCATTCCGGTGGCGCGCGCGCAGGAGTTCACCACCTTCAAAGACGGCCAGACCGCGATGTCCATCCACGTGATGCAGGGCGAGCGCGAACTGGTGCAGGACTGCCGCTCTCTGGCGCGCTTTGCGCTGCGCGGCATCCCGGCGCTGCCGGCGGGCGGGGCGCATATTCGCGTGACCTTCCAGGTAGATGCGGATGGCCTGCTGAGCGTGACGGCGATGGAAAAATCCACCGGCGTGGAATCATCCATCCAGGTGAAGCCGTCCTACGGCCTGACCGATGGCGAAATCGCCTCCATGATCCAGGATTCAATGAGCTACGCCGAGCAGGATGTGAAGGCGCGTATGCTGGCTGAACAGAAAGTTGAAGCCGCACGCGTGCTGGAAAGCCTGAACGGGGCGCTCGCTGCCGATGCCGCGCTGTTAAGCGCCGCCGAGCGCCAGGTGATTGACGAGGCTGCCGCGCGCTTACGCGCAGTCGCCGAAGGCAATGACGCTGACGCAATAGAAGAAGCCATTAAAAACGTTGATAAACAAACCCAGGACTTCGCCGCTCGCCGCATGGACAAATCTGTCCGCGTCGCGCTGAAAGGCCAGTCCGTGGACGAGGTTTAATATGCCAAAGATTGTTATTTTGCCTCATGCGGACCTCTGTCCGGATGGCGCTGTTCTGGAAGCGAAGACCGGTGAAACCATTCTCGATGTTGCCCTGCGTGCAGGTATCGAAGTGGAACACGCCTGTGAAAAATCCTGTGCCTGCACCACCTGCCACTGCATCGTGCGTGAAGGTTTCGACTCTCTCGCCGAGAGCACCGAAGACGAAGACGACATGCTGGATAAAGCATGGGGTCTGGAGCCAGACAGCCGCCTGAGCTGCCAGGCCGCGGTGACCGATGAAGATCTGGTCGTAGAGTTCCCGCGCTACACCATCAACCACGCACGCGAGCACTAATATGGGACTGAAGTGGACAGACAGCCGTGAAATCGGCGAAGCGCTTTACGACGCGAACCCGGATCTCGATCCGAAGACCGTACGATTCACCGACATGCACCAGTGGATCTGCGATTTAGAGGATTTCGACGACGATCCTAACGCATCCAATGAAAAAATTCTGGAGGCGATTCTGTTAGTCTGGTTAGATGAAGCAGAATAAATAACAAAACGGGCTGCCTTCAGGCGGCCCGTTTGCTAGTTGCTAATAAGGATAAATAAAATGACCGAAGCGATGAAGATTACGCTCGCCACACAGCCTGCTGACGCACGCTGGGGCGAAAAAGCCACCTACAGCATCAACAACGACGGTATTACCCTGCACCTGACGGGCAAAGATGATTTGGGTCTGATCCAGCGCGCCGCGCGTAAAATTGACGGCCTGGGCATTAAGCATGTGTCGCTGGAAGGTGAAGGCTGGGATACTGACCGCAGTTGGGCGTTCTGGGCGGGATACAAAGGCCCGAAAGGCACCCGTAAAATTGAATGGGCGAACCTCGATGAAGCCGGTCAGAAAGAACTGGAAAGCCGCCTGAAAATTATCGACTGGGTGCGCGATACCATTAACGCCCCGGCGGAAGAGCTTGGCCCTGAGCAGCTGGCGCAGCGCGCCGTTGACCTGCTGTCCGGCGTGGCGGGGGATAACATGTCCTACCGCATCACCAAGGGCGAAGATCTGCGCGAGCAGAACTACATGGGCATCCACACCGTGGGCCGTGGTTCTGAGCGTCCTCCGGTCCTGCTGGCGCTGGATTACAACCCAACCGGCAATAAAGAAGCGCCGGTCTTTGCCTGCCTGGTCGGGAAAGGCATTACCTTCGACACCGGCGGCTACAGCCTGAAGCAGAGCGCCTTCATGGACTCCATGAAGTCCGACATGGGCGGCGCGGCAACCATCACCGGCGCGCTGGCGTTCGCCATCACACGTGGTCTGAACAAGCGTGTCAAGCTGTACCTGTGCTGCGCGGATAACATGGTGAGCGGTAACGCCTTCAAGCTGGGCGACATCATTCGCTACCGCAACGGTAAAAATGTCGAAGTGATGAACACCGACGCCGAAGGCCGTCTGGTGCTGGCCGATGGCCTGATCGACGCCTCCGCCCAGAAGCCAGAGCTCATTATCGACATGGCGACCCTGACCGGCGCGGCGAAAACGGCCCTGGGTAACGACTACCATGCGCTGTTCAGCTTCGACGACAAGCTGGCCGCTCGCCTGCTGGCAAGCGCCGCGGCGGAAAACGAGCCGTTCTGGCGTCTGCCGCTGGCCGAGTTCCATCGCAGCCAGCTGCCGTCTAACTTTGCCGAGCTGAATAACACCGCGAGCGCGGCATACCCGGCGGGTGCAAGCACCGCAGCGGGCTTCCTGTCTCACTTCGTTGAGAACTATCATGAAGGCTGGCTGCACATCGACTGCTCTGCAACCTACCGTAAAGCGGCGGTTGAACAGTGGTCTGCGGGTGCGACCGGTCTGGGCGTGCGTACCGTGGCGAACCTGCTGACGGCTGAGTGATCTTTTTTGCCGGGTGGCGCTGCGCTTGCACGGGCCAACGGTTTTGTAGGCCGGGTAAGCAAAGCGCCACCCGGCGTATTTTTGAAGTAGCGAAACTATGTCAGATACTAAAAACGAATTAGAAACCCTGCTGGAGCAGGCGGCGACCGAGCCCGCCCACCGTCCGGCCTTTTTCCGCACGCTGCTGGAATCTACCGTCTGGGTGCCGGGAACGGCGGCAGAAGGGGAGCAGGTGGTGGAAGACAGCGCGCTGGATCTTCTGCACTGGGAGAAAGATGACGGCACCTCGGTGATCCCGTTCTTTACCTCGCTGGAAGCCTTGCAGAAAGCGGTAGAAGACGAACAGGCGTTCGTGGTGATGCCTGTTCGCACGCTGTTCGAAATGACGCTGGGGCAGACGCTTTTCCTCAACGCCAAACTGCCAACAGGGAAAGAGTTCACCCCGCGCGAAATCAGCCACCTGATTGGGGAGGAGGGCAACCCGCTCAGCACCCAGGAGGTGCTGGAAGGGGGAGAAACGCTGCTGCTCTCTGAAGTGGCCGAGCCGCCCGCGCAGATGATTGACTCCCTGACCACGCTGTTTAGTACCATCAAGCCGGTGAAACGCGCTTTCCTCTGCTCCATCAAAGAGGGAGCTGATGAACAGCCCGTGCTGCTGATTGGTATTGAAGCGGACGGCGATATTGAAGACATCATTCAGGCGGCGGGAAGCGTAGCGACCGACACGCTGCCGGGCGATGAACCGATCGATATCTGTCAGGTGAAGAAGGGCGAGAAGGGGATCAGCCACTTTATTACCGAGCACATCACCCCGTTCTACGAGCGTCGCTGGGGCGGCTTCCTGCGCGATCTTAAAACCAACCGCATTATTTAATTACGGCGGGGTGAGCCTCACCCCGTTGCCTCCAGCAACAGTAAATCCATCAGCAGCACCAGATTCGACTCAAACGACGTCACGCCCGCGGCTTCGGCAGCGAAGTGCACCGCCTCGTCATACAGCGCGAAATGCAGATCCGCCATGCCCGCCAGCGTATTGGCGGAGGCTCGGGTAAAGGCGACGACCGTCATGCCGACGTTTTTGGCTATCCGCGCTTTATCCAGAACCTGCTCCGTTTCGCCGCTGCGGGAGACGGCAATAAACACCTGATAACGCGCGGCGTTACTGAGAAAAATATTCCGGCTGTCCCCCGGCCCGGAGATGAACGCCGTTTTGCCCAGCACCTGCAACTTCTTGGTCAGGTACTCGGCAAAAAGATACGAAAACCCGGCGCCGTAGAGAAAGAAGCTCTCTTTCTGGCGCAGCAGGCTGGCAAACTGCTGGCGTTTGGCCTGGGTGACCCACTGAAAGGTGTGCTGATAGTTGGCAATAAACTGAGCGAACAGCGCCGGTAATTCCGCATGCTGCTCAGGCTGCACGGTGATGTGCGGCGTGTCTGAAAGCAGCTGCTTGCAGTGCCAGATAAATTCGCTAAAGCCGCTAAACCCCAGCTTCTGACACAGACGCATAATCGTCGCGGTGGAGACAAATGTCGCCAGCGCCAGCTCGCGCACGGTGATGTTGCCCACCAGCAGCGGATGCTCCGTGAGGTGGGCGAGGACGCGATACTCCGCGCGGGTCAGCGAGGACCCGCGCGTTAACAGCGTTGCCAGGCGGTTATCCATTATTTCGCCGGTTCAACCGGCAGATCGTCCCGCGCGCCCCATTCGCTCCAGGCACCGTCGTAGAGCGTAACGTCGTTGACGCCGAGAGTGGCGAGCGCCAGGATCACCACGCAGGCCGTCACGCCGGAGCCGCAGCTGGCAATAATCGGACGATGCAGATCCACGCCCTGACGTTCAAAAACGGCTCGCAATTCATCGGTGGTTTTCAGCTCGCCTTCAAACACCAGATCGCCCCACGGCACGTTCAGCGCACCCGGAATATGGCCTCGCCTCAGCGCCGGACGTGGTTCATCCGCTTCAGCGTTAAAGCGGGGTGCAGGACGCGCATCGACGATTTGCGCCGTCTTTTCGTGGCTGACGACCAGCACGTCGGTCAGACGCTTCACCACGTGTGCGTCAAACGACGCGTCGAAATCGCCTTCCGGCAGCGTGACGTCACCCTGCTGGAGCGGCAGATCATCGCGTTTCCAGCCCGCAAGCCCACCCGCCAGAATTGACACTTTTTCCACGCCGAAGTTTTTCAGCATCCACCACGCGCGCGGCGCGGAGAACAGATTGCCTTCATCGTAAACAACCAGATGTTTGTCTTTGCTGATGCCCAGCTCGCGCATTGCCACGGAAAACGCTTCCGGACGCGGCAGCATGTGCGGCAGGGGAGAGGTGTGATCGGAAAGTGCTTCGATATCAAAAAATACCGCGCCTGGCAGATGCCCTGCGCGGTACTCACCGGGAACGTCACGATGCTCTTGCCCCGGAGGGGCCATGCGCGCATCAATAATCTGAACTTCCGGGTCGTCACCGTGCTCAATCAGCCAGTCGGCAGCGACAAAATATGAGGTGGACATGGTTGCCTCCATTCTTTTCCGTAAAAAAGGATTGTCGGTGTTTTTTCTGACACCGACAAGCTAACCACGTTCAACTCGCGAGCAAGCCCCTATTTTTTCACCGCTTCGCCGTCCTGCCAGGCTTTTTGCAGTGCAGGCCAGTAGTCGCGGTTGGCTTCGATCATCTCATCCAGGATCGCTTTCGCGTGTTCCATGGTCGGCACGGTGCGGTTCAGGGTGAATGCCTGCAACGCTTTCTCATAGCTGCCTTCAATGGTTGCCTCAACCAGCAGTTGTTCAGAGGCCAGTTGCTGCTGTAAAAGCGTCTGGTGGAACAGCGGAACCTTACCCACGCGGACGGGCTCTGGTCCTTCGGAGGTAATATAGGCAGGTACTTCCACCACCGCATCATAAGGCAGGTTGGTAATCGCCCCGCGGTTTTCGACCATCACCAGATGACGCTGGCGCAGGTTGAACGCCAGCGAGCAGGCGACATCGACGATAAACTCACCGTGGACACCTACATGGAAAGCATCCGGTAAAATTCCGGTGCGCTGGTACTCTTCGGCGGCGGCGAACAGCTTTTTCTCACGCCCGTTCATCACTTCATTGGCCCGGGTATAGTCGGGGTTCTGATACTCCACAATCTGGTTCGGCATCAGGTAATACTGTAGATACGGGTTCGGCAGATACTCCGGGAAGTTATCCATTATCGGCTTGATGTTGCGCCAGGTTTTCACCCACGACGGATCCGAGTGCTGCGGGTCGGTTTTTGCGGCATCTTCCGTCAGCAGGCCAAACTTCGCGATATGTTTACGCAGCTCCGGTAATTTGTCCTCGCCGTCCACCAGCACGCGGGTAAACCAGCCGAAGTGGTTGAGACCAAAATAGTCCACCTCCAGCCTGCGACGATCCACGCCCAGAATGGCTCCCATATTACGCATCGCCGCGACCGGCATATCGCAGATATTCAGCACCCGTGCGTTGGGGCGCAGGCGACGCACGCCCTCCGCAACAATCGCCGCCGGGTTGGAGTAGTTCACGATCCACGCTTTCTCATGTGCGTAGCGTTCCACTCGATCGATCAGCTCGACCATCGGCAGGATAGTGCGCAGGCCATACGCCAGCCCTCCTGGGCCGCAGGTTTCCTGGCCGACCACGCCGTGGCGCAGCGGAATTTTTTCATCCTGCTCGCGCATTTTGTACTGTCCGACGCGCATCTGGGCAAAAACAAAGTGCGCGCCGCTGAAGGCCACTTCCGGGTCGCTGGTGACGGTGAATTTGATGCTCTGGCTGTGGTCGCGAATGACCTTCTCCACCACGGGCGCAATGGTCTTCTGACGCGCCTCGTCGATGTCGTACAGGCGGATCTCTGCCAGAGGGAAATCGTCCAGGCGTACCATCAGGCTTTTCACAATACCTGGCGTGTAGGTGCTGCCGCCGCCGGCAATCGACAGAATAAAGGGGGGTGTAAACATTTTTAGCTCCTTTCAGAGAAACGTCTCAACGGCTTCTCGCATTTTTTTGACATGCAGCCCGTAGACCACCTGAACGTTGTTACCTTGTTTGATAATCCCTTTCGCGCCGGTCGCTTTCAGGCGCGGTTCGTCGATGATATCGACGTCCTTCACCGTGACGCGTAACCGGGTGTAGCAGTTATCAACGACTTCAATATTTTCCCGGCCGCCCAGACCCACCACGATGGATTCGCCCAGCCCGTCGTTATTCCCTTTCGCCTGGTATTCCTGCTTGCTGTAGAGACGCGTCTCCCGATCCTCATCTTCACGGCCCGGCGTTTTCATGTTGAAACGCAGGATCAGGAAGCGGAACACCACGAAGTAGAGGGCAAACATGATCAGCCCCACCACGATGTACATTGGCCAGTTGGACTTCTCCGTACCGAGCGGCAGGTTGTAGAGGATGAAATCGATAATTCCGTTGGCGCCGATAGCGTGGACGCCAAACAGCGAGAACAGCATCATGCCGATGCCGGTCAGCACCGCATGCACCACGAACAGCAGCGGGGCGACAAACAGGAAGGAGAATTCAATCGGCTCGGTTACGCCGACCAGCAGCGAGGTCAGCGCCGCCGGGATCAGAATGGCCTTGGCAATCGCCTTACGCTCTGGCTTCGCGGTCATGTACATCGCCAGTGCGGCGGCGGGCAGGCCAAACATCTTGCTGATGCCGCGCGCATCCCACACCACGGTGCTGCTGAGCTGTTTGACGTCCGGGCAGGCCATCTCGGCGAAGTAGATATTGCGCGCGCCCTGGTAAGCCGTGCCGCACACCTCCTGCGTGCCGCCCAGTTCGGTATAAAGGAACGGCGTATAGACCAGATGATGCAGGCCTGTCGGTACAAGAATGCGCTCAAGGAAACCGTAGATCGCCACCCCGAACGGACCAGAGCCTTTAATAGCCAGCGCCAGGGCGCTAATCCCATGCTGCGCGTACGGCCAGAGTTCGCTCATGACCACGCCGAGCAGCATAGAGACGGGCAGCATGACAATCGCCACAAAGCAGTGGCCGGAGTAAATCGCCATCGCGCCGTTAAACTGTACGCCGGAATATTTGTTGTACAGATAACCGGAGAGCGCCCCGGTCAGGATCCCGGCGAAAACGCCCATCTCCAGCACCTGGACGCCCAGCACCATGCTTTGTCCGGCGGCTTTCATCTGCTCAGCCGGAGCCAGTTCATCCTGAAGCTGTAGCGTCACGTTCATCGCGTTAATGAATACGATAAAGGTCACCAGCCCAATCAGCGCCGCGTAGCCTTTGTCTCGCGTTGCCAGTCCTATAGGGATCCCGACAGCAAACACCAGCGCCAGGTTGACCAGCACCGATACGGCAGATTTGGCGATCAGCTGCCCGACATTCTGGATCAGCGGATGGCCGAGAAGCGGCAGGTACTCGGCCAGATTGCCGTTACCCAGTACATTGCCAAAGGCGATAAACAGGCCGACGATGGGTAAGATAAGTACAGGTCCATAAAGTGATTTTCCGAAATTTTGTAGGGCGTTCACGGCTCGTTTCATGGCTTTCTCTCTTATTGAACCGCGCACTCGGGGTGCGTCATGGGCATAAAACTAGCAGGCTCAGCGCGAGTTTATCCAGCTATCTTCTTGTTTTAAAAACAAATGACGTGAAAGGTAACATGTTACGTTACGCCGTGTGATCGCGCTTCCAACCCGTTAGATCAGCGAGATGCAATTCTGCGAGGCGCTTTCCAGATTATAAAATTGGACTTTTTGTATTAACGAAACTTGCGGATAATACTTATCCGGACGACGACCAACAGGCCCCCTCAGGCCAGGGACACAGGATGAAACCGTTTCGCTTAGCCGCGCTCTCTCTCGCGCTGCTCACCACCTTTACGCTTGTCGGCTGTGATAACAGCGACGATAAACCTCAGGCTGCTGCGCCCGCAGCGTCTACTGCTTCACAACAGAAAGCCCCGGAAAAAACTGATCCTGAAAAGCTGGCTAAGCTGGCCGCGCAGAGTCAGGGCAAGGCGTTGACGCTGCTGGATGTTTCTGAAGTGCAACTCGACGGCGCCGCGACGCTGGTTCTGACCTTCTCTGTACCGCTGGATCCCAGCCAGGATTTCGCCAAAACGGTGCATGTGGTGGATAAGAAAAGCGGGAAGGTGGACGGTGCCTGGGAGCTGGCGCCCAATCTTAAGGAGCTGCGCCTGCGCCACCTGGAGCCGAATCGTAATCTGGTCGTCACCGTTGAACGTGATTTGCTGGCGCTGAACAAAACGACGTTCGGCATTGATTATGAAAAGGCACTCACGACACGTGATATTGAGCCGACGGTCGGTTTTGCAAGCCGCGGTTCGCTGCTGCCGGGCAAAGTGGTGGAAGGGTTGCCGGTGATGGCGCTTAACGTCAGTAACGTGGACGTCAACTTTTACCGCGTGAAGCCGGAGTCGCTGGCCTCGTTTGTCAGCCAGTGGGAGTACCGTAACTCGCTAACCAACTGGGAATCCGACAACCTGCTGAAGATGGCGGAACTGGTCTACACCGGCCGTTTCGACCTCAACCCGGCGCGCAACACGCGTGAAAAACTGCTTTTGCCGCTCAAAGAGATTAAGCCGCTCCAGCAGTCTGGCGTCTATATCGCCGTGATGAATCAGGCCGGTCACTATAACTACAGTAACGC
The DNA here is from genome assembly GCF_001631805.1 of Enterobacter genomosp. S. Lineage (NCBI taxonomy): Bacteria > Pseudomonadati > Pseudomonadota > Gammaproteobacteria > Enterobacterales > Enterobacteriaceae > Enterobacter > Enterobacter genomosp. S. The sequence goes on along the minus strand of NZ_LVVA01000012.1, from coordinate 603,980 downwards.
CGCGACGCTCTTTACCTTAAGTGATATTGGGCTGTCCGCTCACCGTTATCATAACCGCCTGGACATCTTCACCCAGAGTCTTGAAAACGGTGCGGCGCAGTCAGGCGTGACCATTACCCTTCTGAACGATAAAGGGCAGACCCTTGCCGAGGCGAACAGCGACGCCGACGGTCATGCGAAACTGGAAACCGATAAAGAAGCCGCGCTGATCCTGGCCAGCAAAGACGGCCAGACTACGCTTCTTGACCTCAAGCTTCCGGCGCTGGATCTGGCGGAATTTGATGTCGCCGGCAAGCCCGGGTACAGCAAGCAGTTCTTTATGTTTGGCCCGCGCGATCTCTATCGTCCGGGTGAAACGGTGATCCTTAACGGCCTGCTGCGCGACAGCGACGGAAAACCGCTTCCCGATCAGCCGGTAAAACTTGAAGTGCTGCGTCCGGACGGACAGGTAGCACGTACGGTCGTTGTGCAACCCGAGAACGGTCTCTATCGCTTCAACTATCCGCTTGATAGCGGCGCCCAGACCGGCATGTGGCATATTCGCGCGAATACGGGCGATAACCAGCAGCGCATGTGGGATTTCCACGTTGAAGATTTTATGCCTGAGCGCATGGCACTGAATCTGACCGGGCAAAAAACACCGGTTTCCCCGCAGGATAATGTGGACTTTAACGTGGTGGGCTATTACCTGTATGGCGCACCGGCTAACGGCAATGCTCTACAAGGCCAGCTTTTCCTGCGCCCGCTACGCGACGCCGTTCCTGCACTGCCTGGCTTCCAGTTTGGTGATATTGCCGAGGAAAACCTGAGCCGCAGCCTGGATGAAGTGCAGCTTACGCTGGACGAAAAGGGACGCGGGCAGGTAACCACCGAAAGCCAGTGGAAAGATACGCACTCGCCGCTGCAACTGATTTTGCAGGCCAGCCTGCTGGAATCAGGCGGGCGTCCGGTGACACGACGCGCTGAGCAGGCTATCTGGCCTGCGGCTGAACTCCCGGGGATCCGCCCACAGTTCGCCAGCAAGGCCGTTTATGACTACCGTACCGATACCACCGTCAACCAGCCGATCGTCGATGAGAACGGCAACGCCAGCTTTGACATTGTCTATACCGATGCCAGCGGGGCGAAAAAAGCGGTATCCGGCTTGCAGGTGCGTCTTATCCGTGAGCGCCGTGACTACTTCTGGAACTGGTCCGAGAGTGAGGGCTGGCAGTCTCAGTTCGATCAAAAAGATCTGGTTGAGGGCGAGCAAGAGCTTAACCTCAAGGCCGATGAAACCGGTAAAGTCACCTTCCCGGTGGAGTGGGGCTCATACCGTCTGGAAGTGAAAGCGCCTGATGACATGGTCAGCAGCGTGCGCTTCTGGGCCGGTTACAGCTGGCAGGATAACAGCGATGGCACGGGCGCTGCACGTCCGGACCGCGTAACGCTGAAGCTGGATAAACCCGCTTATCAGCCGGGCGATACCATTAACCTGCACATTGCGGCCCCGGCAGCAGGCAAGGGCTATGCGATGATCGAATCCAGCGAAGGACCGCTGTGGTGGAAAGAGATCGACGTGCCGGCGAACGGTCTGGATCTCTCTATTCCGGTGGATAAAGCCTGGAAGCGTCACGATCTCTATCTCAGCACGCTGGTGGTGCGTCCCGGCGATAAATCCAAATCCGCCACGCCGAAGCGCGCGGTTGGTCTGCTGCATCTGCCGATGGGCGACGAAAATCGCCGCCTGAACATAGCGCTGGATAACCCACAAAAAATGCGCCCGAACCAGACGCTCTCAGTGAAGGTGAAGGCCAGCGTGAAAGAGGGTGCTGTGCCGCAGAAAGTCAATGTGCTGGTCTCGGCTGTGGATAGCGGCGTGCTGAACATCACCGACTACGTTACGCCGGATCCGTGGGAAGCTTTCTTTGGCCAGAAGCGCTATGGCGCGGATATCTATGATGTTTACGGCCAGGTTATTGAGGGCCAGGGCCGCATGGCCGCACTGCGCTTTGGGGGGGACGGCGATGAACTGAAACGCGGCGGTAAGCCACCGGTGAACCATGTCACCATTATTGCCCAGCAGGCGCAGCCGGTAACGCTTGATGCCAATGGCGAAGGCACTATCACGCTGCCGATTGGTGATTTCAACGGCGAACTGCGTCTGATGGCGCAGGCCTGGACGGAAGACGATTTCGGCAGCAGCGAAAGCAAAGTCGTGGTGGCTGCGCCGGTTATTACCGAGCTTAACACGCCGCGGTTCCTGGCGAGCGGGGATACCTCAAGGCTGACGCTGGATCTGACGAACCTGACCGACAAGCCGCAAACGCTGAACATTACGTTAACCGCCAACGGCAAGCTGTCGCTGGAAGGCGCACAGCCAGAGCCGGTTCAGTTGCCACCTGGCGCGCGTAGCACTCTGTTTATTCCGGTGCGAGCGTTGGCAGGTTACGGTGACGGAGAGATTACCGCCCAGGTAACCGGCTTACAGCTTCCGGGCGAGACGTTTGCCCCGCAGCAGAAGAGCTGGAAAATTGGCGTGCGTCCCGCATTCCCGGCACAAACGGTGAATACGGGCACGATGCTGAACCCTGGTGAACCCTGGAGCGCGCCAGCACAGCATATTGAGGGTTTCTCGCCTGCCACGCTACAGGGACAGCTGTTGCTCAGCGGTAAGCCCCCCCTGAACCTGGCCCGCTACATTCGTGAACTTCAGGCCTATCCATACGGCTGTCTTGAGCAGACCACCAGTGGCCTGTTCCCGTCGCTTTACACCAACGCGGCACAGCTGAAGGCGCTGGGCATTAAAGGCGACACCGACGAAAAACGTCGTGCGGCCATTGATACAGGGATCTCCCGTCTGCTGCAAATGCAGCGTGACGACGGTGGTTTTGCCTTATGGGATAAAAACGGACCGGAAGAGTACTGGCTGACCGCGTACGTCACGGACTTCCTGGTGCGCGCTGGGGAGCAGGGTTACAGCGTTCCAGCCGAGGCAGTGAATAACGCCAACAGCCGACTGCTGCGCTACTTGCAGGATCCGGGCATGATGTCCATCCGCTACAGCGACGACACCCAGGCCAGCAAATTTGCTGTCCAGGCATACGCGTCGCTGGTGCTGGCACGTCAGCAAAAAGCGCCGCTCGGTGCGCTGCGTGAAATCTGGGATCGTCACGCTCAGGCCGCTTCCGGACTGCCATTGATGCAGCTGGGCATGGCGCTCAAACTGATGGGAGATGCTCCACGCAGCCAGCAGGCGCTGGATCTGGCTCTCAAAACTCCCCGTAACGACAGCCGAAACTGGATGGCGGATTACGGCAGCCAGCTGCGTGATAATGCGCTGATGCTCTCTCTTCTGGAAGAGTACAAGCTGCTGCCGGATGCGCAAAACAGGCTGCTGAACGCCTTATCTGAAGATGCGTTCAGCCAGCGCTGGCTGTCAACCCAGGAGAGTAATGCACTGTTCCTGGCAGGGCGTTCACTGCAAACGCTTTCCGGCGCATGGCAGGCAACGACTAACCTCGCTGAAAAGGCCCAGAGCAGTGATAAAGCGCAGGTAGAAAACCTGAATAGTGACCAGCTTGGCGCGTTGCAGGTGACGAATACCGGCACGACGCCGCTGTGGGTACGACTGGACACTACTGGCTATCCGGAGTATGCGCCCCAGCCATCTTCTCACGTCTTACAGATAGAACGTCATATTCTGGCAACAGACGGCAGCAGCAAGTCGCTCTCTTCGCTGAAGAGCGGGGAACTGGTTCTGGTGTGGCTGGAAGTGAAGGCCAGCCAGAACGTGCCGGATGCCCTGGTAGTGGATCTGCTCCCGGCAGGTCTGGAGCTGGAAAATCAGAATCTGGCGAGCAGCAGCGCCAGCCTGCCGGACAGCGGCAGTGAGGTGCAAAACCTGCTTAATCAGATGCAGCAGTCTGATATCCAGCACATGGAATTCCGCGACGATCGCTTTGTGGCCGCCGTGCCGGTCAACGAAGGTCAGCCGGTCACGCTGGTCTATCTGGCACGTGCCGTTACGCCGGGAACCTATCAGGTGCCTGTTCCGATGGTCGAATCCATGTACGTTCCGCAGTGGCGAGCAACGGGGGCGGCCAGTGGCCCGCTGATCGTTGTACCGTAAAATGCGGATAACGCGCCTGATTCGCTCCCACTGGCTGTGGCTGGCGGGAGCGCTTCTCGTTTTAGGGGGACTGATTGTCGTCGCTGACCGCGTGTGGCCGTTGCCCCTGAAAGAGGTCAACCCTGCGCGAGTGGTCGTGGATGAGCAGGGCGTCCCGCTGTGGCGTTTTGCCGACAGCGAAGGCATCTGGCGCTATCCGGTTACCATTGAAGACGTCTCCCCACGCTATCTGGAGGCGCTGATCCAGTATGAAGATCGCTGGTTCTGGAACCACCCTGGCGTCAATCCGCTTTCTGTAATGCGTGCCGCCTGGCAGGATCTCACTTCCGGGAGAGTCGTGTCAGGCGGGAGCACGCTGACCATGCAGGTGGCGCGCCTGCTGGATCCGCATCCGCGCACCTTTGGCGGCAAAATTCGCCAGCTGTGGCGGGCGATGCAGCTGGAGTGGCATCTCTCCAAGCGTGACATTCTTACGTTGTATCTTAACCGTGCCCCGTTTGGCGGCACGTTGCAGGGCGTGGGCGCTGCAAGCTGGACTTACCTTGGAAAGCCGCCCTCACGGCTGAGCTATTCCGACGCGGCGCTGCTGGCGGTGCTGCCGCAGGCGCCAAGCCGTCTGCGTCCGGACCGCTGGCCGGCGCGTGCGGAAGCGGCGCGTAACAAAGTGCTCGACCGCATGTTGACTCAGGGCGTCTGGTCAGAGAAGCAGGTGAAAGAGTCCCGTGAAGAACCGGTGTGGCTGGCCCCCCGGCAGATGCCGCAGCTGGCGCCGCTCTTTTCACGCATGATGCTCAGTAAAAGTCGTGACACAAAAATAGTCACCACGCTGGATGCAGCCCTGCAAAGGCAGCTTGAAGAGCTGGCAATGAACTGGAAATCGCGCCTGCCCGCCCGCAGTTCGCTGGCGATGATCGTCGTGGATCATACGTCCATGAAAGTGCGTGGCTGGGTAGGTTCGGTGGATATCAATGATGACAGCCGTTTTAGCCACGTGGATATGGTCAATGCGATCCGATCGCCGGGATCGGTTCTCAAGCCATTCATCTATGGCATGGCGCTGGACGAGGGGCTGATCCATCCCGCCTCGCTGCTTCAGGATGTCCCAAGAAAAACCGGAGATTATCGTCCCGGCAACTTTGACAGTGGCTTTCACGGGCCGGTCAGCATGAGCGAAGCCCTGGTGCGTTCCCTCAACCTGCCTGCGGTGCAGGTACTGGAAGCGTACGGTCCAAAACGCTTTGCAGGCATGCTGAGCAACGCGGGATTACCGCTCATTCTCCCTGCGGGGGCGCAGCCCAATCTCTCCCTGATTCTGGGCGGCGCTGGGGCGCGCCTGGCTGATATCGCTGCCGCCTACAGCGCTTTTGCGCGTCAGGGGAAGGCGGGCCGACTGCGTTTACAGCCTGGCGATCCGCTGATCGAACGTCCGCTGCTGTCGCAGGGCGCGGCGTGGATTATTCGTCGCATACTTGCCAACGAAGCGCAGCCCCTGCCGGACAGCGCGCTGCCCCAGGTTGCGCCGCTGGCCTGGAAAACGGGCACCAGCTACGGCTACCGTGATGCCTGGGCCATCGGGCTGAATGCCCGCTATGTCATCGGTATCTGGACTGGACGTCCGGACGGTACGCCCGTTGCGGGGCAGTTTGGTTTCGCCAGCGCGGTTCCGCTCCTTAATCAGGTGAATAACATGCTTCAGTCACGCTCAATGGTGGATGAAGCGCGTCTGCCGCGCGATCCGCGTCCTGCCAGCGTTGGGCGGGGCGTGATTTGCTGGCCAGGCGGCCAGTTCCTGCCTGAAGGGAGCGAGAACTGTCGGCGTCGGCTGTCAACCTGGCTGCTTGAAGGCAGTGAACCGCCTACGCTGCTGTTGCCGGAACAGGAAGGCATTCGCGGGATCCGTTTCCCGGTCTGGCTGGATAAAGAAGGAAAACGCGTCGCGGCGGATTGTCCGGATGCCACAGAGAAAGTGCTGGATGTGTGGCCATTGCCGCTGGAGCCCTGGCTGCCAGCTGCCGAAAAACGGGCTGCTCGTCTCCCCGCCCGTTCCGGGGTTTGCCCCCCGCTGGATAACCATAATGCAGCACCGCTGATGTTGTCCGGCGTCAGGGAAGGGGCGGTCATTAAACGTCTTCCGGGCGAGAAAAATATAACCCTTTTCGTTTCAACCAGCGGCGGGGAGGGGCAGCGATGGTGGTTTTTGAACGGCGAGCCGCTGGACGGCCATCAAAAGAATTATTCATTGCAATTATATTTACCGGGTAAATATCAATTAATTGTATTAGATGAAACAGGACAAACGGCGACAGTGAATTTTGAATTAGATCGCTAAGTGTTACTCCTGAAGAGTTACCTTGATAATTATCAATATTCGTTCCTGAAAAAAAACGAGAATGCATTTTTATTTTCAGGAACGAGCAATGAAAAAAAATAAACATCAGGGAGAGGGGATTATTCCCGCCATATCCCGGCGTCAGTTTATTCAGGCAGGATCGGCGCTCGCCGCCCTGCCGTTTGTCATCAAAACGGGCAAAGCACAGGCACAGGGCGCGGCGGTATCGGACGCTACGCCTGAAGAAAAAGTGGTGCAAACCTGTAGCACGTTTGACTGCGGCGGTAAGTGCGATATTCGTGCTCACGTCAGTGAAGGCGTCGTGACCCGAATTTCAACGCGTCCGGATAACGCACTGGATCCGCAAATGCCGGTGATGCGCGCCTGCGTTCGTGGTCGGGCTTATCGGAAATTTGTTTATCATCCCGATAGACTAAAATATCCAATGAAACGAGTGGGTAAACGCGGCGAAGGGAAATTCGAGCGTATTACCTGGGATGAAGCCACCACCCTAATTGCGAATCATTTAAAAACCATTACGCAAAAATACGGTGCGGCTTCACGCTATGTTCATGTGGGTACGGCGGTTTCCGGTGGAACCTTCTCCGGCGATAAGATGGTTCGTCGTCTGCTGAACTTAACCGGCGGCTATCTCGAAAGCTATCACTCGGTCAGTATGGGTAACACGGCGGCAGCTACGCCGTATACCTACGGCACCGCCGCCAGCGGCAGCTCTCTGGACACGCTGCTGGACACCAAACTGGTCATTCTCTGGGGGCATAACCCGACGGAAACGATCTTCGGGCACAGCAACTACTTCTATCAGAAGATGAAGCAAAACGGCACGCGCTTTATCGTTGTCGACCCACGCTATTCCGATACGGTTTCCTCCCTGGCCGACCAGTGGATCCCGCTGCTTCCCACAACAGACAACGCCCTGATGGACGCGATGATGTACGTGATCGTCACGGAGAATCTGCACGATCGCGACTTTATTCAGCGCTATACCCTGGGCTTTGACGAAGACGCCATGCCAGAAGGCGTTCCGGCTAATGAATCCCTGATGGCTTATCTGAGCGGTGCAAAAGATGGCGTGGCAAAAACGCCCGAGTGGGCAGAGAAAATCACCCACGTGCCTGCGCAGACCATTCGTCAGCTGGCGCGCGACTACGCAACCACCAAACCCGCCGCGCTGATCCAGGGCTGGGGGCCGCAGCGCCATAACTGCGGCGAGCGCACCGCGCGCGGCTCGACGTTGCTGGCTACGCTGACGGGTAACGTCGGGGTGAAAGGCGGCTGGGCAGCAGGCTATGGCGGCTGCGCAAACCGGAAATTTGCCGCAGGCCCCGAAATGCCGGAAAACCCGGTGAAGGCCAAGATATCGGTAATGAACTGGGTGCAGGCCGCCGATGATGCTTCTAAGGTCACCGCGGAAGACGGCCTGAAGGATGCCGCGAAGCTGGACAGCAATATCCGCATCCTGTTCTTGCTGGCGGGCAATTATCTGGCCAACCAGAACCCGGATCTGCATCAGGCAACCCGTGTTCTGGAAGACGAGTCGAAAATCGAGTTCATCGTGGCAAGCGATCTGTTTATGACGCCGAGTGCCCGATACGCCGACCTTCTTTTACCGGAAACCAGCTTCATGGAACGCTGGAATATCGGCGAAACCTGGGGCACCGCAAGCTATCTGATCCTGTCAGAGAAGCTGATTGAACCCGAATTCGAACGCCGTTCAGACTACGACTGGCTGCGGGAAGTTGCTGCTAAGCTTGGCGTCGAACCTGCATTCAGCGAAGGCCGTGACGAAAAAGCGTGGATTGAGCACATCTGGGAACAGACGCGGCTCTCCATGCCAGACGAAAATCTGCCGGACTTCGCGACGCTTCAGAAGACACGCCAGCACCTCTTCAAAAGCGCGCCGTTCGTCGCCTTTGAAGACAACATTCGCGATCCGCAAAACCATCCGTTCCCGACGCCCTCCGGGAAAATTGAGATCTTCTCGAAGCGTCTGTACGACATGCATCATCCGGAAATTCCGGCGCTGTCGCACTACGTGCCTGCCCATGAAGGGCCGGAAGACGAGCTGGCGAAACGCTTCCCGCTCCAGCTGATCACCTGGAAGGGTAAAAACCGCGCTAACTCCACCCAGTACGCCAACCCGTGGTTAATTGAGGCGCAGCAGCAAAAGCTGTGGATTAACCCACAGGACGCGCAGAAGCGCGGCATTGCGCAGGGGGATACCGTGCGTATTCATAACGCCCGCGGCATTTGCGAGATCCCGGCGGAGGTCACGCCGCGCATTATTCCAGGCGTTGTCGCCATGCAGGCTGGCGCCTGGTGGCAGCCGGACGCGCAGGGTATCGATAAAGGTGGCTGCGCGAACGTGCTCAGTTCTGCCCGTATTACCGCGCTTGCGAAAGGGAATTCCCATCAAACTATGCTGGTGGAGGTAGCTAAAGCATGAGTCAGTTTAAACACTACGCGCCGGTGAGCGACAAACAGCTGGGTTTTTATATCGACTCTTCTCGCTGCTCGGGCTGCAAGGCCTGCCAGGTGGCGTGCAAAGATAAAAACAACCTTGAGGTCGGACGTCGTTTCCGTCGTGTTTATGAAGTTAACGGCGGGAGCTTTATCCCGACCGGGCAGGGCGGCGTCAGCAATAACGTTTTTGCCTACACGCTCTCAATTTCCTGTAACCACTGTGCAGATCCCATCTGCACCAAAAACTGTCCGACCACCGCGATGCATAAGCGTCCTGGGGACGGTATTGTCCGCGTTGATACGGATAAGTGCGTTGGTTGCGGGTACTGCGCGTGGTCTTGCCCTTATGGCGCGCCACAGCTCAACGAGCAGACCGGGCAGATGTCCAAATGTGATTTCTGCGTGGATCTCCAGGCGAAGGGGGAACAGCCCGTCTGCGTGGCAACCTGTCCACTCGAAGCGATTAAATTCGGGCCGATTGATGAACTGCGGGCGAAGTATGGTGCGGTCTGTGATGTGAAAGGGTTACCTGATTCCTCCATCACCAAACCAAACCTGGTGATTAAGGCGCATCAGGGCGCAGAGAAAGAGGGGAAACGTCATGCATGAGTTACCGCTGCTGATATTTACGCTGTTCCTGCAAGGATCGGTTGGCGTTACGCTCTGGCTGGCGTTCGGGAGGGCGTACGCTTCGCAACGTAGCGTGCTGCTTCCTGCCCTCGGCGCGTTTATGCTGGCAAGCCTTGGGCTGCTCGCCTCAGCGCTGCACATGGGCTATCCGCTTAATGCGCTTAACGCGCTGCGCCACGTCTCCAGCTCCTGGCTGAGCCGTGAGATCATCTTTGCCAGCCTTTACCTTGCGGCGCTTGGCCTCGCCGTGCTGCTGATGTTTGTCAAAAAGCCGGGCTGGAAGCCGCTGCTGGTTGTGGCAGGTCTGGTGGGTCTGGTCGACGTGTTCTGCATGGCGCAGATTTACATGCATGCGTCCGTGGTGACGTGGCAGCACATTAACACGCTGGTGCTGTTTATCGGCTCGGTGGGGATCATCGGCTCAGCCTGCATGGCCTGTGCGCCGCATGCCCGCATCAACGTCCGTGCGGCGGTAATTATTATCACGCTGCTGGTGCTTGTGCGTCTGGTGATGCAGCCCGTCTGGCTGGCGGACATCACTGCCATGGACAACACCGTAGTGACGTTCCCTCACGCTCCGCTACGGATGCTCGAACAACTGCGCGCGGTACATCTGCTGAGCTGGTGCGTTTCTGTTGCGGGTCTGCTGTGCTTTGCTGCGGGCGGCTTAAGAGCGGCACGCGGCTCAATGCTGCTGGGCAGCGCCTTACTGATTGTGGGTGAGCTGATGCTGCGCTTCGTTTTCTTCAGTATTGGCTGATGGGCGGATTAACGCTTGCCCCGGCGATGGACGTGACGCATGCGTGCGTCCGTCGCCGTTTTCGCCACGCTTCCTGCTGCGCCTGTGCGGACGCCTGTCCTGTGCAGGCTTTTTCTTTTACGGACGCAGGCATCTCGGTTGATGAGAGCCGCTGTATTGAATGCGGTGACTGCCTGTTTGTCTGCCCCACGGAGGCGATCGCCGGCATCACGCCGCGAAAACGCTTTCTGTATGGCGATACGCTGGTTGGGCCTTTTACTGAACGCCCGCCCGGGGTGAATGAGCTGCTGCTGTGGCACGTGCAGCACCACGTTCGTTTTATTAGTATCGACGCGGAGCAGTACCCTGACTGGCTGCTGGCGATTGCCCGGCTCAATCTTGCGCTTCGTCGACGCGGTGAAGCGGCGTGGGCGTTTAAACTGATACCCGCCAGCGAGGTGAATATCGCCCGCCGCGCGCTGATGCACGTACCCCGTGAGAATGTCCGGGCCTGTAGCGTCGTGCCCGGTCAGCGTGAACTGCGCAGGGCGTTTTCTGCGTTTAGCGAGGCAGAGATCGCTCTCGACGCAGGAACGTGCGTACTGTGCGGCGCGTGCTGGCGGAGCTGTACGGAAAACGCGATTCGGTTTGAGAACGCTGAACTGGTCGTGGAAACCGGGCGCTGTACCGGCTGCGGCGGCTGCGAAGCGGTATGCCAGCATGGGGCGATAAAAGTGACGCAAACAGAGGGGACAGCGAAAAGCGTGGCCATACCGGCATATGAAGCTGTTTGCCGGGCGTGCCACCGTAATTTCTGGTCATTTACGCCTGATGAAAAGCAGTGTCCGCTCTGTTTTCACCATCAATACGGTATGCGAAATACGGGCTGTTGCTAATCTTCGTCTCATTTTAAAAAAATGTTATGCATAACCATAGGCAATGGCGCTATTGCTCTTTATAATCCGCGCCACACCATACTCAGGTATGCAAAAACAACAGAACATTTTACAGAGGTTATCAATGGCTATTGAACGTACTTTTTCCATCATCAAACCAAACGCGGTGGCAAAAAACGTTATTGGCAGCATCTTCGCTCGCTTTGAATCAGCAGGGTTTAAGATCGTTGGCACCAAAATGCTGCACCTGACCGTTGAGCAGGCTCGCGGTTTCTACGCTGAGCACGAAGGTCGCCCATTCTTTGACGGTCTGGTCGAGTTCATGACTTCTGGTCCAATCGTGGTATCCGTACTGGAAGGCGAAAACGCGGTACAGCGTCACCGTGACCTGCTGGGTGCAACCAACCCGGACAACGCGCTGGCCGGTACTCTGCGCGCCGACTATGCAGACAGCTTCACCGAGAACGGCACCCACGGTTCCGACTCCGTTGAATCTGCTGCGCGCGAAATCGCATTCTTCTTCGCTGAAGGCGAAGTGTGCCCGCGCACTCGCTAATAATTTCGTAAATGCCGCGTGCAAACGTGGCATCCCTGCGCCAGACTTTGTACAATGCAACGCCCCGGACGAGCAGACTGCTTACCGGGGCGTTTCTTTTCAACCCACCAAGGGCCACAACGTGTAACAACGAGGCCGGAAAATATTATGTCTGAATTAGTGAATACCTCCGAAGTCGCCATTCCTGCGGTTCCCAATAAAAATGGAAAAATTAACCTGCTGGACCTGAACCGTCAGCAGATGCGCGAGTTCTTTAAAGAGATGGGCGAGAAGCCGTTTCGTGCCGACCAGGTCATGAAATGGATGTACCACTATTGCAGCGACAACTTTGATGACATGACGGACATCAACAAAGTGCTGCGCAATAAGCTTAAAGAAGTGGCGGAAATCCGCGCGCCGGAAGTGGTGGAAGAGCAACGCTCCTCGGATGGCACCATCAAGTGGGCCATTGCCGTTGGCGATCAGCGCGTTGAAACCGTGTATATCCCGGAAGACGATCGCGCCACGCTGTGCGTCTCTTCTCAGGTGGGCTGTGCGCTGGAGTGCAAATTCTGCTCGACGGCGCAGCAGGGCTTTAACCGTAACCTGCGCGTGTCGGAAATCATCGGTCAGGTCTGGCGCGCCGCGAAAATCGTGGGCGCGGCGAAAGTCACCGGGACGCGTCCCATCACCAACGTGGTGATGATGGGGATGGGTGAACCGCTGCTGAACCTGACCAACGTCGTGCCGGCGATGGAAATCATGCTCGACGACTTCGGTTTTGGTCTGTCCAAGCGCCGCGTGACGCTCTCTACTTCCGGCGTTGTGCCTGCGCTGGACAAACTGGGCGACATGATTGACGTCGCGCTGGCAATCTCCCTTCACGCGCCTAACGACGCCATCCGTGACGAAATTGTGCCGATCAACAAAAAGTACAATATCGAAACCTTCCTGGCCGGCGTGCGCCGTTATCTGGAGAAATCCAACGCTAACCAGGGCCGCGTGACCATCGAATACGTGATGCTGGATCATGTCAACGACGGTACCGAGCATGCTCACGAGCTGGCAGAACTGCTGAAAGATACGCCATGCAAGATCAACCTGATCCCATGGAACCCGTTCCCGGGCGCGCCGTATGGCCGTAGCTCAAACAGCCGTATCGATCGCTTCTCCAAGGTGCTGATGGAGTATGGTTTCACCACCATCGTGCGTAAAACGCGTGGTGATGATATTGACGCAGCCTGTGGTCAGCTGGCGGGTGACGTTATTGACCGTACCAAACGTACGCTGCGCAAGCGCATGCAGGGTGAGTCAATCGCGGTTAAAACCGTCTGATTATTATGCAGACACGGCGCATTTTTTGCGCCGTGAAGCATTAATTTACTGAATAATCAGCCACAATCATTACAACTGATTAATAATTACGGTGCGTTTCATACGACTTTCGGGCAGTATGTAACGACGTAACAACAGTTTAGCGTGAAGGCCCGCCTGCGCTGTCATCTGCGGCCCGACAGTCTTATACTGTTTGTTCCAGGTTAACTGACCTGAAGTTTCGCGGTGCGGGTGGCATTGTGACTCACCGGCACCTGAACCCTTATTTTCACGTACCAGTAGTTGTAGCGAATGAATACTGAAGCCACTCACGATCAAAATGCAGCACTCTCCACTGGCGTTCGTCTTCGCAACGCCCGTGAACAACTCGGACTCAGCCAGCAAGCCGTTGCAGAACGCTTGTGCCTGAAGGTTTCCACCGTTCGCGACATTGAAGAAGATAAGGCTCCTGCCGATCTGGCTTCAACGTTTCTGCGCGGCTATATCCGTTCTTACGCCAAACTGGTTCATATCCCTGAAGACGAATTACTGCCGATGATGGAGAAGCAGGCGCCGGTGCGTGCAGCAAAAGTGGCGCCGATGCAAAGCTTCTCGCTGGGTAAGCGTCGTAAAAAACGCGATGGCTGGCTGATGAGCTTTACCTGGCTGGTTCTGTTCGTGGTTATCGGCTTGACGGGCGCATGGTGGTGGCAAAACCACAAAGCGCAGCAGGAAGAGATCACCACCATGGCCGATCAGTCCTCCGCTGAGCTTAATCAATCCAACGGTGCACAAAGCGTGCCGCTGAGCACGGAAGGGGCTGCGACCTCCAGCGAACCGCAGACGGCGGAAACGAACGCGCCTGTAACCGAAGCTGCTCCAGCGCCAGAGGCGACGGCGAATACCGCGCCAGCAACCCAGGATCAGAATGCGGTGGTATCGCCTTCACAGGCAAATGTTGATACCGCACCTGCGGCAACGGCACAGGCGGATAACACCGCGGCGTCGCTGCCAACTGACCCGGCTGGTACGGCGGCCCCTGCCGTTGACCCGAATGCGTTGGTGATGAATTTTACGGCGGATTGCTGGCTGGAAGTGACTGACGCAACAGGTAAAAAGCTGTTCAGCGGCCTGCAACGCAAAGATGGCACGTTAAATCTAACGGGCCAGGCACCTTACAAGCTTAAAATCGGCGCACCGGCAGCGGTACAGATCCAGTATCAAGGAAAACCTGTCGATCTGAGCCGCTTTATCAGAACTAACCAGGTTGCGCGTCTTACCGTTAATGCCGAACAATCAGCAGCACAGTAACAGACGGGCAATGCGGGAGATTTTACATGCATAACCAGGCTCCTATTCAACGTAGAAAATCGAAACGGATTTACGTTGGGAACGTGCCAATCGGCGATGGGGCGCCTATCGCCGTCCAGTCGATGACCAATACGCGCACCACGGACGTGGAAGCGACGGTCAATCAAATCAAAGCGTTAGAGCGCGTAGGTGCGGACATTGTTCGCGTCTCTGTGCCGACCATGGACGCCGCTGAGGCGTTCAAACTGATCAAGCAGCAGGTGAGCGTGCCGCTGGTTGCCGATATTCACTTCGATTACCGTATCGCGCTGAAAGTCGCTGAATACGGTGTCGATTGCCTGCGCATTAACCCAGGCAACATCGGCAATGAAGAACGCATTCGCATGGTGGTTGACTGCGCCCGCGACAAAAACATTCCAATTCGTATCGGCGTGAACGCCGGCTCTCTGGAAAAAGATCTCCAGGAAAAATATGGCGAGCCAACGCCGCAGGCGCTGCTCGAATCCGCCATGCGTCACGTCGATCATCTGGATCGCCTTAACTTCGATCAGTTCAAGGTGAGCGTAAAAGCCTCTGACGTTTTTCTGGCCGTTGAATCGTATCGCCTGCTGGCAAAACAGATCGACCAGCCGCTACACCTTGGGATCACCGAGGCGGGCGGCCTGCGCAGCGGTTCGGTAAAATCGGCGATTGGCCTTGGCCTGCTGCTCTCTGAAGGCATCGGCGACACGTTACGCGTCTCTCTGGCCGCCGATCCGGTGGAAGAGATCAAAGTCGGTTTTGATATCCTGAAATCACTGCGTATCCGCGCGCGTGGGATCAACTTCATTGCCTGCCCAACCTGTTCACGTCAGGAATTTGACGTGATCGGCACCGTGAACGCCCTGGAGCAGCGTCTGGAAGACATCATCACCCCGATGGACGTGTCCATCATCGGTTGCGTGGTGAACGGTCCGGGTGAAGCGCTGGTGTCCACGCTGGGCGTGACCGGCGGTAACAAGAAAAGTGGTCTCTATGAAGATGGCGTTCGTAAAGATCGTCTGGATAATAGTGACATGATCGACCAGCTCGAAGCCCGCATTCGCGCAAAAGCGACGATGATGGACGAAGCGCAGCGCATCAGCGTTCAGCAGGTTGAAAAATAACGTGATGGGAAGCAGGCTGCTTCCCATGTATGATTGAGCCCATTCTTTGGGTTCTTTTTTGTATATAGAAAGAGAATAAACGTGGCAAAAAACATTCAAGCCATCCGCGGCATGAACGATTATCTGCCTGGCGAAACCGCCATCTGGCAGCGCATTGAAGGCACACTGAAGCAGGTGCTCGGCAGCTACGGTTACAGCGAAATTCGTTTGCCGATTGTAGAGCAGACCCCGTTATTCAAACGCGCGATCGGTGAAGTGACCGACGTGGTTGAAAAAGAGATGTATACCTTTGAGGACCGCAACGGCGACAGCCTGACCCTGCGTCCTGAGGGGACGGCGGGTTGCGTACGCGCCGGCATCGAACATGGTCTCCTGTACAATCAGGAGCAGCGCCTGTGGTATATCGGCCCGATGTTCCGCCACGAACGTCCGCAGAAAGGCCGCTATCGTCAGTTCAACCAGCTTGGCGTGGAAGTGTTTGGTCTGCAAGGCCCAGATATCGATGCCGAACTGATTATGCTGACTGCCCGCTGGTGGCGTGCGCTCGGTATTTCTGAGCACGTTTCACTGGAGCTGAACTCAATCGGTTCTCTGGAAGCACGTGCGAACTATCGCGATGCGCTGGTGGCATTCCTGGAACAGCATAAAGAGAAGCTGGACGACGATTGTAAGCGTCGTATGTACAGCAACCCGCTGCGCGTACTCGATTCCAAAAATCCTGACGTACAGGCGCTGCTGAACGATGCGCCTGCACTGGGTGACTACCTGGACGAAGATTCCCGCGAACACTTTGCCGGCCTGTGCAAGCTGCTTGAAGCGGCGGGCATTGCCTATACCGTTAACCAGCGTCTGGTTCGCGGTCTGGATTACTACAACCGCACTGTATTTGAGTGGGTCACCACCAGCCTTGGTTCGCAGGGCACCGTATGTGCCGGCGGTCGTTATGACGGTCTGGTTGAGCAACTGGGTGGTCGTGCAGCACCGGCCGTTGGCTTCGCGATGGGCCTTGAGCGACTTGTTTTGCTGGTTCAGGCAGTTAATCCGGAATTTAAAGCCGATCCTGTTGTCGATATATACCTGGTGGCCTCAGGTGCGGATACGCAGTCTGCGGCAATGCAGCTTGCGGAACGCGTGCGCGATGCGCTGCCGGACGTTAAGCTGATGACCAACCACGGCGGCGGCAACTTTAAAAAACAGTTTGCTCGTGCCGATAAGTGGGGCGCAAGTATCGCACTGGTGCTGGGTGAGTCCGAAGTGGCCAACGGCGAAGTGGTAGTGAAAGACCTGCGCTCTGGTGAGCAAACTACGGTAACGCAGGACGGCGTTGCGGCACACTTGCGCACTCTATTAGGCTAAGGAGAAGGACTGCGTGGAAATTTACGAGAACGAACACGACCAGGTGGATGCGGTTAAACGCTTCTTTGCCGAAAACGGCAAGGCATTGGTTGTTGGGGTTATTTTAGGTGTAGGTGCGCTGGTAGGCTGGCGTTACTGGAACAATCATCAGGCTGACTCTGCTCGCGGTTCGTCCCTGAACTACGAAAATACCGTTAGCGCAATCAGTGCCGATCGGCCGCAAACCCTGGCGGCCGCGGAAAAATTTGCCGCTGACAACAAAAACACCTACGGCGCCCTGGCTGCGCTGGAAGTGGCTCAGCAGTATGTTGATAAAAACGAACTGGACAAAGCCGCTGCGCAGCTGTCCCAGGGGCTTGCTGCTGCCAGTGACGAAAATCTGAAAGCGGTAATTAATCTGCGCCTGGCACGTATTCAGGTTCAGCAGAAAAAAGCTGACGACGCGCTGAAAACGCTTGATACCATCAAAGGCGAAGGCTTTGCCGCCATCGTTGCCGATCTCCGCGGTGAAGCACTGCTGAGCAAAGGTGACAAAGCGGGCGCGCGCAAAGCGTGGCAAGCTGGCGTGGATAGCAAAGCTTCACCTGCGCTGAGCGAAATGATGCAGATGAAAATAAATAATTTGTCCGTCTGAGAGGGACCCAATGCAATTGCGTAAATTACTTCTGCCAGGACTGCTTTCTGTTACGTTATTGAGCGGTTGTTCACTGTTCAGTGGCGAAGAAGACGTTGTTAAAATGTCCCCGCTGCCGACGGTTGAAAACCAGTTCACCCCATCCACCGCCTGGGATACCTCTGTGGGTGATGGTATTGGCGATTTTTATTCCAACCTGCACCCGGCGTTTGCTGACGGCGTGGTCTATGCAGCCGATCGCAAAGGCACCGTCAAAGCGCTGAACGCGGATGACGGAAAAGAAGTGTGGTCCATTAACCTGGCGGAAAAAGACGGCTGGTTCTCCCGTAAGCCTGCACTGCTTTCTGGCGGCCTGACCGTTGCCGGTGGTCACGTGTACGTGGGCAGCGAAAAAGCGCAGGTTTACGCGCTGAATGCAAGCGACGGTTCTGTTGCATGGCAGACCGCCGTAGCCGGTGAATCCTTGTCTCGTCCGGTCGTGAGCGACGGACTGGTGCTGATCCATACCAGCAACGGCCAGCTTCAGGCGCTGAACGAAGCTGACGGTCTGGTAAAATGGACCGTTAACCTGGATATGCCAGCGCTGTCTCTGCGCGGTGAATCTGCTCCGGCGACCGCCTTTGGCGCCGCTATTGTGGGCGGTGACAACGGCCGCGTCAGTGCGGTGCTGATGCAGCAGGGTCAGATGATCTGGCAGCAGCGTATCTCTCAGGCGACTGGTTCAACTGAAATCGACCGTCTGAGCGACGTGGACACAACCCCAGTTATCGTTGACGGTGTGGTTTACGCACTGGCGTATAACGGCAACCTGACGGCGCTGGACCTGCGTAGCGGCCAGATCATGTGGAAACGTGAGCTGGGCTCCGTGAACGATTTCATCGTCGACGGTAACCGTATTTATATGGTGGATCAGAACGACCGTCTGCTGGCGCTGAGCACCGAAGGTGGCGTGACGCTGTGGACGCAGAGCGACCTGCTGCACCGTCTGCTGACCGCACCGGCACTGTATAACGGTAGCCTGGTGGTGGGCGACAGCGAAGGCTACATGCACTGGATCGATCCAGAGAATGGCCGCTTCGTGGCGCAGCAGAAAGTGGACGGTTCAGGCTTCCTGACCGATCCGGTTGTGGCTGACGGCAAACTGCTGATTCAGGCAAAAGACGGCACGCTGTACGCGATCACGCGTTAATTACACGGCGGTTGTAGTATACTAAACGGCTCCTGTTCACTCAGGAGCCGTTTTGACATTTTTAAAAACGCCGCGAAAGCGACGTTATTTTGAATTTTATGAGGCTTCAAACATGGTACCTGTGGTCGCGCTTGTCGGGCGCCCTAACGTTGGAAAATCCACTCTTTTTAACCGTTTAACACGCACCCGTGATGCGCTGGTTGCGGATTTCCCGGGGCTGACGCGTGACCGTAAGTACGGTCGTGCAGAGGTGGAAGGACGCGAGTTCATCTGTATCGATACCGGGGGTATTGACGGTACGGAAGACGGCGTAGAAACCCGCATGGCAGAGCAGTCTCTGCTGGCTATCGAAGAAGCGGACGTGGTTCTGTTTATGGTGGATGCGCGCGCTGGCCTGATGCCTGCGGACTCTGCTATTGCCAAACATCTGCGTTCACGCGAAAAGCCAACCTTCCTGGTGGCGAACAAAACAGACGGTATCGATGCCGATCAGGCCGTTGCGGATTTCTGGTCTTTAGGCCTGGGCGATATTTATCCTATCGCGGCCTCGCATGGCCGTGGCGTAACCAGCCTGCTGGAAACCGTTCTGCTGCCGTGGGTGGATGAAGTGAACCCGCCGGAAGAGGTGGACGAAGATGCCGAATACTGGGCGCAGTTTGAAGCCGGAGAAGAAGGCGAGGAAGAGCCGGAAGACGACTTCAACCCGCAGGATCTGCCTATTAAGCTGGCTATCGTTGGTCGCCCTAACGTAGGTAAGTCTACGCTTACTAACCGTATTCTGGGTGAAGAACGCGTGGTGGTTTACGACATGCCGGGCACAACGCGTGACAGCATTTATATTCCGATGCAGCGCGATGAACGTGAGTATGTCCTTATCGACACCGCAGGCGTGCGTAAGCGCGGGAAAATCACCGATGTGGTGGAAAAATTCTCGGTGATCAAAACCCTTCAGGCAATTGAAGACGCGAACGTAGTGCTGCTGGTGATTGACGCACGTGAAGGTATCTCCGATCAGGATCTCTCTCTGCTCGGCTTTATCCTCAATAGTGGGCGCTCACTGGTTATCGTCGTCAACAAGTGGGACGGCCTGAGCAACGAGGTGCGTGAGCAGGTGAAAGAGACGCTGGACTTCCGTCTGGGCTTTATCGACTTTGCCCGCGTACACTTTATCTCTGCGCTGCACGGCAGCGGCGTTGGTAACCTGTTCGAATCCGTGCGTGAAGCCTACGACAGCTCTACCCGCCGCCAGAGCACGGCGATGCTGACCCGTATCATGAATATGGCTGCTGAAGATCACCAGCCGCCGCTGGTGCGCGGTCGTCGCGTGAAGCTGAAATATGCTCACGCCGGTGGCTATAATCCGCCTATCGTGGTGATCCACGGCAACCAGGTGAAAGATCTGCCGGATTCCTACAAACGCTACCTGATGAACTACTTCCGCAAGTCGCTGGACGTAATGGGTACGCCTATCCGTATTCAGTTTAAGGAAGGGGAAAACCCGTTTGCGAATAAACGCAACACCCTGACGCCGAACCAGATGCGTAAGCGTAAGCGTTTGATTAAGCACATTAAGAAAAGCAAATAAGCCTTGCTCTTCCCACTGAAACCCGCGCCTGTCGCGGGTTTTTTTATGCCTGGCGGCAGGCCTTGATTAAGTCTCTGTGATGTCAATCACTATTCACTTTTAACCATGTTTATATCTAAGAAAGTAGACAATCGTCGAATTTTCGTCTTAAAGTCCAGGGTTCGGTACTAGACAAAACTAGCGCCTGGTTATCAAATGGTTAACCAACTTTTCGCCGCATGTAAAAAATCGATCGGATACGTAACCGTTCGGCGTACATGCTGGTGTTTACAAGCACGACACATACCTTTTCGGGAGAATTATGCAATCCTCTGTTAATCAAAAAGAGAGCCGAACCTTCTTCGGCCATCCTTATCCGCTCGGTTCGCTGTTCTTCACCGAGATGTGGGAGCGTTTCTCGTTTTACGGTATTCGCCCGCTGTTGATCCTGTTTATGGCCGCCACCGTCTATGAAGGCGGGATGGGCCTGGCGCGCGAAAACGCCTCGGCGATTGTCGGTATCTTTGCCGGTACCATGTACCTGGCCGCACTGCCGGGCGGCTGGCTGGCGGATAACTGGCTCGGCCAGCAGCGTGCCGTCTGGTACGGCTCGATTCTGATTGCGCTTGGTCACCTGTCGATCGCGCTGTCGGCCATTATGGGCGACAACCTGTTCTTCATCGGCCTGATGTTCATCGTGCTCGGCTCCGGCCTGTTTAAGACCTGTATCTCGGTCATGGTCGGTACCCTGTACAAAAAGGGCGATGCGCGTCGTGACGGCGGTTTCTCGCTGTTCTATATGGGCATCAACATGGGCTCGTTCATTGCCCCGCTGATTTCCGGCTGGCTGATCAAAACGCACGGCTGGCACTGGGGCTTTGGTATCGGCGGTATCGGGATGCTGGTGGCGCTGATCATCTTCCGCGTGTTTGCCGTTCCGGCCATGAAGCGCTATGACGCTGAAGTGGGGCTGGACTCCACCTGGAACAGCCCGGTGGTGAAACGTAACGGCGTAGGTGCCTGGCTGCTGGCGCTGGCGGTGGGTGTTGCAATCATCGTTACGTTGATTGCCCAGGGCGTGATTGTAATTAATCCGGTCGCGGTCGCCAGCGTGCTGGTGTATGTGATCGCCGCCTCCGTTGCGCTCTACTTTATCTACCTGTTCATCTTCGCCGGTCTGAACCGCAAAGAGCGCGCCAGGCTGCTGGTGTGCTTTATTCTGCTGGTCTCCGCCGCGTTCTTCTGGTCCGCGTTCGAGCAGAAGCCAACCTCCTTCAACCTGTTCGCCAACGACTACACTAACCGCATGATCGGTGATTTTGAAATCCCGGCGGTATGGTTCCAGTCGATTAATGCCCTGTTCATCATTCTGCTGGCACCGGTATTTAGCTGGGCATGGCCAAAGCTGGCGAGCAATAATATTCGCCCGAGCAGCATCACCAAGTTCGTTATCGGTATTTTGTGTGCGGCAGGGGGCTTTGGGCTGATGATGCTGGCGGCACAGAACGTGCTGAGCAACGGTGGGGCAGGCGTATCGCCGTTCTGGCTGGTGGGCAGTATCCTGATGCTGACGCTCGGGGAACTGTGCCTGAGTCCAATCGGCCTGGCAACCATGACCCTGCTGGCACCGGAAAGAATGCGCGGCCAGATGATGGGCCTGTGGTTCTGCGCCAGTGCGCTGGGTAACCTGGCGGCGGGCCTCATTGGTGGGCACGTGAAGGCCGACCAGCTGGACATGCTGCCTGACCTCTTTGCCCGCTGCTCCATCGCGCTGCTGATTTGCGCTGCGGTGCTGATCGTCCTCATTGTTCCGGTACGTCGCATGCTGGAAAATGCGCAGACTAAGCCGGCTACTGAAGCCTGATAATTCTCAGACTGCCGGGGCGGTTATCCTGCCCCGGCCCAACTTAACGGGAGAGAGCATGTCCATTACCTGTCCTGACTGCCACGCAGAGCTCGAGCCGCAAAACGGTGTCGCGCACTGCGACAGCTGCAATAAAGATATTCCCCTCGAAGCGCGCTGCCCTGACTGTCACCAGCCGCTTCAGGTACTCAAAGCCTGCGGCGCGGTGGATTACTTCTGTCAGAACGGCCACGGGCTGATCTCAAAAAAACGCGTCGAGTTCGTCAGGGCCGAGGCTTAATCGCACACGCAGCCTTCGCCTTTTTGCCACAGCTCAATCAGCGATTCCGGCGCTTCCTGCTCCGGAACCAGCACGATAATATCGGTATACTGCGCCTGATTGTGCCGGGTCCAGATGATCTGAATGCGAAAATAGCGCTGATCGCCGCTGCCCGGGGACGACACCTGTCCCGGCGGCTGCCCGCGCGGGATAGCCTGTTCCAGAATATTCACCACGCGCTGACGCTGCGCCTCGTTGAGCGTGGAGAGGGCGATAGTGCGCTGCCCGCTCAGCTTAGGAATAAAGGCGACGCCGCCTTCCCGGGCCAGCTCAACCACGGCGTCATCCGTCAGTTCCGGTACCTGCATTACAGTACTCCCACCTGTTCCCAGGCTTGTTTAATTGCCGCCCCAACGTCACTACCGGAGCGCTTCTCGCCGTGGGCGATCGTCAGTTTTGCGAAGGCGTCAAAATCGGCATCCTGCGCCAGATTGCGATCGCAAACCGTGTCGTACCAGGCATAACCGGCTTTTTCCCAGGCGTAACCGCCGATCGCCGTCGCGGCCAGGTAAAACGCCCGGTTGGGGATGCCGGAGTTGAGGTGTACGCCGCCGTTATCCTCGCGCGTCTTAATGAAATCTTTCATATGCCCGGGCTGCGGATCTTTGCCGAGCAGGGGATCGTTATAGGCGGTGCCGGGTTCAGACATAGAGCGCAGCCCTTTCCCGTTGATGCCTTCCGCCAGCAGTCCTTCGCCAATCAGCCAGTCTGCCCGATCGGCGGTCTGCTTAAGACGGTATTGCTTCACCAGCGAACCAAACACGTCGGATAACGACTCGTTCAGGGCGCCTGACTGTTCAAAGTAGATCAGTCCGGCCTCGGTCTCCGTCACGCCGTGGCTCAGCTCATGCGCCACCACGTCGATGGCAATGGTGAAGCGGTTGAAGATTTCCCCGTCGCCATCGCCAAAGACCATCTGCTGACCGTTCCAGAAGGCGTTTTGATACTCCCGGCCATAGTGCACGGTGCCGGTGAGGATCAGCCCTTTGTTATCAAGCGAATCGCGCTGATATTCCTTCCAGAAGAAATCATGGGTGATGCCCAGATAATCGTACGCTTCATCCACCGCCACATCGCCGTTAGACGGCTGGCCTTCATAGCGCACCTGGGTACCCGGCAGCTCCTGGGTCTGTTTTGCATCGTAGATGTCACGCTCAAGCTGACCGGCTTTATTGACGTGCGGCGCGGCGGGCTTACCCGGCATATGCGCCATCAGGGTTTGCACGTGGGTTAATGTCTGACGGGCGCAGCGCTGCTGGGGCTCTGACCCGCTTTCGATAATACGACGAAGAATATACGGAGGGATGACGCTATGTAGATGGGGCATGCTGCTCTCCTTATTAAAAAAGGCAATAGCAGCAGTATAGTTTGTAACCGGCGAAGATTTATCCGCTTTTACGCTGACGCGTTTTTTTCACCGGTTTGATCTCTTTGACTTCACTCTCGACCCAGCCGTCTGAAAGACGGGTGGTGAGCACATCCCCGGCTTTTACCTGTTTCGTTTGTTTCAGCACTTTGCCGTCCGTCGCGGTGGTCACGCTGTAGCCGCGCGCCAGCGTGGAGAGCGGGCTGACGGCTTCCAGATGGGTGACCGCATTGCCAAAACGCTCGCGGGTGGTGCTCAGGCGTGAACGGATATTCTCCGCAAGGCGATACTCGAGCTGCTGGATCCGCGTTTGCGCACGGTAGATGGTCGGCTGCGGGTTTTGCTGATTCAGACGCTGCGTAACGCGCTGCTGACGGGATACCGCGCGCTTAAGCTGGGTATCTATCGCGAAGTTCATGCGCTGACGCAGACGCTCAAGTACGGTTTGCTGGCGCGCCAGACGCAACTGCGGATGCTGCTGTTGCAGACGATGGTGAAGCTGGGTAAAGCGGCGGGTGCGGTTAGCGAGGAAATAGTCCATCGCCATCTCCAGGCGCTGCTGCCCGTTCTGGATCTGACGCAGCAGCTCCTGCTGGTTACGGCTGACCACCTCTGCCGCCGCAGACGGCGTGGGCGCGCGTAAATCCGCGACAAAATCCGCAATCGTCACGTCCGTTTCGTGACCGACGGCGCTCACGACAGGAATAAGGCTGGCAAAGATTGCCCGCGCCACGCGCTCGTCGTTAAAGCTCCACAGGTCTTCCAGCGAGCCGCCGCCGCGCCCGACGATCAGGACATCACACTCCTGACGCGCATTCGCCAGCTCAATGGCGCGTACGATCTGCCCCGGCGCATCGTCACCCTGAACGGTAGTCGGGTAGATAATGACGGGCAGGGAAGGGTCACGGCGCTTCAGCACGTGCAAAATATCGTGCAGAGCCGCACCGGTTTTGGAGGTGATAACCCCCACGCAGTGGGCAGGTGAGGGCAAGGGCTTTTTAAACTGCTGGTCAAACAACCCCTCAGCCGTAAGCATGGCTTTAAGCTGCTCGTACTTCTGTTGCAGCAAGCCTTCACCGGCCGGCTGCATGCTCTCGACGATAATCTGATAATCGCCGCGCGGCTCATACAGGGTAATATTGGCGCGCACCAGAACCTGCTGGCCGTGCTGGGGACGGAACGTCACGCGACGGTTGCTGTTGCGGAACATGGCACAGCGCACCTGGGCGGTGTCGTCTTTCAGCGTAAAGTACCAGTGGCCGGAAGCGGGCTGCGTGAAGTTAGAGATTTCACCGCTGATCCAGACCTGCCCCATTTCCTGCTCAAGCAGCAAACGCACCGTCTGATTAAGGCGGCTGACAGTATAAATTGAGGGGGATTGAGAGGATAACATGTGAGCGGGATCAAATTCTAAATCAGCAAGTTATTCAGTCGATAGTAACCTGCTGAGAGGGGAGCGCAAGCATTTTTTTCAAAAAAGTGTAGATGCAATCGGTTACGCTCTGTATAATGCCACGGCAATATTTAACCACCCAGGTCAGAGATATTGCCCATGCTACGTATCGCTAAAGAAGCACTGACGTTTGACGACGTCCTCCTCGTTCCCGCTCATTCCACCGTTCTGCCGAATACTGCCGACCTCAGCACGCAGTTGACGAAAACCATTCGTCTGAACATTCCTATGCTCTCCGCAGCAATGGACACCGTGACGGAAGCGCGTCTGGCTATCGCCCTGGCACAGGAAGGCGGCATTGGCTTTATCCACAAAAACATGTCTATCGAGCGCCAGGCGGAAGAAGTTCGCCGCGTGAAGAAACATGAATCCGGTATTGTGTCCGACCCTCAGACCGTTCTGCCAACCACCACCCTGCACGAAGTGAAAGCGCTGACCGAGCGTAACGGCTTCGCGGGCTACCCGGTTGTGACCGAAGATAACGAACTGGTGGGCATCATCACCGGTCGTGACGTGCGTTTTGTCACTGACCTGAACCAGCCTGTCAGCGTATACATGACGCCTAAAGAGCGTCTGGTGACCGTGCGTGAAGGCGAAACCCGCGACGTCGTGCTGGCGAAAATGCACGAAAAACGCGTTGAGAAAGCGCTGGTTGTGGATGCGAACTTCCACCTGCGCGGCATGATCACCGTTAAAGATTTCCAGAAAGCAGAACGTAAACCGAACGCCTGTAAAGACGAGCATGGCCGTCTGCGCGTCGGTGCTGCGGTTGGCGCGGGTGCAGGTAACGAAGAGCGCGTTGACGCGCTGGTTGCTGCGGGCGTTGACGTGCTGCTGATTGACTCCTCCCACGGCCACTCCGAAGGCGTTCTGCAACGTATCCGTGAAACCCGTGCTAAATACCCGGATCTCCAGATCATCGGCGGTAACGTGGCGACGGGCGCAGGCGCTCGCGCACTGGCGGAAGCGGGTTGCAGCGCGGTGAAAGTGGGTATCGGCCCTGGCTCCATCTGTACCACCCGTATCGTTACCGGCGTGGGCGTTCCGCAGATCACCGCGGTTTCTGACGCGGTTGAAGCGCTGGAAGGGACTGGTATCCCGGTTATCGCTGACGGCGGTATCCGCTTCTCTGGCGACATCGCCAAAGCGATCGCCGCAGGTGCAGCCGCCGTGATGGTGGGCTCTATGCTGGCCGGTACCGAAGAATCCCCGGGCGAAATCGAACTCTACCAGGGCCGTTCTTATAAATCCTATCGCGGTATGGGCTCCCTCGGTGCGATGTCCAAAGGTTCCTCCGACCGTTACTTCCAGACCGATAACGCCGCAGACAAACTGGTGCCGGAAGGTATCGAAGGTCGCGTGGCATACAAAGGTCGCCTGAAAGAGATCATTCACCAGCAGATGGGCGGCCTGCGCTCCTGTATGGGTCTGACCGGCTGTGGTACCATCGACCTGCTGCGTACCAAAGCGGAATTCGTACGCATCAGCGGTGCGGGTATCCAGGAGAGCCACGTTCACGACGTGACGATCACCAAAGAGTCCCCGAACTACCGTCTGGGCTCCTGATAAATTTCCGCGCCCGGCTCAATGCCGGGCGCTTTATTTTGTTTCACTTGCCTCGGAATTAGCGTCAATGACGGAAAACATTCATAAACATCGCATTCTCATCCTGGACTTCGGTTCTCAGTACACTCAGCTGGTGGCGCGCCGCGTGCGTGAGCTGGGCGTTTACTGTGAGCTGTGGGCGTGGGATGTCACGGAAGCACAGATTCGCGAGTTCAATCCAAGCGGCATCATCCTCTCCGGCGGTCCGGAAAGCACCACCGAAGAGAATAGCCCGCGCGCACCGCAGTACGTGTTCGAAGCGGGTGTCCCGGTGTTCGGCGTCTGCTACGGCATGCAGACCATGGCGATGCAGCTGGGCGGCCACGTAGAAGGCTCTAACGAGCGTGAGTTTGGCTACGCGCAGGTTGAAGTTGTCACCGACAGCGCGCTGGTGCGCGGCATCGAAGACTCCCTGACCGCAGACGGCAAGCCGCTGCTGGACGTGTGGATGAGCCACGGCGACAAAGTCACCGCCATCCCGTCCGACTTCGTGACCGTTGCCAGCACCGAAAGCTGCCCGTTCGCCATCATGGCGAACGAAGAAAAACGCTTCTACGGCGTGCAGTTCCACCCGGAAGTGACCCACACCCGTCAGGGTATGCGCATGCTGGAGCGCTTCGTGCGTGACATCTGCCAGTGTGAAGCCCTGTGGACCCCGGCAAAAATCATCGACGACGCCGTGGAGCGTATCCGCCAGCAGGTTGGCGATGACAAAGTGATCCTCGGTCTCTCCGGCGGCGTGGACTCCTCCGTCACCGCGATGCTGCTGCACCGTGCGATCGGTAAAAACCTGACCTGCGTCTTCGTGGACAACGGCCTGCTGCGCCTGAACGAAGCCCAGCAGGTAATGGACATGTTTGGCGACCACTTCGGTCTGAACATCGTTCACGTGGAAGGCGAACAGCGCTTCCTCGACGCGCTGGCCGGCGAGAACGATCCGGAAGCGAAACGTAAAATCATTGGCCGCGTGTTCGTGGAAGTGTTCGACGAAGAAGCGCTGAAGCTGGAAGACGTGAAGTGGCTGGCGCAGGGCACTATCTACCCGGACGTGATCGAGTCTGCGGCCTCCGCAACCGGTAAAGCGCACGTCATCAAATCTCACCACAACGTGGGCGGCCTGCCGAAAGAGATGAAGATGGGCCTGGTTGAGCCGCTGCGCGAGCTGTTCAAAGATGAAGTGCGTAAGATCGGCCTGGAGCTGGGTCTGCCGTACGACATGCTCTACCGTCACCCGTTCCCGGGCCCGGGCCTCGGCGTGCGCGTGCTGGGCGAAGTGAAGAAAGAGTACTGCGACCTGCTGCGTCGCGCGGACGCGATCTTCATCGAAGAGCTGCACAAGGCTGACCTGTACAACAAGGTCAGCCAGGCGTTCACCGTGTTCCTGCCGGTTCGCTCCGTCGGCGTGATGGGCGATGGCCGTAAGTACGACTGGGTTGTCTCCCTGCGTGCGGTGGAAACCATCGACTTCATGACCGCGCACTGGGCGCATCTGCCGTATGACTTCTTAGGCCGCGTGTCTAACCGCATCATCAACGAAGTTAACGGCATTTCTCGCGTGGTGTATGACATCAGCGGTAAGCCACCGGCGACGATTGAGTGGGAATAAGCCAGTAACCCAACCTGTTTTCTCATAAACAGGTAGAAGTATTAAAACCCTCTGTTAAACAGAGGGTTTTTTTTGCCTGACCGGAACGTGAACTACTGGCTCATCGGCCGCGATCCACGGTAGCCGATACTGCGCCGCCATGCGCCTGGTGCCTGACCGTACTGACGCTTAAAGCTGCGGTTGAAGGACTGCTGCGAGTCAAAGCCGAGCGCGATCGCCACGTTCAGAATCGGTTCATCGCTTTGAGCCAGGCGCTCAACCGATTTTTGCAGCTTTTGTGCGCGAATATATTCGGCGAGAGGGGAGCCGGTATGTTCTTTAAAGATCCGCTGGAGATGCCATTTCGAATACCCAGCTCGCCTGGAGACGGTTTCAATGTCCAGACGGCTATCAAGGTTGTTGTCGATCCAGTCGAGTAAATCGTGAATGAATGCACCCGTGTTCATCTTGCTTCCCCCTACGCCACGCATCAAAAAGCATCTTTGTTTGTTGCATTTAAAAGTGGTCCGTTTTTGCATAAATTGCAAGTATTATTGTTACATTTAAATCCCTTCTAAAAACAGGTTATTTACCTTCACCGCAAATAGCACATAAAGTGCAACAATTATTCTTGCACTTAATTAAGCGCCTTCCTACAATCGCCGCGATAGTGTATTCACAACTGTTACAGTTTTGTGGCGATGAACGACACAAATGGCCTTCAGCCAGACCGGACAAAGGAAGTGGCGCGGCGCCTCCCGCTGCGTCTTGCCCGGCGGCTACAATAACCGGAATAAAAATAATGAGCCTGCAAAAAACCTGGGGCAACTTTCATCTGAGCGCGATGGGGGTGATATTACTCTCCGTGCTGCTGGTCGGGTGCGATGACAGCGTCGCGCAAAATGCCGCGCCGCAGGCGCCCGCCGTCAGCGCCGCTGACGTGGTTGTGAAATCCATTAGCCAGTGGGACAGCTTTAACGGTCGCATTGAGGCGGTGGAAAGCGTCCAGCTGCGCCCGCGCGTCTCCGGCTACATTGATAAAGTGAATTACACCGACGGCCAGGAGGTGAAAAAGGGCGAGGTGCTGTTCACGATTGACGACCGAACCTATCGTGCCGCGCTGGAACAGGCGCAGGCGGCGCTGGCGAGAGCCAAAACGCAGGCCAGCCTGGCGCGAAGCGAGGCTAACCGGACCGATAAACTGGTCAACACTAACGTGGTTTCCCGTGAAGAGTGGGAGCAGCGTCGTTCGGCCGCCACCCAGGCGCAGGCCGACATTCGCGCAGCGCAGGCGGCGGTTGATGCCGCGCAGCTTAACCTGGACTTCACCAAAGTGACCGCGCCCATCGATGGCCGCGCCAGCCGTGCACTGATCACCAGCGGTAATCTGGTCACCGCCGGCGACAGCGCCAGCGTGCTCACCACCCTGGTTTCGCAGAAGACGGTTTACGTCTACTTCGACGTGGACGAGTCAACCTACCTTCACTATCAAAACCTTGCCCGCAGCGGGCAGGGGGCGTCCAGTCATCATACGGCGCTGCCGGTGGAGATCGGCCTGACCGGTGAAGAGGGTTATCCCCACCAGGGCAAAGTGGATTTTCTTGATAATCAGCTCACACCGAGTACCGGAACGATCCGCATGCGCGCCCTGTTAGATAACGCGCAGCGTCAGTTCACGCCGGGTCTTTTTGCCCGCGTGCGCCTGCCGGGCAGCGCGGAATTTAAAGCCACGCTTGTTGACGATAAAGCGGTGCTGACCGATCAGGATCGTAAATATGTTTATGTCGTTGATAAAGAGGGAAAAGCGCAGCGTCGCGATATCACGCCCGGGCGTCTGGCCGACGGTTTACGCATCGTACAGCAGGGACTGAATCCTGGGGATAAAGTCATCGTCGATGGGTTACAAAAAGTGTTTATGCCGGGTATGCCGGTTAACGCGAAAACCGTTTCCATGACCGCCAGCACCGCCCTCAACTGATCCCTTACCTGAGAATCCAACCCATGGACTTTTCCCGTTTTTTCATCGACAGGCCGATTTTTGCCGCCGTACTGTCGATTCTGATTTTTATCACCGGATTAATCGCTATCCCGCTGCTGCCGGTGAGCGAATATCCTGACGTCGTCCCGCCAAGCGTGCAGGTACGCGCGGAGTATCCGGGCGCCAACCCGAAGGTGATTGCCGAGACCGTGGCGACGCCGCTGGAAGAAGCGATCAACGGCGTTGAAAACATGATGTACATGAAGTCCGTTGCGGGTTCCGACGGCGTGCTGGTGACCACCGTCACCTTCCGTCCAGGTACCGACCCGGATCAGGCGCAGGTTCAGGTGCAAAACCGGGTAGCGCAGGCTGAGGCGCGTCTGCCGGAAGATGTGCGGCGTTTGGGCATCACCACTCAGAAGCAGTCCCCGACGCTGACGCTGGTGGTGCATCTGTTTTCGCCCGGCGGTAAGTACGATTCACTGTATATGCGTAACTACGCCACGCTGAAGGTGAAGGACGAGCTGGCGCGCCTGCCCGGCGTGGGGCAGATTCAGATTTTCGGCTCGGGCGAATACGCGATGCGCGTCTGGCTGGATCCGAACAAGGTGGCGGCACGCGGGCTGACGGCCTCGGACGTAGTGACGGCGATGCAGGAGCAGAACGTGCAGGTGTCCGCCGGACAGCTTGGTGCCGAACCGCTGCCGAAAGAGAGCGATTTCCTGATCTCCATTAACGCTCAGGGCCGGCTGCATACCGAAGAAGAGTTTGGCAATATTGTCCTGAAAACAACGCAGGATGGGACGGTCGTCCGCCTGCGCGACGTGGCGCGCATAGAGATGGGGTCTGGCAGCTATGCGCTGCGTTCACAACTCAACAATAAAGACGCGGTCGGGATTGGTATCTTCCAGTCTCCCGGGGCAAACGCCATCGATCTGTCTAACGCGGTGCGTGCGAAAATGGACGAACTGTCCACCCGTTTCCCGGATGATATGAAATGGGCGGCGCCTTACGACCCGACCGTTTTCGTTCGCGATTCCATCCGCGCGGTGGTGCAGACGCTGCTGGAAGCGGTGGTGCTGGTCGTGCTGGTGGTGATCCTGTTCCTGCAAACCTGGCGGGCGTCGATCATCCCGCTGATCGCGGTGCCGGTATCTGTCGTGGGCACGTTCAGTATTCTCTATCTGCTGGGCTTTTCGCTTAATACCCTGAGTTTATTCGGGCTGGTGCTGGCGATTGGTATCGTGGTGGACGATGCCATCGTGGTGGTTGAGAACGTCGAGCGAAATATTGAAGAGGGGCTCGCCCCGCTTGCGGCAGCGCATCAGGCTATGCGGGAAGTGTCCGGGCCGATTATCGCCATAGCGCTGGTGCTGTGCGCGGTGTTTGTGCCGATGGCATTCCTCTCTGGCGTTACCGGCCAGTTCTACAAGCAGTTTGCAGTAACGATAGCCATTTCAACGGTGATCTCCGCGATCAACTCGCTGACGCTCTCGCCAGCGCTGGCCGCGCTGCTGTTGAAGCCGCACGGCGCGCCAAAAGATTTCCCGACCCGGCTTATCGATCGTCTGTTTGGCTGGATTTTCCGTCCGTTTAACCGCTTTTTCCACCGCAGCTCGACCGGCTATCAGGGGCTGGTGGGCAAAACGCTTGGCCGACGCGGGGCGGTATTTGCGGTTTATCTGCTGCTGCTTTGTGCTGCGGGCGTGATGTTTAAAGCCGTACCCGGCGGGTTTATTCCGACGCAGGATAAGCTGTACCTGATCGGCGGCGTGAAAATGCCGGAAGGCTCGTCGCTGGCGCGTACCGATGCGGTGATCCGCAAAATGAGCGAAATCGGTATGAATACCGAAGGCGTGGATTATGCGGTTGCGTTTCCTGGCCTGAATGCGCTCCAGTTCACCAATACGCCGAACACCGGGACGGTATTTTTTGGCCTGAAGCCGTTTGACCAGCGTAAACACTCTGCGGCGGAAATTAACGCGGAGATCAACGCGAAAATCGCGCAAATCCAGCAGGGCTTCGGCTTCTCGATTCTGCCTCCGCCGATTCTGGGGCTGGGACAGGGATCTGGCTATTCCCTGTATATTCAGGATCGCGCAGGTCTGGGTTATGGCGCCCTGCAAAATGCGGTGAACACCATGTCCGGTGCAATTATGCAGACGCCGGGGATGCACTTCCCCATCTCAACCTATCAGGCTAACGTTCCGCAGCTGGACGTGCAGGTCGACCGTGATAAGGCGAAAGCGCAGGGCGTGTCGCTCACCGATCTGTTCGGTACGCTGCAAACGTATCTGGGCTCGTCATACGTAAACGACTTTAACCAATTTGGCCGCACCTGGCGCGTGATGGCGCAGGCCGACGGGCAGTTCCGCGACAGCGTGGAAGATATTGCGAATTTACGTACCCGCAATAACCTCGGCGAAATGGTGCCGATCGGCAGCATGGTGAATATCAGCACCACCTACGGGCCGGACCCGGTGATCCGCTACAATGGTTACCCGGCGGCGGATCTGATTGGCGATGCCGACCCGCGCGTGCTCTCGTCCACGCAGGCCATGACGCAACTGGACGCCATGTCTAAACAGGTCCTGCCGAACGGAATGAATATTGAATGGACGGACCTGAGCTTCCAGCAGGCTACGCAGGGCAGCACGGCGCTGATCGTCTTCCCGGTCGCGGTACTGCTGGCGTTCCTGGTGCTGGCGGCGCTGTATGAGAGCTGGACGCTGCCGCTGGCGGTGATCCTCATCGTGCCGATGACCATGCTCTCCGCGCTGTTTGGCGTCTGGCTGACCGGGGGCGATAACAACGTCTTCGTGCAGGTGGGTCTGGTGGTGCTGATGGGGCTGGCCTGTAAGAATGCGATTCTTATCGTAGAGTTTGCCCGCGAGCTGGAAATGCAGGGCAAAGGCATTATGGAAGCCGCGCTGGAAGCGTGCCGCCTGCGTTTACGCCCGATTGTGATGACCTCTATCGCCTTTATTGCCGGGACGATCCCTCTCATCCTCGGCCACGGCGCGGGTGCCGAAGTGCGCGGCGTCACCGGGATCACCGTGTTCTCCGGTATGCTGGGCGTGACGCTGTTTGGTCTGTTCCTGACGCCGGTCTTTTACGTCACGTTGCGTAAGTTCGTGACGCGCGGCAAAGCGGAAAGAGAAGTGTTGCCTGCGTAGGACGTAGCAGACAATTAAAACCGTCTTCACTGTGAAGGCGGTTTTTTTCGCCGTCCGTAAAGGATTAAGGCGCTTTTTTATGCTGCGTACAGATTTCCGGCACCGGATCGCACCCGCTGGTGTCGGCTTTTTTTACCTCTTCCAGCGCGCTGACGACGGTATGGCGCGCTAAAACCTCCAGCGAAGCCTGCTCCGCTTCATCAGCAATGGATTTGAAATACCAGCAGGCGTTGGCGCTGACCACGCAGCGGGCCGGGACGTCAGGACGGGACGCCCACAGCTTTTTATCTTCCGTGACGGAGAGGTAGATATCACGCAGGGTAATCTCTTCCGCCGGGCGGCCAAGGTGAATAGAGCCGTTGCGGCCAAGCGTGGAGACAATAATACCGTCGCGAGCGAGCGGAACCATTAACTTGCGGATAAAGCTCGGATTCGCCTCCAGGCCGTAGGCCAGGATTGCACTCGTCGAACGTTCACCCGATTGCTCCGCCATCGCTACGCTGAGAACCATCTGCAAAGCTGTCGGGAAGCGGTAATCTAGCATTTTTCTGTCCTGGGTCGCGGTGAATCTTGTTCTTTTTGGCACCGCAGAGGTGAATAATCAATAAGTAACAATATAACAAATACGGTAATTTTATTGAAGCAATCTGCGGCATGCGAAAAATAACGCTGTCGTGCGGGAGCGCCGCGTTTCCGTTCATGCGAACGCGGGGGGCGGAAAGTCAACGGTCACCATCAGGCCACCTTCTGCTGACGTGCTCAGATTGACCCTGCCGTTGTGCTGCTGCGTAACGGCTTTGACGATGGCAAGCCCTAAGCCACTCCCGCTCTGGATCTGATTGGGATCGCGGAAAAACCTGTCGAACACCCGCTCCCGTAGTTCAACCGGAATGCCGGGCCCCGCGTCGGAGACGCGCAGCTGAGCGGAAGTCTCTCTCGATTGCAGCTGCACCTCTATGCGTCCCCCCTCGGGGCTGTACTTCACGGCATTTTCGATCAAATTGTCGATCAGTGACACCAGCCGTTCCCGGATGCCTGCGATCCGGATTTCATCGTCGGCGAAAAACTCAAGCTCAATACTGCGCGCCGACGCCAGCGGCTCCAGGGCCGCCATGCGCTCCTGAATAAGCGTTGTCAGCGGTACAGGCTCCCTGACCATGTCGATGTGCGCTTCGCTGTGCTGCATCAGCAGAAGCTGATTGACGAGACGAGCAGCACGGCTATTGCTGCGAACAATGCCTGCAAGCAGCTCCTGCTGGCTTTCGCTGATGACCCAGGACTGCAACGCTTCGACGTTGATCCGCATCGCGGCCAGAGGTGTTCGCAGCTCGTGTGCGGCATCGGCAATAAAAATTCTCTCCCTTTCGGCGCTTTCCCGCACCCTGGCGAGAAAGTCATTAATCGCGTCCACCGTCTGGCGAAGCTCCCTGTGCCTCGGGACGGACTTTAAAGGAGAGAGATCGTCCGGCGTGCGCAATGAAATTTCATTCACCACCCTGTTCCAGGGGCGCATCGCGATGCGGATTGACAGCCACGCCGGAAACAGAAGAAAAGGGATACATATCATCAGCGGCATGACGTAGTAGCCGCGCGAGTTCAGGTAGATAAAGAAATTCCAGCTCCCGGCCGGGGTGAAGAGGGTGACTTCCACGTCGGAGCGCGCGGATTTGAGCGTACGGCTCGTCCAGGCGTGGTCCTCAGTCTCGACACGCTGCATTTCCCCCAGGCGGCTATTTTTCACCTCCGTTGGCGCGCCAGGCGATGAATAAATAACCTCATTATGCTTGCGAACAATGAGGTTGATGGACAGCTCCGGATCTTCGCCGCCGCCATATCCCTCCCGCAGCGCCTTGCTGAACGCTGCCAGCACAACATCACGCGCCTGCGGGCGATCGTCCATGCTCTCGACAAGGGAAAAAACGGTTTCGTAAGTCTCACTGCCCGTGAGGATCGGCGGGCTGCGCAGGTCCTCCAGCAAAATGAAGGTCAAAAAAAGACACCACAGCAGCGTAAGCAGCAGCATCTGGGCGACCATCATTCGCCTGACCAGCGTAGGGAGCCTGAGGTGATACCAAACTTTACGCATCAGCCTGCCGCCTTCTGAACCGGTACGGTATCAATAACGTACCCAACGCCTCGCACCGTTCGCACAAAGCCCTCGCCAATCTTTCGCCGGAGGTTACCCATATGCACGTCGAGCGCGTTGCTGAGGTTTTCTTTTGTGCCGAATATTCTTTCTTCCAGATAACTCCGCGTAAGCACGCGGTCGGCGCGTAGCATTAAGGTTTCAAGCAGCGCATATTCACTGGCCGTCAGCTCTACGTGACGTGCGCTTACGGTCACGCGACGCGTCGGCACATGAAGCGATAAACCGCGAATTTCGATTGCTTCATTCTCAAAGCCATAGCTGCGCCGCGCAAGGGCCCGAACGCGCGCCAGCAGCTCGGCGAGAACAAAAGGTTTGACCAGATAGTCGTCAGCACCTGCATCCAGCCCGCACAGGCGGTCCTGTAGCGTGCCCCGCGCCGTCAGGATAATGACGGGGACGCCCTTAAGCTGTTGACGCAGGCGCGTCATCAGGCTCATGCCATCACCATCGGGCAGCCCCAGGTCGAGCAAAATAAGTTCCGGCACGCAGAGCGCAAGCTGATGCAGCGCATCCTCTTTGCGGCGTACCCATATAACTTCAAATCCCTGATCTGCAAGGGCGATACGTACGCCATTGCCGAGATCCAGGTCGTCTTCAATGAGGAGAATTTTCACATTAGTCACTGTATCAACAGAGAATGAAGAACAACTGAAGAAAAAACGGTAACAGGAATTATTCAGTGTTTACAGCACGTTCACGTGCTTCAGCATTTCTTCATTTACGGCTCATTAGAACCTCAGGGTGGGTATTCAGAATGTTCGTTCTGGCGTTTAACACCGCTTGTATCGTAATTATCTGAATCCAAAGGGCTTCTTTAATGAGAAACATCAAACTGCGTCATAGTTTCCCCCGTTCACGCATCGGTTGCAGCATGAAAAGCATCCTGCCGGGGGCCGTCCTGGCGTTACTGGCCGCCCCGGCGCTGGCGGCAGAGCAGCCTCAGGGCAATGTGTTAACCCTGGGGGGCGGCGTCGACGTTGCGCCACGCTATTCCGGTTCGGATAAGAGCCGCGTCACGGCGGCTCAGGTGGTTGATTACGCTATGGCGAATGGTTTCTTTGTCAGCACCACGCGGGGGATCGGCTACGGCAACAGCTTTGGCAACCTGAACTACAACGCTGCGCTGAGCTATCGCGCAGGACGTAAGGATCGCGATGTAAGCAGCGATTCGATCGCCTCCGGCAGCGATTACCTGCGGGGTATGGGTGACATTAAAGGCTCAGCTATCGTTGTGCCCGGGCTTGAATACAAGGTGACCGACTGGCTTAACGTGCAGATGCAGGCTGAGGTTCCGGTTTCGGAGAGAGACAACGGGGACGCTGTGCATTTCGGCATTGCCAGCCCGCTTTATACATCTCCAAAAAATACGGTAACGCTGGCGCTGACCGGCAGTTGGGGTTCCAGCAAGTTTATGCAAACGTACTACGGCGTCAACGCCGACCAGTCGGCCGCGTCGGGATTTGCCCGACATGAAGCCGGAGCCGGAATATATGCGTATTCGCTGAACCTGGACTGGACCCATAAGCTCACCTCTCGCTGGAGCCTGCTTGCCGCAGCTGGCGTTACGCAGCTGACGGGCGATGCAGGCGATAGCCCGATTGTTCAGCGTAAAACGTCCCCTACGGGAAGCCTGAAGGTGGCATATAGCTTCTGATGGTTAAGCGAGGGGGAAGGGGCATTGTGACTAATTAATATGATTGCGCACATTGCCCCGTGCCCCAGCAGCGCCGCTGTTAATACAGACAATGCTTTCATAACAGGCTCCTTAAAAGTGATGAACCGCGGCGTGTGGCGGCACGGTGAATTCAACGGTTTTATGGTCGATGGGCTTATGGGTCGGGTCGGCAACGATGAGGGTTACCTTGTGTTTCCCGGCGGGCAGCCCGACCAGGATCACCGGCTCGCCGCTGGTATCAGCCCAGTGCCAGGGCGCGTCATCCACCACAACGTGAATATGGCCAATACGCGGAGTGACTTTCAGCGCGTCGGGTCCAAATACAGGTTCAATGCGCAGGTTTTCGACGCGGTACTGAATAAAGACCGCACCTTTACTCAGCGGTCCCGCCAGCGGCGGATCGACGATCAGTTTTGCGGGCGGCTGGGGTTTTTCCAGCGGCGCTACGGCGGCAGGGCCATTAACCTCAGCGGCGCTCAGGCTATCCAACGGTGCGGCCAGTGCGCCAGCAAATGACGTCAGCGCAAATACAGGAAGCAGGAAATATCGACGCATCATCTGTGTCTCTCCTCATCAGTTTATTATGGCGAGGGATACAGAAGACCATTTTTATGTATCGGGGATGTTTGCTTTTGCGGGCGTTTTGTACCGGTTTGTCAGCGTAGCGCTCGGGATACAGTGCGATACAGTTTGTCTGCCGGGAACGAACAAGCGTTAGCGCTCGGGCGTATCCACCACAAGACCTGATTGCTGCGACTGAATTTTGTCCTGATGGTGATACCAGGCGCCGATGGAGGAATAAACAAAGCGGCCAAAGAAAAACATGAAGCTGATGAGCAGTATGATGCGGGTCATCCGGGTGTTGAATCGATGTCGTTTTCGCATACGCGTAGCCTGACTCACTTTATTTTTCCTGAGTATACCCTTTTGGGCGATGCGGCTATTAAGGCACAGCTGCAAGTCAGGGTCAATTCTGTGGAATGTAAAATACCGTCAATGCTTACATTAATTTATGTTATTAAAAACAACGCATTTATTTATCGCCTTGATAATTACAGGAAAAATAGTCAAAGAAAACGTAAGAAAGTTTATTCAGATAATTTAATTTGATTTAGGTCAACGGAATCCCGCCGCTGGTATTTAAAATCCTTCCTCCACAGTGCTTGCCAGGAATTTTCCAGGCAACTTATACGTCAGGTTGGATGCCTGTCTTCACTTACCCTCCGGAGCGCAAGGGTTGTAAACGAGCATCTATGAATATTCAGCACATCCTGAAGCAAAATAAAGACCGCTGGTGGGCACTTCCTCTTATTTTACCCGTCGTGTTACTCCCGGTTCTGAGCGTGGCTAATACCTTAACGCAGCTGGGCGAGGGTATCGTTGCGCTCTATTATTTACCGCTCTCTTTTCTGCTGACGCTCATGCTGTTCTTTGGCATGGAGGCGCTCCCCGGCATCGTGGTGTCGCTGTTTTTACGCTATTACCCTTCCGTTGGGCTGTATGAAACCGTGGCCGGCATTCTGCATTTTATCGTTCCCCTGGTGCTCAGCTGGGGCGGTTATCGCGTGTTTGCGCCCCGACGCAATATGACCGCGTACGGCGACGTGCGCCTGATGGGGCAGCGTATTTTCTGGCAGGTTTTCTGCCCCGCAACGCTCTTTTTAATACTGTTTCAGTTTGCGGTTTATCTCGGCGTGTACGAAAGTCGCCAAAGCCTGGCAGGGTTAAATCCTTTCAACATCCGTACGCTCATTAACTATCAGGCCCTGCTGGTGAGCGGGTTGACGGGCGTGCCGCTTAGCTATTTGCTGATCCGTCTGATTCGCCATCCGCGCTACGTCAAAGGGCTGATATCCCAAATTCGCGCGCAAATAGACAAAAAGGTCACCGCCGTTGAGTTCGTGGCGTGGTTTTTAGCGCTGGGAGGGCTGCTGGGCATGCTTCTGCTGCCCATGAACATCAACAGCTCTATTTTCAGTACGAACTATACCTTGTCACTGCTGATGCCCGTCATGCTCTGGGGCGCGATGCGCTTTGGCTACAAGCTGATGTCGATTATCTGGACGCCGGTCCTGCTGGTGTCGATTCATTATTATTATCACTACATTCCGCAGTATCAGGGCTATGACATTCAGCTGGCGATTACCTCCTCCAGCTATCTGGTCTTTTCATTTGTCGTCATTTACATGTCGATGCTGGCGACACGCCAGCGCGCCATCAATATTCGTTCCCGCAGTCAGGCGTTTCTCGATCCGGTTGTGCATATGCCGAATCTGCGGGCGCTGTCGCGCGAGCTGGCCAGTAACCCCTGGTCGGCGCTCTGCTTACTGCGCGTGCCCGAACTGGAAGTGCTGGGGCGTAATTACGGCGTACTGCTGCGCATCCAGTATAAACAGCAGCTGGCGCAATGGATAAATGGCACCCTTCAGCCAAATGAGCGCGTCTATCACCTCACCGGGTATGACATGGCGGTGCGTCTGGATGCGGAGTCGCATCAGCAGCGCATTGAGACGCTGGACGAGCACATCAAGCAGTTCGTTTTTATCTGGGATGGTATGCCGGTACAGCCTCAGGTCGGCGTGAGCTACTGCTATGTACGTTCACCCGTCAATCATCTCTATCTGGTGCTGGGGGAACTGGGCATCGTGGCCGACCTCTCCCTCTCCACCAACCATCCGGAAAATCTTCAGCAGCGTGGGGCCGTTCATTTGCAGCGTAGTCTGAAAGATAAGGTGGCGATGATGAGTCGTTTGCAGACAGCGCTAGAGCAGGATGCCTTTACCCTGCTGGTTCAGCCGGTTCGCGGGCTGCGCGGCGATCGTTACCACGAGGTGCTGCTGCGGATGCGCGACGATAACGGTGCGCTGATCTTTCCCGAGCAGTTCCTGCCCATAGCACAGGAGTTTGGCTTATCGTCGCGTGTGGATTTATGGGTACTGGAGCGTACGTTGCGTTTCCTGGCGCAGCACCGTCAACGTCTGCCGGGCCAGCGCTTTGCGATCAACCTTGCACCGTCTACCGTCTACCGGGCTCAGTTCCCGCTCGAGGTGAGCCGCCTGTTAGCGAAATATGCCGTTGAAGCGTGGCAGCTGATTTTTGAGGTGACCGAAAGCAGCGCCTTTGGTCATGCGGATCGGGCGGAAACTAACCTCAGAAAATTACAAAAAATGGGGATACGGATCGCCATTGATGATTTTGGCACCGGCTACGCCAGCTACGCGCGGTTAAAAAGCGTGGACGCTGACATCCTCAAAATCGACGGCGGCTTTATTCGCAATATTGTCAGCAACAGCCTGGATTACCAGATTGTGGCCTCCATTTGCCATCTGGCCCGGATGAAGAAAATGCTGGTGGTGGCGGAATACGTGGAAACAGAAGAGATACGTAGCGCGGTGCACGCGCTAGGTATCGATTATGTGCAGGGCTATCTGATTGGGCTGCCGGTGGAGCTTGAAACACTGCTCGAAACGCAGCCTTCTCAGGAAAGCGCCTGAGCCTTTACGCGGCTGCCTCAGAGCTCTCTTCTTCAATCTTCAACAGCCAGCCGGTGACCGCTTCCCAGTACTGCTGTTCTTTTTCCAGATCCAGCAGAACCAGCGCGTTCTGGCTGAACCAGTCGTGCGGGAAGCTCAGCGTCCAGTGATGGTCGTCCGTTTTCAGCTTCAGCGTCGGCGGCGTGGTGGTTGCCTGACGCTGGTTATTAAGCAGCACGCCAAGGCGCAACAGCTGAATCAGCGGCAGGAACTGCTTTTTCTTGAACAGCGTAAAGCGCGGCAGATCGTCGAGCTTAATGGCTTTGCGGTGATAACGCACCAGCGTCGCCATCATGGTTTGCTGCTCCTGGTTGAAGCCAGGCAGATCGCTGTTTTGCAGAATATAGGCTGAATGACGATGCATCCCGCTGTGGTTGATGTTCAGCCCCACCTCGTGCAGCATCGCGGCCCATTTTAACAGCGCGGCGAGCTGCGGGTGCGCCAGCTTCGGATTCTGCTCTTCCCACTGCTCGTACATCTGAACCGTGGTTTCCAGCACCCGTTTCGCCTGCTCGCGGTCGATGTTGTACTGGTTCGCCAGGCTCTGCGCGGTGCGGCTGCGAATATCCTGATGACGGAAGCGGCCTTCCATCTCATACAGCACGCCTTCGCGCAGGGCGCCGTCAGACAGGCGCAGCTCTTTGATCGCCAGCGCGTCAAACACGCCGCACAGGATCGCCAGCCCCGGCACGAACACCACTTTACGTTCGTCGGACAGGCCCGGCAGACTCAGGGCGTCGAAGCTCTTATGCTTAAGCACCTCTTCGGTGAGTTTTACCAGGCGCTCAGGCGTAATAAACCCGTCTTTTTCACCCATCGCCAGCAGCACTTCGTGGGCGGCTTTAATTGAACCCGATGCCCCCAGCGCCACGTTCCAGCCCTGAATACGGTACTGCCAGGCCAGGTTTTCCAGTTTTTGTACGGCGGCCATGCGCGCGCGCTGGAAGTTTTCACGAGTGATTACGCCGCCCGGGAAATACATCTGCGCGAAGCTGACGCAGCCCATACGGCGGCTTTCCACCAGGCGCGGCTCGAAGTCTTCGCCAATCACCAGTTCGGTTGAGCCGCCGCCGATATCAATCACCAGCTTGCGGCCTTTTTCCGGCTGGGTATGCTCCACGCCCATAAAAATCAGGCGTGCTTCTTCGTTACCGGAGATGATCTCAATCGGGTAGGGGATGACCTTTTCCGCGCGCTTCAGAAACTCCGGCGCGTTCAGCGCCTGGCGTAGCGTATGCGTCCCGACGATGCAGACGCTGGAGGGCGAAAAGCCTTGCAGACGTTCTGCGAACAGCGACAGGCAGTTTAGCCCGCGCTCCATTGCCTCTTCGCTCAGCATGTTACGCGCATCAAGACCATCGGCCAGATGCACGCGCTGTTTCAGACGACCGATGATCTGCATCGCGCCATCCACCTCGCGGGCGATGACCATATGGAAACTGTTTGAGCCAAGATCGACCGCAGCGAACTCCTGCGGGCGTGGGGTATTATCGTTTATTGGCATAGGTTAATCGGGTTGCTCAAGTGATTTGATGTAATCGTAAATCGCCAGCTGCGACCGGACTTTTCGGCGATTGCCGCGCGGTACATAGCGATTACTGAGTTCTTTGTCGATATAACGTGCTTTCACCGTATCGCTGAACAGGATCTCGATAATGTCCAGAATACGCTGCTTAAGGCGGGGATCCAGCAGCGGCGCCGCCACTTCAATACGGTAATCTATATTACGCGTCATCCAGTCGGCGGAAGAGAGATATACGCGCTTATCACCGGCGTTATCGAAAATATAGACGCGATCGTGTTCAAGGTAGCGATCCACAATGCTGATCACGCGAATGTTGTCGCTGATGCCTTCCAGTTCCGGGATGAGCGAGCACATGCCGCGAATGAGCAGATTAACCGGCACGCCGGAGCTGGAGGCCGCGTACAGGCGGTCCACCAGGCCTTTGTCCACCAGGTTGTTGAGCTTCAGCGTGATGCCGGACGACAATCCGTTCTGCGCGTTGGCAATCTCTTTGTCGATCATATCGTACAGCAGGCGGCGCGAGTTCTGCGGGGACACCAGCAGGTAGTCGAAGCTAACCGGGCGGTACGGGTTCTCAATGAAGTTGAACACCCGACGCACTTCGTTGGTAATGCGCGCATCGGCCGTCAGCAGCGAGTAGTCGGTGTAAATTCGCGCGGTTTTCTCGTTGAAGTTACCGGTGCCGATATGGGCATAACGCACCACGTCGTCGCCTTCTTTACGGGAAATCAGGAACAGCTTGGCGTGAATTTTCAGCCCCGGCGCGGAGAAGATGACGTGCACGCCCGCTTCCGTCAGGCGGCGCGCCCAGTGGATGTTCGCCTCTTCGTCGAAGCGTGCCTGTAGCTCAACCACCACGGTCACTTTCTTGCCATTGTGCGCCGCGTGGATCATCGCGTCGATGATGCGGGAATCCTTCGCCACGCGATAGATGTTGATTTTAATCGCCAGCACGTTCGGATCGAACGAGGCCTGACGCAGCAGCTCCAGCACGTGTTCAAAGGTGTGATACGGATAGTAGAGCAGCACATCGCGCTCGCGGATGGCGTCGAACCCGTTGCGGAACTTATCGAACCAAATATGGCGCAGGCGCGGCAGCGGCTTGTTCACCAGGTTGGCTTTGCCAACGTTTGGGAAGCCGATGAAATCTTTAAAGTTGTGGTAACGCCCGCCGGGGATAATGGAATCGTAGCGGGAGATGGTCAGCTTATCGCGCAGCATTTCCACCATCGCGTCCGGCATATCGCGCTGATAAACAAAACGCACCGGCTCTGCGGTCAGGCGCTGCTTGAGGCTGGAGGACA
Source organism: Enterobacter genomosp. S (assembly GCF_001631805.1). NCBI lineage: Bacteria > Pseudomonadati > Pseudomonadota > Gammaproteobacteria > Enterobacterales > Enterobacteriaceae > Enterobacter > Enterobacter genomosp. S. The sequence goes on along the minus strand of NZ_LVVA01000012.1, from coordinate 560,211 downwards.
TCAGCTCCATCAGGCTGGCCTCCATCTCGTGCACCAGATCGTACTCGGCGTCACGGGTCATCTTCATCGAGTAGGCGTTTAGCGCGTCGTAATCGAAGAAGCCTTTGAAGATATCGTCAAGGCAGTAACGCAGGATGTTATCCAGCAGAATCATCGGTTTACGTCGACGCGGCGTTTCCGGTGGCAGATTCACAAAGCGCGGAACCTTATCGGACGGAATTTCCAGCAGCGCATAGTTGATGGTTTCACCGCGAATGATTTCCACTGCCAGATAGGTGTAATCATCTTTCAGGAACTGCACCAGATCGGTTTCACGGTTGATCAGAATCGGGGTAATGTGCTGGCGCAGATAATGTTTGAAATAGTGGCGAAGCCAGTTTTGCTGATTCGCGGAGAGCTGACGTTCGTTGATCAGGAAGATTTGATTGCGTGCCATTTCCAGCAGCAGCTCGTTATAGAGGCCATCAAATTCTTGATCGGCTTTCATGACGCGAGACTGGATTTTTCCAAGCAGATGCCGCGAGTGGGAGTTTAAGCCCTGTTCTTCACTGATGATGATTCGGCGCTTCAGTTCGGCAAAGCGAACCTTATAGAACTCATCCAGGTTGTTGGAATAGATGCCTAAAAAACGCATGCGCTCAATCAGCGGGTTGCTTTTATCGGCCGCTTCCTGAAGTACACGTTCGTTGAATGCTAACCAGCTTAGCTCTTTCTCAATGTATAACTTTTCCTGACCCATTACAGCTCACACTCCAGTTCAATCACAGGACGTGGTAAATCCGTCTCGTCCTTATTATGGCGAGCATTTCCACGATATGTCCAACAGTGCCAGAAAAGTATGACAGTTATTTTTTTTGTTGGGGATTTTAGAGGGTTGGAGAAGGGAATATCGGGTAATGCACTCTGTCGGTCGGGTAAGCGCAGCGCCACCCGACAGAACAGACTACTCTTCGGCCGCATAACCCTGCGGGGGCAACTTCACGCCGTCCAGCCAGGCTGCGCCGTTGCGCATCTCCAGGCGTCCATCGACAAACCAGCTTACCACCAGGGGATAAATGGCGTGCTCCTGCGTCTGTACGCGTTCGGTCACGTCGTCTTCGCTGTCGCCGGCAAAGACCGGCACTTTCGCCTGCAAAATCACCGGACCGCCGTCCAGCTCGTCGGTGACGAAATGCACGGAGGTACCGTGCTCCTCATCGCCGTTCTCCAGCACCTGACGATGGGTGTGCAGGCCGGGGTATTTTGGCAGCAGGGAAGGGTGAATATTGAGCAGCCGACCGGCGTAGTGTTCAACAAACGCCGGGCTCAGGATGCGCATATAGCCTGCCAGCACCACGAGGTCGGGCGCGTAGGCGTCAATTTCCTGCACCAGTTCGCGGTCAAACGCTTCACGGCCCGCAAACTGACTGGCTTCCAGCGCGTGCGCGGGAATACCGGCTTCCCGCGCGCGCTCAAGGCCGAACGCATCGGCCTTGTTGCTGAATACTGCCCGAATGGTGCCACTGATTTTCTTCTGTTTGCAGGCGTCTATGATGGCCTGCAAATTGCTTCCGTTGCCGGAAATAAGCACCACGATGTTTTTCATTCAATGACCACACGCTGTTCGGAATCGGACGCTTTAATCGTACCGATTTTCCACGCGTTTTCACCTTTTTCTGTCAGCAGCTTAACCGCTTTATCCGCTTCGCTTGCCGGCAGGGCGATAACCATGCCCACGCCGCAGTTAAAGGTGCGGTACATTTCGTGCGAGCTTACGTTGCCGGCAGTTTGCAGCCAGTTGAAGACGGACGGCCACTGCCATGAGGAGGCGTCGATTACCGCCTGGGTATTGTCCGGCAGCACGCGCGGAATGTTTTCCCAGAAGCCGCCGCCGGTCAGGTGAGCGATGGCGTGAACGTCGACGTTCTCAATCAGCGCCAGCACGTTTTTCACGTAGATGCGGGTCGGGGCCAGCAGATGATCGGCCAGCGGTTTGCCGTCCAGCTCGGTGGTCAGCGGGTCGCAACCGCTTACTTCGAGGATTTTACGCACCAGAGAGTAGCCGTTAGAGTGCGGGCCGCTGGAAGCCAGCGCAACCAGCACATCGCCGTCAGCCACTTTGCTGCCGTCGATAATTTCTGATTTTTCTACCACGCCAACGCAGAAGCCTGCGACGTCATAATCTTCACCGTGATACATGCCGGGCATTTCAGCGGTCTCACCGCCGACCAGCGCACAGCCGGATTGCAGACAGCCTTCGGCAATGCCGTTAATGACGCTGGCTGCGGTGTCCACGTCCAGCTTGCCGGTCGCGTAGTAATCCAGGAAGAACAGCGGCTCAGCGCCCTGTACCACCAGGTCGTTGACGCACATCGCCACCAGATCGATACCGATCGTATCGTGACGCTTAAGATCCATCGCCAGGCGCAGTTTTGTCCCTACACCATCCGTACCCGAGACCAGCACAGGTTCACGATATTTTTGCGGCAGCGCGCACAGTGCGCCGAATCCACCCAGGCCACCCATCACTTCCGGGCGGCGGGTTTTTTTCACCACACCTTTGATTCGGTCAACCAGCGCATTACCTGCGTCAATATCAACACCGGCATCTTTGTAGCTGAGAGAAGTTTTGTTGGTCACGGCTCAAGTCCCCACGCGATTGCATAGCTAGTAAGAAAAATCGGCGCAATTCTAACAGTCCAGGCAAACGTTTGCGAGCCTATTCTGGGCGCGAAGATCTTTTTTTCTCAGTGGCCGGTAAAGGGCGACAAACTTGACTCTGTTCACGAAAATGAAACCGGTTTCTGCGATCTGCTTGCAACGGCTTTCCCCTTTGCACATCATCAAACTGAAACCGGTTTCTGTAACTGTTTTTGCAGAAAATAACGCAGAATGAGGGAAAGCGAATGTCAGGATTCAAAGCAGATTTTCTGTGGGGTGGGGCCGTTGCAGCTCACCAGCTTGAGGGCGGCTGGAAAGAGGGCGGTAAGGGCGTAAGCGTTGCCGACGTCATGACCGCGGGCGCACACGGCGTGCCGCGTGAAATCACCAACGGCGTGCTGGAGGGGAAAAACTACCCTAACCATGAGGCCATCGATTTCTACCACCGTTATAAAGAAGACATCAAACTCTTTGCCGAGATGGGGTTCAAATGCTTCCGTACCTCTATCGCCTGGACGCGTATCTTCCCGAAAGGCGACGAGCTGGAGCCGAACGAGGCGGGCCTCAAATTCTATGACGATCTGTTCGACGAATGCCTGAAGCACGGCATTGAACCGGTTATTACGCTTTCCCACTTCGAGATGCCTTTCCATCTGGTGACGGAGTACGGCGGCTGGCGCAACCGTAAGCTGATCGACTTCTTCGTGCGCTTCGCGAAGGTCGTTTTTGAGCGTTACCAGCACAAGGTGAAGTACTGGATGACCTTTAACGAGATCAACAACCAGGCCAACTTCCACGAAGACTTTGCGCCGTTCACCAACTCCGGGCTGAAATATGCGCCGGGTGAAGACCGCGAGCCGGTCATGTTCCAGGCGGCGCACTATGAGCTGGTGGCCAGCGCCCTGGCGGTTAAGGCGGGCCGCGAGATCAACCCGTCGCTGCAAATCGGCTGCATGATTGCCATGTGTCCCATCTATCCGCTGACCTGTGCCCCGGACGACATGATGATGGCGATGAACGCCATGCATCGCCGCTACTGGTTCACCGACGTGCACGTGCGCGGCAAGTATCCGCAGCATCTGCTCAACTACTTTGAACGTCGCGGCTTCGCGCTGGATATCACCGAAGAAGATAAGGCGGCGCTGACGCAGGGCTGCGTGGATTACATCGGGTTCAGCTACTACATGTCTTTCGCCACCAAAGCGACGGCAGATAATCCGGCGCTGGATTACGACGAGAGCAAGAGTCTGGTCTCCAACCCGTACGTGCAGAAATCCGACTGGGGCTGGCAGATTGACCCTGTCGGGCTGCGCTACTCTCTGAACTGGTTCTGGGATCACTATCAGCTGCCGCTGTTCATTGTTGAAAACGGCTTTGGCGCGATCGACGTGCAGGAGAGCGACGGCACGGTAAACGACCAGTACCGCATTGATTATCTGTCTGCACACATCCGCGAGATGAAAAAAGCGGTGGTGGAAGATGGCGTCGATCTGATGGGCTACACCCCGTGGGGCTGTATCGATCTGGTCTCTGCCGGCACCGGTGAAATGAAGAAACGCTACGGCTTTATCTTTGTCGATAAAGATAACGAAGGGAACGGCACGCTTAACCGCAGCAAGAAGAAATCGTTCGACTGGTATAAGCAGGTGATTGCCAGCAACGGCGATAACCTCTAATTGTCGGGTGGCGCTAACGCTTACCCGACCTACAATACACGTAGGCCCGCGTAAGCGCAGCGCCACCGGGCAAGATCCCGCACCCAAGCCGGAGCCCTGCCTCCGGCTTTTTTGTTTTTGATTGATGTACGTCAAGCAAGTTGGGTATGGCGCAATCCGAAAAAAGCGGTATAATCCCGCGATTTTTTTGCGGATGCCACCTCAGAGGAGAAAGAGAATGAAGATTGTGGAAGTGAAACACCCACTCGTTAAACACAAGTTGGGCCTGATGCGTGAGCATGACATCAGCACGAAGCGTTTTCGCGAACTGGCTTCTGAAGTGGGCAGCCTGCTGACCTACGAAGCAACCTCCGATCTGGAAACGGAAAAAGTGACCATCGAAGGCTGGAACGGTCCGGTACAGGTTGAGCAGATCAAAGGTAAAAAAATTACCGTGGTGCCAATCCTGCGTGCGGGTCTGGGCATGATGGAAGGCGTACTGGAGCACGTGCCAAGTGCGCGTATCAGCGTGGTGGGTATCTACCGTGACGAAGAGACCCTTGAGCCGGTCCCGTACTTCCAGAAGCTGGTCTCTAACATCGACGAGCGTATGGCGCTGGTGGTTGACCCTATGCTGGCGACCGGTGGTTCGATGATCGCCACCATCGACCTGCTGAAAAAAGCCGGATGCAGCAGCATTAAAGTCCTGGTCCTGGTCGCAGCGCCGGAAGGGATCGCGGCGCTGGAAAAAGCGCACCCGGACGTTGAACTGTATACCGCATCCGTCGACCAGGGGCTGAACGAGCACGGGTACATCATCCCGGGGCTTGGCGATGCCGGCGATAAGATTTTTGGTACTAAATAATCGAATAACGATAAAAAAGCCGACTTTGATAGTCGGCTTTTTTTTGAATAAAAACCAACAATAACACTCAGAGGAAAACACTATGACGCGCCGTGCTATCGGGGTGAGTGAAAGACCGCCGCTTTTACAGACAATCCCGCTTAGTTTGCAGCACCTGTTCGCCATGTTTGGCGCAACCGTGCTGGTGCCAATCCTGTTTCACATTAACCCGGCTACCGTGCTGCTGTTCAACGGCGTCGGTACGCTGCTTTACCTCTTTATCTGTAAAGGCAAAATTCCGGCCTATCTCGGGTCGAGCTTCGCCTTTATTTCTCCGGTACTGCTGCTGTTGCCGCTGGGTTATGAGGTCGCGCTGGGCGGCTTTATCATGTGCGGCGTGCTGTTCTGCCTGGTCTCCTTCATCGTGAAGAAAGCGGGCACCGGGTGGCTGGACGTGATGTTCCCGCCTGCGGCGATGGGCGCCATCGTTGCCGTCATCGGTCTGGAGCTGGCTGGCGTGGCGGCGAACATGGCCGGCCTGCTGCCGGCGGACGGTCAGTCACCGGATTCCAAAACCATCATTATTTCGCTGGTGACGCTGGGCGTGACGGTGTTCGGCTCCGTGCTGTTCCGCGGCTTTATGGCGATTATCCCGATCCTGATTGGCGTGCTGGCGGGCTACGCGCTCTCCTTCGTGATGGGCGTTGTGGATACCACACCGATTGCCGAGGCGCACTGGTTCGCGCTGCCTACCTTCTACACCCCACGCTTCGAATGGTTTGCTATCTTCACCATTCTGCCTGCCGCGCTTGTGGTAATTGCCGAGCACGTCGGCCACCTGGTGGTGACGGCGAACATCGTGAAGCGCGACCTGATCCGCGACCCGGGGCTGCATCGCTCCATGTTTGCCAACGGTTTCTCCACCATCATCTCCGGCTTCTTCGGCTCCACGCCAAACACCACATACGGCGAGAACATCGGCGTAATGGCGATTACCCGCGTTTACAGCACCTGGGTTATCGGCGGCGCGGCAATCATCGCCATTCTGCTCTCCTGCGTCGGTAAACTGGCGGCAGCGATCCAGATTATCCCGGTGCCGGTGATGGGCGGCGTCTCGCTGCTGCTGTACGGGGTGATCGGTGCCTCCGGTATTCGCGTGCTGATTGAATCCAAAGTGGATTACAGCAAAGCGCAGAACCTGATCCTGACCTCCGTTATCCTGATTATCGGGGTGAGCGGTGCGAAGGTGCACATCGGCGCAGCGGAGCTGAAGGGCATGGCGCTGGCGACTATCGTGGGCGTCGGCCTCAGCCTGATTTTCAAGCTGATCTCGGTGATCCGCCCGGAAGAGGTGGTCCTGGACGCGGACGAAAGCGAAAAAGCGCCTCATTGATCGTCATGCCGGGCGACGGATCGCCCGGTTCTCTCCTTGCAGGTTCCGTGTTAAACTCCATTCCGATTTTATGTAAGATCTCTGGTTGAGGTATTTCTGAACGGACCGGCACAGCTCTCTCTGCCACTTTATCTCCCTGACGATGAAACTTTCGCGAGTTTCTGGCCGGGTGATAACCCCTCTTTGCTGGCTGCACTGCAAAACGTGCTGCGCCAGGAACACAGCGGATACATCTATATCTGGTCACGCGAAGGCGCGGGGCGCAGCCACCTGCTGCATGCGGCCTGTGCCGAGCTTTCGGCGCGCGGCGATGCGGTCGGCTACGTGCCGCTGGATAAACGTACCTGGTTTGTGCCTGAAGTGCTTGAGGGCATGGAACATCTCTCCCTGGTCTGCATCGATAATATTGAATGCGTGGCGGGGGATGAGCCGTGGGAAATGGCAATCTTTAACCTCTATAACCGTATTCTGGAGTCGGGCAAAACCCGGCTGCTGATCACCGGCGATCGTCCACCGCGTCAGCTTAATCTTGGGCTGCCGGATCTGGCGTCTCGTCTGGACTGGGGGCAAATCTACAAGCTGCAACCGCTGTCGGATGAGGACAAACTCCAGGCGCTTCAGCTGCGGGCAAGACTGCGCGGCTTCGAACTGCCGGAAGACGTGGGCCGTTTCCTGCTGAAGCGGCTGGATCGCGAGATGCGCACGCTCTTTGATACGCTCGATCAGCTCGATCGCGCGTCCATTACCGCCCAGCGCAAGCTGACCATTCCGTTTGTGAAAGATATTCTTAAGCTGTAGTTATGCCGGGTAAGGCGCAGCCGTCACCCGGCTAAGATCCCCCACCAGGTGCTCCACCAGCAGTGGAATCGGCCTTCCCGACGCCACGCTTCTGCCGTTCTCCCGCCATAGCGCCGTTCCGCTGATATCCAGATGCGCCCACGGGATCGTCGGCGGGCAGAAGTGGTGCAGCAGCCACGCCGCCGACGCGCTGATCGCCGCATTGTTGGTCGGCGTGTTGCACAGATCGGCGATGGCGCTGTCGGTCTGCTTTTTCAGCCGCGCATCCAGCGGCAGCGACCACACCTCGTCACCGCTCCGTTTTCCAGCCCCCGTCAACGCTTCGCGCAGCGGTTCATCCTGCGTCATTAATCCGCTCAGCTCATACCCCAGCGCTTTCACCACCGCGCCCGTTAACGTTGCCATATCAATGATATAGCGGGCCTGCGGGTGCCGCTGGCTGGCCCAGGCGATGGCGTCGGCCAGCACCAACCGGCCCTCGGCATCGGTATTGTTAATTTCAACGGTGGTGCCGTTGCAGGCCGTTGCCACCGTGCCGGGCTGCATCGCCTCCGGGCCGATGGCGTTTTCTGCAAGCGCCAGCACGCCCATGATGCGTACGGGCAATTTCAGCTCCGCAACGGTCAGCATCAGCCCGAGCACGTTAGCCGCGCCGCACATGTCATATTTCATGGTGTACATGCCCGCGCCTTCCTTCAGCCACAGGCCGCCGGTGTCAAAGGTAATACCTTTACCGACATAGCAGCGTACCGGGCCGTCAGAGACACCGTTATAGTGAACAGCCAGCAGACGCGGCGGGCAGGCCGCCCCTTTGCCAACCGCGTGCAGCAGCCCAAGACCCTGCTCAACAATATCCTTTTCGTTCAGCACCTCGCAGCGCAGGGCAGGGTAGGTGGCACACAGTTTTTGCGCCTCTTCGATCATAAACTGGGGCGTACAGCGGTCAGACGGTATATCCGCCAGCCGCCGTGCCGCGACCATGCCGAGGGCAATGGCCTGCTGCTGGCGGAAGATTGTCTCCAGCTTCGCCCGCTGTTCCGGCAGGCAGAGGGCGGTGATGCACGTAAGACGCACCGCGTCGTCCGTTTTCTTCAGCTTCAGATCGCTCAGCCTGTGCGCCTGATTAAAGAGAAATCGCAGCACCTGCGCCAGCACCACCTCGTCGATATCCGTCACGTCCAGCACGATATCGGCGCTGGCGGGGGCGGCAAGCAGCGGCCGCAGGGCAGCGAGCAGCCCTTCGGTCAGGGCGTCATGCCAGAGCGCATCCGGTAGCAGGGTGATGCGGGCAAACGGCGCGCAGCCAAAGCGCGTATCCGCAACGGTGTTTTGCTGGCGCATTTCATCGACAAGCGCGCTTTCCGGTAACAGAGAACTGGCCGAGCGCGCAATCAAATGGCTGTTCGGCTTCGCGTCCGCAAGCGTACTGATAAACTGATACGTAATCATCATGACTCCTCAATGGGCGCGCGGATCCGCGCGGCATAGGCCTGCATCCACGCCTCGTCTACCACGTGATAATGCGTTTTCTCGCTCAGGCGCTCGGTACGAAAAACCGTGAGCGGCTGGCGGGCCGTCGCCACCACAAACGAGAAGGTTTTGATGTTGGTTGCGGCGCCAAACTCGCCTCTGTTGTTCATGCACACCACGGAGAGATCGCCCGCGCGGCCAAAGCGCGACATTAGCCTGTCTTCCAGTTCAAAGACGACCGAATCCGCCGCCTGCTGCGGCGTCATGCCCTGCGCCATCCGACGAACGATTTCGTAGCTGGTGCAGCCTTTCATCAGATCTTCCCCTACGCCCGTAGCGGTGGCCGCCCCGGTTTCGCTGTCGCAGTAAAAGCCGGAGCCGATAATCGGCGAGTCCCCGAGGCGACCGCGTTTTTTCATGAACAGGCCGCTGGTGGAGGTGGCAACGCTCATCGATCCCTGCTTATCGAGGCCGATAACGCCGACGGTGTCGTGTCCGTCGTACGGGCTTAAGCCTTTATCCAGCGTCTCGCGGCAGCGCTTGCGGTAGTGCTGCATGGCGCGATCCGTGAGCATGGTTTTGTCGGTAAAGCCCTGGCTCAGCGCCCACTCGCGCGCGCCCTGGCCGACCAGCAGGCTGTTGTAGCGCTGGCGGCTGAGCGCGTGCGCCACGCGCACCGGGTTGGCGATATCCACCAGGTTCCCCACGGCACCGAACGCCAGCGTGTCGCCGTCCATATACGCCGCGTCCAGCTCCACCTCACCGTTTTCGGTAGGCAGCCCGCCGTAGCCGACGGATTTATACAGCGGGAAGTCCTCCACGGCCGCGACGGCATCAACCACCGCCGCAGCGACCGGTTTTCCCGCCGCCAGGGCAGACGCAGACTCCGTTACCCCTTCAAGCGCCATTCGCCAGGTTGCGATAATTCCCCACATGCTTTACTCCTGTTTTGCAAGGGTGGTGTCGGTTTGCGTCACCGTGGTCAGTTCCGCGGCGCGGTACTGTTTATCCACGATACGCATGAAAGGCAGGTACAGCATGGCGCCAATCAGCAGGTTGATCAGCTGCATCACGCTGCCGCTCAGGTGGCCGGTGACGATAAAACCGCTGATCACCGGCGGCAGCGTCCAGGGGATAAACACCCCGGTGGTGACGGCGACCGCGCCAACCTTCATTGCCGCATACTGCACGGTGACCAGCACCAGCGGCACGAGGTTGAATGGAATAAGCATGATGGGGTTCATGATCACCGGCAGGCCAAACAGGATCGGCTCGTTGATGTTAAACACTGATGCCCCTGCGCCGAGGCGAGCCACTTCACGCATGTTTTTACTGCGGGCGAAAATCAGCATCGCAATCACCAGCGACAGCGTAGCCCCCGCGCCGCCCATCCAGATCATGTCAAAAAACTGTTCCGTGATAATGTGCGGCGGCGTCGTGCCCGCCTGGATCGCGGCGATATTGTCGGTCTGGTTCTCCATCCACAGCGGGCGAATAATGCCGTTGATCATCGAACCGGAGTTAATGCCCACTGACCAGAGAATGGTGATGCTGAATACCGTCATCAGCGCACCGAAATAGGAGGTGCCGTAGTGGCGCACCGGGGTAGCAACCACTTCATAAATAAACTGGTGGATGGTGCTGTAATGGGTGTTTTCGAAGATGATGCGGATGATAAGCACCAGAATCATCACCAGCAGGGCCGGGATCAGCGCCGCGAACGACTCCTGTACCGCCGGAGGCACGCCGTCCGGCATTTTGATGATCAGCTTTTTGCGCTTCAGCCAGCAGAACAGTTCCGTCCACAGCAGGGAACCGATCATCGCCACGAACAGCCCTTTGCTGCCGATCCACTCCACCGGCATCACGGTAATACCGCCGTTTTCCGCCACTTTGATAAAAGGCGTCAGGATCAGAAACGCGACCAGCGCCAGAATGCCGCAGGAGATGCGGTCCTCGCCGTAGTGTTCTGCCAGGCGGTAGGCCACCAGGAAGCTGATAAACAGCGACATGGTCGAGAACACCGCGTTGAACGGGATCTCAATAATCGCGCTCCAGCTGTCACCAAAGGCCTGAGACATAAAATGCTGATAGGCCTGGTTAGGAAAAGAGGAGATCACCAGCAGGATGGAGCCGACGATGATAAACGGCATGAATGAAACGTAGGCCCCACGAATGGCCCCAAGATGGCGCTGTTGGGCTGTTTTCGCCGCCAGCGGCATCAGTTTTGCTTCAAGAAATCCCAGAACATTGTTCATTGTGAACTCCGTACAAGATTGAGGGGTGTGGTTTATGTTATGTCTGTGGATTATCAGTGAAGCGCGGCGCGCGAAAGGTGAAATCGGTCACAAAGCATTCGCTGCTGCATAATAAATCTCATAAGATTAGTTGCGGAGAGAGACGCGATGGAAATCAAACTGCATGCCAACGCCACGACCACGCCGCGTATCCGTCGCTACCTTCAGCAGTCCGATAAAAGCGACAGAGAGCTGGCCACTGAGCTGGGGATCTCGGTCACCACCGTCAGGCGCTGGCGCAACCGTGACCAGGTATCGGATAACCACACTACGCCAAAAGTGATACACAAGGCGTTGAGACAGGAGCAGGCGGCATTGATAAATGCCCTGCGGGATATCACCGGTGCGCCGCTGGATGAGCTGCTGCTGTTGGTGAATGACGGGCTCGGGATCGCCGTTTCCCGCGCGACCCTGAACCGCTACCTCAAGCCGGCTTCGGTAAAACAAAAGGGGGCGTTGTTGCAGGGTAAAAAGGCGCTGAAGGCCGGCATCATGCCGCAGAAACTACTCCTGCATCATCAGCCGCTGTCGCTGCATATGGACGACGGTGGCGAGCAACACCTGCTCTGGGCGCGTGAACCCGTCAGCGGCTGGTGCTACGCCCGGCTTTATGCCGGCGTTTCCCCGCAGTTGTTAACCCACTGGGCGAATGAGGTGCTGGAAGCGTGTCCGGCAGATATTCAATCTGTTGAGACTTTTGGACTGGCGGTGACGCTGCCGGTGCACAGCGTTAGCGTGAAAGCGCACCCGCATCAAATCCGCGCCGTACGGGTCGCGCTGCCGTTACGCGACATCATTCCACGGGTGAACAAAGAACCGATGGGAGAGCTGTTGATTCAACTGTGTGAGTATTACAACCGGGGGAAAGCGCAGAAAAAGCTGGGAGAGCGTACGCCGCAGGCGTTTCTGGAAGCGCTGCGGCGTAACGATTAGACGATCTCGAGCACGTCTTCCGGCGGACGACCGATACGCGCCTTGCCGTTCGCCACCACAATCGGACGCTCAATCAGCTTTGGATTATCGACCATTGCCTGAATCAGCCGCTCTTCAGTGAGAGTTTTATCGTTCAGATTGAGCGACTTATACAGATCTTCTTTCTGACGCATCAGCTCGCGCGCGCTGCCCATATCGAGCATCTTAAGCAGCTGACGGATCGTCTGCGCATCCGGCGGCGTCTCCAGATACAGCACCACTTCCGGTTCGATGCCGTTAGACTTCAGCAGGCTGAGGGTGTCGCGGCTCTTGGAGCAGCGAGGGTTATGGTAAATTTTTACCGCGTCTGTCATGACTTCTCCTTTATTACATCTTCTCGTACGGCTTAAAGCGTTGTTGCAGGCCGCGCAGCTGGTCGATCCGCGCGTCATAGCGGGCCTGTTGCAGGCTGCCGAGCTTCACCTGTGAACTGGCGCTGCTCAACAGGGAAATGGCCTGGTCGAGGCGGCCCGCCAGCGCCAGACCTTCCGCACGCGCAGCCAGCTCCTGATCGCGGTTACCCAGTTGCCCCTGCGCCTGGGCGAGCAGCTCCCAGCCGTTCTGGTCGTCTTTATTGTTAAAGGTGTAGCGGTTCAGAATGGTCACCGCCTCGCCGGGCTGGCCGCCCTGTAAATAAGCGTTCGCCAGGTTAAGCTGCAATACCGGATTGTTACGAAGATCTTTCGCTCCCTTCAGGCGATTAATCGCATCGGTCGCTTTTTTCTGTCCCAGATCGATATCGGTGGCGAGGTCGAGATACCAGGGGTTATTTGGGGCCGCCGCCAGAAGCGGCTGTAGCGCTTTACGCGCTTCATCATATTTGCTGGCCTCCATAGCCTGGAGCGCCTGACCATACTGCGCCGCGTTTTTCTCGCGCACGTTGCCTTTCGCCAGCGCGTCCAGCAGATCGCTGGTGAGCTGATTACGCCCGGAGTTGTACATGCCAAGCGTTCTCACTTTTGCCATGTAGAAATCCTGCGAGGACTGCACAACCACCGGACGCATCTGGTTGGCACGGTTACGCGCATCCGAGAGGCGGCTTTCCGGCAGCGGGTGGGTCAACAGAATTTCAGGGGGACGCGACGAGTAGCGTGCCTGGTCGAGCAGTTTTTCCAGGAAGCTCGGCATGGCCTGCGGGTCAAAGCCTGCACGCTGTAAAACCTGAATGCCGATGCGGTCTGCCTCCTGTTCGTTCTGCTGGGTAAAGCTGATCATCCCCTGACGCGTTCCCGCCAGTGTCCCGGTCAGGGCCGCCATCCCGGCCTGCGGGCTGGCCATCGCCAGCAGAATAGAGCCCAGCGCGCCCACCCACGTTAGCGGGGCGTTACGCTTCTGGTCTTCCATCGCACGCGCCAGATGGCGCTGGGTAACGTGCGAAATTTCGTGCGCCATGACTGACGCCAGCTGGCTTTCGTTATCGGAATAACGGAATAACGCCGAATGCAGCACCACGTTCCCGCCAAAGAAGGCGAAGGCATTGATTTCGTCGTTATTGATTAAGAAGAAGTGGAAGGGCGTTTTTACCGAGTCCGCGTGCGCCACCAGCCGCATCCCCAGACCGTTAATGTACTGGACCAGCAAAGGGTCGTTGATCAGCGGAGCACTGCCTCGCAGCTGGCGAACGTAATAATCCCCCATCTGCATCTCCTGCCCGATGGAGAGCGTGCTTCCTGCCGTGGTGCCCATGTCCGGCAATGAATCTGACGAGTCAGCGAAAGCGGGCAACACCTGGCCGACCGTCACGGCGGCAATCAGTGTCGCAACCAGTGTTTTTCTCAACTGCCTGAACATAACCACTGTCCTGTATGTTGGATGTGCTAATTTGACCGATGAACCCGCATAACGTTCATCTCCGCTGCCCTGCGAGTGTAGCCGTGTTAAGAGATGAAGAAAATCCCATTCATCAGGGTTTTGCGAAACCTGACAGTGAAACAAAAAGGAAAGTCTTTTTTGTGACAGTTAGATACAATTCACCGTCTCACTCCCGCCATTCGATTCAGGGAAGGGTTGTATGCTCGAAATGTTAATGCAGTGGTATCGGCGTCGGTTTAGCGATCCGGAAGCCATTGCTTTACTGGTTATTCTGGTTGCCGGATTCGGTATCCTGTTCTTCTTTAGCGGCCTGCTGGCACCGCTGCTGGTGGCGATCGTGCTGGCGTATCTGCTGGAGTGGCCCACCGCGCGTCTGGAACATATCGGCTGTTCTCGCCGCTGGGCGACCAGCATCGTGCTGGTGCTGTTTGTCGGTATTCTGCTGCTGATGTCCTTCGTGGTCATGCCCATCGCCTGGCAGCAGGGGATCTACCTGATCCGCGATATGCCCGGCATGCTGAATAAACTGTCTGATTTTGCCGCCACGCTGCCGCGCCGCTATCCCGCGCTGATGGACGCCGGGATCATCGATGCGATGGCCGAAAACATGCGCGCCCGCATCATGACCATGGGCGATTCGGTGGTGAAGTACTCGCTGGCCTCGCTGGTGGGGCTGCTGACCCTGGCCGTCTATCTGGTCCTCGTGCCGCTGATGGTGTTCTTCCTGGTCAAAGATAAAGAGCAGATGCTGAACGCGGTACGCCGCGTGCTGCCGCGCAATCGCGGCCTGGCCGGGCAGGTCTGGCAGGAGATGAACCAGCAGATCACCAACTACATTCGCGGCAAGGTGCTGGAGATGATCGTGGTGGGCGTGGCGACCTGGATTGGCTTTGTGATCTTTGGGCTGAATTATTCGCTGCTGCTGGCGGTGCTGGTTGGATTCTCGGTTCTGATCCCGTACATCGGCGCGTTTGTGGTGACCATTCCGGTCGTCGGCGTCGCGCTGTTCCAGTTTGGTCTGGGCACGGAGTTCTGGAGCTGCTTCGCGGTATACCTGATCATTCAGGGGCTGGACGGTAACCTGCTGGTGCCGGTGCTGTTCTCAGAAGCTGTTAACCTGCATCCGCTGGTGATTATCCTGTCGGTGGTGATTTTCGGCGGTCTGTGGGGATTCTGGGGCGTGTTCTTTGCCATACCGCTGGCGACGCTGATTAAAGCCGTGGTCCACGCATGGCCGGATGTGCCGGCGGTGGAAGAGAAGTAGTTTTGCCGGGTGGCGCTGCGCTTACCCGGCCTACTTATTCTTGTAGGTCGGGTAAGGCGAAGCCGCCACCCGACACTCACTTTCAGGCACTTTCTTTCAGCCAGTTCAACACCACGTCGTGGTGATTACTGGTTTTGAAGTTGTCAAACACGTGCTCAACTTTACCGTCAGCGCCAATCAGGAAGCTGATGCGGTGGATCCCGTCGTAGGTTTTGCCCATAAAGGACTTCTCACCCCAGACGCCAAACTGCTCGCAAACCTGGTGGTCTTCATCGGAAAGCAGCGTGAAGTTTAGCAGCTCTTTTTCCGCAAAGCGTGACAGCTTTTCTGGCTTATCGGTGCTGATGCCCAGCACTTCCACACCGACTTTCTTCAACTCATCCATGTTATCGCGTAAACCGCAGGCCTGTACGGTACAGCCCGGCGTCATGGCTTTCGGGTAGAAATAGACCAGAACACGCTGTCCCTGGAAGTCGGTCAAATTTACTTGCTCGCCGTCTTGATCCGGTAAGCTAAATTTCGGTGCGATATCACCGGCTTTCAGTGGGTTCATTACTCAACTCCATCCTGTTCGTGCTGCGAATAATCGACGACGCTTATACTGCCTTGCGCGTGTAATTCTGTACAGAGGGCTTTGAATGCTTGCTCGATATTTGACGCATCCTGTGAGGCAGGGCTGTGGGCGGTAATTTGAATAAACAGCGTCGGGATGGCGTGCTCATCACCCGGCTGCGTGCGGGAAACCAGTTCGGCAATGTTCATCTGATGGCTGTCAAACAGCGCCGTAAAACGTTCAATCAGATGAGGTGAATCAGGCACTTCAACCTGTACCCAGACCGTGGCAGGCAGAGCCGGACGCGGGCGCGCGGTGGTGCGCTTCATCACAATCAGTAAATCCAGCTCTGCGCCCTTCAGCGGCAGGGTAGATTCGATGAGGGTAATGGCATTCCATGTTCCGGAAAGCAGCATAATAAACGTGAACTCTTCACCCAGCATAGCCAGCCGGCTGTCTTCGATATTGCAGCCGCAGCTGCTCACGTGGCGAGTGATGGTATTCACGATACCCGGCCTGTCAGCACCCAGCGCAGTGATAACCAGGTAATGTTGTGATGAGGTTGTCAAACCTGTTCTTCCTTTGCGTGGTTAAGTCTTCCTAAGGAAAGCATAAAAAAAACATGCATACAACCGCCTGAGAGCCTCAGGTCGCTTGCTTTTATTACAGTTCCAAACGTAACATTGAGGCTCTTGTTCGCACAGAGGATGGCTCATGTTCACGGGAAGTATTGTCGCGCTTGTTACACCGATGGATGAAAAAGGTAATGTCTGCCGGTCAAGCATGAAGAAGCTCATTGATTACCATGTCGCCAATGGAACCTCGGCGATCGTTTCGGTAGGGACTACCGGTGAATCCGCAACGCTGAGCCACGACGAGCACGGCGACGTTGTGATGCTGACCCTTGAGCTGGCTGACGGGCGTATTCCGGTCATCGCGGGTACGGGCGCAAACGCAACGGCTGAGGCCATTAGCCTGACCCAGCGTTTTAACGACAGCGGCGTTGTTGGCTGTCTGACGGTCACGCCTTACTACAACCGTCCTACTCAGGAAGGTTTGTTCCAGCATTTCAAAGCCATCGCCGAACATACTGACTTGCCACAAATTCTGTATAATGTGCCGTCTCGTACCGGTTGCGATATGCTGCCGGAAACCGTTGGCCGTCTCTCGAAAGTAAAAAATATTATCGGGATTAAAGAGGCGACAGGGAACTTAAGCCGCGTTCATCAGATCAAAGAGCTGGTTTCAGACGACTTTATCCTGTTGAGCGGTGACGATGCGACCGCGCTGGACTTTATGCAGCTCGGTGGAAATGGCGTGATTTCCGTGACGGCGAACGTTGCGGCGCGCGATATGGCTGACATGTGCAAGCTGGCCGCAGCCGGTCACTTTGATGAAGCTCGCGTGATTAATCAGCGTCTGATGCCGTTGCACAATAAATTATTTGTCGAACCCAATCCGATCCCAGTGAAATGGGCATGTAAGGAGTTGGGGCTTGTAGCAACCGACACGCTGCGTCTGCCAATGACACCGATTACCGACCACGGTCGTGAAATTGTCGCTGGCGCGCTGAAGCATGCCGGTCTGCTGTAAAGTTTAGGGAGATTTGATGGCTTATTCAGTACAGAAGTCGCGCCTGGCGAAGGTTGCGGGTGTTTCGCTTGTTATGCTCCTCGCTGCCTGTAGTTCAGACTCGCGCTACAAGCGCCAGGTGAGCGGTGATGAATCCTATCTGGATTCACCGCCGCTTGCTGAACTTCACGCGCCTGCCGGCATGATCCTGCCGATCCAGAACGGTGATTATAATATTCCGGTCACGAACGGTAGCGGTCTGGTGGGTAAAGCGCTCGATATTCGTCCGCCGGCTCAGCCTCTGGCGCTGGTGAGTGGCGCGCGTACTCAGTTTACCGGTGATACGGCCTCTCTGCTGGTGGAAAGCGCGCGCGGTACCACGCTGTGGCCGCAGGTAGTGAGCGTAATTCAGTCGAAAAATTACACGATTGATAAACGCGACGACGCCAGTCAGACCTTAACCACCGACTGGATTGAGTGGAACCGTCTCGATGAAGATCAGCAGTATCGCGGTCGTTATCAAGTCTCCGTTAAGCCGCAGGGTTATCAGCAGGCGGTTACCGTTAAGCTGTTAAATCTTGAGCAGGCGGGCAAACCGATTGCCGATCCGGCCGCCTTGCAGCGCTACAGCACCGAAATGCTGAACGTGATTGCAGCGGGTCTGGATAAGAACGCCACCGATGCCGCTAACGCCGCGCAGAACCGTAACGGTTCAACGTTTGACGTACAGAGCGGTGCCGATGATACCGGTCTGCCGATGCTGGTGGTGCGTGCGCCGTTTAACCAGACCTGGCAGCGCTTGCCGGCTACGCTTGAAAAAGTGGGCATGAAGGTGACCGACAGCACCCGTTCAACGGGCAGCATCATAGCGACCTATAAGCCGCTGTCCGATAGCGCCTGGCAGGAACTGGGGGCAAGCGATCCGCAGTTGCCTTCCGGTGACTACAAAATCCAGGTCGGCGACCTCGATAACCGCAGCAGTCTGCAATTTATCGATCCGAAAGGACACACGCTGACCCAGTCGCAAAACGATGCGCTGGTCGCTGCCTTCCAGGCCGCATTCAGCAAATAATAGCGAGGGCTGGATAATCCAGCCCTTTTTATTTTCGTGCTACGCAAACGTGTGCGTGGCATAATATGCCCAGTTTTGAATACAAATCATCACACCAGGAGTAATGAAGATGCAGAAGCAAGCTGAGTTGTATCGTGGCAAAGCGAAAACCGTATACAGCACGGAAAACCCGGATCTGTTGGTGCTCGAGTTCCGCAATGATACGTCAGCAGGAGACGGCGCGCGCATTGAGCAGTTCGATCGTAAAGGCATGGTGAACAACAAGTTCAACCACTTCATTATGACCAAGCTGGCCGAAGCCGGTATCCCGACTCAGATGGAAGCGTTGCTGTCCGATACGGAATGTCTGGTAAAAAAACTGGATATGGTGCCGGTAGAGTGCGTTATCCGTAACCGTGCCGCAGGCTCCCTGGTGAAGCGTCTGGGCATTGAAGAGGGTATCGAACTGAATCCACCGCTGTTCGATCTGTTCCTGAAAAATGATGCCATGCACGACCCGATGGTCAACGAATCCTACTGCGAAACCTTCGGCTGGGTAAGCAAAGAGAACCTGGCGCGCATGCAGGAACTGACCTACAAAGCCAACGACGTGCTGAAAAAGCTGTTTGATGACGCGGGCCTGATCCTGGTCGATTTCAAGCTGGAGTTCGGTCTGTACAAAGGCGAAGTGGTGCTGGGCGACGAATTCTCTCCGGACGGCAGCCGTCTGTGGGACAAAGAGACGCTGGATAAAATGGACAAAGACCGTTTCCGCCAGAGCCTGGGTGGGGTGGTCGAAGCGTACGAAGCGGTTGCTCACCGTTTAGGCGTTAAGCTCGACTAATTCGCGCATTTGCCAAAGGATGTTTGCATCCTTTGGCGTCTTATCCTTGTTTACTATGGTAATCCTTTCATTAACCGCCTACGATCATAGCTATTATTAATGGAATAGTTAGAGGTGTTTATGCGCTGGCAAGGGCGTCGTGAAAGTGACAACGTAGAAGACAGACGCAGCAGTGGTGGCGGTGGTCCGTCTATGGGCGGGCCAGGTTTCCGGTTACCCAGCGGCAAGGGCGGTATTATTCTGCTGGTCGTGGTGCTGGTGGCGGGCTACTACGGCGTCGACCTGACCGGTTTAATGACCGGTGAAACCGGGCAACAGCAGCAGTATTCGCAGCGCTCCATCAGCCCGAATGAAGATGAAGCGGCGAAATTTACTTCCGTTATTCTCGCGACGACCGAAGATACCTGGGGTCAGCAGTTCGAGAAAATGGGGCGGACCTATCAGCCGCCAAAACTGGTGATGTACCGGGGCGCAACCCGCACAGGCTGCGGCACCGGGCAGTCCGTGATGGGGCCGTTCTACTGCCCGGCGGACAGCACCGTCTATATCGATCTCTCCTTCTACGACGACATGAAAAGCAAGCTGGGCGCTGACGGCGATTTTGCCCAGGGCTACGTGATCGCACACGAAGTTGGCCACCACGTGCAGAAGCTCCTCGGCATTGAGCCTAAAGTGCGTCAGATGCAGCAGAATGCGTCTCAGGCGGAGGTGAATCACCTTTCCGTGCGCATGGAGCTTCAGGCGGACTGCTTCGCTGGCGTCTGGGGACACAGCATGCAGCAGCAGGGCGTGCTGGAAACAGGCGATCTGGAAGAGGCGCTGAATGCCGCCCAGGCGATTGGGGACGATCGCTTGCAGCAGCAAAGCCAGGGGCGCGTTGTGCCGGACAGCTTTACCCACGGCACCTCCGAACAGCGCTACAGCTGGTTTAAGCGTGGCTTCGACAGCGGCAATCCGTCACAGTGTGATACTTTCGGCAAAGCGATGTGATGCTGGGGTTTGAAGCGCTGGTTAGTCAGCTTCAGCGCACCGGGCACCGCCGGCTGGTGGTGCTCAGCGGCGATGAAGCGTGGACGTTGACCCAGGCGACTACCCTGCGCAACTCGTTACCGGGAGACTGGCTGTGGCTGGAGGAGAACCCGTCTAAGTCCATCAGCGGACTGCTGGGACGTGAATACCTGCACGCCGTTTTTGACGCGCGAGACGGGTTTGACGTCTCGGCCTTCGCCGCCCTCAGCGGGACGCTGCGCGCTGGTAGCCTTCTGGTGCTGCTGGTGCCGCCGTTCGCCGTCTGGGCCGACAGGCCCGACAGGGATTCTCTGCGCTGGAGCGACAGCGCAGAGCCGATCGCCACCCCGCACTTTGTTCACCATTTTTGCCGGACGCTTGCCGCCGATTCGGACGCCATCGTCTGGCAGCAGCACCATTCCCTGCACCTTCCCGTTGCGCCAGATTTCCCCGCCTGGCAGCCCGCCAGCGGTGAACCGCAGCGCGAACAGGCTGAGATCCTCAACGCCCTTCTGACGATGCCGGCGGGCGTAGCCGCCGTTACGGCACCGCGCGGGCGCGGAAAGTCAGCGCTGGCAGGCATGTTGCTCAACGGCATACGCGGGAATGCGGTGGTGACGGCACCGGCCAAAGGGGCGACGGACGTCATCGCGCGTTTTGCTGGCGAACATTTTCACTTTATAGCCCCGGATGCGCTGCTGGCCTCCCCGTTGCAGGCCGACTGGCTGATCGTCGATGAGGCGGCCGCTATTCCCGGCCCGCTGCTCGAGAAGCTGGTGTCGCGATTTGCGCGCGTGCTGTTAACCACAACGGTACAGGGCTATGAAGGAACGGGCAGGGGATTTCTGCTTAAATTCTGTGCCCGGTTCAGCGGGCTGCGGCGTTATACCTTATCAACGCCCGTTCGCTGGGCTGCCGGATGTCCGCTTGAGCGGATTGTGGCGAACGCGCTGCTGTTTGACGATGCGCTTATCGACCGCAAACCGGCAGGCGAAGTATGTTTAAGGTCGCTGGAGCCACGCGCGTGGGAAAGCGATCCGGCGCGCGTGGCAAGCGTTTACGAACTGCTGTGCGCCGCGCACTACCGCACCTCACCCCTCGATTTACGCCGGATGATGGACGCCCCCGGCCAGCACTTTGCCGTTGCGCACGCGGGCGCGGACATCGCGGGCGCGCTCTGGCTGGTGGAAGAGGGGGGATTATCCCCTGAACTGAGCCTCGCGGTATGGGCGGGCTTTCGTCGGCCGCGTGGAAATCTGGTGGCACAGTCGCTGGCGGCGCACGGCGGATCGCCCCTCGCGGCGACGCTTCAGGGCCGACGCGTCAGCCGCATTGCGGTTCATCCCCATCGCCAGCGGGAAGGCATCGGCCAGCGGCTGATCCGCAGCGCCAGCGGAGAAGATTATCTCTCGGTCAGCTTTGGCTTTACCGACGAGCTGTGGCGCTTCTGGCAGCAGTGCGGTTTTGTGCTGGTGCGAATGGGCAGCCATCGGGAGGCGAGCAGCGGGTGCTATACGGCGATGGCGCTGCTGCCGCTAAGCGAGGCGGGGCATCAGCTCTGCGAGCAGGCACATCAACGTTTATGTCGTGATATGCGCGTCCTGTCGGCCCGGAACGGCGAAAAGATCCCGGTGACGGATGCGTGGGAAGCTACCCTTAATAGTGACGACTGGCTGGAGCTGGCGGGATTTGCCTTTGCGCACAGGGCGTTTTCGACTTCGGTAGCGGCGCTGACCCGGTTGTTGTCAGCCGTGGAGATGCCGCTTCCTGCGCTGCGTGGGAAAATGGAAGGGCATACGCACGACGTCGGACGGAAAGCGTTGCTGGCAAAGTTACGCGAAGAAACCGCACAAGCACTTGAAAGGCTTGATTCTCCCCGCAGCCAGCAGCTGAAAGGCGACATTTTGCAATGGCAATTTTTTCAATGACTTCTTCAGTAAAGTGGCATGGTCATTACCCCGCAGAGGCGTAAAATCCTGCTTATCAATTAAGGAGATCGCCATGAAACATGACCATTTTGTTGTGCAAAGCCCGGACACACCGGCTAAACAGTTACTGCTTCTGTTTCATGGCGTGGGCGACAATGCCGTCAACATGGGACAGATAGGCAGCTGGTTTGCACCCGTTTTCCCGCAGGCGCTGATCGTCAGCATCGGTGGCGTGGAGCCGTGCGGCCCGAACGGACGGCAGTGGTTCTCCGTTGAGGGCGTGACGGAAGAGAGCCGTCAGGCGCGCGTTGATGCCGCCATGCCTGCGTTTATCGACACCGTACGCTACTGGCAGCAGCAGAGCGGCGTGGGTGCCGACGCGACGGCGCTGATTGGCTTTTCGCAGGGGTCGATCATGTCCCTTGAGAGCGTAAAAGCGCAGCCGGGGCTGGCCTCCCGCGTGATTGCCTTTAACGGCCGCTTCGCGACGCTGCCGCAAAGCGCGACGACGCAGACCACGATCCATCTGATCCATGGGGGTGAAGACCGGGTGATTGAGCTTTCACATGCGGTTGCAGCCCAGGACGCACTGGTGCGTGAAGGCGGGGATGTGACGCTGGATATCGTGGACGATCTGGGTCATGCCATTGATGATCGCAGCATGCAGTTTGCGCTCGACCATCTGCGCTATACCGTGCCGAAGCACTACTTTGATGAAGCGCTCAGCGGCGGTAAGCCGAATGATGATGATATTGTAGAGTTTATGTGAGTTGTCCCTCACCCCCAGCCTCTCTCCCCTTTGGGGAGAGGGGCAGGGTGAGGGGTGTGCACAATTACTTCTTCTGGTCCTTCTTCGGCCAGTCGTCTTCATCGTCCCACTTGTCGTTAAAATCACGATGTGGCGGAAGATCAGGCTTGTTGGCAAGGAACTTTTTATGGTCAACGCGCTTGAGATCTTTAATCACGTTAAGCAGCACGCCTACCAAAAACACCAACACCAGAATCCACCAGTACTTTGAAAGCCAGTCCATTCGCTAATCCTCTGTAAGCACCCGTCAGGCGACGAGCTGCTCCATAATACGTTGATACATGCGGGCCAGCAGTTGTAAATCCGCTGCGTTCACACACTCGTTGATTTTGTGAATCGTCGCGTTAACCGGGCCCAGTTCGACAACCTGTGCACCCATGCGGGCGATAAAGCGTCCGTCAGACGTGCCGCCCGTTGTCAGCAGCTGTGGCTTAATCTCATTATAGTGCGCAATGGCGTTCACCACCGCATCCACCAGTTTACCGCGCTGCGTCAGGAACGGCTGCCCGGAAAGCCACCAGTCAATGGTATAGCGCAGCTGATATTTCTCCAGCAGCGCAACCACGCGCGCTTTGATCGTTTCGTCGGTCAGCTCGGTGCTGAAGCGGAAGTTAAACTGAACGAAGAGATCGCCGGGAATGACGTTGTTGCTGCCGGTGCCGGCCTTGATGTTGGCAATCTGCATGCTGGTTGGCGGGAAGAATTCGTTACCTTTGTCCCACTCAATGCCCACCAGCTCGTTCAGCATCGGCGCTGCGCGGTGTACCGGGTTATCCGCCAGGTGAGGATAGGCAACGTGGCCCTGCACGCCATGTAGGGTCAAATTACAGGTCAGTGAGCCACGGCGGCCATTTTTCACTACGTCGCCCACCACTTCGGTGCTGGACGGTTCGCCCACCAGGCAGTAGTCCAGGCGTTCGTTGCGCGCCATCAGCGCTTCAACGACCTTCACGGTGCCGTTATGGGCGCTGGCTTCTTCATCAGAGGTGATTAAAAACGCAAGACGGTTTTTATGATTTGGATGCTGGGCGACGAAGCGCTCTGCCGCCACGACCATCGCGGCCAGGGAACCTTTCATGTCCGCCGCGCCGCGTCCAAACAGCATACCGTCGCGGATGGTCGGCTCAAAAGGCGGGTTGATCCAGCGGTCTGCGTCACCCGCAGGAACCACGTCGGTATGTCCGGCAAACGCCAGCGTCTCCCCCTGACCGCGCCAGGCCCAGAAGTTCTGCGTATCGCCAAAATCCATGGGTTCCACGGTAAAACCGATGGCACGCAGGCGCTCAATCATTAGTGCCTGACAACCTGCGTCGTCCGGGCTAAGGGAAGGACGGCGAATAAGCTGCTGAGTCAGCTCAATGACCGGGCATGACATAGACTACACCTCAACGAAAAAATCTGAATAAAGGGTTTCACTGAAACCCAGCAGCATAGGCCGACCTGGCTTGCAGAGCAATGGGCGTTTAATGATTGCCGGCATTTCAAGCATCAGTTTGGCGGCACTGTCAGCGTCATCGATTGTGGCCCGGAGAGCTTCATCCAGCTTACGCCAGGTGGTTCCGCGGGTATTCAGCAGCGCTTCCCAGCCCAGCTCATTGATGGCGGAATGGAGAAACGCCGGGTCAAGCCCGTCGGCACGGTAATCGTGGAAGCGATAGTCAATGCTGTGTGCTTCCAGCCAGCGGCGGGCTTTTTTGATCGTGTCGCAATTCTTAATGCCGTACATCACAACCATGGTGAATCCTTTTGTTCTTTTGTAGATTAAATGTTCAATATTTTCGAAGATATATCCTTAAGTGGAATATACCACATTCGGAATTTTTCGTGATTTACAATTCTCCATAATTCAACGAACAGCTGTAAGCTGAATAGTCTTTCATCTTTTAAGCATAGTTGTCCATTCAGTTTAAATAACCAATAAACTCAGAGGGAAATTTAAAATACTGTCATTTTTCTGACTATTTCAAAATATTGCTGTAGGTCACATAAAATTTATCCGGCAACGCTCATAGTGATCTTAAACCCACTCACATAGCGGGGCGCAATCACAGCAATCGGATAAAGTGGCTTCACAATGATGATACGTTTTCGTAGAATGCGCATAATAATAAGAGAGGTTGTTATGATTGAACGTGAAATGGGGAACTGGAAAGATTTTATCGAAGGCATGCTTCGTAAATAAATTCCGGTCAGAATTGCAAGAGCACTTAATTAACTAAAATAATCATAGTGTGAAAACATCACACAATAAAAAGGCGGCCGATAAAGCCGCCTTTTTTATTTCAACGGGTTATTCCGGCTTATCCTTCAGCGGGAAACGGCGGCGTACCAGCACGAAGAACAGCGGGACGAAATAGATCGCCAGAATCGTCGCGGAAATCATTCCCCCCATGACGCCCGTTCCCACCGCGTGCTGGCTGCTGGAGCCTGCGCCGGAGCTGGTGGCCATTGGCAGGACGCCAAACACAAACGCCAGAGAGGTCATCAGGATCGGGCGCAGGCGCTGACGGCAGGCGTGCAGCGTGGCGGCCATCAGCTCGTGGCCTTTGGCGTTCATCTCGTTGGCAAATTCAACGATCAGAATGGCGTTTTTCGCCGACAATCCGATAACGGTGAGGAGCCCGACCTGGAAATAGACATCGTTTTCCAGGCCGCGCATCCAGGTGGCCAGCAGCGCGCCGATAACCCCAAGCGGCACGACCAGCATCACCGAGAACGGCACTGACCAGCTTTCATACAGCGCCGCCAGGCAGAGGAAGACCACCAGCAGCGAAAGAGCATACAGGGCAGGCGCTTGCGCACCGGAAAGCCGTTCCTGGTAGGACATCGCCGTCCACTCCAGGCCAAAGCCGGTCGGCAATTGCTGAACCAGTTTTTCCATAATATCCATTGCGGTACCGGTACTGACGCCCGGCGCGGCTTCCCCGACAATCTCCAGCGCCGAATAGCCGTTATAGCGCTCCAGACGCGGCGATCCGGTCTCCCAGCGCGACGTTGCGAACGCCGAGAACGGCACCATACCGCCGGTGTTATTGCGCACATACCAGCGGTTGATATCGTCCGGCAGCATGCGGTATTTGGCGGCGGACTGAACGTAGACCTTCTTCACGCGGCCACGATCCATAAAGTCATTTACGTAGCTTGAGCCCCATGCCGTTTGCAGGGTGTCGTTGATATCGTCGATGGAAACGCCCAGCGCCTGCGCTTTACGCTGGTCAATATCCACCTGTAGCTGAGGGCTGTCATCCAGACCGTTATGGCGAACGCGCGTAAGTTGCGGATCGTTCCCGGCCAGCTCCAGCAGTTTATCGCGAGCAGCCATTAATGCGTCATGCCCGGCTCCCGCGTGGTCCTGAAGCTCCATATCAAACCCGGCTGAACTGCCCAGACCGCTGATGGCGGGCGGGCTGCTGGCGAAAACGCGCGCTTCCTTGATTTTGTTGAACGCTTTGGTGGCGCGCTCAATGATGGCAAAGGAGGAGCCGGTTTCGCTGTCGCGCTGATCCCAGTCTTTCAGGCGTACAAACATGCGCGCCACGTTTTGCCCATTACCGCCAGGGCCTGAGCCGACCGTGGAGAAAACGGAGACCACGTTATCTTTTTCCTGGGTATGGAAGTAGTTCTCAATCTTTTCCACTACCTTCAGGGTCTGCTGTTGGGTCGAGCCGCTCGGTAACTGCACGGAGGTAATAAACATGCCGCGATCTTCCAGCGGCAGGAAGGAGGTGGGCAGCCGCAGGAATAAGAAGACCATGCCGCCAAGCAGCAGGACATACACTACCATCCAGCGCATGCTGCGGTGCAGCACCTTGCCCACGCCCGCTTCATAGCGCGCCGCATTACGGTTGAACATGCGGTTAAACCAGCCGAAAAAGCCTTTTTGACCGTGATGCTCACCCTTGTGCAGCGGCTTGAGCAGCGTCGCGCAAAGGGCAGGGGTGAGGATCATCGCCACCAGCACCGAGAGCACCATCGCGGAGACGATGGTGATCGAGAACTGGCGATAAATTGCGCCCGTGGTGCCGCCAAAAAAAGCCATCGGGATAAATACCGCCGACAGCACCATGGCGATACCGACCAGCGCGCCCTGAATTTGCCCCATCGACTTGCGCGTGGCCTCGCGGGGTGAAAGCCCTTCCTCGCTCATAATGCGCTCGACGTTTTCCACCACCACGATGGCATCATCCACCAGCAGGCCGATGGCCAGCACCATGGCGAACATGGTCAGGGTGTTGATGCTGTAGCCAAAAGCATACAGCACCGCAAAGGTTCCCAGCAGCACCACCGGCACCGCAATGGTGGGGATCAGCGTGGCGCGGAAGTTTTGCAGGAACAGGTACATCACGAGGAACACCAGCGCGATGGCTTCGAGCAGGGTTTTCACCACGTCTTCGATGGAGGCCTTAACGAACGAGGTGGTTTCGTAGGCGACTTTATACTCCAGGCCGTGCGGGAAATAGTGCGACAGCTCGTCCAGACGATCTAATACCAGCTGCGCGGTCGCCATTTCGTTGGCACCGGAGGCCAGCTTCACCCCTAGTCCGGACGCGGCATTGCCGTTAAAGCGGCTCAGGTAGTCATATTTTTCCGCACCCATTTCCACGGTGGCGACATCCCCCAGACGCACTTCCGACCCGTCCTGATTCACGCGCAGCGTGATATTGCGGAACTGTTCGGGCGTCTGGAGCAGCGACTGGGCGTTGATGGTGGCGTTAAGCGCCTGTTTATCCACGGAGGGCGTACCGCCCAGCTGCCCCACGGCAATCTGTGCGTTCTGCGATTCGATAGCGTCGGTGACATCCTTGGCGGTCATCTGCACGCTGTTCAGCTTGTTGGGATCCAGCCAGATGCGCATGGAATATTGCGAGCCGTAGGCGTCGATATCGCCTACGCCGTTGATGCGGCTGAGCGGATCCTGGATATTACTGGCGACGTAGTCCGCGATGTCCTGTTTATCCATCGAGCCGTCGGTTGAGACGAAGGCGATGGTCAAAATATTGGTGTCACCGGTTTTACGCACGGTAACCCCCTGGTTCTGCACCGCCTGAGGCAGTTTGCGCAGGGCGGATTGCAGCTGGTTTTGCACCTGCTGCACCGCTTCATCCGGATCCGTGCCCGCCGTAAAGCTCAGGGTGACCGTCGCCTGGCCCGTGGCGCTGCTCTGCGAGGACATGTACATCAGGTTATCGAGACCCGTCATGTTCTGCTCGATAACCTGCGTGACGGTATTTTCCAGCGTCTGCGCCGAGGCGCCAGGGTAGTTCGCCGTGATACGCACGTTGGGGGGAGCGAGGTCGGGGTATTGCT
Source organism: Enterobacter genomosp. S (assembly GCF_001631805.1). Taxonomy (NCBI): domain Bacteria; kingdom Pseudomonadati; phylum Pseudomonadota; class Gammaproteobacteria; order Enterobacterales; family Enterobacteriaceae; genus Enterobacter; species Enterobacter genomosp. S. The sequence continues at coordinate 531,995 of NZ_LVVA01000012.1, read as the reverse complement.
CAACGGGAAGTGATGTAATCGCCAGGACACCCGTCAGACACAACAGGATTGCAAGCACCCAGGCAAAAATGGGGCGATCGATGAAAAAATTCGCCATGAAAAAGTGACCTCGTTATGCAGCACGTCATTATTGTATATTGCCCGCAACACTGTAGCGGGAAGGCGCAGGCCAAACGTGGAGAAATAAAGGAGATAATGTAAATTATCATGCGCTTTTTTCAGCGCGCCTGCTTTCTCGCTATTTTTCAGCCCGATCCGCTGGCGTCCGGAACGTTACGCTGACCTGCGTACCACCCTGCGGCGGCTGGGAAAAGCCTAGCGTCCCGCCGAGCCGTCCCGCGCGTTCGCGCATGATGTTCAGACCATAATGCCCCGGCGGTTCACTGGCATCGCCGATGCCAATACCGTTGTCGCGGATAGTGACCGTGTGCGTGCCGTCCGCAGCGGTGACGCAACTGACGACGATCTCGCTCGCGTCGGCATGTTTAATCGCATTCAGCACCGCCTCACGCACAATCTGTAAGAGGTGCACCTGTTTTTGCGCGTCCAGCGCCAGAGACGAGAGACGGCAGTCGAGCACCAGTTTCGCCCTGGTCTGGCTTTGCAGCCCGTCAAGAGACTCCTGTAGCGCGGCAGGAAGATTGGCGTGATTGAGCGTCAGACGGAAGGTGGTGAGCAGTTCGCGTAGCTGATGCCAGGCGTTATTCAGCTCGCGGGAGAAATCCGTAATGATGGTCTGTGCGAGGGCATTATCGCCCGGCACGGCATGCTTAAGAAGCGTAAGCTGAATACGCAAATAAGAGAGCACCTGCGCCAGCGAATCGTGCAGCTCGCGGGCGATGGTGGCGCGCTCCTCCATCAGCAGCAGCTGCTGATAGTGCTTCTGCGCCTGATTGAAATAGAGCCCCCGGCCCAGCATCGTCGCCACGCTTTCCATTAGCGGCAGGGGAACATCGTCGGTCGTGCTTTGCCAGCGCAGTTCGCCGTACAGGGTATCTTGCATTAACACTGGTAGCGTGTGCATCTTCTCGCCCGGTGTTTCCTGCCCTTCGCACAGCCGCCAGTCGTCGCTGGTACGCAATTGCAGATAATTCATCTGCGTGTATTCATGCACAATCTGCAACATATGCCGGAAGCAGTGGCTGTCTATCTGCCCGGTATTCAGCGCCTGCGAGCATTTGAACAGCATGTCGAGTTGCTGATGCGCTTCATTCAGATGACGGGTTTTTTCGGCAACGGACTGCTCAAGGGATCGATACAGGGTGTGCAGTTCCGCCGACATATGGTTGAAGGCGCGGGAAAGCTGGCCCAGTTCGTTGGGCAGCGCGTTATCCGGCGCGGGGGTGTCGAATTGCCCTTGTTCGATACGCTCGCTCGCCGCCACCAGATTATTCAGCGGCAGCACCACCTGACGCCGGATCCGCCGCAGGGTTAATAGCGCCAGCAGCAAAATGCCCAGCCCGCCGGTCAGCGACATGAAAATGACCAGCTGAATTTTATGTTCGGTGTAGTGCTGAAGCGCCAGCACAAAGGCATCTATCCGGCCAACGAAATCCTCAATGTGGTTCTGATACCACCCGGTGTCGCCGCTGGCGATGCGCTTATCCATCTCCTGCCAGGCAAGGTGGAGCTGCTGATAACGCTGCTTGACGTCTTCCCGCACATACCAGCGGTTTAACTTCTGCAACGCAGGTGCGCTCAGGGTTTTCTGCCAGATCGCGCGGTGTTCTGACAGCGACGGGCTGGCGCGCTGCATCTCGTAGCCCAGGCGGTAGCTCTGCATGCGCAGCGATCCGGCGATGTTAATCGCCTCGGCGTCGCGCTGGCTGCTGGCGAGCGTGACCAGCGCAATGGCGCTGATTAACACGGACAATACAATCATCGAAAAGAAAGCCCGAGCCAGGCTTCCCGAAACGGGGCGTTTAACGGTCACTCATCAGCTTCCTGAATAAAATTGATCTGCCACAGGTTCACTGGAAATAGTTCGGCTTCCTGGGCATTTGAACATTGCGTCGCCATGCCGCTGTGGGTAAATACGATAACAATATAAAGAATAAGGTTATTGAACCAAAAACAGGTATAGTTATGAATCGTTTTATTATGGTCAACGGTCAGGAGTGTATCGGTTGTCGCGCCTGCGAAGTCGCCTGTGTGATGGCGCACAACGGGGAACAGCACGTACTGAGCGAGCGCCATTTTCATCCCCGCATTACGGTCCTTACCTCCGCTACCCGCACTAGCCCCGTCACCTGCCACCACTGCGAAAACGCGCCCTGTGCGCAAAGCTGCCCGAACGGCACCATCACGCAATACAGCGACAGCGTACAGGTGAATCAACAAAAATGCATTGGCTGTAAAGCCTGCGTGGTGGCCTGTCCGTTTGGCACGATGGACATGCTGGTCACCCGGCTGGAGAAACGACCGCGTGAAGGCCTCGGCGCATAAATGCGACCTCTGCCTGGAAAGGCCGCAGGGTCCGGCCTGCGTCGAAAACTGCCCGGCAAACGTGCTCAGGCTGGCTACCCCGGCGGTGCTGGAGAACCTGGCGAAGTCACGGCGCGAGCGCAGTGCAAGGCTGGACGCGCAGCCGTGGCACAGCGAAGCGGTTCAGGCAGAACACCCGCAAACCAAACGGCAGCAGAGGCAAAATACCCCGGCGCGCGGTGAACCGGACAAGCTCAGCCCCGACGTGCGCGCCCGCCATTTTAACGAGATCTCCCTGCCGTTTCGCCCGGAACAGGCGCACCGTGAGGCATCCCGGTGCCTGAAATGCGGCGAGCACAGCATTTGCGAGTGGACCTGCCCGCTGCATAACCACATTCCGCAGTGGATTGAGCGGGTCAGGGCGGGGGACATCGTCGGCGCGGCCGAGCTTTCTCATCAGACTAACTGTTTACCGGAAATTACCGGGCGCGTCTGTCCGCAGGATCGATTATGTGAAGGCGCCTGCACCCTGCGGGATGCGTCGGGTGCGGTGACTATTGGCAATATCGAACGGTATATTTCGGATCGGGCGCTGGAGACGGGCTGGATGCCGGACGTCAGCCACGTCATGCCGGTCGGTAAGCGCGTCGCCATCATCGGTGCCGGTCCGGCAGGACTGGCCTGCGCCGACGTACTGGCGCGCAGCGGCGTCGAGGTCACGGTCTACGATCGTCATCCAGAAATCGGCGGCTTGCTCACCTTCGGTATTCCGGCCTTCAAGCTGGATAAATCCCTGTTAGCGCGGCGCAGAGAGATATTCAGCGCGATGGGTATCCGCTTCGAACTGAACTGCGAAGTGGGGAAAGACGTGTCGATGGCCCAGCTGCAAAACGACTACGATGCCATTTTCCTCGGGGTCGGCACCTACCGCTCCATGAAAGCCGGTATTCCCCATGAGGACGCGCCGGGTGTGTATGACGCGCTGCCGTTTTTAGTGGCGAACACGCGGAACGTAATGAGTCTTGAGCCCGTCGCTGACGCGCCGTTTATCGACACGCAGGGGTTGAACGTGGTGGTGCTGGGCGGGGGCGATACGGCGATGGACTGCGTGCGTACCGCGCTTCGACACGGCGCGGCGAAGGTGATCTGCGCCTATCGGCGGGACGAGGCCAACATGCCGGGCTCAAAAAAAGAGGTCAAAAACGCGAAAGAAGAGGGCGCGGCGTTTGAATTTAACGTTCAGCCGGTTGAGCTTACGCTGGATGCCGACGGCAAGGTCAACGGCGTTCGAATGCTGCGTACCGCGCTGGGCGAGCCGGACGCGCAGGGGCGGCGGCGGCCTGTCCCGGTGGCGGGCAGCGAATTTGTGATGCCTGCTGATGCGGTCATCATGGCGTTCGGGTTTACTCCGCACGCCATGCCGTGGCTACAGGCACAAGGCGTCGACACCGACGATCGGGGGCGTATCAGGGCGTCCGTGGAGAGCCATTATCGCTACCAGACCTCGAATCCGCAGATTTTTGCCGGCGGCGATGCGGTGCGCGGTGCGGATCTGGTGGTCACCGCGATGGCGGAAGGGCGCCATGCCGCGCAGGGGATCATGGACTGGCTTGGCGTGCCGCCGCGCGGCATGCATTAACGCCGACGGGCGACAAAGCGGGCTTCACGGCGTAGTATAAACAGACTCATTTTGCCGTGGAGCCCGTATGTCCCTGAACATTAGCGTTATTAAAGACAAAATCCTTTCTGAAAATTACTTTGTCCTGCGTAACATCACTTACGATCTGACCCGCAAGAACGGGGACGTTATTCGCCACAAACGCGAAGTCTACGACCGGGGCAACGGGGCAACCATTCTGCTGTATAACCGTGAAAAGCAGAGCGTGGTGCTGATTCGCCAGTTTCGGATCGCCACGTGGGTCAATGGCAACGCGGACGGACGTCTGATTGAAACCTGCGCAGGCTTGCTTGATGACGATGAGCCGGAAGTGTGTATCCGCAAAGAGGCCATTGAGGAGACGGGTTTTGAAGTGGGGGCGGTGCAAAAAGTCTTTGAGCTTTTCATGTCCCCTGGCGGCGTCACCGAGCTGGTCCACTTCTTCATTGCGGAATACACCGATGCCCAGCGCACGCACCGGGGCGGCGGCGTAGATGACGAAGACATTGAAGTCCTGGAGATGCCTTTTACTCAGGCTGTCGACATGGTAAAACGCGGCGAGATCCGCGACGGTAAAGCGGTGATCCTGTTGCAGTATCTGCAAACCAGCGGGCTGATGAGCGCTTCGCCGCGAGCGTGATAAGGTGCATTTTAGATAAATCTATCCGATAAATCCGATTGAGCCAGCCCGCCCAGGGCACGAAGATACGCCCCAGATTGACCTTTTCGTTTTCCGGGGCTATGCCATTCATGCGCTACTGCGTTTTCCTTCTCTTCTTCATTTGCGTGCTTCCCGCGCCTCTGGCGTGGGCCGCACCTGCGCAGCAGTCTTTTTCTGACTGGCAGGTTACCTGCAACAACCAGAATTTCTGCGTTGCGCGAAACACCGGCGAGCATCGTGGTCTGGTCATGACGCTGAGCCGCAGCGCGGGAGCCAAAACGGATGCCAGCCTGCGCATCGATCTCGGCGGGCTTTCTACGCCTCCGGTGAAAGAGCCTGACATCGCCCCGCGCCTGCTGCTCGACAATGTTCCGCTTACGTTCGCGTCGAAGCACTGGCAGTTAACCCCCTGGCACCTTAAAACAGACGATACAGGCACCATCACCACGTTTCTGAAAACCATTCAGGAAGGACAGGCGCTGACCCTGCGCGGCGGGAAGCAGACGATCTCCCTGGCCGGTCTGAAAGCGGCGCTGCTGTTTATCGACGCCCAGCAAAAACGGGTCGGCAGCGAAACGGCATGGATTAAAAAAGGGGACAGTCCACCGCTGAGCGTGCCGCCTGCGCCCGCCTTAAAAAAGGTGGCCGTGGTGAACCCGACGCCAACGCCGCTGACTCATCGCGAACTGAACGATCTGCTGGATTACGGTACCTGGCGCATGAACCACAGCCAGTGCTCCCTCGATCCGAACCGACGTGAAGTGCGCGTTACCGCGTTGACCGATGACAAAGCGCTGATGATCATCAGCTGTGAGGCGGGGGCGTACAATACCGTCGATCTGGCGTGGCTGGTGTCGCGTAAAAAACCCTTTGCGGCCAGAAGCGTGAAATTGCGCCTGCCGTTTACCCCGTCCAGCCAGAGTAGCGACATGGAGCTGATGAATGCCAGCTTCGATGAAAAAACGCGTGAGCTGACGACGCTGGCGCTGGGACGCGGAATTGGCGACTGTGGGATCCAGACCCGCTGGCGTTTTAACGGCCAGCGTTTCCGCCTGGTGCGCTACGCGGAAGAGCCAAGCTGTGATAACTGGAATGGGCCAGATGCCTGGCCCACGCTGTGGATCACGAGGTAGTTTTGCCGGGTGGCGCTGTCGCTTACCCGGCCTACGTTTTGGCGATTTGTAGGCCGGGTCAGGCGCAGCCGCCACCCGGCAACGCAGATCGCACTACAGCACGCTCAGCGCCTTCTCCACCACGTTCTCAACGGTAAAGCCGAAGTACGGGAACAGCTTATCGGCCGGAGCGGACTCGCCGTAACCCCGCATGCCCACAATCGCTCCTTTCAGCCCCACGTACTTATACCAGTAGTCGGCAATACCCGCCTCTACCGCCACGCGCGCTGCAACGTTCGAAGGCAGCACCGATTCCCGGTACGCTTCATCCTGCGCATCAAAGATATCCGTTGAAGGCAGAGAAACGACGCGCACCGCGTGACCTTCGGCGGTCAGCTTCTCCGCCGCTTTCACGGTGATTTCCACTTCGGAACCGGTGGCAATCAGGATCACGTCCGGCTTGCCGCCGCTGTCTTTCAGAATGTATCCACCGCGGGCGATATTTTTCACCTGCTCTGGCGTGCGCTCAATCTGCGCCAGGTTCTGGCGCGACAGGATCAGCGCCGTAGGGCCGTTATGGCGCTCAACGGCCAGCTTCCAGCCCACTGCCGCTTCAACCTGATCGCACGGACGCCAGATGCTGAAGTTTGGCGTTAACCGCAGGCTTGCCAACTGCTCTACCGCCTGGTGCGTCGGACCATCTTCACCCAGCCCGATGGAGTCGTGGGTATACACCATGATCTGCCGTGCTTTCATCAGTGCCGCCATACGCGCCGCGTTACGGGCATATTCGACAAACATCAGGAAGGTGGCGGTGTACGGCACGAAGCCGCCGTGGTGGGCGATGCCGTTGGCAATGGCGGTCATCCCGAACTCGCGCACGCCGTAGTGGATGTAGTTCCCGGCAATGTCTTCCTTCAGGGATTTAGAGCCGGACCAGATGGTGAGGTTGCTTGGCGCCAGGTCCGCCGAGCCGCCCAGCAGTTCGGGCAGGATCGGGCCAATGGCGTTCAGGGTATTCTGCGACGCCTTACGGGTGGCGATTTTCGCCGGGTTGGATTGCAGGTTCTCAATCAGGGCCTGGGTTTTTTCTTCCCAGTCCTCCGGCAGGCCGCCGCTCATGCGGCGGGTAAACTCGGCGGCCAGCTCCGGGTGTGCTTTTTTGTAGGCGGCAAATTTTTCGTTCCACGCGTGCTGCGCTTTTTCACCGTCCTCGCGCGCATCCCAGGCTTTGTAGATCTCTTTTGGGATCTCAAAGGCCGGGTGTTTCCAGCCGAGTTTCTGACGGGTCAGCGCCACTTCCTCTTCACCCAGCGCCGCGCCGTGCGCCTCTTCTTTGCCCGCCTTGTTCGGCGAGCCGAAGCCGATGGTGGTGCGGCAAATAATCAGGGACGGTTTATCCTTGACGCTCTGCGCTTCCTGAATCGCTTTTTTCACCGCTTCCGGATCGTGGCCGTCGATCTCGTGAACCACGTGCCAGTGATAGGCCTCGAAGCGCTTCGCCGTGTCGTCGGTAAACCAGCCCTCGGTTTCTCCGTCAATGGAGATGCCGTTGTGATCGTAGAAGCCAATCAGCTTGCCCAGCCCCAGCGTGCCCGCCAGAGAACAGACCTCGTGGGAGATCCCCTCCATCAGGCAGCCGTCGCCCATAAAGACGTAAGTGTAGTGATCGACAATCTCGTGGTCGGGCTGGTTGAACTGTGCGGCCAGCGTACGCTCGGCAATTGCCAGGCCGACGGCGTTCGCCAGCCCCTGACCCAGCGGCCCGGTGGTTGTTTCAACGCCCGGCGTGTAGCCAATCTCCGGGTGGCCCGGCGTTTTGGAGTGCAGCTGGCGGAAGTTTTTTAACTCCTCAAGCGGCAGGTCGTAGCCGGAAAGGTGCAGCAGGCTGTAAAGCAGCATCGAGGCGTGACCGTTGGAGAGAATAAAACGGTCCCGGTCATACCAGGTCGGGTCATTTGGGTTGTGCTTCAGAAAGTCGTTCCACAGCACTTCAGCGATATCAGCCATACCCATGGGGGCGCCAGGGTGGCCGGAATTGGCTTTTTGTACGGCATCCATGCTGAGGGCGCGAATGGCGTTGGCGAGCTCTTTACGGGACATAGTTCACTCCGTGGCAAGGTTAAAGTTTGGCGGCAAGAAGATCTTCGAGTTTGCGCTGGTCGACGGCGAACTGACGGATGCCGTCCGCCAGTTTTTCCACGGCCATTGGATCCTGATTGTGCTCCCAGCGGAATTCCGCTTCGGTCATGGCTTTCGGTTTTGGCAGCACGGTAGAGGTTGGCACCAGCTTGCGGATCACCGTCTCTTCGTTCTCCTGAAGCTTTTTCAGCAGGTCAGGGGAGATGGTCAGGCGGTCGCAGCCCGCGAGCGCGAGGATCTGCTCGGTGCGGCGGAAGCTGGCCCCCATCACGATGGTTTCATAGCGGTGCTGCTTGTAATAGTCGTAGATATTACGCACCGATTTCACGCCCGGATCTTCGTCCACCACGTACGGATCCATCGGCTGTTTTGCCTGATACCAGTCGTAGATACGTCCGACAAACGGGGAGATCAGGAACACGCCCGCTTCGGCACAGGCACGCGCCTGGGCGAAAGAGAACAGCAGCGTCAGGTTGCAGTGGATCCCCTCTTTTTCCAGCACTTCTGCCGCGCGGATACCTTCCCAGGTGGACGCGAGCTTAATCAGAATGCGCGACTTATCGATTCCCTGCTCCTGATAGAGCTCCACCAGGCGGCGAGCCTTGTTAATGCTCTTTTCCTGGTCGAACGAGAGCCGGGCGTCCACTTCGGTGGAGACGCGTCCCGGAATGCTTTTAAGAATTTCCGCACCGATATTGACCGCCAGCTTGTCGCTGGCTTCGGCGACCTGCTGCTCCTGCGTTTTCCCGCGCTGTTTGCCATAGGCAAGGGCGTCATCAATCAGATGACTAAAGTGCGCAAGCCCCGCCGCCTTGAGCAGCAGCGAGGGGTTGGTGGTCGCGTCTTCCGGCTGGTAGTGACGAATCGACTCGATGTCGCCGCTGTCTGCAACCACGGTGGTAAATTGTTTGATGCCGTCTAGCTGGTTCATAATTACTCCTTGGAAATAAAAGAGTTAGTCGAGTGCGTTAGTTCACACTTCTGAGAAAATCATGATGGACTTAACAAAAAAGCATAGCAGACGGGGGAGGCATTGCCCTCTGAGACGGGTAACATGGCTGTTATAAATTGATAACAATTTTTATTCTGCAATGGTGAGAGTTTGGCAGCCTTCAAAGTTTAGGAGCCTGCCTGCGGCGATACTATGCGGCACACCAGGGTGTGTACAGGACCGTCGACATCACCCTTTTTGACCGAAACGTGAAAGGAATAACAAGATGGATGATCAGTTAAAACAAAGCGCTCTCGATTTTCACGAGTTTCCTGTTCCGGGTAAAATCCAGGTTTCCCCTACCAAACCGCTGGCGACCCAGCGCGATCTGGCGCTGGCCTACTCGCCGGGCGTGGCTGCCCCGTGCCTGGAAATCGAAAAAGATCCGCTGGCAGCCTACAAATACACCGCGCGCGGCAACCTGGTGGCGGTGATCTCGAACGGTACGGCGGTGCTGGGGTTAGGGAATATCGGCGCGCTGGCCGGTAAGCCGGTGATGGAAGGCAAGGGCGTTCTGTTTAAGAAATTCGCCGGTATCGACGTGTTTGATATCGAAGTCGACGAGCTGGATCCGGATAAATTTATCAACGTGGTAGCGGCGCTGGAGCCGACCTTCGGCGGCATCAACCTGGAAGACATCAAAGCGCCGGAATGTTTCTATATCGAGCAGAAGCTGCGCGAGCGTATGAACATTCCCGTGTTCCATGACGACCAGCACGGCACGGCGATTATCAGTACCGCCGCCATTCTCAACGGCCTGCGCGTGGTGGAGAAAAATCTCTCAGACGTGCGCATGGTGGTCTCCGGCGCGGGCGCCGCGGCTATCGCCTGTATGAACCTGCTGGTGGCGCTGGGGATGCAGAAACACAACATCGTGGTCTGCGACTCCAAGGGCGTGATTTACAAAGACCGCGAGCCGAACATGGCGGAAACCAAAGCGGCCTACGCGGTTGAAGACGACGGCAAGCGCACGCTTGAGGATGTGATTGACGGCGCGGATATCTTCCTAGGCTGTTCAGGCCCGAAAGTGCTGACCCAGGAGATGGTGCAGAAGATGGCGCGCGCGCCAATGATCCTGGCGCTTGCAAACCCTGAGCCGGAAATTCTGCCGCCGTTGGCGAAGGCGGTGCGTGAAGACGCCATCATCTGCACCGGCCGTTCGGACTACCCGAACCAGGTGAACAACGTGCTCTGCTTCCCGTTCATCTTCCGCGGCGCGCTGGACGTGGGCGCCACGGCAATCAACGAAGAGATGAAGCTTGCCGCCGTTCACGCCATCGCGGAGCTGGCGCACGCCGAGCAGAGCGAAGTGGTCGCCTCCGCCTATGGCGATCAGGATCTGAGCTTCGGCCCGGACTACATCATTCCTAAACCGTTTGACCCGCGTCTGATCGTGAAGATCGCGCCAGCGGTGGCCAAAGCGGCGATGGACTCCGGCGTAGCGACGCGTCCCATTGACGATTTCGATGCTTACGTCGATAAGCTCACCGAGTTCGTCTACAAAACCAACCTGTTTATGAAGCCGATCTTCTCTCAGGCGCGCGCCGACGCGAAGCGCGTGGTGCTGGCGGAAGGGGAAGAGGCGCGCGTGCTGCATGCCACGCAGGAGCTCATCACCTTAGGGCTGGCGAAACCGATCCTGATTGGTCGTCCGAGCGTGATCGAGATGCGTATTCAGAAGCTGGGCCTGCAAATTAAGCCGGGCGTGGACTTTGAGATCGTTAACAACGAATCCGATCCGCGCTTCAAAGAGTACTGGAACGAATACTATTCGATCATGAAGCGTCGCGGGATCACCCAGGAGCAGGCGCAGCGGGCGGTGATAAGCAATACCACGGTGATCGGCGCGATCATGGTTCACCGCGGCGAGGCGGATGCGCTGATCTGCGGCACCATCGGTGAATACCACGAGCATTTCAGCGTGGTGCAGGAGATCTTCGGCTATCGCGAGGGCGTCCATACTGCCGGAGCAATGAACGCGCTGCTGCTGCCGAGCGGTAACACCTTTATCGCCGATACCTACGTTAACGACGATCCAACCCCGGACGAACTGGCGGAGATCACCGTGATGGCGGCGGAAACCGTGCGCCGCTTTGGTATCGAACCGAAAGTGGCGCTGCTGTCGCACTCTAACTTCGGATCATCCAAATCCGCTGCGGCGTGCAAGATGCGCCAGACGCTGGAGCTGGTGCGCGAACGCGCGCCGGAGCTGATGATTGACGGCGAGATGCACGGCGATGCCGCGCTGGTGGAGAGCATTCGTAACGAGCGCATGCCGGACAGCCCGCTGAAAGGCTCGGCGAACGTGTTGATCATGCCGAATGTGGAAGCGGCGCGTATCAGCTACAACCTGCTGCGCGTATCGAGTTCTGAAGGGGTGACCGTAGGGCCGGTACTGATGGGGGTGTCAAAACCGGTGCATGTGTTAACGCCGATTGCCTCCGTGCGTCGTATCGTGAACATGGTGGCGCTGGCGGTGGTTGAGGCGCAGACGCAGCCGCTGTAAGGACGCGTTTGCTTACCCGACCTACGGATTGAGTAGGCCGGATAAGCGCAGCGCCATCCGGCAGTTAAATCCAGTCGCGTACTTTAAGGAACTCAATCAAGGCAGCCTCCGGGCTGCCTTCTTTTGGCGCGTAGCTGTATTCCCAGCGCACCAGTGGCGGCATCGACATCAGAATGGACTCCGTGCGTCCACCGGTTTGCAGGCCAAACAGCGTCCCGCGATCCCACACCAGGTTGAACTCTACGTAGCGCCCGCGGCGGTAAAGCTGGAACTCTCGTTCGCGCACCCCGTAATCGGTATTTTTGCGGCGTTCGACAATCGGCAGATAGGCGTTGGTAAAGCCTTCGCCCACCGCGCGCATAAAGCTGAACGCGGTATCAAAATCCGGGGTATTCAGATCGTCAAAGAACAACCCGCCGATGCCGCGCTGCTCGTCGCGGTGCTTCAGGTAAAAGTAGTCATCGCACCACTTTTTGTATTTCGGGTAAACGTCTTCGCCAAACGGCAGGCAGAGGTCGCGCGCGGTGGTGTGCCAGTGCACGGCGTCCTCTTCAAAGCCGTAATAAGGGGTCATGTCAAAACCGCCGCCAAACCACCAGACCGGATCGGCTCCCGGTTTTTCCGCGATGAAAAAGCGCACGTTGGCGTGACTGGTTGGCACAAACGGGTTATGCGGATGCACCACCAGCGAGACGCCCATCGCCTCGAAGCTTCGCCCCGCCAGCTCTGGCCGATGCGCCGTAGCGGATGCCGGCATTGCCTCGCCATGTACATGGGAGAAGTTGACGCCGGCCTGTTCAAAAATGCCGCCGTTACGCAGCACGCGGCTGCGCCCGCCGCCGCCCGCGTCGCGCTGCCAGGCGTCTTCCTGAAATTCACCGCCGTCTGCGGCGGTCAGTTTCTGGCAAATTTCATCCTGCAACTGCATCAGGAAGGTTTTGACCTGCTGTGCATTGGGTTTCATCAACGTTTCCTGGAGTGCGCTTTTTGGTTATCGAACCAGTTGAAATAACTGATCACCCCGGAGGCGATGGCGTTTGCGATCTTCTGACGAAACGCCTTAGTGCCGAGCAGGCGCTCTTCTTCCGGGTTGGTAATGAACGAGGTCTCAACCAGCACGGACGGAATGGACGGGGACTTCAGCACCACAAACGCGGCCTGCTCGGTGCTTTTACTGTGCAGACGGTGCACAGGCTTGATCCGCTTGAGGATATGCGAGCCGAGCGTCAGGCTGTTTTTGATGGTGTCCGTCTGCACAAGGTCGAACAGCACCTGCTGCAACAGATGATCTTTGTCGGTCGCTTTTTTCCCGGCCACTTCATCCGCGCGGTTTTCGCGGTCGGAAAGGTATTTCGCCATGGCGCTACTGGCGCCGCGGTTGGAGAGCGCAAACACAGACGCGCCGGCGGCGGAAGGGTTCGTAAAACCATCCGCGTGAATGGACATAAACAGGTCGGCGCCGTGCTTGTGGGCGATTTCCACGCGGTCGTACAGCGGAATAAACGTGTCGCCCGTGCGCGTCAGGCGGGCGTCAATACCGTGGCTGCGTAAAATTGCGCGCACATTTTTTGCAATTGCCAGCACGACGTGTTTTTCTTTCGAACCGTTTCGGCCAATGGCGCCGGTGTCGATCCCGCCGTGGCCCGGATCGAGCATGACCAGACGCTTTGCGCCGGCTTTTTTGGTTTTCGGCTTGCTGTGTCCGTTACTGGTTTTGAGCGTGCTCTCTTCTTTTGCCTGAGCCTGCTTTGCGATGCCCGTTAACGTTAAGGCCGCCAGCCCCGCTTTGAGAACCTGACGACGCGATGTGAGTGCTTTTAATGGTTTGAATGTGCTCATGCGGCCTGAATACTAAAAAATGAGGTCCTGGTGTTATATCGTATCGTGTTTACCGTTACGACAGTCCTTATTGAGAATTGTTTTACTTTTCATTTCAATACGTGACAAAGTGACATTATGCCAAATTTTTACACGATTTTCGCTGGTTATTGGCTAAACGCGGCGTTCACGCCATAATCACTGTTTTTAAACCCGAAAAGGCGGTTAATACCATGGAGATACGCGTTTTTCGCCAGGAAGATTTCGAAGAGGTGATCACCCTTTGGGAGCGCTGCGATCTGCTGCGTCCGTGGAACGATCCGGAAATGGATATCGAACGCAAGGTGAATCACGACGTCAGTCTGTTTCTGGTCGCGGAGGTCAACGGCGAGGTGGTCGGGACGGTGATGGGCGGATATGACGGCCACCGCGGGTCGGCCTACTATCTGGGCGTACACCCGGAATATCGCGCGCGCGGCATCGCCAATGCGCTGCTTAACCGTCTGGAAAAGAAGCTGATCGCCCGTGGCTGCCCGAAAATCCAGATTATGGTCCGGGAAGATAACGACGTGGTGCTGGGCATGTATGAACGTCTGGGCTACGAGCACGCGGACGTGCTGACGCTGGGTAAGCGCCTGATCGAAGATGAAGAGTACTGAGATCCACCCGGCTGACTATGACGCGCAGGGCCGCGTCAGGCTGCCGTTTTTATTCTGGTGCGTTTTGCTCCTCCAGGCCCGTACCTGGGTACTGTTTGTGATGGCCGGTGCGTCGCGCGGGCAGGGCGATACGCTGCTGAATCTCTTTTATCCTGACCACGATGCCTTCTGGCTCGGCTTACTGCCGGGCGTACCGGCGGTGGTGGCTTTTTTGTGCAGCGGTAGACGGCATGTAATCCCGCGTCTGTGGCGTGCGCTTCGCTGGCTGCTGATCCTGGCGCAGGTTGTGCTCCTGGTCTGGCAACCCGTGCTCTGGCTGTACGGCGAGCCGCTTTCCGGTATCGGGATTGCGCTGGTGGTTGCGGATATTGTCGCGCTGCTGTGGCTACTCACCCACCCCCGTTTACGCGCCTGTTTTATGCAAGAGTCAGATTAACACGGCACTTTTTGCCGATACCGCACTCCAACAAGCGTTGATTTACTACGTAAGGACGTCTCAATGAAATCGCTGCGTTTACTTTTATGCGCTCTTCCGCTGGCGTTAACCGGCTGTTCCACGCTCTCCTCCATCAACTGGTCTGCGGCCTATCCGTGGAACTGGTTTGGCTCCTCAACGGAAGTGACCGAGCAGGGCGTGGGCAACATCACCGCCTCGACGGCACTGGATCAGGACGCCATTCAGGATGCCATCGGCGGTGATTATCGCCTGCGCAGCGGCATGAAAACCGAGAACGGCAACATCGTGCGCTATTTCGAAGCGTTAAAAGACGACAAGGTGGCGATGGTCATTAACGGCGATAAAGGCACGGTAAACCGCATCGCGGTGATGGATGAAGCTATTCCAACCTCGGGTGGCGTGAAGGTGGGAACGCCGTTTGGCGAACTCTATCAGAAAGCGTTTGGCCACTGCACCAGCGCGCCGTCGGACGACAGCGTCGCGGTTGAGTGTAAGGCCGAAGGCAGTCAGCACATCAGCTACGTTTTCAGCGGCACCTGGAACGGTCCGGAAGGGTTAATGCCGTCTGACGACACCCTGAAAAAGTGGAAAGTGAGCAAAATTATCTGGAAGCAGTAATTTGCGCCTGAGCAAACCGCCTCGCTGAAATCCAGGTATAATAGCCGCCATCAATGCCACGCTGTCGTGGCATCTTTTTTTCAGGAGGAGCGATGTCTCAGGTTCAGAGTGGCATTTTGCCAGAACATTGCCGCGCGGCGATTTGGATTGAAGCCAACGTCAACGGGGACGTGGATGCCCTGCGCGGGGCCAGCAAAATTTTCGTTGATAAACTGGCCACCTTCCAGGCCAAATTCCCGGAAGCCCATCTGGGCGCGGTAGTGGCCTTTGGCAACACCGTCTGGCGTCAGCTGAGCGGCGGCGAAGGCGCGGAAGAGCTGAAGGACTTCATTCCTTATGGTAAAGGTCTCGCGCCAGCCACCCAGTACGACGTGCTGATCCACATTCTCTCCCTGCGTCACGACGTGAACTTCTCCGTCGCTCAGGCAGCGATTGAAGCCTTTGGTGACAGCATTAACGTGCAGGAAGAAATCCACGGTTTCCGCTGGGTGGAAGAGCGCGATTTAAGCGGCTTCGTCGACGGCACCGAAAACCCGGCCGGGGAAGAGACGCGTCGCGACGTGGCTGTTATCAAGGACGGCGTGGACGCGGGCGGCAGCTATGTGTTTGTCCAGCGCTGGGAGCATAACCTCAAGCAGCTTAACCGCATGAGCGTGCATGACCAGGAGATGATGATTGGCCGCACCAAAGACGCCAATGAAGAGATTGATGGCGATGCGCGCCCGGTGACGTCCCACCTGACCCGCGTTGATCTTAAAGAAGACGGTAAGGGGCTGAAGATTGTTCGCCAGAGCCTGCCGTACGGTACCGCGAGCGGTACGCACGGCCTGTACTTCTGCGCCTACTGCGCGCGCCTCTACAACATTGAACAGCAGCTGCTGAGCATGTTTGGCGATACCGACGGCAAGCGCGACGCCATGCTGCGCTTCACCCGCCCGGTCACCGGCGGTTACTACTTTGCGCCATCCGTTGAGCGCCTGCTGGCGCTGTAAAACGCACTCCACATGCAGGCCGGGTAAGCGTTAGCGCCACCCGGCAATTTCTCCCGCACCCTTATTCCCTTTTCTGCTTCCAAATCACCAAACGGTATATAAAACCGTTACTCCTTTAGACTCCGTTATAAATATTATGACTATAAGATAGTCATCACATTTATAAGGGCGCGCAATGGCCGTTACTGTACTGAAAAAAGGATCGCTGGCACTGGCAGGCTTACTGCTGGTGGCGCAGGCGCAGGCAACTGAGTTACTGAACAGTTCTTATGATGTTTCGCGCGAGCTGTTTGCCGCCCTTAATCCCGCCTTCGAACAGCAGTGGGCGAAAGAGAACAACGGCGACAAGCTGACCATCAAACAGTCTCACGCCGGCTCGTCCAAGCAGGCGCTGGCCATTTTGCAGGGGCTGAAGGCGGATGTGGTGACCTATAACCAGGTGACGGACGTGCAGATCCTGCACGACAGAGGCAAGCTGATCCCGGCGGACTGGCAAAGCCGCCTGCCGAACAACAGCTCACCGTTCTACTCCACCATGGGCTTCCTGGTGCGCAAGGGCAACCCAAAAAACATTCACGACTGGAACGACCTGGTGCGTTCTGACGTAAAGCTGATCTTCCCGAACCCGAAAACCTCCGGCAACGCGCGTTATACCTACCTGGCAGCGTGGGGCGCGGCGGACAAAGCTGACGGTAACGATAAAGCGAAAACCGAACAGTTTATGACCCAGTTCCTGAAAAACGTCGAGGTGTTTGATACCGGCGGCCGTGGCGCAACCACCACCTTCGCCGAGCGCGGGCTGGGCGACGTGCTGATCAGCTTCGAATCCGAAGTGAACAACATCCGCAAGCAGTATGAAGCGCAGGGGTTTGAGGTCATTATCCCGAAAACTAACATTCTGGCCGAGTTCCCGGTGGCGTGGGTGGATAAAAACGTTAAGGCTAACGGCACCGAAAAGGCGGCAAAAGCCTATCTCAACTATCTTTACAGCCCGCAGGCGCAGACGGTGATCACTGACTATTACTACCGCGTCAACAATCCGGACGTGATGAACAAGCTGAAGGATAAATTCCCGCAGACCGCGCTGTTTCGCGTGGAAGACCATTTCGGCGCCTGGCCTGAGGTGATGAAAACCCATTTTGCCAGCGGCGGTGAGTTAGACAAACTGCTGGCGGCGGGGCGTAAGTAATGTTTGCAGTCTCCTCCAGACGCGTGCTGCCGGGCTTTACCTTAAGCCTCGGGACCAGCCTGCTGTTCGTCTGTCTGATTTTGCTGTTGCCGCTCAGCGCGCTGGTGATGCAGCTCTCTGAGATGAGCTGGTCCCAGTACTGGGAGGTGGTCACCAACCCGCAGGTGGTGGCGGCCTACAAGGTCACGCTGCTGTCGGCGTTTGTGGCCTCGATTTTCAACGGCGTGTTTGGCCTGCTGATGGCGTGGATCTTAACCCGCTATCGCTTCCCGGGCCGTACGCTGCTCGACGCGCTGATGGATCTGCCGTTTGCGCTGCCGACGGCGGTGGCCGGCTTGACGCTGGCGTCGCTGTTCTCCGTAAACGGCTTCTACGGCGAATGGCTGGCGAAGTTTGATATCAAAGTGACCTATACCTGGCTCGGTATCGCGGTGGCGATGGCCTTTACCAGCATCCCATTTGTAGTGCGTACCGTGCAGCCGGTGCTGGAAGAGCTAGGACCCGAATACGAAGAGGCCGCAGAAACGCTGGGGGCCACGCGCTGGCAGAGTTTCCGCAAGGTAGTGTTGCCGGAACTTTCTCCGGCCCTGCTGGCGGGGGTTGCGCTCTCGTTTACCCGCAGCCTCGGTGAATTTGGCGCGGTCATTTTTATCGCCGGGAACATCGCGTGGAAAACCGAAGTGACCTCGCTGATGATTTTTGTCCGTTTGCAGGAGTTTGATTATCCGGCCGCGAGCGCGATTGCCTCGGTGATCCTTGCCGCGTCGCTGCTGCTGCTGTTCTCGATTAACACTCTGCAAAGTCGCTTTGGTCGACGTGTGGTAGGTCACTGATGGCGGAAGTTACGCAATTGAAGCGCTATGACGCGCCCCGCATCAACTGGGGCAAATGGTTTCTGATTGGTACGGGCGTGTTGATCTCCGCCTTCATTCTCGTTGTGCCGATGGTGTACATCTTCGTTCAGGCCTTCAGCAAAGGGATTATGCCCGCGCTGCAAAACCTGGCCGATCCGGACATGCTCAACGCCATCTGGCTGACGGTGATGATTGCCCTGATCACCGTTCCGGTGAATCTGGTGTTTGGCGTATTGCTGGCCTGGCTGGTGACCCGCTTTAACTTTCCGGGGCGTCAACTGCTGCTGACCCTGCTGGACATCCCGTTTGCGGTGTCGCCGGTGGTGGCCGGTCTGGTCTATCTGCTGTTTTACGGCTCTAACGGCCCGCTGGGCGGCTGGCTGGATCAACACGACCTGCAAATTATGTTCGCCTGGCCGGGCATGGTGCTGGTGACGGTCTTTGTGACCTGTCCGTTCGTGGTGCGCGAGCTGGTGCCGGTGATGTTAAGCCAGGGCAGCCATGAGGATGAAGCGGCCGTGCTGCTGGGCGCCTCCGGCTGGCAGATGTTCCGCCGCGTGACGCTGCCGAATATCCGCTGGGCGCTGCTTTACGGCGTGGTGCTGACCAACGCCCGTGCGATTGGTGAGTTTGGCGCGGTGTCGGTGGTATCCGGCTCGATTCGCGGCGAAACCCTGTCGCTGCCGCTACAGATTGAATTACTGGAACAGGACTATAACACCGTCGGTTCCTTTACTGCCGCAGCGTTGCTGACGCTGATGGCGATTTTGACCCTGTTTTTGAAGAGTGTGGTGCAGTGGCGTTTAGAGAATCAGGAAAAACGTCAGCATCAGGAGGGAAATCATGAGCATTGAGATTGCCAATATTAAGAAGTCTTTTGGTCGCACCCAGGTGCTGAATGATATCTCGCTGGATATCCCTTCCGGACAAATGGTGGCGCTGCTGGGGCCGTCTGGCTCCGGTAAAACCACGCTGCTGCGTATTATCGCCGGGCTTGAACATCAGACCAGCGGACATATCCGCTTCCACGGTACGGACGTTAGCCGCCTGCATGCCCGCGATCGTAAAGTCGGCTTTGTCTTCCAGCATTACGCGCTGTTCCGCCACATGACCGTTTTCGACAATATCGCCTTTGGCCTGACGGTGCTGCCGCGTCGTGAACGCCCGGATGCATCAACCATTAAGGCGAAAGTAACCAAACTGCTGGAGATGGTGCAGCTGGCGCATCTGGCGGACCGTTTCCCGGCCCAGCTTTCCGGCGGGCAGAAGCAGCGCGTGGCGCTGGCGCGCGCGTTGGCCGTTGAGCCGCAAATCTTGCTGCTGGATGAACCGTTCGGCGCGCTGGATGCGCAGGTGCGAAAAGAGTTGCGCCGCTGGCTGCGTCAGTTGCATGAAGAACTCCAGTTCACCAGCGTTTTCGTGACCCACGATCAGGAAGAGGCGATGGAAGTGGCCGACCGCGTGGTGGTGATGAGTCAGGGCAACATTGAGCAGGTTGACGAGCCAGAGCAGCTCTGGCGTGAACCGGCGACCCGCTTCGTGCTGGAATTTATGGGCGAGGTGAACCGTCTTCAGGGCACCATTCGCGGCGGTCAGTTCCACGTTGGGGCGCACCGCTGGCCGCTGGGCTACACCTCTGCGCATCAGGGACCGGTCGATCTGTTCCTGCGTCCGTGGGAAGTGGACGTCAGCCGCCGTACCAGCCTGGATTCACCGCTCCCGGTGCAGGTGCTGGAAGCGAGTCCTAAAGGTCACTACACCCAGTTGGTCGTCCAGCCGCTGGGCTGGTATACCGAGCCGCTGACCGTGGTTATGCGTGACGACGAGCCGCCACACCGCGGGGAACGCCTGTTTGTGGGGCTGCAACACGCGCGCATTTATCACGGCAACGAGCGCATCGAGACGCGCGAGGATATTGCTCTGGCGGAGTCAGCCTGATAGGTTAGGATTACGTAGTTTTGCCGGGTGGCGCTGCGCTTACCCGGCCTACAATATGACGTCTGTAGGCCCGGATCGCTGCGCGCCACCGGGCTTTTTATTGGACAGCGATCATGAATACATTAGAAAACACCATCGGCAACACCCCTCTGGTCAAACTTCAGCGCATGGGGCCAGACAACGGCAGCGAAATCTGGGTCAAACTCGAAGGCAATAACCCGGCAGGGTCGGTAAAAGACCGGGCGGCGTTGTCGATGATTGTCCAGGCCGAAAAGCGTGGCGAGATAAAGCCCGGCGACGTGTTAATTGAAGCCACCAGCGGTAATACCGGTATCGCACTGGCGATGATTGCTGCGCTGAAGGGCTATCGCATGAAGCTGCTGATGCCGGATAACATGAGCCAGGAGCGCCGTGCCGCCATGCGCGCCTACGGGGCCGAGCTGATTCTGGTGAGCAAAGAGCAGGGGATGGAAGGGGCGCGCGACCTGGCGCTGGCGCTGGCCGAGCGCGGCGAAGGCAAACTGCTCGACCAGTTCAACAATCCGGACAACCCGTACGCGCACTACACCACCACCGGCCCGGAAATCTGGCAACAAACCAACGGGCGTATCACCCACTTTGTCTCCAGCATGGGAACCACTGGCACAATCACCGGTGTGTCACGCTTTCTGCGCGAGCAGGCAAGCCCGGTGACGATTGTCGGCCTGCAACCGGAAGAGGGAAGCAGTATACCGGGCATTCGCCGCTGGCCCGCAGAGTATATGCCGGGCATCTTTAATGCGCAGCTTGTGGACCAGGTGCTGGATATTCATCAGCGCGAGGCGGAAAATACCATGCGTGAGCTGGCCGTGCGTGAAGGCATCTTCTGCGGCGTCAGCTCTGGCGGTGCCGTAGCGGGTGCGATCCGGGTGGCCGAGTCCACGCCGGGAGCGGTGGTGGTTGCGATTATTTGCGATCGCGGCGATCGTTATCTGTCTACCGGCGTCTTTGGTGAAGAGAGTTATTCGCAGGGGGCGGGGATCTAAGCGTCATGGAGATGATTTTATTCCGGGATAATACCCGGGCGCAGCAAACCGATATTGTCGCCGTACAGTCGCAGGTGGTGTACGGCAGCGTAGGCAACAGCATCGCGGTGCCGAATATTCGCACCCACCGGCTGAACGTTACCGCCGTGCCAACGGTGCTGTTCAGCAATACGCCGCATTACGACACCTTCTACGGCGGCGTGATCCCGGATGAGTGGTTCAGCGGCTACCTTAAGGCGCTGGAAGAGCGGGAGATCCTGCGTGAGCTGAAAGCGGTCACGACCGGCTATATGGGCAGCGCCAGCCAGATTGTGCTGTTGGCGCAGTGGCTAAAGGCGATAAAGGTCCAGCATCCCGATCTGCTGGTGCTGGTTGACCCGGTAATCGGGGATGTCGACAGCGGGATGTACGTGAAGCCTGAAATTCCTGAAGCCTACCGTGAGCATCTGCTGCCGCTGGCCCAGGGCATTACGCCCAACGTGTTTGAGCTGGAAGTGTTGAGCGGTAAATCGTGCCGTACGCCGGAAAGCGCCATTGCCGCCGCGCAGGGGCTGCTTTCCGAAACGCTGAAGTGGGTGGCCATTACCAGCGCGCCAGTGGCTGACGATCCGCAGAATATCCACGTGGTGCTGGTCAGCGAAGAGGGCGTTACCGTAAGCGGCACCCGCGCGTAGAGACGGACCTGAAAGGGACGGGGGATCTGTTCTGTTCGGAGCTGGTGAGCGGTATCGTCGGTGGGAAAACCGTGGCTGACGCCATTCGCATGGCGGGTGACAGAGTGACTGACGTGATGATCTACACGCAGTCGAAAGGCTACGATGAGCTTATTCTGCCTGCATAAACAAAAATGGCGCCCGAAGGCGCCATTTTACCGTGCGGCAAGAATTACTTCTTGATGCGGATAACCGGGGTTTCACCCACGGTAACGCTGCCAGACAGTTTGATCAGCTCTTTGATCTCGTCCATGTTGGAGATAACAACCGGAGTCAGGGTAGACTTCGCTTTTTCTTCCAGCAGTGGCAGATCGAATTCAATCACCGGGTCGCCAACTTTCACACGCTGGCCTTCTTCCGCGATACGTTTGAAGCCTTCGCCTTTCAGTTCAACGGTGTCGATACCGAAGTGAACGAACAGTTCGATACCGCTATCAGATTCGATAGAGAACGCATGGTTGGTTTCAAAAATCTTACCAATGGTACCGTCAACTGGAGCAACCATTTTGTTGCCAGTTGGTTTGATAGCAATGCCATCACCAACGATTTTCTCAGCAAACACTACATCCGGCACGTCTTCGATGTTGACGATCTCGCCGGAGAGCGGAGCAACAATCTCAATAGTTCCGGAGTCGCTATTGCTTTTGTCACCGAACAGTTTACTAAATAAACCCATTAGACTTATCTCCTAAGCAGTAATTTGGGCCGCATCTCGTGGATTAGCAGATTGTTTTTTCTTCAATGAACTTGTTAACCAGCGTCATTAACTCGTCCGTTGTCGGTTGAGCAAGAGCCTGCTCTGCTAATACCTTCGCATCTTCGAAGTTCGTGTTACGGATAATCTTCTTAATGCGCGGGATGGAAATGGCGCTCATAGAGAATTCGTCCAGACCCATACCCAGCAACAGAAGTGTAGCACGTTCGTCGCCTGCAAGCTCACCACACATGCCAGTCCATTTACCTTCTGCATGAGAAGCATCAATAACTTGCTTGATCAAATTCAGTACAGACGGCGACATTGGCTGGTAGAGATGTGAAATCATATCATTACCACGGTCAACTGCCAGGGTGTACTGCGTTAAATCATTGGTACCGATACTAAAGAAATCAACTTCTTTGGCTAAATGACGCGCAATGGTCGCGGCTGCCGGTGTTTCCACCATCACGCCGATCTCGATTGACTCGTCAAACGCTTTACCTTCGTCACGCAGTTCCTGCTTGTAGATTTCAATCTCTTTCTTCAGTGCACGCACTTCTTCAACAGAGATGATCATCGGGAACATGATGCGCAGCTTACCGAAAGCGGATGCACGCAGGATAGCGCGAACCTGGTCACGCAGGATCTCTTTGCGATCCATGGCGATACGCACGGCACGCCAGCCCAGGAACGGGTTTTCTTCTTTCGGGAAGTTCATGTACGGCAGCTCTTTGTCGCCGCCGATGTCCATGGTACGAACGATTACGGCCTGTGAGCCACACGCTTCGGCAACCGCTTTGTACGCGGCAAACTGCTCTTCTTCAGTTGGCAGTGCGTCGCGGTCCATGAACAGGAATTCAGTACGATACAGACCTACACCTTCCGCACCGTTGCGCTCAGCGCCGTCAACGTCGCGTACGGTACCGATGTTAGCGCACACTTCAACCTGATGGCCGTCCAGCGTGATGGCTGGCAGGTCTTTCAGTTTAGCGAGTTCCGCTTTCTCGGTGGCAACCTGCTCCTGAACGGAACGCAGCTGCTCGATCACATCGTTAGTTGGATTGACGTAAACCACGTTGTTTACGGCATCCAGAATCAGATAGTCGTCGTTTTTCACCTGCGAGGTGACGCTACCGGTACCCACGATAGCTGGCAGTTCCAGAGAACGCGCCATGATGGAGGTGTGGGAAGTGCGGCCACCTGCATCGGTAATGAAACCCAGCACCTTGTTCAGGTTCAGCTGTGCGGTTTCAGACGGGGTCAGGTCAGCGGCAACCAGGATCACTTCGTCCTGAATCGCGCTCAGATCGATGATGGCCAGACCCAGGATGTTGCGCAGCAGGCGCTTACCGATGTCACGTACGTCAGCCGCACGCTCTTTCAGGTATTCATCGTCCAGCTCTTCCAGGGCAGAAGCCTGACCTTCGATAACTTCATGCGCAGCCGCGTCGGCCGTCATGCCTTTATCTTTAATCAGGGCTATGATTTCCTGCTCCAGCTCCTCATCTTCGAGCAGCATAATGTGCCCTTCGAAGATGGCTTCTTTTTCTTCACCGAAAGTTTCACCAGCTTTAGTTTTAATCGCTTCCAGTTGCGCAGATGCCTTGGCACGACCGCTCAGAAAACGTTCAACTTCCTGATCAACCTTGTCGGCAGAAATTTTTTTCCGGTCAATGACGATTTCGTCTTCTTTCAGCAGCAGTGCTTTGCCGAAAGCGATACCCGGGGATGCTAAAATGCCTGAAATCATAACCCTACCTTACTTGTGACTGATATTGAAAAGAACCCGGTAAACTTACTCGAGTTCAGCCATCAGCTTAACCAGATGCTCAACTGCTTTCTGCTCGTCTTCACCTTCAGCAGAAATGGTAACAACGGTACCCTGAGTCAGGCCCAGAGTTTGCAGTTTGAACAGGCTTTTTGCGCTAGCGCTTTTGCCGTTGGAAGTCACAGTGATTTCAGAAGTGAAGCCTTTCGCTTCTTTAACAAACTGAGCAGCAGGGCGGGTGTGCAGACCGTTCGGAGCGGTAATGGTAACTTCTTGCTGGAACATTGTATTTCCCCAACTTATAGGTTTAGTGTTGTGGAACTAAAGTCTAGCCTGGCGACTTAACTTTAGCCTGTATTGTTAGCGCTGACGTTTCAATCGTCATTAAACATTATGCAGTGAAAGCAAGACTTGAACCAAATCATAAAATCGATTCAGCAGCGCTATTTCGTTCACTGATTAATTTCGCGCATCAAAATAATTGCTGGTTTAAATACCAGACCCAACGGGGTGAAGCAATGCCAGGAGGGGTAAAAGTTTGAAGCAGGCCACAAAAAAGCACCTGAAAAGGTGCTTTTTTACGCGTTTTTAACATACTGGCATCACTGTTGCAGTTCTTTCTCCGTGAAGAGATCGGCAAACAGTGCGGTGCTCAAGTAACGCTCACCCGAAGAAGGCAGGATAACCACAATATTCTTATTGGTAAAGGTTTCATCTTCCAGAAGTTTGAGGGCAGCCGCGACCGCTGCACCGGAAGAGATACCCGCCAGAATGCCTTCCTCGTCCATCAAGCGACGCGCCGTGGAGATGGCTTCTTCATTGGTAATGGCAACCACTTTGTCGATCAGCTTCAGATCCAGGTTGCCTGGAATAAAGCCTGCGCCGATACCCTGGATTTTGTGCGGGCCTGGCTTAATTTCTTCTCCCGCCAGCGCCTGAGCGATAACCGGTGAGTCGGTTGGCTCAACGGCAACGGTAATCAGATCTTTTTTACCTTTCGTGCCTTTAATATAGCGAGACACGCCGGTCAGCGTACCGCCGGTACCTACGCCGGAGATAAAGACATCAACCTGGCCGTCGGTATCTTCCCAGATTTCCGGACCGGTGGTTTTCTCATGAATTTCCGGGTTGGCCGGATTGCTGAACTGCTGAAGCAGCAGATATTTTGCCGGATCGCTGGCGACGATTTCTTCCGCTTTCTGAATCGCACCCTTCATGCCTTTCGCGCCTTCGGTCAGGACCAGATTCGCACCCAGCGCTTTCAGCAGCTTGCGACGCTCAATGCTCATGGTTTCAGGCATGGTCAGCGTCAGCTTATAGCCGCGCGCCGCTGCAACGTAGGCCAGGGCAATACCGGTGTTACCGCTGGTAGGTTCCACCAGCTCAACGCCGGGCTTCAGCACGCCACGTTTTTCAGCATCCCAAATCATATTTGCACCGATACGGCATTTCACGCTGAAGCTTGGGTTACGAGATTCGACCTTCGCCAGAATGCGTCCATTACCGATACGGTTCAGTCGAACCAGGGGCGTATGACCGATAGTCAGCGAGTTGTCTTCATAAATCTTACTCATGGCCTGTCCTTAACTGTATGAAATTGGGATACCGACCCAGCATACCTGTTGAATAAGTATGGGGAAGTAAGGAAATCGCATATCTATATGCTGCAAGGAAATAATGGGGATCAGTATGGAATAAGGGGCGGCATAAGCCACCCCTCTTTTACACATTTTTGCATTACTTCCATAACGCGTGCTTAGCACGGTAACAGTCCACCCACATCGCCGTCGCGCCGCAAACGGCAACGGGCATGATGAACAGATTCAGGAAAGGAATCATGGTGAACAGGCTGGTGAGCGCGCCGAACTGCATGTTGGCAACCTTCTGAGTGCGCAGGGCGGTGCGCATCTCTTTAAACGGCACCTTATGGTTATCAAACGGGTAGTCGCAGTATTGAATGGCGAGCATCCAGGCGCTGAACAGAAACCACAACACGGGTGCCACCGTCTGGCCGATACCAGGGATGAAATAAAGGATAAGCAGCACAATCGCGCGCGGCAGGTACCAGGCAAATTTCTGCCATTCACGCTTCATGATGCGCGGGATATCCTTCATGATCCCCAGTACGCCCGTGTCAGGCGGGGTCGCACCGGTCAGGCGCGCTTCCAGCTGTTCGGCCAGCAGACCGTTGAACGGCGCGGCTATCCAGTTTGCTATCGTCGAAAAGAAATAGCCGAAAACCAGCAGCACGGAAATGATCGCTATTGGCCAGAGCAGGTAGTCAAGCCACTGTAACCAGTCCGGCACATAGCTCATCAGGGAAGGGATCCAGCTTTCCAGTCTGGTGAACAGCCACCAGAACGCGCCCCCCATCAGAAGAATGTTGATCAGCAGCGGCAAAATAACGAAGCGTCGAATGCCCGGCAGGGAGACCAGTTTCCAGCCCTGTGAAAAGTACCAGACCCCGCTACGTGGGGCAGAAGAAGATGTTGAAACCATACCAGGCTGTACTCCTTTTTACACAACCAGTGGAATTGCCCGCCTATATTATCCAGTTACGGGCCGATGACCAGTTCGGAAATGTTCGAAAAACCAGCAAAAAGCACGATTTAGTTCATCTTTATGCTGTGAATGCTCTGCATACACTTGCACTTGACGTAAACGGCAAATACTCTTAGTGAGTAAATGTTTGCCGTGGTGGCAAGGTGTTAGAACAACAGAGAATATAATGATGCAGGATTTGCGTCTGATATTAATCATTGTTGGCGCGATCGCCATAATCGCTTTACTGGTACATGGTTTCTGGACCAGCCGTAAAGAGCGTTCCTCTATGTTTCGCGATCGTCCACTGAAGCGCATGAAGTCCAGTCGTGACGACGATGACGTTGAAGACGACGTCGACGGCCTTGACGACGACGGCGTGGGTGAAGTCCGTGTTCATCGGGTCAATACTGCGCCCGGCGCAGCGCATGGAGAGCATGAAGCTCCCCGCGCTCCGCAGCACCAGTATCAACCACCGTATGCCTCTGCCCAGCCGCGCCAGCCAGCGCCGCCGCCAGTGGAAGAACCTGTGCGTCATACGCAGCAGCAGCCTGTGCAACCGCAGCCCGTTGCGCCACAGCCTGTACAGCCGCAACCTGTGCATCAGCCTGCTCAGCAGCCACAGCCGGTACAGCAGCCACAGCCGGTACAGCAGCCGCAGCCAGTGCAGCAGCCGCAGCCAGTGCATCAACCGCAGCCGCAGCCTGAACCCGTACCGCCTGCGGCACAGCCCGCTCCGCGCGTTGAGCCAGAGCCGGTAGCAGCGCCAGAACCGGTTGTTGAAAAGCCGAAGCGTAAAGAAGAAGTGATCATCATGAACGTGGCTGCCCATCACGGCACCCATCTGAACGGTGACGTGCTGCTTAACAGCATCCAGCAGGCAGGCTTCAAGTTCGGCGACATGAATATTTTCCATCGCCACCTGAGTCCTGACGGCAGCGGCCCGGCACTGTTTAGCCTGGCCAATATGGTGAATCCAGGCACGTTTGACCCGGAAATGACCGGTGATTTCGTCACGCCTGGCGTAACGATCTTTATGCAGGTGCCGTCCTACGGTGACGAACTGCAAAACTTTAAGCTGATGCTACAGTCCGCTCAGCACATCGCCGACGAAGTGGGCGGTGTGGTGCTCGACGATCAGCGTCGAATGATGACGCCGCAGAAACTGCGCGAATATCAGGACCGCATCCGCGAAGTTAAGGAAGCGAACGCGTAATCGTCGCGTTATCGTCAACCCCTCCTCAACCCCCGCTTGTCGGGGGTTTTTCTCATTGATGGTGCGATATGGACTCAATCGAACAACAACTTACTGAACTGCGAACCACGCTTCGCCATCATGAATATCTCTATCATGTTATGGATGCACCGGAAGTGCCGGATGCGGAATATGACCGCCTGATGCGTGAACTGCGCGAGCTGGAAGCGCAGCACCCGGAGCTGATTACGCCAGACTCCCCGACGCAGCGCGTCGGCGCGGAGCCGCTGGGCGCTTTCAGTCAGGTGCGTCACGAAGTGCCGATGCTGTCGCTGGATAACGTTTTTGATGAAGAGAGTTTTCTGGCTTTCAACAAGCGCGTGCAGGATCGCCTGAAGAGTGTCGACAATCTGAGCTGGTGCTGCGAGCTGAAGCTGGACGGTCTGGCCGTCAGCATTCTTTATGAGAACGGCGTGATGGTGCGTGCCGCAACGCGCGGCGATGGTACCACCGGGGAAGACATCACCACCAACGTGCGCACCATTCGTGCGATCCCGCTGAAGCTGCGCGGCGATAACATTCCAGCCCGGCTGGAAGTGCGCGGGGAGGTGTTTCTTCCGCAGGCGGGCTTCGAAAAGATCAATGAAGAAGCGCGTCGTACCGGGGGAAAAGTGTTTGCTAACCCGCGTAACGCGGCAGCAGGTTCTCTGCGTCAGCTCGATCCGCGCATCACCGCGAAGCGACCGCTTACTTTCTTCTGCTATGGCGTCGGGATCCTGGAGGGCGGCGAGCTGCCAGATACCCATCTCGGGCGCTTATTGCAGTTCAAAGAGTGGGGGTTACCGGTAAGCAACCGCGTGCAGCTCTGCGACTCTCCGGAGGCGGTGCTGGCGTTCTACCGTAAGGTTGAAGAGGATCGCCCCACACTCGGGTTTGATATTGATGGCGTGGTGATCAAGGTTAACTCCCTGGCGTTGCAGGAACAGTTAGGGTTTGTGGCCCGTGCGCCGCGCTGGGCGGTAGCCTTTAAGTTCCCGGCGCAGGAGCAGATGACCTTCGTTCGCGACGTGGAGTTTCAGGTAGGGCGTACGGGGGCGATTACGCCGGTAGCGCGTCTGGAGCCTGTACAGGTGGCCGGCGTGCTGGTGAGCAACGCCACGCTGCATAACGCCGATGAAATTGCCCGCCTGGGCCTGCGCATCGGTGACAAAGTGGTGATTCGCCGCGCGGGCGACGTGATCCCGCAGGTGGTAAACGTTGTGGAGTCAGAGCGTCCTGCCGACACCCGCGCCATTGAGTTTCCGGCCCACTGTCCGGTATGTGGTTCTGACGTGGAGCGCGTGGAAGGTGAAGCGGTAACGCGCTGTACGGGCGGGTTAATCTGTGGCGCGCAGCGTAAAGAGTCCCTGAAGCACTTCGTCTCACGCCGGGCGATGGATGTGGACGGAATGGGTGACAAGATCATCGACCAGTTAGTTGAGAAAGAGTACGTCCATACGCCAGCGGATCTCTTTACGCTGACGGCAGGCAAGCTGACTGGCCTCGATCGTATGGGACCGAAATCCGCCCAGAACGTCGTTAACGCACTCGAGGCAGCCAAAAACACCACCTTTGCCCGATTCCTCTACGCGCTCGGCATTCGTGAAGTCGGGGAGGCGACGGCGGCGGGGCTGGCGGCGTATTTCGGCACGCTGGAGGCGCTGGAGAAAGCCAGCATCGACGAGCTACAGAAAGTCCCGGATGTCGGCATCGTGGTCGCCACACACGTCTTTAACTTCTTCGCCGAAGAGAGCAACCGTGAGGTGATCGGTAAATTACTGGAGCAGGGGATTCACTGGCCTGCGCCGGTGGTGGTGAATGCCGACGAGATCGACAGCCCGTTTGCCGGTAAAACGGTGGTGCTGACCGGTAGCCTGAGTCAGCTTTCACGCGATGACGCGAAGGCCCGACTGGTGGCGCTGGGTGCGAAAGTGGCGGGCAGCGTGTCGAAGAAAACCGATCTGGTGATTGCCGGGGAAGCGGCCGGTTCGAAGCTGGCCAAAGCGCAGGAGCTCGGCATCGAGGTGATCGACGAAGACGAAATGATGCGCCTGTTAGGAGAGTAACGTGGAAAAAGAGCAGCTCGTTGAGATCGCCAATACGGAGATGCCGTTCGGTAAATATAAGGGCCGCAGGCTGATTGATTTACCGGAAGAGTATCTGCTGTGGTTTGCCCGTAAGGATGAGTTCCCCGCCGGGCGACTGGGCGAGCTGATGGCTATCACGTTAGTGATCAAAACTGAGGGGCTGACCCAGCTGGTTCAGCCCCTGAAGCGTCCTTAAGCTTTCGCGGCGCGGGTCTCTTCCTGCGCCAGCTTTTCCGTCTGCGCCTTGTAGCGCCGCGCCAGTACCGCACACACCATCAGCTGGATCTGATGGAAAATCATCAGCGGCAGCACCATCATCCCAATGACCGACGTCGGGAACAGGATATTGGCCATCGGGATCCCGTTAGCCAGGCTCTTTTTCGACCCGCAGAAGACGATGGTGATTTCATCGGCCTTATTGAAGCCGCACCTGCGGGCCACAAAGACGTTAACTGCGATGACAATGGCCAGCAGAACAATGCTTACCACCACAATAAACAGCAGCGATCCGGCGCCCACCTTGTGCCAGATGCCGTTCACAACGGCTTCGCTAAAGGCTGTGTAAACCACCAGCAGAATGGAGCTTTGATCCGTTTTGCCGATCCATTTTTTGTGTTTCGCCACAAACTCGCCAATCCATGGGCGGGATAAGTGTCCGAGCACAAACGGCAGCAGCAGTTGCAGACAAATTTTACCCACCTGTTCCAGGTTGCCCTCCGCACCGTGCATGTTCATCAGCAGACCGACCAGCAGCGGTGAAACGAAGATCCCCAGCAGGCTGGAAGCGGAAGCAGAGCAAACCGCTGCCGCGACGTTGCCGCCCGCCAGCGAGGTAAAAGCAATAGCGGACTGCACCGTGGCCGGCAAAATGCACAGATAGAGGAAGCCGGAATACAGCGCGGGGTCGACATTCACCGGCGCCCACCAGGCAAACAGCACGCCCAGTACCGGGAAGAGGATAAAGGTGCTGCACATTACCCAGAGGTGCAGTCGCCAGTGGCTACCGCCTGCAATAATGGCTTCCCGGGAAAGTTTGGCACCATGCATAAAGAACAGCAGGGCAATGGCTGCCGTGGTCACGCCTTCAATAACGGGCACAAAACTGCCTCGCGCCGGGAAAAACGAGGCCAGCAAGACGACACCAATCAGGGTCAGCGTGAACGGATCAAGGATACGAAAAAGTTTCATAATCACTCCTGAAAACAGATGTCGCTATTGTGCTTTCTTCCCTTTGAGAAATAAAATTGATTTATTGCATCCATTCATGAATTAAACAGATGAATTATTCGTTACGCCAGCTTCGCGTTTTCGTCACCGTCGCGCAGGCCCGCAGCTTTAGCCGGGCAGGGGAGATGATCGGCCTCAGCCAGTCGGCGGTGAGCCATAGCGTTAAGGAGCTTGAAACGCAAACAGGGGTGAAGCTGCTCGACCGCACGACGCGAGAAGTGGTGCTCACCGAAGCGGGACAGCAACTGGCAACGCGTCTGGAGAGGCTGCTGGATGAACTGAACAGTACGCTGCGGGATGTCGGGCGGCTCGGGCAACAGCTTTCCGGCACCGTGAGAGTTGCGGCGAGCCAGACGATTTCGGCGCATCTTATTCCTCAGTGCATTGCGGAAAGTAATCACCGCTATCCTGATATCGATTTTGTTTTGCACGACAGGCCGCAGCAGTGGGTACTGGAGAGTATTCGTCAGGGGGATGTGGATTTCGGTATTGTCATTGACCCCGGGGCGGTAAGCGACCTGGAATGTGAAGTGGTGCTCTCGGAGCCCTTTTTATTGCTCTGTCGCGAGGATGACCCTCTGGCATCGCTGCCGCAGGTGACCTGGCAAGCCTTGCACGGGGCAAACCTGGTGCTACAGGATTATGCCTCTGGCAGCCGTCCGCTGATAGATGCCGCACTGACCGCGCAGGGGGTTAAGGCAACCATTGTGCAGGAAATTGGGCATCCTGCCACACTGTTCCCGATGGTCGAAGCGGGGATTGGCATCAGCGTTCTGCCGGCGCTGGCGCTGCCACTGCCGCAGGGGAGTCGTTTAACGGTAAAGCGTTTCTTGCCCTGTATTGAACGCCAGCTGATGCTGGTACGCCGTAAAAACAGGTCTCTTTCTGGAGCGGCGCACGCCTGCTGGGATGTGGTGCGCATGCAGGCCGGGCGTTTGATGGAGGCCCGCACGCGCGATCCGCTCTTTAACGTAAACAGCGATTAGATGTAGATATCAACCTTATGGTCTGCGGAGGGCTTATTGATGCCTTCCGCCACGGCCTGACCGTTTTCCTGTTTTGGCATTGCCTCTTCTGCCTGCTGACGCAGCAATTGCGCCAGCTGTGCCTGCAACATAGCCAGCTGTGATTCGAGTAATTCCTGCTGCTTTTGCTTCTCTTCTGCCGTGGCATCACCCATGGCGACTTCTTTGAGCTGCTGAGTGACTTTCGTTATCTGTTTGGTCAGACGGGTGATCCGGGAAGCAATGTCGTTTCCGCCGGAGCTGTTGTCTACGCTGCCGATTTCCATCGCCGACAGAGAAACGGGCTTAAGAGTTGTCATATTGAGATCCTTTTCGCCATAAAATAGAGGTATCGGCAAAGAAGGCGTGAGCTTGAGTAAAACAAGCGGTCTGGCTGCAATGGGGATGTGCTATATCGCAGATAGCAAAAAAGCGCCTTTAGGGCGCTTTTTTACATTGGTGGGTCGTGCAGGATTCGAACCTGCGACCAATTGATTAAAAGTCAACTGCTCTACCAACTGAGCTAACGACCCGAAATGGTGGGCGATGACGGGCTCGAACCGCCGACCCCCTCCGTGTAAAGGAGATGCTCTACCAACTGAGCTAATCGCCCAATCTCAATTCTTATCTACACTGCGAGTCTACCGAAGTAGATGGTGGGTGATGACGGGCTCGAACCGCCGACCCCCTCCGTGTAAAGGAGATGCTCTACCAACTGAGCTAATCACCCCCGCTGTGTGGAGTCGCATTATAGGGAGAGTTGAAAATGAGTCAACGCATTTTCTAAAGTTTTTATTCGTTCGTCGTAAAATTAGTCAAAACGATCGCAAAACGGACTGTGGCGCATGATTTCTAAACAAAAACAGCAATCTCGAACCGGATAAAGTGATCGACATTGAGGAATCGGCCCACAGTGATAGAATATTGCCCATTGTTTTCTTCCCAGGATTTGCCGATTACCGGCATCTTTATAACGTAAGGCCATTTCATGAAAATCAAAACTCGCTTCGCGCCGAGCCCGACAGGCTATCTGCATGTCGGTGGTGCACGTACCGCTCTCTATTCCTGGCTTTTCGCACGCCACAACAAAGGTGAGTTTGTGCTGCGTATTGAAGACACCGATCTTGAGCGCTCAACGCCGGAAGCAATTGAAGCCATTATGGATGGGATGAACTGGCTGAATCTGGAGTGGGACGAAGGCCCGTACTTCCAGACCAAACGTTTTGACCGCTATAACGACGTCATTGACGAGATGCTGGTCGCGGGCACGGCCTATAAGTGCTACTGCTCCAGAGAGCGTCTGGATGCGCTGCGCGAAGAGCAAATGGCAAAAGGCGAAAAACCGCGTTATGACGGTCGTTGCCGTCACGACCACAGCGAGCATGCTGCCGATGAGCCGTGCGTTGTGCGTTTTGCTAACCCGCAGGAAGGCTCTGTTATCTTTGATGACCAGATCCGTGGCCCGATCGAATTCAGCAACCAGGAGCTGGATGATTTGATTATTCGTCGTACTGACGGATCGCCAACCTATAACTTCTGCGTAGTTGTGGACGACTGGGATATGGAAATCACGCACGTGATCCGTGGTGAAGACCATATCAATAACACCCCGCGTCAGATCAACATCCTGAAAGCGCTGAACGCGCCGGTACCGGTGTACGCGCACGTATCGATGATCAACGGTGACGACGGCAAAAAACTGTCCAAACGCCACGGCGCGGTGAGCGTGATGCAGTACCGTGATGACGGCTATCTGCCGGAAGCGCTGCTGAACTACCTGGTGCGTCTGGGCTGGGCCCATGGCGACCAGGAGATCTTCAGCCGCGAAGAGATGATCAACCTGTTCTCTTTGAACTCGGTGAGCAAATCCGCCAGCGCGTTCAACACCGACAAGCTGCTGTGGCTGAACCATCACTACATCAATACTATGCAGCCAGAATATGTGGCGACTTATCTGCAATGGCACATTGAGCAGGCAAACATCGATACCCGTACTGGCCCGGAACTGGCGGATCTGGTGAAACTGCTTGGCGAGCGTTGCAAAACGCTGAAAGAGATTGCCGAAAGCTGCCGCTATTTCTATGAAGAGTTTGACGCGTTCGACGCGGACGCGGCCAAGAAACACCTGCGTCCGGTTGCGCGTCAGCCGCTGGAAGTAGTGCGAGACAAGCTCGAAGCCATTAGCGAATGGACAGCGGAAAATGTGCACCACGCGATTCAGGCTACTGCTGATGAGCTGGAAATTGGCATGGGTAAAGTCGGTATGCCGCTGCGCGTTGCGGTAACGGGGGCAGGCCAGTCTCCGGCGCTGGACGTGACCGTACATGCAATTGGTAAATCGCGTAGCGTTGCGCGCATCAATAAGGCGCTGGGCTTTATCGCTGAGCGCGAAAGCCAGCAGTAATGCCCGCGTAATACACATAACGGCAGGGTGACCTGCCGTTTTTTTTGCCTGTTATTCAGCAATACCTAGACGCGTAAGAAAACCCTGCAAACCTTCACGCGCGAGCAGTGCGCGCAAACGTTCCTGTTCCACTGCCGTCATGTTTTCCAGCGAGTCGATGATTTGTGGAAGCAGGCTGGATGAGGTCGCCACGCCATAGAGGGACGGGCTTTCCGCAACGTGGTAAACAGCCCGACGGTTACGCATGGCGGGAAGGCTTATGATGTGCTCCTTAACGTGCGCATCAATGCATATCACCCGCGCTCTTCCGCCTTTAACACCATTAATCCCCTCCGTTTTCCATCCTTTTTGTCGTATCCAGCGATTAACGGTCTGTCGGGCTACGCCCAGACTGTCCGCCAGCTCTTCCGTGGTCATTTTGCTGCGTAATCTTTTCATATTAGCGTTGGTCGCGAATCCCTAAGCGTTGTAACAATCCGGTAATCCCTTCCCGCAGTAACAGCGATGTCATCTGCTTTTGCTCATCCGGCGTCATTTCATTCGCCAGCGTCATGAGCAGGGTGTGAAGTGAACCGTCGTGGTACGCCTTATCTGGCATTTCCGGCGACTCTGTCACCCTGCGTGCGCTGCGAATAAAGTCGCGCACTTTTTCATTGACGTGTACCAGACGCGCCTTGCCGCCCTGAACGCCTGGTTTTGGCGATGTAATCCAACCCTCTTTGCGTACCCATTTATTGATGGTCTGTCGGCTATAGCCAGTCAGCAGGGCTAACTCTTCTGGCGTCATTCGTTCCTTGATCATACAATTTCCTGAATATCTGTGGGGTTAATTAGTGGTTCATTTTATAGCACCGTTTTACGTGAAAACGTGACAAGCTTAACTCCTGGCTGCGAGCAGGCTCGCAAAGTGATTCATTTGCATGATTTTTCGGCGGTTGAAAGGCGGAGGCTGAATTTGCCGTTGACACGTTGCGACGGAATTCATATTATGCCGCCCGTCAACATGACAGCTTTACGATGGGGCTATAGCTCAGCTGGGAGAGCGCCTGCATGGCATGCAGGAGGTCAGCGGTTCGATCCCGCTTAGCTCCACCAAACTCTGAACCCAACAGAGTGCGGTAGGTAAAGTAACATGTGGGGCTATAGCTCAGCTGGGAGAGCGCTTGCATGGCATGCAAGAGGTCAGCGGTTCGATCCCGCTTAGCTCCACCAAAATTTAAACCCTCGTCGCAAGACGGGGGTTTTTTTATATCTTGTAAAATGTTTAGACTCTTTTTGTTGCCAGCAATGTCGTTTTCTATACATCACCTCAATCCAAATCAATAAACAAGTCTATAAAAAGACCTGAACTTGATTCGTGCAATTAATAAACCTATTATCCATCCGGTCAATAAGACGATGGTTAAATAGATTACGCGGATTAATGAATAGAAAAATTTACAATAATGTAAAAATATTTATGATTGCCCTGGCGTTAAGCCTGATTGCGATCCCCTTTTCCCGTTATATCTCCCCGCGCGCTATCGTCAACGAAAATGATGTTTATTTAGCGTGGTTGCCCTTAAGCGCGATGCTCGCCATCGTATTGTTATTTGGACGACGGGCAATCATTCCTTTACTGATTGGTTTTAGTGTTACTAACATTTATTACTTTAATTTAGCAATACTACAATCTTCCGTATTATTACTTTGTCAGACGTTTGCCGTCTTCGCAGCCTGTGGCGTCATCCGTCTGATGCTGGGCAAGCGCTGGCGACACAGCATGCCGAATAAGTACATTGGCATACGTATTTTCTGGCTCGGATTTGTGGTTCCTGTAGGCATCAAATCATCGATGTATCTGGCTGGATATTTATTTGATTTCCCGGTGACAATCTCCTCCTATTTCGGCGAAGGCTCGGCAATTTATAACGTTATCGATATTCAAAGCCTGATATGTGCCGCCCTGATTTTCACCATGATGTTCTATTACCCGTTAAGAATGATTATTAATCCCCGGTATGCCCGAACATTCTGGCGGCGAAGCGTGAAGCCCCTCTTTTGTCACAAAAAAGCGTTATTTGTCGTTGTGTGGCTGATGCTGTTGGTCTCGACGATCGCTATTCTGTGCGCGCCATTCGAGTCACAGTTTATTGCTGGTTATTTGATGCCAATCGTTTTTATTCTTTTTACCCTAGGGATTGGTCGTCTGAGCTATTCGCTCATCTCTTTGCTCTGGGCGGCTTCGGCGCTCATGCTGTTGACCTACAATTATAATTTTCTCAATGGCGTTGAATCGGGTCACTCACTTTCCTTTATCCTGTCGGTGCTCATCTCTTTCGCCATCTGCCTGCTTTATATGTCACGGATCTTCCAGAAAAGTGAATGGCTGAAACAGGGATGGCAGGAGAGGGCGCTTACCGATCCGCTCACCGGTCTGCCTAACATTCGTGCGCTGGAAGTTTTTCTTCAGCACCATCCTGAGGCTAAAGTCTGCTGCCTGCGCCTGGATAATCTGGAATTCCTGAGCCGTCACTACGGCATCCTCATGCGCGTACACTGTAAAAAGATGATCACCGCGTCGCTGCAACCGCTATTGCAAAAAGACGAGAAGCTCTTCCAGCTACCGGGCAGCGAGCTGGTGGTGGTCTTGCTGGGGCCGGGCACGGCTGAGCGCCTGCAATATATGGTTGACCAACTGAACAGCCGTAAGATTACCTGGAACAAGACCGAGCTCGACATTGAGTTTGGTGCCTCCTGGGGGGAAGTGCCGGATGGGGAAAGCCTGCACCACACGCTGGGTCAGCTGAGCTGGCTGTCCGAGCAATCCTGTGGCGGGCATAACGTTCTGGCGTTAACCAACAGTCTGGATGATGTCTCTGGTCAGACGACGGACAGGGTGCTAATGCTGGCCCGCATAAAACGCGCCCTTGATATCGGCGGTCTTCACCTTTACGCCCAGCCAATCCACAATGCGCGCGGGGAAGGGTATTTTGAAATCCTGTCCAGGCTGGAAAGCGATGGCGAGATCATCACCCCTGACCGCTTTATTCCGCTGATTGCTCAGTTCAACCTGAGCCACCGGTTTGACCTGAACGTGTTGGAAAAATTGCTGATGTGGATGCGCAGCCATCCGTCCGGACGTGCAGGAACGCGCTTCTCCGTCAATCTGATGCCGTTGACGCTGATGCAAAATGAGATTGCGGCTGAGATCATTGCCCTTTTTGAACGCTACGCTATTGCGCCGCAAGATATCATCATTGAGATCACCGAGGAACAGGCTTTCTCTGACTCGGGAAGCAGCATCAAAAATATCCAGCAGCTGCGTGATTACGGCTTCCGCATTGCCATAGACGACTTTGGTACCGGCTATGCCAACTTTGAGCGCCTGAAGCGGCTGGAGGCCGATATCATTAAGATCGATGGCAGCTTCGTGAAAGATATCTGCACCGACAGCATGGATGCGATGATCGTGCAGTCCATTTGCAACATGGCAAAAACGAAATCGCTGTGTGTGGTGGCTGAATATGTGGAAACGGCTGAACAACGTGAGATGTTGTTGCGATTTGGCGTAGATTATTTGCAGGGCTATTTGATTGGTAAACCCCAGCCTCTGACGGCGCTGGAAGCATAAAAAAACCGGGAGCGATGGCTCCCGGTTTTCGTTCAGCGGTATGAATTACAGGACCA
Organism: Enterobacter genomosp. S; assembly: GCF_001631805.1. Classification (NCBI taxonomy): domain Bacteria; kingdom Pseudomonadati; phylum Pseudomonadota; class Gammaproteobacteria; order Enterobacterales; family Enterobacteriaceae; genus Enterobacter; species Enterobacter genomosp. S. Next base: position 493,608 of record NZ_LVVA01000012.1, on the reverse strand, counting down.
GTGCCGCGATAGAGGCAGACAGGACGCTCACCAGCGTTGAACCGTAAACCAGCTTCAGGCCAAAGCGAGAAACCACGTTACCCTGCTCTTCGTTCAGGCCTTTAATCGCGCCAGCGATGATACCGATGGAAGAGAAGTTCGCGAAGGAGACCAGGAAGACGGACAAGATCCCTTCCGCGCGCGGGGAGAGCGTGCTGGCAATCTTCTGGAGATCCATCATCGCCACGAATTCGTTGGATACCAGTTTCGTTGCCATGATGCTGCCCACCTGCAACGCTTCGTGAGCCGGTACACCCATCACCCAGGCAACCGGGTAGAAGATATAGCCCAGAATGCCCTGGAAGGAGATACCCAGTACGGCCGCAAACAGGGCGTTCAGCGCAGCGATCAGTGCGATAAAGCCAATCAGCATCGCGGCAACGATAACCGCAACCTTGAAACCAGCCAGAATGTATTCACCCAGCATTTCGAAGAAGCTCTGTCCCTCGTGCAGGTTTGACATCTGAATGTTCTCTTCGCTGGCATCCACACGGTACGGGTTAATCAGCGAAAGGACGATAAAGGTGCTGAACATGTTCAGAACCAGCGCCGCAACCACATATTTGGGTTCCAGCATGGTCATATACGCGCCCACGATAGACATGGAAACGGTAGACATTGCGGTCGCCGCCATGGTGTACATGCGGTTACGGGACATCTTGCCGAGGATATCTTTATACGCAATGAAGTTCTCAGACTGACCAAGGATCAGCGAGCTGACTGCGTTAAAGGACTCCAGTTTGCCCATGCCGTTAACTTTAGATAACAGGAAGCCGATCGCACGGATAACCACCGGCAGAACACGGATGTGCTGGAGGATACCGATCAGGGCAGAGATGAAGACGATAGGGCAGAGCACTTTCAGGAAGAAGAAGGCCAGACCCTGATCGTTCATGTTGCCAAAGACAAAGTTTGTCCCTTCGTTGGCAAATCCGAGCAGTTTTTCGAACATTTCGGAGAAGCCTTTCACGAAGCCGAGGCCTACGTTGGAGTTCAGGAAGAACCACGCAAGTAAAACTTCAATGACCAGCAGCTGGACAACATAGCGAATACGAATATTTTTGCGGTCTGTGCTGACCAGCAATGCGAGTGCAGTAACGACAACGAGTGCCAGGACAAAATGAAGGACGCGGTCCATATTTGCTCCAAATATGAGGCAGGTTTAATTTCCGTGCACATTCTATGTAACAAGCACAAAGAAAACGAGATCAAGCCCACACTATAGTTACATCCTGTGACGAGTCTCAAAAATAGTGATCAACAATACATTTTTGTTATGTTAGGTAAATGAGTGAAAAGTTAAGTTTGTGTGCTACGCTTCACAAATGTCTGCGCATTTTCACATTCTGTGACCTTGCTCCACCTGCCTGTCTATTGTTCCTGACTATCAGAGAAATCATGTTAACCATTACAAATGAACTTGATAATCATTCTCATTTTGATAGCATAAAACATAGCAAAGGCTATATTTCCAGAGGCAGAAATGACGAATAGTCGCGTAGAGAGTAGCAGCGGCAGAGCGGCACGCAAGCTGCGGTTCGCATTAATGGGACCGGCATTCATTGCCGCGATTGGCTACATCGATCCAGGTAATTTTGCGACCAATATTCAGGCCGGGGCCAGTTTCGGCTATAAGCTGCTGTGGGTTGTGGTTTGGGCCAACCTGATGGCAATGCTGATTCAGATGCTTTCCGCGAAGCTGGGTATTGCCACCGGGAAAAACCTGGCGGAGCAAATCCGCGATCACTATCCGCGTCCGGCGGTATGGTTTTACTGGGTCCAGGCGGAAATTATCGCCATGGCCACCGATCTCGCCGAGTTTATCGGGGCGGCAATCGGCTTTAAGCTTATTCTGGGCGTCTCCCTGCTACAGGGCGCCGTGCTGACCGGTATCGCCACGTTCCTTATTCTGATGCTCCAGCGGCGGGGACAAAAACCGCTGGAGAAAGTCATCGGCGGCCTGCTGCTGTTCGTCGCTGCCGCCTATATTGTTGAGCTGGTTTTCTCCCAGCCGAATCTGGTGCAGCTGACGAAAGGGATGGTGATCCCATCGTTACCCACCTCTGAAGCCGTTTTTCTCGCGGCCGGGGTGCTGGGGGCGACCATCATGCCGCACGTGATTTATCTGCACTCTTCTTTAACCCAGAATCTGCACGGCGGAACGAGCAAAGAGCGTTACTCCGCCTCGAAATGGGATGTGGCGATCGCGATGACCATTGCCGGATTTGTGAACCTGGCGATGATGGCGACCGCCGCTGCCGCGTTCCACTTTAACGGGCATACCGGGGTTGCCGATCTCGACCAGGCTTACCTGACGCTGGAGCCGTTGCTGAGCCATGCCGCTGCCACTATTTTCGGTTTAAGCCTGGTTGCTGCGGGTCTCTCGTCGACGGTTGTGGGAACGCTGGCCGGGCAGGTGGTGATGCAGGGGTTTGTTCGTTTCCACATTCCTATGTGGGTTCGCCGCTCGGTAACCATGCTGCCTTCCTTTATTGTCATTCTGATGGGGCTGGATCCGACCCGCATTCTGGTGATGAGTCAGGTACTGCTGAGTTTCGGTATTGCACTGGCGCTGGTGCCGTTGCTAATCTTCACCAGCAACAAATCGCTGATGGGCGATCTGGTAAATTCAACGTGGGTGAAACGTGCCGGCTGGGCCATTGTGGTCGTGGTGGTGGCGTTAAACCTCTGGTTGTTAATAGGCACGGCGGCAGGGCTGTAAAAGAAAAAGGAGCCGTGAGGCTCCTTTTTGCTGTTAATGATGATGGCCGTGACCGTGGCCTCTGCCTTTACCATGGCCTCTGCCGCCGCGGTGGTCGTCACGATCGTGCCAGCCTTCGCGGTAGCCCCGTTCGTAGGCCTTACGCTTATCCCAGCCACGGTGATAGCCGTTATCGTGTTTCCACCAGCGGTTTTTACGCCACTCATAATGGCGGTGCCAGTAGTCACGGTCGCGCCAGCCGCCGCCGTCCCAGTAGTTACCGTAATTGTCGCGATCGCCAATTTGTAATTTTATCGATGGCAACAGGGTGATTTCGCCAGCGTTGGCGACCAGCGGGGCCGAAGCCAGTAATACCGCTGCAAGAATCAGTGACCTGAACATACTCTTCTCCTTCACGATCGGGGCCGCTGTGCGACCTGTTAACGCAATTTTACGAGTTGGTAAACATTCGTTTCATCGCCTCAACTCCTAAATCATGAAGGAGAGCACTTTTTGCTAAAAGTAATGTTAATCTGAACTGGACAGGATCGCTTCTATCGTCTTCAGCTCTTGTGCGGAAAAATGACGATTTACAAGCATGCCTGCCGCATCATCAATTTGCCCGGTTTTGCTTGCACCAATGAGCACTGATGTCACTGCATCGTGACGCAGTATCCAGGCCAGCGCCATTTGCGACAGCTTTTGCCCCCGGCTTTGCGCCAGCGCGTTCAGCTTACGCACTTTTTCCAGCTTATTGTCGGTGATTTGCTCAGGATTAAGGAACTTACTGCCGCTTGCCGCGCGAGAATCCGCCGGGATGCCGTTCAGATAGCGATCGGTCAACTGTCCACCGGCCAGCGGAGAGAAGGGGATGCATCCCACCCCTTTTTGCTGCAATACCTCCAGCAGACCCGCTTCAGGCGCACGTTCAAACATGGAGTACTTCGGCTGGTGGATCAGACATGGTGTGCCCAGATCCTCCAGTATTTCAATCGCCTGTCGTGCCAGTTCTGCCGGGTAGTTGGACAGACCAATGTACAGCGCCTTGCCCTGACGCACCACGTGGTCAAGCGCTTTCATGGTTTCACGCAGCGGCGTTTGGGGATCGGGACGATGGTGATAGAAAATATCAACGTACTCCAGCCCCATACGCCTGAGGCTTTGATCCAGGCTGGAGATCAGGTATTTACGCGAGCCCCAGTCGCCGTAAGGCCCGTCCCACATGGTGTAGCCCGCTTTGGTGGAGATAATCAGCTCATCACGCCAGGGCAGGAAATCCTCCTGCAAAATGCGACCAAAATTACGTTCGGCCGATCCGGGAGGCGGGCCGTAATTATTGGCAAGGTCAAAATGCGTAATACCCAAATCGAACGCGCGCTGTAAAAGTTGACGGCTGTTTTCGAGCAACGTCGCGTCGCCAAAATTATGCCACAGCCCCAGCGAGATGGCGGGAAGCTTGAGACCGCTTTGTCCACAGCGGCGATACTGCATTGTCTGATAACGATTTTTGTCAGGCTGATAACCCATTGACGAGACCTCTGGCGCTGAAAAGGAAAATCAGTGTATACGTTTACACTCACCCGAAGAACATGAGCATAGCTCAGCTTTTTTCGTAAAGCATTCTTTCCATTCTCGACTTCTCGCCATTTCTGGACAGGCTTCACGCTTATTTAATACTCAGAGTGAGGTCAACGTCAGAAGGACACCTATAATATGCGTACCCCCTATTGCGTCGCTGATTACCTGCTGGACCGACTAACAGATTGCGGTGCCGATCATCTGTTTGGCGTGCCGGGCGACTATAACCTGCAATTTCTCGACCATGTGATAGAAAGCCCGGACATCTGCTGGGTGGGCTGTGCCAATGAACTGAACGCGTCTTACGCCGCTGACGGCTATGCCCGCTGTAAGGGCTTTGCCGCGCTGCTGACGACATTCGGCGTTGGGGAATTAAGCGCCATGAACGGTGTGGCAGGCAGCTTTGCCGAACATGTTCCCGTGCTCCATATTGTGGGGGCCCCGGGTATGGCGGCACAGCAACGAGGAGAGTTATTGCACCATACGTTAGGCGACGGCGAGTTCCGCCACTTCTACCATATGAGCGAACCCATCACCGTCGCACAGGCGGTGCTCACCGAACAAAACGCCTGCTATGAAATTGACCGGGTGCTTACCACCATGCTGAGGGAGCGCCGTCCGGGCTACCTTATGCTGCCCGCCGATGTGGCGAAAAAAGCCGCTACCCCCCCTGTAAGCGCTCTCACTCTGCATCCCGCACCCGCTGATTCAGCCTGCTTGCAGGCGTTCCGTGAGGCTGCCGAAAAGCGTCTGTCCATGAGCAAACGCACCGCGCTGTTAGCGGATTTCCTGGTGCTGCGCCACGGCCTGAGAGACGCCGTTCAGAAGTGGGTCAAAGCGGTGCCAATGGCTCACGCCACGATGCTGATGGGTAAGGGCATTTTTGACGAACGCCAGAGCGGCTTTTACGGTACCTATAGCGGGTCGGCAAGCGCCGAACAGGTCAAAGAGGCGATCGAGGGTGCCGATACGGTGCTGTGCATTGGCACGCGTTTTACCGATACGCTCACCGCCGGATTTACCCATCAGTTGACGCCAGCCCAGACGATAGAGGTTCAGCCCCACGCTGCCCGCGTCGGTGACGTCTGGTTTACGGGCATCCCGATGAGGGAGGCGATTGAAACGCTAACGGCCCTGTGTAAAACGCATGTACGTGATACGCGAACGTCATCGGATAACAACGGCTTTTCGTTCCCCACTATCGAAGGGTCTCTGACGCAGGAGAGCTTCTGGCGTACCCTGCAAGCGTTTATTCGTCCCGGCGATATCATTCTGGCTGACCAGGGAACATCTGCTTTTGGCGCTATCGATCTGCGTTTACCGGCAGACGTCAACTTTATCGTCCAGCCGCTGTGGGGCTCGATTGGCTACACGCTGGCGGCAGCTTTTGGCGCACAAACGGCGTGTCCGGACCGACGCGTGATTGTCCTGACGGGCGACGGCGCCGCGCAGCTGACCATTCAGGAGCTGGGCTCAATGCTGCGCGACAAGCAACGCCCGATTATTCTGGTGCTTAACAACGAAGGGTACACGGTCGAGAGGGCTATCCACGGGCCGGAGCAGCGCTATAACGATATCGCCCTCTGGAACTGGACGCAGATCCCGCAGGCGCTGAGCCTGGCGCCTCAGGCAGAGTGCTGGCAGGTCAGCGAAGCGGAAGCGCTGGCAGAAGTGCTGGATAAAGTGGCACACCACGAGCGGCTGTCGCTGATCGAGGTGATGCTGCCGAAAGCCGATATTCCGCCGCTGTTGAGCGCGCTGACCAAAGCGCTGGAGGCGCGCAATAACGCCTGATTACCTGTCGTTTCGCCATGCCATCAGCATCGGTTTGCCCGCCAGCAGGAGCCAGGCGGGCAACATCACGATACAGAGCAGCGGCAGAAGCGTGGTATCCGGCACGACAACGGCCGCCATAAACAGGCTTAGCCACGCATCGCGCGTGACCACCAGTACCAGCCCCAGAATGGAGCAGGAGACGGTAATCGCCGCAGGGACTGCGTCGACGTGCTCATGCAGCATCAGCCCCAGCGCGACCCCAACAAAGACCGCCGGGAAGATACGACCGCCCCGGAAACCACAGGCCGCAGCGACCACGAGCGCCGCCAGTTTCACCAGCGCGAACAGCAGATAATCTGAAACGCTAAAGACCTGGCTGAAGGCCAGCTGCTGCATCTCGTCCAGCCCCTTAAACAGCGTAACCGTCCCGCCGATGGCGCCTAAAACGCCCAGACTAAAGCCGCCCATACCCAGAATCAGCACCGGATGCTTCAGCCTGTGCATCAGGCGATGCAGGCGCGGAAGACACCATACCGCGACCATCCCCAGTGCAATGGCTATCGCGACGACGACGGCACCGCTGAAAATATCGGCGAGCTGCATCTGACCGTAGTGGGGGATGGGCAGCGAAAAATGAGGATGGAAAAACAGGCTGGTGGTGAGCGCCCCGGCAGCGGCGGCCATCAGCGGCGCGAAGAGTTTGTCCCACAGCGGCACCTCATTGTCCCTGCTCAGGGTTTGGGAAAAGATAAGCGCGGCGGCTACCGGCGTGCCAAACAGCGCCCCGATGGTGCCGGCGGAGGCCAGAATCGTCCAGTCCAGCGCGCCAACGCGCGGGAAAAGACGCGCCCCCAGGAAGACCGCCAGCGCGATGTTGACCGCCATAATGGGGTGCTCAGGCCCGAGGCTCACGCCGCCGGCGAGGCCGATAATCAGCGCGATGATAAGCCCCGGCAGGGCAGAAGGCGAAACGGGCGCGCCAATCAGTGGTTCCAGCGCCGGATCCGGCCCGGCGTGTCCCGGGCTATAGCGGATCACCAGCCCTACGGCAATCCCGGTCAGGGTCAGCATCATCATGATCCAACCCGGCGAGTCAATGCTGATGCCAAGCTTCACCGGCAGCGCAGACCACAACAACGATTGCAGCACCGATGCCACCTTCATGACGACGATGAGCACCAGGCTCGACGCCACGCCAATAATCAGCGCCGGGACGGCCAATAACAGCATGGTTCTGGCTCGCGGATGGAGCATGATGATTTCCTTGTAAAAACGGCTTAACGTTACTTTGCACAATCAGCATTGTGGCAATAGTGCAAAAGGTGCTGAAACGGTAAAGTTATTATGTGACGAAGATCGATAATCCATGGGCAGTCACCTTCTGGTCGTTGTTGTTATCACGCCTTGAATTTACAGTGTCCCAAAGATTTATTCTGACTTTAGCGGAGCAGTAGAAGAATGACAAAGTATGCTTTGGTAGGTGATGTGGGCGGCACCAACGCTCGCCTTGCCCTGTGCGATGTGAACAGCGGTGAAATTTCTCAGGCGAAAACCTATTCAGGGCTGGATTACCCAAGCCTGGAGGAGGTGGTACGCGTCTATCTGGAAGAGCATAAAGTGAGCGTTGAGGACGGTTGTATCGCCATCGCCTGTCCGATCACCGGCGACTGGGTCGCGATGACCAACCACACATGGGCCTTCTCAATTGCCGAAATGCAAAAGAACCTCGGCTTCTCGCACCTCGAAATCATTAACGACTTCACCGCGGTTTCCATGGCTATTCCGATGCTTAAGCAAGAGCATCTGATTCAGTTCGGCGGTACGGCCCCGGTTGAAGGTAAACCGATTGCCGTTTACGGCGCGGGCACCGGTCTGGGGGTGGCGCACCTGGTTCACGTCGACAAACGCTGGGTGAGCCTGCCGGGCGAGGGCGGTCACGTGGATTTTGCGCCGAACAGCGAAGAAGAGGGCATTATTCTTGAGGAGCTACGCGCCGAGATTGGTCACGTATCGGCCGAGCGCGTGCTTTCTGGCCCGGGGCTGGTGAACCTGTATCGGGCGATTGTGAAATCAGATGGCCGTCTGCCGGAAAATCTGCGGCCTAAAGACGTGACCGAACGCGCGCTGGCCGACAGCTGTACTGACTGTCGCCGTGCGCTGTCGCTGTTCTGCGTCATTATGGGGCGTTTCGGCGGCAACCTGGCGCTGAATCTTGGCACCTTTGGCGGGGTCTATATTGCGGGCGGGATCGTGCCGCGCTTCCTCGATTTCTTTACCGCCTCCGGCTTCCGCGGCGGCTTCGAAGACAAAGGCCGCTTCAGGAGCTACGTGCAGGACATTCCGGTTTACCTGATTGTCCACGACAACCCAGGCTTGCTTGGCTCCGGTGCGCATCTGCGCCAGGTGCTTGGCCAGATCCTCTGACGCCCGTCTCCCTCTCCTGCGGGAGAGGGAACGCACTACAGGTGCATGAGCTGGCGGAACTCTTTCACCCTGCTGCGGCTAACCGGCACCTGAAAATCCAGATCCTTCAGACGCAAAATATAGGTGTTATTAAACCAGGGCTCGATTTCGCGGATCTTGTTCAGGTTGACGCAGAACGAACGGTGGCAGCGGAAGAAGCGGGCGGCCGGAAGTTTATTGCAAAATTCGGTGATGTTCATCGCCATGACGTAGGATTCACGCCGCGTATAGACAAACGTCATTTTTTCATGCGCTTCGGCATAATAAATATCGTCGACAGGCGTGACGATGATCCGTTCGTCTTTCACCAGGTTAATGGTGTCGTTTTCCCGCGCTGCCGGGCTGGTGCTGGCGGGCAGCGTCTGCTGCTGCCATGCGGCTTCCAGCTTGTGCAGCATGCTGATAATACGCGACTCCTGGTACGGCTTGAGAATGTAGTCAAACGCCTCGAGCTCGAAGGCTTCCACGGCATGCTCTTTCCACGCGGTGACAAACACAATAAACGGCTTGTGGGCGAACTGATTGATATTTTGCGCCAGCAGGACGCCGTCCAGCGACGGAATATTAATATCGAGAAAAATCGCGTCGACCCGGTTATGCTGCAAAAATTTCAGCACGTCCAGACCGTCCTCAAAGCAGCCAACAATCTCCATCTGGCTGTGGGTTTTGATAAGCCAGCTCAACTCCTGCTGAGCCAGAATTTCATCTTCTACAATGATGACTTTCATCTGTTACTCCGGCCTACGGCAACAAGGAAATGGGGGCATTAACGGGCGTTCGCTCATTCGGAACATAAAAAGCAATCTCGGTGCCCGGCTCAAGACGGTGAATGTGCAGCCCGTCACCGAACAGCAGCTTGACCCGGTGGTGCACGTTCAGCAGCCCGATTTTGTTGCCCGGCATTTCATTTGCCTCGACGCGCTCGATGACTTTCGGATCGATGCCGTGTCCGGTATCGCGCACGGCGATGCGCACGCGGTTACCGCTTTCCGTCACGCTAATCGTGACCACGCCTTTGCCTTTACACGGCTGAATACCGTGAACAATGGCATTTTCCACCAGCGGCTGGATCAGCAGGCTTGGGATCACGCAGTTGACCTCTTCATCAATATCGTAAATAACCGTGAGCTTATCGCCAAAGCGTGCCTGCTCGATCGCGATGTAATCCTTAATTTGATACAGCTCTTTTTTGATGTCGATCTGCTCGTCATCTTTTAGCTCAATGTTGTAGCGCAGATAGCGTGACAGATTAAAAATCAGTTGCCGCGCGGTGTCCGGATTAAGACGGATGGAGGAGGAGATCGCATTTAGCGCGTTAAACAGAAAATGGGGATTGATCTTGCTTTGCAGGGCACGGAGTTCTGCCTTATTTGCCATCTCGCGCAGCTGCTCCGCACGCGACACTTCGAGTTGGGTAGAGATAATTTGCGACAGGCCAATCGCCATTTCCTGAAGCGAGGAGGTGATTTGGTGCGCATGACAGTAGTAAATTTTCAGCGTCCCCGTGACGACCCCTTTTTCCCATAGCGGGATCACCAGCATAGAGTGGATCTCTGGCGTTCGGTGGGCTTCATCATTATTTTTAATGATGATTTTTCCGTAATTAATTGCCTGTCTGGTGGTGGGGCTGATGGTATCGTCGCTGTCGCGGTAGTTGTGCTCACCAACGCCAACGTAAGCCAGCACGTGGTCAATATTGGTGATAGCGACCGCATCCGCATGAATGTCCCGGCGGATGATATCGCAAACCTGACGTAAAGAGTCGGCGTTAACGTGTCGGAAAAGCGGCAGCGTTTTATTGGCAATCTCCAGCGCCAGCTTGGCCTGACGCGCGGCGCTGGCCTCTTTTTCACCTTCCACGCTTTGCACCAGCAGCACGATAAAACCGATACAGACGCTCCCGAGGATCATCGGAATCCCGATCTTCGAGACGATATCCAGCCCCAGCGCAACGGTGGGCGCCCAAACGATGACCAGGATCATGGTCAGCGTTTCGCAGACCATCCCTGCGATAATCCCCGCACGCCAGTGCTGCTTTTTCGGGATTTTGCGGTTAATCCAGCCGGAGAGTATCCCGGCAATAATGCTGGTGATAAAGCAGGGGACGGCCGTCACGCCGCCAATATCAATCAGGTATCGGTGGGTCCCGGCGATAATGCCCGTAATAATCCCGACCCAGGGGCCAAAGAGTATCCCGCCTGACATCACGGCAATGATGCGCACGTTTACCAGCGATCCTTCTACCGGCACGCCGGACCAGGTGCTGAACAGGGCAAACATCGAAAAGATAAACGTGACGGCCAGCAGCTCTTTTGGCGAGTGGGCTGATTTATGCAAAAGCTCGCGAAACAAGCGAATGCGGATGAGGAAAAAGAGACAGATCAGCATTAATGCCGCGCGGTCGAACACCGCCAGGAGCATATTGAAGATTTCGTGCACGGTCAGGCCTGGGAAAACGGGAAAAATCTATGATAGAAAACATGGGGCCTGATGACCAGCTATCCGTCAGATTTATCAAATGAGGAAAAACCATAATTTCCAAAGGGGATTGTTCGCTTTTGACTGAAAGACGGTGAGTTTCCGTTTGAGGTAAAAAGTACGGTAACGATACTGATAACAACGTGTTAAATCGTAGCGCTTAAAACTGCCTGTTCGCGTAAAGAGTTCCGCTTTTCACTGCTATCGCGTCCCCGTTTTAGCGCAAAATTTTATTTTGTCATTACCCTCTCGACAGCGTCTTTTTCTTCAGGTTATTTTCTAAGCACGCCACACGGGTGGCAGCGTCGCTCGGACGGTCCGGGCGCTAACGTGACTCTGAGGAATCTATGGCTGAATTCAGTCCTGAACGCCGTTTTACGCGTATCGATCGTCTCCCCCCTTATGTTTTCAACATCACTGCTGAACTGAAAATGGCTGCGCGTCGGCGCGGCGAAGACATTATCGATTTCAGTATGGGTAACCCTGACGGCCCAACGCCGCCGCATATCGTTGAGAAACTCTGCACCGTTGCCCAGCGTCCTGATACCCACGGGTACTCGACCTCACGCGGTATTCCCCGGTTACGTCGGGCGATCTCTCGCTGGTATCAGGATCGTTATCAGGTGGATATCGATCCCGAAAGTGAGGCGATCGTGACCATTGGCTCGAAAGAAGGGCTGGCCCACCTGATGCTGGCGACGCTGGATCACGGCGATACCGTCCTGGTGCCGAATCCGAGCTACCCTATTCATATTTATGGGGCGGTGATTGCCGGCGCGCAGGTTCGTTCTGTTCCGCTGGTGGAAGGCGTCGACTTCTTTAACGAGCTGGAACGGGCGATTCGTGAAAGCTATCCAAAGCCGAAAATGATGATCCTCGGCTTCCCGTCTAACCCAACGGCACAATGCGTTGAACTCGAATTCTTTGAGAAAGTGGTTGCACTGGCTAAGCGTTACGACGTGCTGGTGGTACACGATCTCGCCTATGCCGATATCGTTTATGATGGCTGGAAAGCGCCGTCCATTATGCAGGTACCGGGTGCCCGTGATGTGGCGGTTGAGTTTTTCACGCTCTCGAAAAGCTACAACATGGCGGGCTGGCGAATTGGATTTATGGTCGGGAACAAAACGCTGGTGAGCGCCCTGGCACGTATTAAAAGCTACCATGACTATGGCACCTTTACGCCATTGCAGGTCGCGGCCATCGCGGCGCTGGAAGGGGATCAGCAGTGCGTACTTGATATTGCCGCCCAGTACAAACGCCGCCGTGATGTGCTTGTCAAAGGGCTTCACGAAGCGGGCTGGATGGTGGAAATGCCTAAAGCTTCCATGTACGTCTGGGCGAAAATCCCCGAGCCGTATGCGGCGATGGGATCGCTGGAATTTGCCAAAAAACTGCTTCAGGGCGCGAAGGTGTGCGTCTCTCCGGGCATCGGCTTTGGTGACTACGGTGATACGCACGTGCGTTTCGCGCTGATCGAAAACAGCGACCGTATCCGTCAGGCTGTGCGGGGGATCAAAAGCATGTTCCGCGCGGATGGTTTGCTCGCAGCGAAGAGCATTACGGAACAAGCTGAGTCTTAACGGACACCAAAAAAAACAGGCGCCAACGGCGCCTGTTTTTTTGACTGCATTTTCTTAACTAGATCATCAGAGCAAACGTTCCGGCCCAAACTAAAACAATAACCGAAATGCCCATAAAGAAATATTTCACGTTTCATCGCTCCGCGTATCTTCCGGTACGCATTAAAAAAACAGAGTCCAACTGAGTATAGAGAGTTGAAATCATGCGAAAGGGGAAATCGGATTTATCCCGTTCCGTCGCTAACTTCAGCCCTGAATTCTGTGCTTTCCTGTCGCCAGACGGCGCTAATGTACGCCTAAAATTCAGGAGTGACAAGAGGCATTTTTTTAAATAATTTCCTACACTTACGAGTGTCGTGGAACGGCGACAGTTTGATTTCAGTACGCAATAAATGCGTATTGAGCGACGGTTGATAGAAACCGTTACGCACGGCGATTACAGGTGTTTGAAAAGGTTAGTTTCTTAACGAAACTAACCTTCGGAAGGGTTTAGATATAGAGTGAAGCTTCGCCCAGTGGGCGGGTTTTAAAGCGGCGGTGCATCCACAAATACTGCTCAGGTGCACGCATAATCTCGAATTCAATCACCTTATTGATAAAGGTAGCGGCTTCACTTTCATCTTCAGGATAGTTCGCCATTTCTGGGGATATGTGCAGACGATAGCCTGACTTATCGGCTTTTCGGACCATGGTAACCGTCAGCATCGCGGCGCCTGACAGACGTGAAATCACAAAGGTACCGTTTGTCGTAGCGACATCTTTAACCGCGAAGAAAGGGGCAAAGCTACTGCCTTTAGGACCGTAATCCTGATCCGGGGCAAACCAGACGGCTTCACCTTTTTTCAGGGCGCCCACCATACCGCGCAGATTGTTACGGCTGATCATCGCCTTGTTGGAGCGCATGCGTCCCCGCGTTTGTACCCATTCCATCAGCGCACTGTTATGCGGGCGATAGGTTGCCATCATCGGCTGACAGAGGCCCATAACGCGGCCGCCCAGCTCAAGGGACATAAAATGTACGCCAACAACCATCACGCCGCGCTTTTGCAGCTGGGCACGCTTCAGGTTATCCAGACCTTCCACGTCAAACCATTTACGGACGCGTTCGTCTGACCAGAACCAGGCCATACCGGTTTCAAGCAGCGCCATACCGATAGATTTAAAATTTTCTGCAATCAGCGTTTCGCGCTGCTGCGCATTGTAGTGCGGAAAGCAAAGTTCGAGGTTTTTTCGGGCAATGGACTCACGACGTTTAAGGAAGTGACGCGATGCGCTGCCGAGCTTTGAACCCAGGAAACGGATCACGGGATAGGGAAGCTGGACCAGCAACCAAAGTACGCCAAGGCCGAACCATGTAAACCAGTAGCGCGGGTGCAGAAACGCCCGCTGAAATTTGGATTGAGACAAAATAGTGGAACCTTTGTAAAGCCTGTTAAGGTAGCGCAGACTTCGCGATACCACGTGCCATTAAGACCGTAGGACGAGGTCATGGTTGCAGGCTTTACCGTTCTTTACGACGTTGCCTGGCCATTGCTGACTTGGGTGGGCGGCATAATGTAGCACCGTTATACAATATGAGCTATCACTCGTTTTTGCTTAAAAAAGCGACAATTGCGGAGAGGGTTGATTTTGCTATTGTTAAATTTGCGTTCCAGCATGACTCCTCAAGGAGCAGATCATGGAAACCTACCTGCAAACGGTGAAAGAAGAGTGGGTGAAGCTGATTAATGAGACCGATCCCGACGTGCATCGCCTTGCGACTGAGCTTGCCAGGGACACGCATCGCCGCTGGCTGCTGAATTTTATCGTGTGGTGAAAAAGCTGCTGTTACCTGTCATTACTACCAGCGCCCATACGCCCGAGGTGAAGCTGCATATTTATCACTATGCGATAAACAGTATCGATCTGGCCATGGAAGTGATGTCACGGGCCTCTGGTTTTAGCGAGAACAATGCGGCGAAGGAAGATGAGAATTACCGCATCTTTTCCTTAATGGAGAACGTAGAAGAGTAGAAGGAAAGACAGACCGCGGCGTTGCTGTCATGGGAAATGGTGCTGCTGTATAAAATCACCCTTAATTCCAGTATCGGCAACAGTCTTCCTCTGGGTCAGTCTGAATTTGGACTGTGGTTTAGCCATAAAGGTCGCCACTATTTCAGCGGGATCGCTGAGGCCGGGCATATCTCTCGTCTGATTCAGGAATTTGATGACCTTTTTAACGAGGTCCGTCTGTCAGGGCAGGATCTGAATGATAAAGTGCTCCGGGATAAATTCTTGCAGCGAATGCGGAATACCCTCTCGCAAATCATCACCCTGCTGCGCGAGCTATTTGATGAAGTTTCGCGGCACGAGGTGGTAGTGGATGTCCTGACCCGTCTGTTGAACCGCCGTTTCCTGCCAACCCTCTTCAAACGCGAAATCCTGCACGCCACCCGGGCCGGGAAAATGCTCTCAACGCTGCTGATTGATGTCGACAAATTTAAACACATCAATGATACCTGGGGACACAATACCGGGGACGACGAAAAGTTTCCGGCGCGTTCTACGACAACGTGCGAACCTGTGATTACGTTTTTCGCTACGGCGGGGATGAGTTTCTGATTGTGCTGACGGAAATCTCGGAAGTGGATACGCTGCGTATTGCCGAGCGCATTCGCAAACGGGTGGAAAAAATCAAGGTTAACTCCCCAACCGGCGAGATTATCCCGCTCTTACTCTCGATAGGCGCTGCGATGTTTAACGGTCATCCTGATCACGAACGGTTAATTCAGGCTGCGGATGAAGCCTTATACGGCGCGAAACGGCGTGGCCGGAACTGCATGGAGCTTTGGAGGGGGGCATAAGGAAAAACAGATGTGTCCCCTGCAGGAATCGAACCTGCAACTAGCCCTTAGGAGGGGCTCGTTATATCCATTTAACTAAGGGGACGAAGCGGCAAGAGTATAACGTTATTTACACTTTTCGTTAAGCGCATTGCCGCCTGACTGGTCAAAGAGTCACCGTTCACACCGATTTTTCGGCTATTTTATCCTTTTTTTCCTGAGCTTTAAGCTCGGCTTTACGCTTGTTGGACATGTCGTTACGGATTTGCGCATGGCTCAGCAGTGCAAAGATAAAGGTTCCGCCACAAATGTTGCCTGCGAGGGTAGGCAGGGCGAACGGCCAGAAAAAGTCGCTCCAGTGGAGGGTGCCGTTAAACACCAGATAGAGGATTTCTACGGTCCCGACAACGATGTGCGTGGTATCCGCGAGTGCGATAAGCCAGGTCATCAGGATAATCACGACGATTTTCGCGCTGCCCGCTGACGGGAACATCCAGACCATAGTGGCGATGATCCAGCCGGAGATAATGGCATTAGAGAACATTTCAACCGGCGTGTTTTTCATCACATCCATCCCAATCTTCACGAATGCGTCACGGGTCGGTTCATCAAATATGGGCATATACTCGAAGGCCCAGGCGGCTACGCCCGTACCGATGAGGTTCCCCAGCAGCACGACGCTCCACAGGCGCATCAGTAAGCCAAAATTTCCGAGGGTGGGGTTTTGCATGACTGGCAGTACGGCGGTAACAGTGTTCTCGGTAAAAAGCTGCTGCCGCGCCATAATGACGATGATAAAGCCGAACGTGTAGCCTAAATTTTCGAGCAGAAACCCGCCCGGCACGCCTTCCAGCTGCACGTGAAATATCCCTTTGGCAAGCAGCGATGCGCCCATCGACAGACCGGCTGCGATGGCTGACCACAGCAGGGCCATCGCGTCACGCTCCATCTCCTTTTCGCCATCCTGGCGAATATGTTCATGAATGGCCATGGCGCGCGACGGCAGGCGATCCTCATCGACTTCTATCTCTTCGCCCCGGTCTTTCTCCTCGCTCTCAATCTCAGGTTCTTCATTGTTCTCGCCAATTTTTTCTTCGTTAATGTCTTTCATAACTGCTCCTTCGGGGTTATCGCTCATTTAAGCGTAGCGGCTTTTAGCGCCTTGCCCGTGGAGAAGCTCTTAAATTGCAGAAAATGGCAATAAAGGTGAGACATCTCTTTCAAAGCCAATATAAAATTGCCGGCGAAACGAATTCTTAAAGACAGGCTATGCTGAAATTAGCGTGATGACGCGAGCGGGTCGTCATTGTCCTCGTAGACATCGGTAAGCGTGCTGTTACAATCACTTGCACGTTTCAGGCGGAGCGTCACCTGCTCCGTTACAGATGGCATTCAACGATAGCCATATTGAACAGGGAGAAATGTATGAAACTTCGGCTGTCGGCGCTTGCGCTGGGCGTGACGATGCTTGTGGGCTGCGCCAGCTCTGGCGAGCAAACCGGACGCTCCGATCCTCTCGAAGGATTTAACCGTTCAATGTACAGCTTTAACTATAATGTGCTGGATCCGTACCTGGTTCGTCCGGTTGCCGTGGCATGGCGTGACTACGTTCCGCAGCCAGCGCGAAACGGCCTGAGCAACTTTACCAGTAACCTCGAAGAGCCAGCGGTGATGGTGAACTACTTCCTCCAGGGCGACCCGTATCAGGGGATGGTGCATTTCACCCGCTTCTTCCTAAACTCCCTGCTGGGCATGGGCGGCTTAATTGATGTCGCAGGCATGGCTAACCCGAAACTACAGCGTGAACAGCCGCACCGTTTCGGCAGTACGCTGGGGCATTATGGCGTAGGTTATGGTCCGTATGTGCACCTGCCGTTCTACGGCAGCTTCACCGTACGTGACGATGGCGGCGACATGGTGGATACGCTGTATCCGGTGCTGTCATGGCTCACCTGGCCGCTGTCGATTGGTAAATGGACCGTGGAAGGGATTGAAACACGTGCGCAACTGCTGGACTCTGACGGTCTGCTGCGTCAGTCTTCTGATCCGTACATTATGGTGCGTGAGGCCTACTTCCAGAACCACGACTTTATTGCCAACGGCGGTAAGCTGAAGCCGGAAGATAATCCGAACGCGAAAGCCATCGAGAACGAATTAAAAGATATTGATTCGGAATAAATAAAAAAGGTGAGCGATGCTCACCTTTTTTAATCGTGTTGGGATTAGAACGCGTAGTTGAAGTTGGTACCGAACAGCCACGCTTTACCTTCAGAGGTAAACTCGTAAGGGCCTTCCTGGAAGGTCACTTTCTGACCGTGCATATAAGAGACGCCCGCGTCGATGGACGCATTCTCGTTAAACGCATAGGTTGCACCCGCACTCAGCCAGAAGCGGTCCTGATCCGGAATGGAGATAGAACGTTTATCAGCCGGGACCGGGCTGTCATCAAACGCGATACCGGTACGGAACGTCCAGTTGTCATCCATATAGTAGGTTGTACCGAGCGCCAGACGGTATGCGTCGTGGAAGCTCTCGTCCTTATAGAACAGGGTCTGGCCGTTGCTGCCGGTGGCTTTCAGCTCCTGGAACTGGCTCCAGCTGGTATACGCGAGGCTATAGTGAATCGCCCACTGCGGCGCAACGCGGTTGTAACCAGACACTTCCCACATTTCAGGCAGATGCAGCGACAGTGAACCCGGTACGGTTTGATTCGAGGTACCCCATGGAATGGTGGTGCCTGCGCCCGGAACCATACCGTTGACTGGGCTCAGGATGCCGCTTTTGTAATCGCCATCGAAATCGATTTTCACTTCTGAGCGATAGGTCAGACCCCAGCGGTTGTTTTTATCCAGTTCATACAGGATCCCGGCGTTCCAGCCGTAGCCCCATTCATCACCTTTCAGGCTGGCGATTTTGTTGCTGTTTTTCGGCAGCGCAGCGGTTTGCTCGCCGGTATAACGCTCGATTTTTGCGTCGGCGTAAACGGCATTAAAGCCCAGACCAAAGCTCCAGCTGTCGTTCAGACGATAGGCGCCGCTCAGGTTGAGGTTCAGGGTGGTCAGATCGGTTTTACCGCCGTATTCCCCGGCCGGATAATCGTTATTGAACTCCGTTGCCAGGCCATAGTTAGAGGTAACAGAAGCCCCCCAACCAAACTGTTCGTTAATCGGCGCAACAAAGTGCAGGTTAGGCACCCACGCCGTAGGCGCAATGTTATCCGCCTTTAGATCCGCGCCGGTGAACGGAGATTTGCCAGAGATGTTGACATCAGGATCGATGTAAACCGCACCGGCAGAGAAGGTAGGGCGATCAAACATCATGATCAGCGCCGGGTTACGGCTTGCGTTGCCTGCGTCATCGGCAATCGCACCTTCCCCGGAATACGCACGGCCAAGGCCAGAGGAAGAAAATTCGTTTAACTGGAAGCCCGCTGACCAGGCGGACGTTGAGACGATTGCCACTGCAACTGCTAAAGCAGTTTGTTTGAACAGGGTTTTCTGGCTCATGACCATAACCTCATTGAGTTATTTTTATTCAATAATTGTTACATACCGTAACAGGAGCGCGAAGTGTAGGGTCTGAGGTATGACTTACAAATCAGACCAGTGGCGAGAGTATAGGTCTGACCAGCTGGGATGTTGCAAGTTTGTTTATTAATATTTTCAGATATGTTTCTTGAAACGAGATCTGGTTGGCAAAATTGTGACCAGTGCGAATCATCTGAAAAGGTGAATTTTGTTTTAGATCATTTTTTAGTGTGATATTGCTCACTTATCCGATTTTGCGCCATTAACGGCTGGAGGGGGCTCGTCCGGGGGCGTAAAATAGTCGCATCGTGTTTATCTCGCGCGCTGCGCGAATACAGAGGAAATTGAGCTATGAGTAAATGCAGTGCTGATGAAACCCCGGTTTGCTGCTGTATGGATGTTGGCACCATCATGGACAACACCGATTGCACCGCCTCTTACAGCCGCGTCTTCAGCAACCGCGCTGAAGCGGAAGAGACGCTGACGGCGCTGACCCAGCGTGCGCGCGAAGTGGAATCCGATCCGTGTGACATTAAATCTACCTTTACGGAAGTGGATGGCGGCGTGCAGCTGGATATCGACTTCGTGTTCGCCTGCGAAGCTGAAACGCTGATTTTCCAGCTGGGCCTGCGTTAATTCCTGCGGTCTGGTGCCCTCACCCCAACCCTCTCTCACGGGAGAGGGCGCAAACACTAAAAACGGTAACCCACGGGTTACCGTTTTGCTTTTACCCTGGACATTTTCTTTTTTTTTCTCTGTGTCTTAGCTCGCACTTTTTCGCTTCCCCGATTGGCTCAATGTAAAAAAATAGTTAACACTATTATCAGGTCAGACCACTTAATGTGCGCGCAAAATTTTTTACAGGGGAGTGTTATGAGTCAGGCATTACCGCTTATCACCCGACACGGTGACCGCATTGCCATTGTCAGCGGGTTACGTACGCCTTTTGCGCGTCAGGCAACCGCGTTTCACGGTGTACCGGCTGTCGATCTGGGAAAAATGGTCGTGGGGGAGATGCTGGCTCGCAGCGAGATCCCGCCAGAGGTTATTGAGCAGCTGGTTTTCGGCCAGGTCGTGCAAATGCCGGAAGCGCCCAATATCGCGCGTGAAATCGTCCTGGGCACCGGCATGAACGTTCACACCGACGCCTACAGCGTCAGCCGCGCCTGTGCCACCAGTTTTCAGGCGGTGGCGAACGTGGCAGAAAGCCTGATGGCGGGAACCATCCGCGCAGGGATCGCCGGAGGTGCGGATTCCTCCTCCGTGCTGCCCATCGGCGTCAGCAAACGGCTGGCCCGCATCCTGGTGGATGCCAACAAGGCCCGGACCACCGGTGCGAAGCTCAAACTCTTCTCGCGTTTACGTCTGCGCGACCTCATGCCCGTGCCTCCTGCCGTTGCGGAATACTCCACCGGACTGCGTATGGGCGACACTGCCGAGCAGATGGCAAAAACCTACGGTATCACCCGGGAGCAGCAGGACGCGCTGGCGCATCGCTCGCATCAGCTTGCAGCGAAAGCCTGGTCAGAAGGCAAACTGGCCGACGAAGTGATGACCGCCTACGTGCCGCCTTACCGCGAACCGCTTTCAGAAGATAACAACATCCGCGGCACCTCCACACTGGCGGATTACGCCAAACTGCGCCCGGCGTTTGACCGTAAGCACGGTACGGTCACCGCGGCTAACAGTACGCCTCTTACGGACGGCGCCGCCGCCGTGATCCTGATGACGGAATCCCGGGCGAAAGAGTTGGGCATTACGCCGCTGGGCTATTTGCGCAGCTACGCCTTTACCGCCATCGATGTCTGGCAGGACATGCTGCTCGGACCGGCCTGGTCCACGCCGCTGGCGCTGGAGCGCGCAGGGCTGACGCTCTCCGATCTCACGCTGATTGATATGCATGAAGCCTTTGCCGCCCAAACGCTGGCAAACGTGCAGCTTATGGCGAGCGAGCGCTTTGCCCGCGACGTGCTGGGCCGCGCGCATGCCACAGGCGAAGTCGATCAGAGTAAATTCAACGTGCTGGGTGGCTCCATCGCCTACGGTCATCCGTTTGCGGCGACAGGGGCGCGAATGATAACCCAGACGTTGCACGAGCTGCGTCGACGTGGCGGCGGTTTTGGTCTCGTCACCGCCTGTGCGGCGGGCGGCCTGGGTGCAGCAATGGTTCTGGAGGCTGAATAATGAAAACGACATCTGCATTTAACCTGGCCGTTCGCCTCGATAACGTGGCCGTTATTACCATTGATGTGCCCGACGAAAAGATGAATACCCTGAAGGCCGAGTTTGGCGTTCAGGTGCGCGCGATGCTCAGACAGATCCGCGAAAACAAAGCGATACGCGGACTGGTATTTATCTCGGCAAAGCCGGATAACTTCATCGCCGGGGCCGATATCAATATGATTGCCCGCGCTGCAAGCGCTCAGGAGGCAGAAGATCTGGCGCGTCAGGGTCAGCAGGTGATGGCGGAGATCCATGCGCTGTCGATACCCGTTGTCGCCGCAATTCATGGAGCCTGCCTGGGCGGCGGGCTTGAGCTGGCGCTGGCCTGCCACAGCCGCATTTGCACCGACGATGCGAAAACCGTACTCGGACTGCCGGAGGTACAGCTTGGTTTGCTGCCAGGCTCGGGTGGAACGCAGCGCCTGCCGCGTCTGGTGGGCGTCAGCACGGCGCTGGAGATGATCTTAACCGGTAAACAGCTCCGCGCCCGTCAGGCCCTGAAGGCGGGTCTGGTTGATGAGATCGTTCCGCACGCCATCCTGCTTGACGCTGCCGTTGAACGGGCGCTAAAGGGGCGTCAGGCGAAACGCCCCCTGCCGGTGCGCGAGCGCATCCTTGCCGGGCCGCTGGGACGCGCGCTGCTGTTCAGGATGGTGGATAAAAAAACCGAGCAAAAAACCAGAGGAAACTATCCGGCAACGAAGCGCATTCTGGAGGTGATTGAAACCGGTTTATCGCAGGGCAGCAGCAGCGGCTATGCCGCAGAAGCGAAGGCGTTTGGCGAACTGGCGATGACGCCGCAGTCGCAGGCGCTGCGCAGCATTTTCTTTGCCAGCACGGAGGTCAAAAAAGATCCGGGCAGCGAAGCTGAACCGGCTCCGTTGCGCGCCATTGGCGTTCTGGGCGGCGGGCTGATGGGGGGCGGCATCGCGTTTGTCACCGCCAGCAAAGGCAAATTGCCCGTACGTATTAAAGATATCAATCCTAAGGGCATCAACCACGCGTTGCAGTACAGCTGGCAGAATCTCGATCGCAAAGTGAAACGCCGCCATATTAAGGCCAGCGAGCGCGATAAAACCCTCGCGACGATCACGGGCACCACCGACTACAGCGGGTTCGCACACCGCGATCTGGTGATTGAAGCCGTATTCGAAGATCTGGCCCTTAAGCAGCAGATGGTGGCGGACGTTGAGCAGCATTGCGCGCCGCACACCATTTTTGCTTCAAACACCTCCTCTTTGCCGATTGGCGACATCGCGGCGAAAGCCGCGCGCCCGGAGCAGGTGATAGGGCTGCACTTTTTTAGCCCGGTCGAAAAAATGCCGCTGGTGGAGGTGATCCCGCATGCCACAACCAGCCCGCAAACTATTGCCACCGTGGTGAAGCTGGCGAAAAAACAGGGCAAAACACCCATTGTGGTCGCGGACAAAGCGGGCTTCTACGTCAACCGTATTCTGGCGCCGTACATTAACGAAGCGATGCGGCTGCTGACGGAAGGGGAGAAAATTGAGCACGTCGATGATGCCCTGGTGAAGTTTGGTTTTCCCGTTGGCCCAATCCAGCTTTTGGATGAGGTAGGGATTGATACGGGGACTAAAATTATCCCTGTGCTGGAAGCGGCTTATGGCGATCGTTTTGCGCCGCCTGCAAACTTTGTTTCTGCAATTTTGAAGGACGATCGCAAAGGCAGAAAAAATGAACGCGGTTTCTATCTTTACGCCGCGAAAGGGCGTAAAAGCAAGAAACAGGTCGACCCTTCGGTTTATGCGCTTATTCCCGTCACGGGGCAGGGAAAACTGTCGGCAGTTCAGTGCGCTGAGCGCTGCGTAATGATGATGCTCAATGAAGCGGCGCGCTGCTTTGGCGAGCAGGTGATCAAAAGCGCGCGCGACGGCGACATCGGCGCCGTGTTTGGCATCGGTTTCCCGCCATTCCTTGGCGGCCCGTTCCGGTACATGGATAACCTCGGGGCGGGTGAAGTGGTTGCGATCCTGCAACGTCTGGCCTCGCAATACGGTCCACGGTTTACACCTTGTGACGAATTATTGCAGATGGCGGAACGGGGCCAGACATTCTGGCCCGCAAGGGAAACTGATTGCGTAAACTAAAGTCAAAGAAGGGTAAATCCTGAGGTAATGGAACCTGTTCTGGCGAAATTGTAAACAGAGATTGACTATACTTACGCCATTGAGGTAAAAAACAGCGTTTCATTCACCGAATGGATCAGGCACAATGCCCGGCCATCGGGTTTTCTACCTCAGAGCATTAATCGCGGGTAGTTAACGCCGGTGATTCTGGTTAACAAAAGCGGTGCAATATGCAAGTTTTTATCATGCGTCACGGCGACGCGGCACTTGATGCCGCCAGTGACTCAGTACGTCCTTTAACCGTCTGTGGCTGCGACGAATCCCGTCAGATGGCAACATGGCTTAAAGGTCAAAAAGTGGACATTGAACGCGTTCTGGTGAGTCCGTTCCTGCGGGCAGAGCAGACGCTGGATATGGTAGGGGAGTGTATGAACCTGCCCGCCAGCGTGGACGTTCTTCCTGAACTCACGCCGTGCGGCGATGTTGGCCTTGTCAGCGCTTACCTTCAGGCGCTGTGCAATGAAGGTGTTGCTTCCGCACTGGTCATTTCCCACCTGCCGCTGGTCGGCTATCTGGTATCTGAGCTGTGCCCGGGCGAAACGCCACCGATGTTCACAACGTCCGCTATTGCCAACGTCACCCTCGACGAAACCGGCAAAGGGGTCTTCAACTGGCAAATGAGTCCGTGCAACCTGAAGATGGCAAAAGCCATCTGACGTGACGTGCGATATGGCGGGGGCATAGCGCTTCCCGCCATCCTGTCAGGGCAACTCTGGTGGCTGCCACTCCTCAACTTCAATCAACACCAGCAATGCGGCATCTCCGCCGTACTCTTTTGGCGCCTGATGAAAAGCCATCACGTGTGGATGCTGAGCCAGCCACAGCGGCGTCTGTTGTTTGAGAATATGTTTGCCGTGACCGTGCATCACGCAGGCGCAAAAAACATGCTCGCGTCGGCACGCCGCGATCAACGCCCCCAGCTCCTGCTTCGCCTGCATCTGCGTCAGCCCGTGCAGATCGAGAAACAGCTCCGGCGAATAATCGCCCCGGCGCAGCTTCTTCAGCTCAAAATGGCTGACGTCCTCGCGCACGTACTTCACGGCCCCCTGCGTATTGAGCAGCGGCTGGAATTCATCTGAAAAATAGTGGCTGTTATCGGCCTGCTCCTGGAGCAGACGTTTGACCGGAACCTCGCTGATTTTTTTACGCTGCGGGCGATGGACAATGGTGTCCTGCGTGATTTTACGCGTCCCGGTCATCAGCTGACGGAAGAGAGCCTGATCCTCCTCGCTGAGCGGTGTTTTCTTTTTCATTCGTCATTCTCATCTCGTATTTCCGATAGTGTACCCGACTAAACGCATTTTTTAACCTCAAGCGGTACGCGTCATTGCTGATTTATCCCTGTCTTCATGGCAAACTAGCCGCCGAAAATTATGCGAGCATGCCCTGGAGGAAAGAGTGGATAAAATTTTTGTCGATGAAGCAGTAAACGAGCTGCATACCATACAGGACATGTTGCGCTGGTCGGTTAGCCGCTTCAGCGCCGCCAATATCTGGTACGGTCACGGCACCGATAACCCGTGGGATGAGGCCGTCCAGCTGGTGCTGCCGTCACTCTATCTGCCGCTGGATATTCCGGAAGACATGCGCACCGCGCGCCTGACTTCCAGCGAAAAACACCGCATCGTTGAGCGCGTGATCCGCCGCGTGAACGAGCGCATTCCGGTGGCTTACCTGACCAACAAAGCCTGGTTCTGCGGCCACGAGTTCTATGTTGATGAGCGTGTGCTGGTGCCGCGCTCGCCGATTGGTGAGCTGATCAACAACCACTTCGACGGCCTGATCGCGCACCAGCCGCAGCACATTCTCGATATGTGCACCGGCAGCGGCTGCATCGCCATTGCCTGCGCCTACGCTTTCCCTGAAGCGGAAGTGGACGCCGTCGATATCTCTACCGACGCGCTGGCCGTTACCGAACACAACATTGAAGAGCACGGCCTGATCCATCACGTCACGCCTATCCGCTCTGACCTGTTCCGCGACCTGCCGACGCTGCAATACGACCTGATCGTCACCAATCCGCCGTACGTCGATGCAGAAGACATGTCCGATCTGCCGAACGAGTACCGTCACGAGCCGGAGCTGGGCCTGGCGTCAGGCTCTGACGGCCTGAAGCTGACCCGCCGCATCCTGGCGTGTGCGCCGGATTATCTGACCGACGACGGCGTTCTGATTTGTGAAGTGGGCAACAGCATGGTACATCTGATAGAGCAGTACCCGGATGTGCCGTTCACCTGGCTTGAGTTCGACAACGGTGGTGACGGCGTCTTTATGCTGACCAAAGCACAGCTGCTTGATGCGCGCGAATACTTCAGCATTTACAAAGATTAATCCAGCGGGCTTCGGCCCGTTTCACAACGCTCAAACACAAACAACAACATCGGAGCCGTGATGGCAGGAAACAGTATTGGACAGGTATTCCGTGTGACCACCTTTGGCGAGTCGCACGGTCTGGCACTGGGTTGTATCGTTGATGGCGTCCCGCCAGGCATCGAACTGACCGAAGCCGATTTGCAACATGACCTCGATCGTCGTCGTCCGGGTACCTCTCGCTACACCACGCAGCGTCGCGAGCCGGACCAGGTCAAAATTCTCTCCGGTGTATTTGAGGGCCGTACCACCGGCACCAGCATCGGACTGCTGATTGAAAACACCGATCAGCGCTCTCAGGACTACGGCGCGATCAAAGACGTTTTCCGTCCTGGCCATGCCGATTACACCTATGAGCAAAAATATGGCTTCCGCGACTATCGCGGCGGCGGCCGGTCTTCCGCACGTGAAACCGCGATGCGCGTAGCGGCAGGGGCGATTGCCAAAAAATATCTCCAGCAGAAATTCGGCATTGTTATCCGCGGCTGTCTGACCCAGATGGGCGACATTCCGCTGGCAATCAAAGACTGGGATCAGGTCGAGCTTAACCCGTTCTTCTGCGCCGATGCCGACAAGCTGGACGCGCTGGACGAACTGATGCGCGGCCTGAAAAAAGAGGGTGACTCTATTGGCGCGAAAGTCACCGTGGTAGCCGACGGCGTGCCGGCTGGCTGGGGCGAGCCGGTATTTGACCGCCTCGACGCCGACATCGCCCACGCGCTGATGAGCATTAACGCGGTGAAAGGCGTGGAAATCGGCGACGGTTTTGACGTGGTTCAGCTTCGCGGCAGCCAGAACCGCGATGAAATCACGAAAGACGGTTTCCAGAGCAACCATGCGGGCGGCATTCTGGGCGGCATCAGCAGCGGTCAGCAGATTACTGCCAATATCGCGTTGAAGCCAACGTCCAGTATTACCGTACCGGGCCACACGATTAACCGCGCTGGCGAAGACGTTGAGATGATCACCAAAGGGCGACACGATCCGTGCGTGGGGATCCGCGCGGTGCCGATCGCAGAAGCGATGCTGGCGATCGTGCTGATGGATCACTTCCTGCGTCAGCGCGCGCAGAATGCGGATGTGTCGACCACCATTCCACGCTGGTAACTATGAAAAAAACCGCAATCGCTCTGCTGGCGCTGTTTGCCAGTGGAGCCAGTCTGGCTGCCACGCCGTGGCAGAAAATCACCCACCCGGTGGCGGGTAGCGCGCAGTCTATTGGCGCGTTTTCCAACGGCTGTATCGTCGGCGCGCAGGAACTTCCGCTGCAATCGGATACCTATCAGGTGATGCGCACCGACCAGCGCCGTTATTTCGGCCATCCTGACCTGGTGCTGTTTATTCAGCGTCTTGGCAACCAGGTACATAACCTGGGGCTGGGCACGATGCTGATTGGCGATATGGGGATGCCTGCCGGTGGCCGCTTTAACGGCGGGCACGCCAGCCACCAGACCGGACTGGATGTGGATATTTTCCTGCAACTGCCGAAAACGCGCTGGAGTTCAGCGCAACTGCTGAAGCCGCAGGCGCTGGATCTGGTGTCGGCCGACGGCAAAAGGGTCGTCGCCTCGCGCTGGTCACCGGAAATTTCCAGCATGATCAAGCTGGCGGCAGAAGATAACGACGTCACGCGTATCTTTGTTAACCCGGCCATCAAGCAGCAGCTCTGTCTGGATGCGGGAACGGATCGCGACTGGCTGCGCAAAGTGCGCCCGTGGTTCCAGCACCGGGCACATATGCATGTTCGTCTGCGCTGTCCGGCGAACAGCCTGGAATGTGAAGATCAGCCGCTCCCGCCGCCTGGCGATGGTTGCGGTTACGAACTGCAAAGCTGGTTTGAACCGGCCAAGCCTGGAACCTCTAAGCCTGAGAAGAAGACACCGCCTCCGTTGCCGCCTTCCTGCCAGGCGCTACTGGATGAGCATGTACTTTAATGGATAATTTCGTCGATCTGTTCATGGTGTCACCGCTGCTGCTGGCGGTGCTCTTTTTTGTTGCGATGTTAGCCGGATTTATCGATGCCCTTGCGGGCGGCGGCGGGCTGTTAACCGTGCCCGCGCTGCTGGCGGCGGGCATGAGCCCGGCGCAGGCGCTCGCCACTAACAAGCTTCAGGCCTGTGGCGGCTCTCTTTCCTCTTCGCTCTATTTTGTTCGCCGCAAGGTGGTGAATCTCGCCGACCAGAAGCTCAATATCCTGATGACGTTTATTGGCTCGACGGGGGGCGCCTTGCTGGTGCAGCATGTACAGTCGGACATTCTGCGCCAGATCCTGCCGATTCTGGTTATCTGCATCGGCCTGTATTTCCTGCTGATGCCTAAGCTCGGCGAGGAAGACCGGGCGCGGCGGCTACACGGCCTGCCGTTTGCGCTGATTGCCGGTGGCTGCGTCGGCTTTTACGACGGCTTCTTTGGCCCGGGGGCAGGTTCATTTTACGCGCTGGCGTTCGTGACGCTGGCCGGCTTTAACCTCGCCAAATCTACCGCCCACGCCAAGGTGCTGAATGCGACCTCCAACGTTGGCGGCCTGCTGCTGTTTGTCATTGGCGGCAAGGTTATCTGGGCAACCGGGTTTGTGATGATGGCAGGGCAGTTTTTGGGCGCGCGCGCAGGCTCGCGTCTGGTATTAAGCAAAGGGCAAAAGCTGATCCGCCCGATGATTGTTGTCGTCTCGGCGGTGATGAGCGCCAAACTTCTTTATGACAGCCATGGACAGGAGATCCTCACCTGGTTGGGGATGAACTAATGAACAGTACGCATAAATACGAACAGCTGATTGAGATCTTCGATAGCTGTTTTGCTGATGATTTTAATACCCGTCTGATTAAAGGCGACGACGAACCGATCTATCTTCCTGCTGATGACGAGGTTCCGTACAACCGCATCGTCTTTGCCCACGGCTTTTACGCCAGCGCTTTGCACGAGATTTCGCACTGGTGCATCGCGGGGAAAGCGCGTCGCGAGCTGGTGGACTTCGGTTACTGGTACTGCCCGGACGGGCGCGACGCCGCCACCCAGGGGCAGTTCGAAGATGTGGAGGTGAAACCGCAGGCGCTGGAGTGGCTGTTCTGCGTGGCGGCGGGTTTCCCGTTTAACGTGAGCTGTGACAACCTTGAAGGCGACTTCGAGCCAGACCGTATCGTCTTCCAGCGCCGCGTGCATGCGCAGGTGATGGAATATCTTGAGAAGGGCATCCCGGAGCGTCCGGCGCGCCTGATCGAGGCTTTACAGAATTATTACCACACGCCGGAGATCACGGCGGAATGCTTCCCGTGGCCGGAAGATTTATAACAGAGGAAAGAAGATGATCGCAGAATTTGAATCACGCATTCTGGCGTTAATTGATGACATGGTGGAACACGCCAGTGATGATGAGCTGTTCGCCAGCGGTTATCTGCGTGGTCACCTGACGCTGGCGGTAGCCGAGCTGGAAGCAGGCGACGATCACTCTGCCGACGCCATTCACGCTGAAGTCACGCGTAGCCTGGAAAAAGCCATTCTGGCCGGGGAGCTCTCTCCGCGCGACCAGTCTTTAGTGCTGGGCATGTGGGACAATTTATTCCAGCAGGCTAAACGCTAAGCCGCCGCCCTCTCTTCCCTCTCCCCTTTGGGGAGAGGGTCAGGGTGAGGGGATTCGACCGCACCCTACTTAACCATTTTCCCCTTCAGCAGTTTCCTTACCCACAACCGGTTCGGATTCAGCCCCGCGAGCGTAACCCTGTCCAGCGGAACCGGCTCATCGCTCATTTGCGCAGCCAGCACCTCTGCCAGCAGCGGCGCGGAGCATAATCCCCGCGAGCCTAAGCCACCCAGCATAAACAGTTCAGGATAAACCGGCGCATTCACCGCCGTTTCTTTGTTGTCTGCCAGATCCTGATAGAGTTCAAGCGTGGCTTGATAGTCCGGCACGTTTCCCGCCATCGGCAGGTGATCGCGAGTCGCGCAGCGTACGCCGCAGCGCGCTTCGCCCTCGCTGACGTCAACCTCTTTAGCCCACGACGCATCCGGGAAACAGTCGATCAGGCGCTGGCGGTTTTGCTGCTGATCTGCTTCGCTGTACTGCATGTCCGTTTCACCGCGATGGTAGCTGGCGCCGATGCAGTGATGGCCGTTGGACGGATTTTGCGGCGTCAGGTAGCCGTCGTAACACAGCACCTGGCGCAGCTTGCTCAGCGCGGGCGCAGCAGGAATATGGCTCACCTGGCCGCCGACAGGATAAACCGGCAGCGTCTCGGTCTGGGTAAACTGATTGATGTTATGCCCGTTTGCCAACACCACGCTGTCATGCTGCGCCTCGGTGCCGTCAGCAAAACGCAGCGTCCAGTGCGCTGTGCGGCTAAGCGATTCAACCTTATGGGCATAATGTACCGTCAAACCGCGCGACTGCCCGAGAGCAATCGCCGCAGAAGTCAGTTCAGCCGGGCACAGCCAGCCGCCGCGTGGATACTGAATCCCGCCGCAGCCGGTGTCGACGCCCGCGGTCTCAGAAACCTGCTGCGCCGTCACGGCATGGGCGATGGCCTCCGGCAGACCCAGCGACAGCATTTGTGTGATTTTCTGCTGGCTCTTCTCGTCCCAGCCGAGCTGCGTCACGCCGCACCAGTCGTGGTCAAACGCAACCGGCAGGCTATCGTAAAGACGACGAGCAAACGTAAACGCCGCCGGGAAGAACTGGTACAGTGCCGGATCGTGTGAACTTAACAAAGGATAAAGTGCGCCCTGGCGGTTGCCTGATGCACCCGTCGCCGGCGCCTCGTCAGCGCAATAGAGCGTCACCTGCCAGCCCCGGTGCAGCAGCGCCAGCGAGAGCAGGGCGCTGGCAATACCGCCGCCCACAATGGCGACCTCACGCGATGCACTGGGGCAGCGAGCAAACCAGGGTGCCTGTGCCGGGATTGCCAGATCCTGCTCCATCACCCCGACCAGCATGTCGCGTTTGCGGCCAAAGCCTTTGGTTTTCCGCATGGTAAACCCCGCCTCCTGCAACCCACGGCGAACAAAGCCCGCCGAGGTGAAGGTGGCAAGTGTCGCGCCGGGACGTGCCAGCCGCGCCATGGCGTTGAACAGATGCTGGCTCCACATGTCCGGGTTTTTGGCGGGCGCAAAACCGTCCAGGAACCAGGCGTCCACCTTCTGATTCATCGAGTCGTCGAGCTTATCGGTCAGATCGTTAATGTCGCCCAGCCACAGGTCGAGCGTGACCCGTCCATCGTCCAGAATCAGACGATGACAGCCACCGATGTGAGACGGCCACTGTGCCTGAAGCTGTTCCGCCCAGCGAGTAAGCTCCGGCCAGTGCTGATGGGCACGCCGCAGATCGTGTGCGGTAAGTGGAAATTTTTCGAAGCTGATGAAATGTAATCTTTGTAGGGTAGCCTCGGGGTGTGCAGCGCGAAAACAATCGAACGCCTGCCAGAGAGTCAGAAAATTCAGCCCGGTTCCGAAACCGCTCTCCGCCACAACGAACAGACTGCGCGGATGATCAGGGAAGCGGGTGCCGAGATGATTTCCGTCGAGGAAAACATAGCGCGTCTCTTCCAGTCCGTTATCATTAGAAAAGTAGACGTCATCAAAATCTCGGGAAACAGGTGTACCCTCAGCGTTGAATTCGAGGTTGGCAGGTTGTATGGCGTTTTGTTTCACGTAAGTTACTCGTCCGACAGGCAGTGGCACGATCTTAACGATGTGAGCCTGTCGGTGCAAATTTCCACAGAAAATCGCTGATCGGACTTGTTCGGCGTACAAGTGTACGCTATTGTGCGACTCGAAACTTTTTATAGTGCGACTTACAGAGGTATTGAATGAAACGTGCAGTGATTACTGGCCTGGGCATCGTTTCCAGCATCGGTAATAACCAGCAGGAAGTCCTGGCATCTCTGCGTGAAGGACGCTCCGGGATCACTTTCTCTGAAGAGTTTAAAGATTCTGGAATGCGTAGCCACGTATGGGGTAACGTTAAACTGGATACCACCGGTTTAATTGACCGTAAAGTGGTTCGTTTCATGAACGATGCCTCTATCTATGCCTATCTTTCCATGCAGGAAGCAATCAAGGATTCTGGTCTGAGCGAAGACGCCTACCAGAACAACCCACGCGTGGGCCTGATTGCCGGTTCCGGCGGTTCCTCTAAGGCGCAGGTATTCGGCGCAGACGCTATGCGTAGCCCGCGCGGCCTGAAAGCGGTCGGTCCATACGTTGTGACCAAAGCGATGGGTTCTGCGGTATCTGCGTGCCTGGCAACGCCGTTCAAAATCCACGGCGTGAACTACTCCATCAGCTCCGCGTGTGCGACCTCCGCGCACTGTATCGGTAATGCGGTTGAGCAGATCCAGCTGGGCAAACAGGACATCGTCTTTGCTGGCGGTGGCGAAGAGCTGGGCTGGGAAATGGCCTGTGAGTTCGACGCAATGGGCGCACTGTCCACCAAATACAACGAAACGCCAGACAAAGCATCCCGTACCTATGACGCACACCGCGACGGTTTTGTTATCGCGGGCGGCGGCGGCATGGTCGTGGTTGAAGAGCTGGAACACGCGCTGGCGCGTGGCGCGCACATCTACGCTGAGATCGTGGGCTACGGCGCAACGTCTGACGGCGCTGACATGGTTGCTCCATCCGGCGAAGGCGCGGTGCGCTGCATGAAGATGGCGATGCACGGCGTTGATACCCCAATCGACTACCTGAACTCCCACGGTACCTCTACTCCGGTAGGCGACGTGAAAGAGCTGGGTGCGATCCGCGAAGTGTTCGGCGACAACAGCCCGGCTATCTCTGCCACCAAAGCCATGACCGGTCACTCTCTGGGTGCGGCGGGCGTGCAGGAAGCGATCTACTCTCTGCTGATGCTGGAAAACGGCTTTATCGCCCCGAGCATCAACATCGACGAGATGGACGAGCAGGCTGCTGGCCTGAACATCGTGACCGAAACCACTGAACGTGAGCTGACGACCGTTATGTCCAACAGCTTCGGCTTCGGCGGCACCAATGCCACGCTGGTGATGCGCAAGCTGAAAGCGTAAGCGTTTGAAGGTATAGTAGAAGGGAGCCGTGCGGCTCCCTTTTTTATGCCTTAACACGGAGTTATGCATGAAGGCTGTTACCCCTGAGAAGAGCGCTCCTTCCGGGAACCTTTCCCTCTTCCGCATCGCCTTTGCGGTGTTTCTGACCTATATGACCGTTGGCCTTCCGCTGCCGGTGATCCCCTTGTTCGTTCACCATGAGCTGGGCTATGGCAACACCATGGTCGGCATTGCGGTGGGCATTCAGTTTTTAGCGACGGTGTTAACCCGGGGCTACGCCGGGCGTCTGGCGGACCAGCACGGCGCAAAACGCTCGGCATTGCAGGGCATGTTTGCCTGTGGACTGGCGGGTGGCGCCTGGCTGCTGGCGGCGCTGTTGCCGATAGATGCAGCGTATAAATTCGCGCTGCTGGTAGTGGGGCGCCTGATCCTCGGCTTTGGCGAAAGCCAACTGCTGACCGGCACCCTGACCTGGGGAATGGGGCTGGTGGGGCCTGCGCGTTCCGGTAAAGTGATGTCCTGGAACGGGATGGCGATTTACGGCGCGCTGGCGGCAGGGGCGCCGCTGGGTTTGCTGATCCACAGCCAGTTTGGTTTTGCGGTACTGGCAGCAACCACTATGGTTTTACCGCTGCTGGCGTGGGCGTTTAACGGTTCGGTACGTAAGGTGCCCGCCCATAAAGGCGAACGTCCTTCGCTGTGGAGCGTGGTGGGGCAAATCTGGCAGCCAGGGATGGGGCTGGCGCTTCAGGGAGTAGGCTTCGCGGTTATTGGCACCTTCGTCTCTCTCTATTTTATGAGCCGCGGCTGGGCGATGGCGGGCTTTACGCTGACGGCCTTTGGTGGCGCGTTTGTATTAATGCGCGTGCTGTTTGGCTGGATGCCGGATCGCTTTGGCGGCGTGAAGGTGGCCGTGGCGTCACTGGTTATTGAGACGGTAGGTCTGGTGCTGCTGTGGCAGGCTCCGTCCGCCTACGTTGCGCTACTGGGTGCGGCATTAACCGGCTGCGGCTGCTCGCTGATCTTCCCGGCGCTGGGCGTTGAGGTGGTGAAGCGTGTCGCACCGCAGGTGCGCGGCACGGCGCTGGGCGGCTATGCGGCGTTTCAGGATATCTCCTACGGAATAACCGGACCGCTGGCGGGCGTGCTGGCGACGTCGTTTGGCTATCCTTCCGTATTTCTCGCCGGCGCGGTTTCTGCGGTGGTGGGGATCGTGGTGACGCTGGTGGCGTTTCGCAGAATTTAACTGTTGTTGCCGGGTGGCGGCTGCGCCTTACCCGGCCTACGGTTCGAGCCGTTGTAGACCCGGTAAGCGTAGCGCCACCGGGCAAATCCTCAGGCAACCAGCCAGAAAATCGCCAGCGCAATCATCAGCGCGATAAACATCAATCCCGGACGGGCAGAGAGCGTTTTATACGTGTCGACGATCGGGGCAAACAGCGGGCTGTAGATGGGCTGAACGTTACGCACTTCCGGCACGCCGCCTTCCCGCTCGGCGCGGCGAATAAAGATTTGATTCAGTAAATCCTGTACCTGCGCGGTGGTCAGCACCGTTTGCGGCGTGGCCTGCCAGGCCTGCTGGGCATATTCCCGAACAGCTTCAAATTCTTGCCGCTCAAGCGGCTGCTTAAGCGACGCCTGCACCGTATGCAGCGTCGGGGCAGTCTGGGCACTGAGCGTCTGACGCGCCTGGAGCCAGGTGACCAGATGGGTAAACTGTTTTGCCGGGATCAGCTCGCCCGCTTTCACGCCGGAAAGTTCCAGCATGGATTGCCAGATGAGCTTTGTCGGTTCGCCAGTGGCGGCAGCCAGCTTTGTGACCATCTGCTTGAGCGTATTATGCTCCGCTGGCTGCAATGGCCGTTCTGTCGACGGGCGCTGTTGCGGCTGCGGAATTGAAAGCTGGTTGCTTTGCAGCAGGGTCAGCACGGTTTTCAGCTGTTCCGGCGAAAGCTGGCTCAGGGCGGTATGACCGTACTGTTGACGGATAAAATCACTCACCGCCTGGCGATTATTCCCCTGTCCCAACAGCTCGGTCAGCTGCGAGACAATCTGGCGGGTAGTATGTTGCTGCTGTGCGCTGGTAAGACGCTGGTTCAGGTTTTGTTCAGCGGCAGGGAAATGGCGCGACTGGAGCGGCGCATCGTTTCTGACGCCCAAATCGTGCTTAACGCCGGCCCATACCTCTGCGTTTTGCTGCGAGGTCAACGCAATAAGGCGCGTGATCAGACGCTCCAGCACGGTGCGCTGTTGCGTGGAGAGCGGCTGTTCGCCTGGCGTGTTGGGCGCTACGGGGCCTTCACCCGGAGGGCGCGGAGGCGTACCTGAAATGGGCTGCATCGTCAAAAATCCTTAAAGTCAAACTCTGCGTAACCGGGCGGAGATATATGCCCGGCGGCGAGATTATGGCACACTTGGCAGGTTTACTTCCTCTCAAACAGGTACTCAGACGTGAAAATCCTCGTTGATGAAAATATGCCTTACGCCCGTGAGCTGTTCAGCCGCCTGGGCGAGGTTAAGGCTGTCCCTGGTCGCCCGATTCCGGTCAGCGAACTGGACGATGCAGACGCCCTGATGGTGCGCTCGGTGACCAAAGTAAATGAGGCACTGCTCACCGGCAAAGGGATTAAATTTGTCGGGACGGCAACGGCCGGGACCGATCATGTGGATGACCAGTGGCTTAAGCAGGCAGGGATTGGTTTTTCAGCGGCGCCAGGTTGTAACGCCATTGCCGTCGTGGAATACGTGTTTTCCGCATTATTGATGCTGGCCGAGCGCGATGGGTTTACGCTGAAAGACCGCACCGTAGGTATTGTTGGCGTAGGCAACGTCGGCGGACGTCTGCAAAAGCGTCTGGAAGCCTGGGGCGTTCGCACCTTGCTGTGCGATCCGCCGCGCAAGGATAACGGCGATGAAGGCGATTTCCGCACGCTGGACGAACTGGTCGACGAGTGCGACGTCATCACCTTCCACACGCCGCTTTTCAAAGAGGGGCTGTACCGGTCTCTGCACCTGGCCGACGAGACGCTAATCCGCCGTCTGAAGGCTGGCACTATTCTGATAAATGCCTGCCGCGGTCCGGTGGTGGATAACACGGCGCTGCTGAAATGTCTCGACGAGGGACAAGATCTGAACGTTGTGCTGGACGTCTGGGAGCCCGAGCCGGATCTTAACGTCGCATTGCTGAATAAGGTGGACGTGGGGACCGCGCATATTGCGGGCTATACCCTCGAAGGCAAGGCGCGCGGCACGACTCAGGTATTTGAGGCCTACAGCGCCTTTATCGGCCATCCGCAACAGGTGGCGCTGGATACGCTGCTTCCCGCACCGGAATTTGGTCGCATCACCCTTCATGGCCCGCTGGATGAGGCAACGCTAAAAAGACTGGTGCATTTGGTGTATGATGTGCGCCGCGATGACGCGCTGCTGCGTAAAGTGGCGGGTATTCCGGGTGAGTTTGACAAGCTGCGCAAAAATTACCTTGAGCGCCGCGAGTGGTCCTCCCTGTATGTGATGTGCGATGACGCCCCCGCGGCGGCGCTGCTGCATCAGCTGGGATTTAACGCCGTTCACCACCCGGCACGTTAATGTCTTTCTGCTCCCTGTTGGAAACGCCGACAGGGACGCGTTTTTATTTCTGGAGTAAACCACCATGTCTGAAGGCTGGAACATTGCCATTTTGGGCGCCACTGGCGCCGTGGGCGAAGCCCTGCTTGAAACCCTTGCTGAGCGCCAGTTCCCGGTGGGCGAAATTTACGCGCTGGCGCGTACCGACAGCGCGGGTGAACATCTGCGTTTCGGCGGAAAATCCGTGATGGTGCAGGATGCCGCCGCATTTGACTGGACCCAGGCTCAGCTGGCGTTTTTTGCCGCAGGTGCAGAGGCGACGGCGTCTTACATTGAAGAGGCGACCAATTCAGGCTGTCTGGTGATCGACCTGAGCGGCCTGTTCTCCCTTGAGCCGGATGTGCCGCTGGTGGTGCCGGACGTTAACCCGTTTGTGCTGGCTGATTACCGCAACCGCAATATCATTGCGGTACCAAACAGCCTCACCAGTCAGCTGCTGACCGCGCTGAAGCCGCTGATTGACGACGGTGGCCTGTCGCGCATTACCGTGACCAGCCTGCTGTCGGCTTCGGCAAATGGCAAAAAAGCCGTAGACGCGCTGGCAGGGCAGAGCGCGAAGCTGCTGAACGGTATCCCGATCGACGAAGATGATTTCTTTGGCCGCCAGCTGGCGTTCAACATGCTGCCGCTGCTGCCGGATCGTGAAGGTTCGGTGCGCGAAGAGCGTCGTATCGTCGATGAAGCGCGCAAAATTTTGCAGGATGACGGGCTGATGATCTCCGCGAACGTCGTACAGTCTCCGGTCTTTTACGGCCATGCGCAGATGGTCGGCTTTGAAGCCCTGCGTCCATTGGCGGCTGAAGAAGCGCGCGACGCGTTTGGCCGCGGCGAGGACATTGTCCTTTCCGAAGAGAGCGAATTCCCGACGCAGGTGGGCGATGCCACCGGCAGCGCGCATCTCTCCGTGGCCTGCGTGCGTAACGATTACGGTATGCCGGAGCAGGTGCAGTTCTGGTCCGTTGCCGACAACGTGCGTTTTGGCGGCGCGCTGATGGCGGTCAAAATCGCGGAAAAACTGGTGCAGGAGTATCTGTACTGATGTCAGACGTGGAGCAAAAGCCGGTCCACAGAATTGCCCTCGGCATTGAGTACGATGGCAGTAAATACTATGGCTGGCAGCGTCAGAATGAGGTGCGCAGCGTCCAGGAAAAACTGGAAAAAGCGCTCTCTCAGGTAGCGAACGAACCGATCAGCGTCTTCTGCGCGGGCCGCACCGATGCCGGGGTTCACGGCACGGGGCAGGTGGTACACTTTGAAACCTCTGCGGTGCGCAAAGATGCGGCCTGGACGCTGGGTGTAAATGCGAATTTACCTGGTGACATTGCCGTGCGTTGGGTGAAAGCTGTGCCGGATGATTTTCACGCGCGCTTCAGCGCGACGGCGCGGCGCTACCGTTATGTCATCTACAACCAGCGCCTGCGCCCGGCCGTGTTAAGCCAGGGCGTGACGCATTTTTATGAACCGCTGGATGCAGAACGTATGCATCGCGCGGCGCAGTGCCTGATTGGAGAAAATGATTTTACGTCGTTTCGTGCGGTGCAGTGTCAGTCCCGTACGCCGTGGCGTAACGTCATGCACATTAACGTCAGTCGTTATGGCGCGTATGTGGTGGTGGATATCAAAGCCAATGCCTTTGTACATCATATGGTGCGGAATATCGTGGGCAGCCTGATGGAAGTGGGCGCCGGACACCAGCCGGAGAGCTGGATTGCAGAACTGCTGGCGGCGAAGGACAGAACGCTTGCGGCAGCAACGGCGAAAGCGGAAGGGCTGTATCTGGTTTCGGTGGATTATCCGGACCGGTTCGACCTGCCAAAACCGCCAATGGGCCCGCTGTTTTTAGCGGACTAAACAAAGGCGCAATTAAGGCTTAGACAATATGGACGTAATACGTTTTCTGATTGATTTCATCCTGCACATTGATGTTCACCTGGCGGAGCTGGTCGCGCAGTACGGCGTCTGGGTATACGCCATTCTGTTCCTCATTCTGTTCTGTGAAACCGGCCTTGTGGTTACGCCGTTCCTGCCGGGAGATTCACTGCTGTTCGTGGCCGGTGCGTTATCTGCACTGCCAACCAATGACCTGAACGTCCATCTGATGGTCGTCCTGATGATCGTCGCGGCGATTGTTGGCGATGCGGTCAACTACACCATCGGGCGGGTGTTTGGCGAGCGGTTGTTCAGTAATCCGGACTCGAAGATTTTCCGCCGCAGTTATTTAGACAAAACCCATGCGTTCTATGAACGTCATGGCGGAAAAACCATTATCCTTGCCCGTTTTGTGCCTATTGTGCGCACATTTGCACCGTTTGTGGCGGGAATGGGCCACATGTCCTATCGTCATTTTGCAATGTACAACGTGGTGGGTGCACTGCTTTGGGTGTTGCTCTTTACCTATGCGGGCTACCTGTTTGGCGATCTGCCTGTGGTTCAGGAAAACCTTAAGTTACTGATTGTAGCGATTATTGTGCTTTCCGTTCTGCCGGGTGTTATCGAAATCATTCGTCACAAACGCGCGGCAGCAAAACAAGCGAAGTAAATGCACGCTGGCGGTTCGACCACTTTTTTATCCAAAGTTTCGGGCTGTTATGTTTTAATGTGCAACATTCATGGTCTGTTGGAGGCAAAAATGGCATTATTCGCCTCTTACAGCAAAACTGGCATACGACCAGGTTCAGGCAGAAAGGTTATCAATGAGCTGGATTGAACGAATTAAAAGCAACATTACCCCGACGCGTAAAGCGAGCATTCCTGAAGGGGTATGGACGAAGTGTGATAGCTGCGGCCAGGTTCTGTATCGTGCAGAGCTGGAACGCAATCTTGAGGTGTGTCCTAAGTGTGACCACCACATGCGTATGTCGGCGCGCAACCGCCTGCATAGTCTGCTGGATGAAGGTTCTCTGGTAGAACTGGGCAGCGAACTGGAGCCAAAAGATGTGCTCAAGTTCCGCGACTCCAAAAAATACAAAGATCGTCTGGCCTCTGCACAGAAAGAGACCGGCGAGAAAGACGCGCTGATCGTCATGAAGGGCACCCTGCATGAAATGCCGGTGGTTGCCGCTGCGTTTGAGTTCTCCTTTATGGGCGGCTCAATGGGCTCCGTGGTCGGCGCGCGTTTCGTGCGTGCCGTTGAGCAGGCGCTGGAAGACAACTGCCCGCTGATCTGCTTCTCCGCCTCCGGTGGTGCGCGTATGCAGGAAGCGCTGATGTCCCTGATGCAGATGGCGAAAACCTCCGCTGCGCTGGCGAAAATGCAGGAGCGCGGTCTGCCGTATATCTCGGTACTGACCGACCCAACCATGGGTGGCGTCTCCGCAAGCTTCGCGATGCTGGGTGACCTGAACATCGCCGAGCCAAAAGCGCTGATCGGCTTTGCCGGTCCTCGCGTTATCGAACAGACCGTACGTGAGAAACTGCCGCCGGGCTTCCAGCGCAGTGAGTTCCTCATTGAGAAAGGCGCTATCGATATGATCGTCCGCCGTCCGGAAATGCGCCTGAAACTGGCCAGCATTCTGGCGAAGCTGATGAATCTGCCAGCGCCTAACCCGGACGAGCCGCGCGAAGGCGTGGTCGTACCGGATCAGGAACCCGAGGCCTGATAACTGAAAAGGGCAGGGCCGAATGGCGCTGCCCTTTTGCTTTCTAAACCGTTAATGACAACCGGGCATCATGGAAAATAAAAGTATTCCTCAAGCCACGTCGCCCCTGGCCGCGTGGCTTTCTTATCTGGAAAACCTGCACAGTAAAACCATCGACATGGGCCTTGAGCGCGTAAGCCAGGTTGCCGCGCGTCTCGACGTGCTGAAACCCGCGCCGTTCGTGTTTACCGTCGCCGGCACTAACGGGAAAGGCACCACCTGCCGCACGCTGGAATCTGTCCTGATAGCTGCCGGCTATAAGGTCGGCGTTTACAGCTCTCCGCATCTGGTGCGCTATACCGAGCGCGTGCGGGTGCAGAACGCCGAGCTGGCGGAATCTGCCCACACGGCATCGTTTGCCGCTATTGAAGCGGCGCGCGGCGAGACTTCACTAACCTATTTCGAATACGGCACCCTGTCGGCGCTGTGGCTGTTTAAGCAGGCACAGCTGGACGTGGTGATCCTGGAAGTCGGGCTGGGTGGGCGACTGGACGCGACAAACATGGTGGATGCGGATGTCGCGGTTGTGACCAGCATCGCGCTGGATCACACCGACTGGCTGGGGCCAGACCGCGAAAGCATTGGCCGCGAGAAGGCCGGTATTTTCCGGGTGAATAAGCCCGCCGTGGTCGGCGAGCCTGACATGCCTCACACCATTGCCGACGTGGCGAAAGAGAAGGGCGCCCGGCTGCTGCGTCGTGGCGTGGACTGGCAGTATGAGGTTCAGGGTCACAGCTGGCGCTTTAGCGATGCGCAGGGCGTGCTGGAGAATCTGCCGCTGCCGCAGGTGCCACAGCCTAACGCAGCGACCGCGCTGGCCGCACTGCGCGCCAGCGGATTAATGGTGAGCGAGCAGGCGATCCGCGACGGTATTCAGAACGCGCTGCTGCCAGGGCGTTTCCAGATTGTGAGCGAGTCACCGCGTCTGATCCTGGATGTGGCGCATAACCCGCACGCGGCGGCGTACCTCGCAGGATGTCTCAAATCGTTACCAAAAACCGGGCGGGTGCTGGCGGTTATCGGTATGCTTCATGATAAAGATATCGGCGGCACGCTGGCCTGCATGGAGAGTGTGGTCGATAGCTGGTATTGTGCTCCTCTGGAGGGGCCGCGTGGCGCGACTGCTGAGCAATTAATGGAACATCTCGGCAAAGGCGAAATCTACGACAGCGTGGTTTCGGCCTGGCGCGCCGCGATGGCGGAAGCTAAACCAGAAGATACCGTGCTGGTGTGTGGGTCATTCCACACGGTGGCACATGTCATGGAAGTGATGGAGGCGGGGAGAACCGGTGGCGAGTAAGTTTCAGAACCGTTTAACAGGAACCATTGTGCTGGTCGCGCTCGGGGTGATTATTCTCCCGGGTCTGCTCGACGGGCAGAAAAAGCATTACCAGGATGAATTTGCGGCTATTCCGCTGGTGCCGAAACCGGGCGACCGCGACGAGCCCGACATGCTGCCCGCGGCAACGCAGGCGCTACCTGCCCAGCCGCCTGAAGGCGCAGCGGAAGAGGTGCGTGCAGGCGATGCAGCCGCGCCGTCTCTAGACCCGTCGCGTCTGGCTGCGAACAATAACGTTGAAATCGATCCCGTACCGGTAGAGCAACCTAAACCGGTTGAAAAACCGAAGCCGGTAGAGAAAACGCAGCCTAAACCGCAGCGTGACAAAGCGGACGAGCAACTGGCGGCGGCAACGGAAACACCACCACCGGCCAGACAGGCCCAGCAGGAGCCTGCCCCGACGGGCAAAGCCTATGTCGTTCAGCTGGGTGCGTTGAAAAATGCTGATAAGGTCAATGAGATCGTGAGTAAACTGCGCGGCGCGGGATACCGTGTTTATACTTCACCCACCACGCCGGTGCAGGGTAAAATTACCCGTATCCTCGTGGGGCCGGATGCGTCTAAAGATAAGCTCAAAGGTTCGCTTGGCGAGCTGAAGCAGATCTCCGGCCTGAGCGGCGTGGTGATGAACTACAGCGCAAACTGATAAGATCTTCCCCCCTCACCCCGGCCCTCTCCCCAAAGGGGAGAAGGTTTGGGTGAGGGGGAATGGCAGACGTCCAAAGAGACGTAATAAGCCAACGGCGTTGAGCATTTTTTCAGCGCCTTTTTTATTTACGCATGGGAAGGAAATCCCTACGCAAACGTTTTCTTTTTCTGTTAGAATTCGCCCCGAACTGGATGACAGGGCGTTAAATCGTGGGACACATATGGTCTGGATTGATTACGCCATCATTGCGGTGATTGGTTTTTCCTGTCTGGTTAGCCTGATCCGTGGCTTTGTTCGTGAAGCGTTATCGCTGGTAACCTGGGGTTGTGCTTTCTTTGTT
Source organism: Enterobacter genomosp. S (assembly GCF_001631805.1). Taxonomy (NCBI): domain Bacteria; kingdom Pseudomonadati; phylum Pseudomonadota; class Gammaproteobacteria; order Enterobacterales; family Enterobacteriaceae; genus Enterobacter; species Enterobacter genomosp. S. Next base: position 451,292 of record NZ_LVVA01000012.1, on the reverse strand, counting down.
GCCAGTCATTACTACACTTACCTGTCTGTCTGGTTCACGGGCTTTGAAGATGAACTGGTCCGAAACGGAATCGCTATCGCGCTGCTGTTTATCGCGACGCTGATTGTCGGCGCTATCGTCAACTATGTGATAGGCCAGCTGGTCGAGAAAACCGGTCTGTCAGGGACGGACAGGGTGCTCGGCATCTGTTTCGGTGCGTTGCGAGGCGTGCTGATTGTGGCCGCGATCCTGTTCTTCCTGGATACCTTTACCGGGTTCTCCAAAAGTGAAGACTGGCAGAAATCGCAGCTCATTCCAGAGTTCAGCTTCATCATCAGATGGTTCTTTGACTATCTGCAAAGCTCGTCGAGTTTCTTGCCCAAGGCATAAACCCTGAGATGTGGCTTAACGAGGAAAAGACGAATGTGCGGTATTGTCGGTATCGCCGGTTTCATGCCGGTAAACCAGTCGATTTATGACGCGTTAACGGTGCTTCAGCACCGTGGGCAGGATGCTGCGGGTATCATCACCATTGATGCAAACAACTGCTTCCGTTTACGTAAGGCGAACGGCCTGGTAAACGATGTGTTTGAAGCCCGCCATATGCAGCGTCTGCAAGGTAATATGGGGATCGGTCACGTTCGTTATCCTACTGCTGGCAGTTCCAGCGCCTCTGAGGCTCAGCCTTTTTATGTTAACTCCCCGTATGGCATCACGCTTGCCCACAACGGCAACCTGACCAATGCCCACGAGCTACGTAAAAAGCTGTTTGAAGAGAAACGTCGCCACATTAACACCACCTCTGATTCTGAAATCCTGCTCAATATCTTTGCCAGCGAGCTGGATAACTTCCGCCATTACCCGCTGGAAGCCGATAACATCTTTGCCGCCGTTGCCGCGACGAACCGCCAGATCCGCGGCGCGTACGCCTGCGTGGCGATGATTATTGGTCACGGCATGGTGGCCTTCCGCGATCCAAACGGGATCCGCCCGCTGGTGCTTGGCAAGCGCGACCTCGGCGATGGCCGTTCTGAATACATGGTGGCCTCCGAAAGCGTGGCGCTGGATACGCTGGGCTTCGAGTTCCTGCGTGACGTTGCGCCGGGCGAAGCGGTTTACATCACCGAGAAGGGCCAGCTGTTTACCCGCCAGTGCGCCGACAACCCGGTGAGCAACCCGTGCCTGTTCGAATACGTCTACTTCGCTCGTCCGGACTCGTTCATCGACAAGATTTCCGTTTACAGCGCGCGCGTCAACATGGGCACGAAGCTGGGCGAGAAGATTGCCCGCGAGTGGGACGATCTCGACATCGATGTGGTTATTCCGATTCCGGAAACCTCCTGCGACATCGCGCTGGAGATCGCCCGCATTCTGGACAAGCCGTACCGTCAGGGCTTCGTGAAAAACCGCTACGTTGGCCGTACCTTCATCATGCCGGGCCAGCAGCTGCGCCGTAAGTCCGTACGTCGCAAGCTCAACGCTAACCGTGCCGAGTTCCGCGACAAGAACGTGCTGCTGGTGGATGACTCCATCGTGCGCGGCACGACGTCTGAGCAAATCATCGAGATGGCGCGCGAAGCCGGCGCGAAGAAAGTGTATCTCGCCTCTGCGGCACCGGAAATCCGCTTCCCGAACGTGTACGGTATTGATATGCCAACCGCCAACGAGCTGATTGCTCACGGTCGTGAAGTGGACGAAATCCGTCAGATCATCGGGGCCGACGGCCTGATTTTCCAGGATCTGAACGATCTGATCGACGCGGTGCGCGCCGAGAACCCGGACATCCAGCAGTTCGAATGCTCGGTGTTCAATGGGATCTACGTGACGAAAGACGTTGACCAGCAGTATCTCGACTACCTTGATTCGCTGCGTAACGACGATGCGAAAGCCGTCCAGCTGCAAAACGATCTCGAAAGCTTAGAGATGCATAACGAAGGTTGATGCCTGTGCAAGTGAGGGCGCTCGCCCTCACTTGCAACTCCCCGTAAAATCCTGCACAGTCTGCCCTGAAATCAGCAAGGGCAAAAATCATGAAACGACTCATTGTAGGGATCAGCGGCGCCAGCGGCGCGATTTACGGCGTCCGGCTGTTACAGGTGCTGCGTGACGTTGCAGGCGTAGAAACTCATCTGGTCATGAGCCAGGCGGCGCGCCAGACCCTCTCTCTTGAAACCGATCTCTCTCTGCGCGACGTTCAGGCCCTGGCTGACGTTGTGCACGATGCTCGCGATATTGCCGCCAGCATCTCTTCAGGCTCGTTTAAAACGGCCGGCATGGTTATTTTACCCTGTTCGATCAAAACCCTTTCCGGCATTGTAAACAGCTATACCGACACGCTGGTGACGCGTGCGGCAGACGTGGTGCTGAAAGAGCGTCGCCCTCTGGTGCTGTGCGTGCGCGAAACCCCGCTGCACCTGGGACATCTGCGCCTGATGACGCAGGCAGCCGAACTGGGCGCCGTGATTATGCCCCCGGTTCCTGCGTTCTATCATCGCCCGCAGACGCTGGACGATGTCATCAATCAGACCGTTAACCGCGTACTGGATCAGTTCGATATTGACCTGCCTGAAGATCTCTTTGTCCGCTGGCAGGGGACGTGAAGCCGTGCACAACCAGGGTGCATGAAAAGCCAATTTGCCCTGTTTCAGGGCAAATCTGCAACCGCGATCATATCCTCGACATTTAATTCGCTTTTTCCCTTTTTCTCTTTCCGGTTCGTTCGGCAGACCTGCTATCTTTCACCATTAAGGCAGTATCGCAACGTTTTATTAACATATTTAACGTCGTAGTCTTGACCCGACGACAATGTGGCATAAGACCTGCAAGAGCAGCCTGCAACACAACACACAACATAAACCATAATAAAATCACGGTTCTTGAGGGTAAATGTATGAAGAAGACGGTTCTGGCTCTGTCTTTGCTCGTGGGCTTGAGTGCAGCAGCAGGCAGCTATGCAGCGCTTCCACAGACGGTTCGTATCGGTACAGACGCAACCTACGCGCCATTCTCATCCAAAGATGCGAAGGGCGATTTCGTGGGGTTTGATATCGATTTGGGAAATGAGATGTGCAAACGCATGGAAGTGAAGTGCACATGGGTGGGCAGTGACTTTGACGCGCTGATCCCGTCGCTGAAAGCCAAGAAAATTGATGCCATTATCTCTTCTCTCTCCATCACGGAAAAACGTCAGCAGGAGATCGCCTTCTCTGAGAAGCTCTACGCTGCCGATTCACGTCTGATTGCCGCTAAAGGCTCTCCAATCCAGCCGACTATCGACTCGCTGAAAGGTAAGCATGTTGGCGTGCTTCAGGGCTCAACCCAGGAAGGCTACGCGAACGCCAACTGGCGCGAGAAGGGCGTCGATGTGGTCGCCTACCAGAACCAGGATCTGATCTACTCTGACCTGGCGGCGGGCCGTCTGGATGCCGCGTTCCAGGATGAAGTTGCCGCGAGCGAAGGCTTCCTGAAGCAGCCAGCGGGTAAAGAGTACGCCTTTGCTGGCCCGTCGGTTAAAGACAAGAAATACTTTGGCGACGGCACCGGTATTGGCCTGCGTAAGGATGATACCGAGCTGAAAGCCGCCTTCGACAAAGCGTTTAACGAGCTGCGTAAAGACGGTACCTACGACAAACTGGCGAAGAAATACTTCGATTTCAACGTCTACGGTGATTAATGCCTGAACGGGGTGCACTGATGTGGTGCATCCCACGAGCTAATGTTCCAGTATGGTGCGGAGAGTGCACCGTATTGGATCGCTGTGTGCATAGTTAAGCATTCAAAATGCAAAAATTCCCGTTCAGAGGCATTAATCTTTGCCTGAATGAGGGAATTAATGGCACATTAACGGCACCCCGTGGTCGTAAAATCTCGTATTAAGACAGTTTGTTGAGGACAGATATGAAAAAACTGGTGTTGTCACTTTCTCTGGTACTGGCCTTTTCCAGCGCCACCGCGGCATTCGCAGCAATTCCGCAGAAAATTCGTATTGGAACTGATCCAACCTATGCCCCTTTTGAATCGAAGAATGCGAAGGGGGAACTGGTCGGTTTTGACATCGATCTGGCTAACGAGCTGTGCAAACGCATTAAAGCGCAATGTACCTACGTTGAAAACCCGTTGGATGCGCTGATCCCGTCCCTGAAAGCGAAAAAAATCGACGTGATCATGTCCTCCCTTTCTATCACTGAAAAACGTCAGCAGGAGATTGCCTTCACCGACAAACTCTACGCGGCTGATTCACGTCTGGTGGTGGCGAAATCCTCTGACATTCAGCCAACCCTTGAGTCTCTGAAAGGCAAGCGCGTAGGCGTGTTGCAGGGGACCACGCAGGAAATCTACGGCAACGAGCACTGGGCGCCTAAGGGCATTGAAATTGTCTCTTATCAGGGCCAGGAAAATATCTACGCAGACCTGACGGCAGGCCGCATTGATGCCGCATTCCAGGATGAAGTGGCGGCAAGCGAAGGCTTCCTGAAGCAGCCTGTGGGTAAAGATTACAAGTTTGGCGGTCCGTCCATTAAGGATGAAAAACTCTTTGGGGTGGGCACCGGTATGGGCCTGCGTAAAGAAGACAACGAACTGCGTGAAGCCCTGAACAAAGCGTTCGCCGAGATGCGCGCGGACGGCACCTACGACAAGCTGGCGAAAAAGTACTTCGATTTTAACGTCTACGGCGGCTAATCGCCCCGTCTGATAACGTGCGGCCCCTCCCCTTGCGGGAGGGGAAAAGACACGGTTCCACCACTCACGAGACGACAGGGCACGCGGTATGCTGTACGGATTTTCTGGCGTTATTTTACAGGGCGCGCTTGTCACCCTTGAGCTGGCCATCAGCTCCGTGGTGCTGGCGGTGCTGATAGGCCTGGCGGGCGCGGGGGCAAAGTTATCCGCCAACAGACCGCTGGCGCTGATCTTTGAAGGCTATACCACGCTGATTCGCGGCGTGCCTGACCTGGTGCTGATGCTGCTGATCTTTTACGGCCTGCAAATCGCGCTCAACGGCGTGACGGACGCCATCGGCATGGATCAGATCGATATCGACCCGATGGTGGCCGGTATCATCACCCTTGGTTTTATCTACGGCGCCTACTTCACCGAGACCTTTCGCGGCGCGTACATGGCCGTGCCGAAGGGACACATTGAAGCGGCGACTGCCTACGGTTTTACCTCCTCACAAACGTTTCGCCGGATCATGTTCCCGGCCATGATGCGTTACGCGCTGCCGGGTATCGGCAACAACTGGCAGGTTATTCTCAAGGCGACGGCGCTGGTCTCCCTGCTGGGTCTGGAAGACGTGGTGAAGGCCACGCAGCTGGCGGGTAAGAGCACCTGGGAACCGTTCTACTTTGCGGTGGTTTGCGGCGTGATTTATCTGGTCTTTACGACCGTCTCCAATGGTGTGCTGCTTCTGCTCGAACGTCGCTACTCCGTGGGTGTGAAGAGGGCTGACCTGTGATTGATATTATTCAGGAGTACTGGAAATCCCTGCTGTGGACGGACGGCTACCGCTTCACGGGCGTGGCGATCACGCTGTGGCTGCTGATTTCCTCGGTAGTAATGGGCGGCATTCTGGCGGTGTTTTTGGCCATTGGCCGCGTGTCGAACAATAAATTTATCCAGTTCCCGATCTGGCTGTTTACCTACGTGTTTCGCGGTACGCCGCTGTACGTACAGCTGCTGGTGTTCTATTCGGGGATGTACACGCTTGAGATCGTGAAAGGCACCGAGATGCTGAACGCGTTCTTCCGCAGCGGCCTGAACTGTACGGTGCTGGCGCTGACGCTCAATACCTGCGCCTATACCACCGAGATCTTCGCCGGTGCCATTCGTTCCGTGCCGCACGGAGAGATCGAGGCGGCGCGCGCGTACGGCTTCTCCTCCGTGAAGCTTTACCGCTGTATTATTCTGCCTTCAGCGCTGCGTATTGCGCTGCCGGCGTACAGCAACGAAGTGATTTTAATGCTGCATTCAACGGCACTGGCCTTTACCGCCACGGTACCGGATCTGTTAAAGATTGCGCGCGATATTAACTCTGCGACCTATCAGCCGTTTACGGCGTTTGGCATTGCGGCAGTGCTCTATTTGATCATTTCTTACGTCCTGATCAGCCTGTTCCGTAAGGCTGAAAAACGCTGGTTGCAGCATATAAAACCGTCGACGCACTGAGAATTTATGATGGCTGAGAACAAATTAAACGTAATTGATTTGCACAAGCGCTACGGCGAACATGAAGTGCTGAAAGGGGTGTCGCTGGAAGCTAACGCGGGCGACGTGATCAGTATTATCGGTTCATCAGGTTCGGGTAAAAGTACCTTCCTGCGCTGCATCAACTTCCTCGAAAAGCCGAGCGAAGGTTCGATTGTGGTGAGCGGACAGAACATTAATATGATTCGCGATAAAGATGGGCAGCTTAAAGTGGCGGATAAAAACCAGCTGCGCCTGCTGCGTACGCGCCTGACGATGGTATTCCAGCACTTCAACCTCTGGAGCCACATGACGGTGCTGGAGAACGTGATGGAAGCGCCGGTTCAGGTGCTCGGCTTAAGCAAGCAAGAGGCCCGCGAGCGTGCGGTGAAATACCTTGCGAAAGTAGGTATTGACGAGCGTCAGCAGATCAAGTACCCGGTGCACCTGTCAGGTGGTCAGCAGCAGCGCGTCTCCATCGCCCGCGCGCTGGCGATGGAGCCGGAAGTTTTGCTGTTTGACGAACCGACCTCCGCGCTGGACCCGGAACTCGTTGGCGAAGTGCTGCGCATCATGCAGAAGCTGGCTGAAGAGGGCAAAACGATGGTGGTGGTGACGCATGAGATGGGCTTCGCCCGTAACGTCTCGAACCACGTTATCTTCCTGCATCAGGGCAAAATTGAGGAGCAGGGGCATCCTGACGAGGTGCTGGCGAACCCGCAAAGCCCCCGCTTGCAGCAGTTCCTGAAGGGATCTCTGAAATAAAGAGGGCATCATACGGCGGTGCAGCTTAATCGCCCGGTGGCGCTTCGCTTACCGGGCCTACAAAAACCGTAGGCCGCCGCCACGCATTCAGGGCGCAACACGCTCCAGCCGGTACACCCAGTCGTCATACCGCACCCCGTTAATCTCGTATGCCTTCTCCAGCACCTGCGTGCGCACAAAACCGGCCTTCTCCAGCACGCGTACCGAACCGCCGTTATCCGCCAGTACATACGCATTAATCGCCTTCACGCCGATCTGGTTAAAGGCGTAATCACATATCGCATGCAGCGCCTCGCTGGCAATACCTTTTCCCTGCGCGGCAGGCACCACGGTATAGCCAATATCCGCCTCTTCACGGTTCGCCGCGCTGATTTGCAGCCCGATATCTCCGAGCGGCGTATCGTCATTATGCAGACGGATCACGAAGACATGCTCCGCCATCAGGCGTGCGGCAAATACGCGGCGCGTCTCTTTTTCCGGCGTGATGGCAGCCATGTAGCGCATGACGGTGGGATCTTCACGCAGTGAGCGGAAGAACGCCCAGTCAGAGGGTTTGAAAGGAGAGAGGTGAAGCCGGGTTGTGGTGAGGGTTGCCATAGTTACGCCATATCATCCAGACATGGCGTATGACTGTAACATATTCACCGCACTACATCCCCCAGCGCCTCTTCTAAATCATACCAGCGGAACGTAAATCCGGCCGCTTCCAGCCGTTTTGGCAGCGCGCGCTGGCCGCCCAGCACCAGCACCGACGATTCACCCATCAGCAGCCGAATCGCCGTTGCAGGCACGCGCAGCACCGCCGGGCGATGCAGGGCATGACCCAGAGCATGAGCAAACTGCTCATTACGTACCGGATACGGAGACACCATGTTAAACGGCCCGCGCAGGTCGTTATCCAGCAGCCAGAGAATGCCGTTGACCATATCGTCGATATGGATCCACGCCAGATACTGCCGTCCGTTACCGATAGGACCGCCAAGCCCCATTTTAAACGGCGGCAGCATTTTACCGAGGATACCGCCTTTCGGGGCAAGCACCACGCCGGTGCGCAGCAGGCAGACGCGTGTCTTATCGCTCTGCGCCGCGCAGGCGATACGCTCCCACTGGGCGCAGAGTTTATGGGTAAACTCGTTGTGCGGTGGCTCCTCTTCGGTCACCACCACTTCACCAAGATCGCCATAGTAGCCTGTAGCAGAACCGGAAATCAGCACCGAAGGCGGCGTCTCGCTGTTGCGAATCAGCTCAACCAGCTTTTCGGTCATGTTCCAGCGGCTGCTGCATAAACGCTGCTTTTGCTCTTCGGTCCAGCGTTTATCGGCAATAGGTTCACCCGCGAGATTAATGACGGCGTCAAAGCCGTCCAGATTCTGCCGTTCCGCCAGGCCTTTCCAGATCTCAACGCCGGCACCCAGCACCTGACGGGCTTTATCCGGACTGCGCGTAACCACGGTGATGTCGTGATGCAACGCCTGCAAGCGTGGAATGAGATGGCGACCAATCAGGCCCGTACCGCCGGTGAGCAGAATCTTCATACAACCTCCAGGTTTACGCCTGGCGCTGCCAGCTTAACGTCATCGAGACGGAGTCGGCGTAGCGCAGGGCGTGAAGTTTATCGATCTCTACTTCAGCATAAGTGACCCAGTGGTGTTCGCGTGCGATATCGAGCACATCCTGAGTTAATTTTTCCAGTAGCGCAAAACGGTTGTTCTCAACGTACTGGATGATGCTTTTGGTGATCGTGCGATAGTTCAGCGCGTCGTTGATATCCTCGCTGGCGCGCGCCTTGTCTGCCGGGTAATGGATCACCACATTCACCACGATATCCTGGCGATTAGCGATCTCCTCCTCTTTAATACCGATGAACGTGCGTAAGCGTAAGTTTTTTATACGAATAATAGCGTCATGCTGGGACATTGCAGGTCTTCTCCGTGTCAGTATTTCTGCCTCATCATACATGAGGAGAACACCTGTACCCAACGGGGCGCAGGCTCAAATCTGATGGATTTTTTGCATCGCGCGTTCGGTGGCCGGTCGGGTCCTGATGCGCTCAAACCAGTTGTTCACCGCCGGATAAGAGGCCAGGTCGATCCGGTGGCGTTCGTGGGTGTTAATCCATGGCCAGCAAGCGATATCGGCGATGCTGTAATGCTCACCACCGAGCCACGGTGATTTTTCCAGCCGACGGTTCAGAACACCGTACAGACGCTGGGTTTCGACCTGATATCGCTCAATGGCGTAAGGGATAGTCTGCGGCGCATAGGCGGTAAAGTGGTGGTTCTGCCCCAGCATGGGCCCCAGGCCGCTTGACTGCCAGAATAGCCACTGAAGGGTCTGGTGACGCTCGCGCAGTTCACCGCTCAGGAGCTTGCCGGTTTTCTCCGCCAGATAGAGCAATATCTCTCCGGACTCAAACAGGCTTAACGGTTTGCCGCCGTCAGAGGGCAGGTTATCAATAATGGCCGGAATTTTATTGTTGGGCGATATGGCCAAAAAAACGGGGCGGAACTGGTCCCCTTTACTGATATCCACGCGAACGATCCGGTACTCCACTTCGGCTTCTTCGAGAAAGAGGGTGATCTTATGGCCATTCGGGGTGGGGGCATAATAGAGATCGATCATTCTCAACTCCTGTCAGTGTGAAGAGTGTTGCCATGAAAAAACAGTATAGGTGCTGGCAGAAAATCGTGAGTTTTCATCAGGTGACAGCGAGGCAAAGAGATTATATGTTGAGTGAAAACCAATCAGTTAATGAGGATGTCATGAGCCAGCCTGTAATAACGTTGTGGTCCGATGCGAACTTCTTTTCTCCTTATGTTATGAGCGTTTACGTGGCGCTGGCTGAAAAGGGGCTCGCCGTGAGTCTGAAAACTATTGACCTGGACAGCGGCGAACATCTGAAGCCCCAGTGGCAGGGCTACGCGCTTACCCGACGGGTTCCCGTGCTGGAGATTGACGGCTTTGAGCTGAGCGAATCCTCGGCGATTGACGAGTACCTGGAAGATCGCTTTGCTCCGCCAGAGTGGGAACGCATCTATCCTCACGATTTGCAAAAGCGCGCCCGCGCCCGTCAGATCCAGGCGTGGCTGCGCAGCGATCTGGTGCCGATTCGCGTCGAGCGCTCCACGGACGTGGTCTTCGCCGGCGTCAAAAAGCCGGCGCTCAGCGCGGAGGGAGCAGCCAGCGCGCAAAAGCTGATTGAGACGGCCTCCTCGCTGCTGGCTCACGGCAGTCCGAACCTGTTTGGCGAGTGGTGTATTGCCGACGCCGATCTGGCGCTGATGCTCAATCGCCTGATCCTCAACGGGGATGCCGTCCCGCAGCTGCTGGTGGATTATGCCGGGTTCCAGTGGCAACGCGCCTCGGTGCAGCGCTATGTGGCACTCTCCGCTAAGCGCGCGGGCTGATCGGACGGGGCGCTTGAGGTATGATAGGGGCAGTCTGATTGTCGGAGGAGTAACTGATGAAACTGATGTTTGCGTCGGATATCCATGGATCGCTGCCCGCGACCGAACGCGTGCTTTCGCTGTTTGCCCAAAGCGGGGCGCAATGGCTGGTCATCCTGGGTGATGTATTAAACCATGGCCCGCGCAATGCGCTGCCGGAAGGCTATGCCCCGGCGCAGGTGGCGGAAAAATTGAATCAGCACGCTTCGCGCATCATTGCCGTGCGCGGCAACTGTGACAGTGAAGTTGACCAGATGCTGCTGCACTTTCCCATCACCGCTCCCTGGCAGCAGGTGCTGATGGAAAACAGCCGTTTGTTCCTGACCCATGGGCACCTGTTCGGCCCGGATAACCTGCCGTCACTCGCTGCTGGCGATGTCCTGGTTTCTGGCCATACTCATATTTCGGTGGCGGAAAAACGTGAAGGCATTTATTACTTCAACCCCGGGTCCGTCAGCATTCCAAAGGGCGGTTACCCGGCAAGCTATGGCATGTACGAAGATGGTACATTAAGCGTTATAGCACTTAATGATCAGCAAGTTATTGCACAGATAGCGATTAATCCGTAAGTTACACCTCAACTGCAAACGCGCCGAAAGAGCGCTTAGACGAGAAGGTTTCCCGATGGTGGAGCAGAATCATTTGGCAAGTACTGAATGGGTTGACATTGTCAGCGAAGAAAATGAAGTGATCGCGCAGGCCAGCCGCGAACAAATGCGTGCGGAGCGTCTGCGTCACCGCGCGACGTACATCGTTGTTCATGACGGCATGGGCAAGATTCTGGTTCAGCGTCGCACCGACACCAAAGATTTTCTTCCTGGTATGCTGGATGCCACAGCGGGTGGCGTCGTGCAGGCCGATGAAGTGCTGCTGGATTCCGCGCGTCGTGAAGCGGAAGAAGAGTTAGGTATCGCTGGCGTGCCGTTTGCCGAGCACGGCCAGTTTTATTTTGAAGATGAGCATTGCCGCGTCTGGGGCGGGCTGTTTAGCTGCGTTTCCCATGGGCCTTTCGCCTTGCAGGAAGAGGAAGTGAGCGAAGTCAGCTGGATGACGCCGGAAGAGATCACCGCGCGTTGCGACGAGTTCACGCCGGATTCCTTAAAAGCACTGGCGCTGTGGATGACCCGCAACGCCAAAAACGAATCCGCTAAACCGGAAAATAGAGCGGAGAAAGAGGAAGAGGCTGAGTAAGCCTCAACAGCTTTCCCGCAGGCACAGGCTGGACGCGATGGGCTTATGGTCGCGCCAGCCCCCGTCGTTCAGTCGTTCCAGTAACGCTTTCCCGGCTTCAATACCAATCTTGCGATGCGGCACCGCCATCGTCGTCAGCGGCGGCTGACAGACGCGGCTGACGTCGCTATCGCCAAAGCCCACCACCGCTAAATCGTCCGGCACTTTGATGCGCCGACGCTGGCACTCATACAGCGCGCCGCAGGCCAGCTCATCGGACACGCACACCAGCGCGTCCAGCTCTGGCCACGCCAGCAGGAACTCGGGCAGTTGCGCCGCGCCGGTAGAGAAGTTTGGCGGCATGGCGGCATTAATCACCCTGTTCGGCGACATGTGGTGGCGCAGCATCGCCTTGTACCAGCCCTGCAAATGCTGCTGAAAAATCCACTGCTCCTGGTTGGCACACAGCAGGCCGATATTCTGGTAGCCGCGCTGGATCACCATTTCTGTGAGTTCATACATGGCGGCGACATTATCAATCCCGATATTCATATCAATCGGATCGGCACGCATCGCACCCATTTCCATCACCGGGATAGAGGCGTTTTTAAGCCAGTGCCGCACGGTATCGGAGTGTTCAACGCTGAGCAATATCGCCGCGGCGATGTTCGATGCCAGCAGCGTTTCGAGCAGTTTCTCTTCCTGTTCAAGCCGGTGCTGAGATTCCGCCAGCATGATCTGGTAGCCCGCAGGCTGGAGCACCTGCTGTAGCCCGGCGAACATCTCGGAACATCCAGCTTCGGAAAGATTGGGAACAACCATCGCAATCGTCCATGACGACGCAGATGCCAGGGCGCTGGCGGCAAGATTGGGCATGTAACCCAGCTCCTGCACCGCAGCTTCAATTTTTTCACGCAGTTTATCGGAAACTTGTTCGGGCGTGCGGAGAGCACGGGAAACGGTCATCGTGCCTACGCCGGCAAGCTGCGCGACATCCGCGAGCGTTACTTTTCCGGTACTACGGCGTTTTCGGGTTAAAGACATACATCTTCCTGCTGACAGGCCGTGAGTCAGTTTCATCCTTATTTTACGTGACAGGCAGTATACGCCTTAAATCCCTTTTTTTGCTGTGATTTCACACCATGATAGCAAATTGATAGCGCTATCACAGTTCTGCATGTTAGTCATTGGTAGCGCTATCTTTGTGATCGCGATCGCAGTCATTGATTGATGGGTTGAATAGAGTTTGCCCATGTCTGGGCTTTAGCGGGAGTGAAAAGTGCTCAAAAAGTGGATATATGATACAACCATAACGCTACAGGATAGCGTTGAAAACTGGCCTCAGGCGCTGGAACTTTGCGCGAAACCGCTGCTGGATTTGCAGGTGATTGTGCCGGAATACGTCACGGCGATCATCGAGCAGCACCACGCGCTAGGACCCTACTATGTACTGGCTCCCGGCCTGGCAATGCCGCATGCAAGGCCGGAAGAGGGGGCGAAAGGTCTCGGTCTGTCCTTATTAAAACTGAAACAGGGCGTCTCTTTTGGTGCCGGTGAGTTTGACCCCGTCGATGTGATTGTAATGCTGGCGGCGCCGGACAAACATAGTCATATCGAAATGATTTCGGCGTTAGCGGAATTATTTTCCAGCGACGAGGATATGGCTGAATTACACCGGGCGAACACGCTGGAGGAGATAAAAATCATCATCGACCGCTTCTGATTTAATTTTTTAATCCGTTTCATCTCAACATTACGCGCCAGCGTGATGGGACGTACTCTACTCAAAAAAGGGGATAACAATGAAAATTATGGCTATTTGCGGCTCCGGCCTGGGCAGCAGTTTTATGGTCGAAATGAATATTAAAAAGGTGCTCAAAAAACTGGAGGTTGAGGCCGAGGTGGAACACTCCGACCTCTCCTCGGCCACGCCGGGCGCGGCGGACCTGTTTGTGATGGCGAAAGACATTGCGGCCAGCGCCAGCGTGCCGGAAAGCCAGCTGGTGGTCATCAACAATATTATCGATATCAACGAACTCGAAGCGCAGCTGCGCGCCTGGTTCGAAAGACAATAATCCTGATTAGGCGAGGTGGATATGTTTATCCTTGAAACGCTGAATTTCGTTGTTGATATTTTAAAAGTCCCTTCAGTCCTGGTAGGGTTAATTGCCTTAATTGGTCTTGTCGCGCAAAAAAAAGCCTTTTCTGATGTGGTAAAAGGCACGATTAAAACCATTCTTGGCTTTATTGTACTGGGCGGTGGCGCCACCGTGCTGGTAGGCTCTTTAAATCCGTTAGGCGGTATGTTTGAGCACGCTTTTAATATTCAGGGCATTATTCCCAACAATGAAGCGATTGTATCCATTGCCCTGGAAAAATACGGTGCCTCGACTGCGCTAATTATGGCCTTCGGGATGGTGGCGAATATTATCGTCGCGCGCTTTACCCGCCTGAAGTATATCTTCCTGACCGGGCACCACACCTTCTACATGGCGTGCATGATCGGCGTGATCCTGACGGTCGCAGGCTTCGAGGGAGTAGGGCTGGTCTTTACCGGTTCGCTGATCCTCGGCCTGATTATGGCCTTCTTCCCGGCGATTGCGCAGCGCTATATGAAGCGTATTACCGGCAACGATGAGATCGCCTTCGGTCATTTCGGTACGCTGGGCTACGTGCTGTCCGGCTGGATTGGCAGCAGGGTCGGCAAAGGCTCGCGCTCCACCGAAGAGATGAACCTGCCGAAGAACCTCAGCTTCCTGCGTGACAGCTCGATCTCAATTTCCCTGACCATGATGATTATCTACCTGATCATGGCGGTGAGCGCCGGGCGCGAGTACGTGGAGTCCACCTTCAGCGGCGGGCAAAACTACCTGGTGTACGCCATTATCATGGCGATCACCTTCGCAGCAGGCGTATTCATCATCCTGCAAGGCGTACGCCTGATTCTGGCGGAAATCGTCCCGGCCTTTACCGGCTTCTCTGAAAAACTGGTGCCGAACGCGCGGCCTGCGCTGGACTGCCCGGTGGTCTACCCGTATGCGCCTAATGCGGTGCTGATTGGCTTCCTGTTCAGCTTCCTCGGGGGAATTGTGGGCTTGCTGATATGCGGCCAGTTTAGCTGGGTGCTGATACTTCCGGGCGTGGTGCCGCATTTCTTCACCGGTGCGACGGCGGGCGTGTTTGGGAACGCCACCGGCGGACGTCGTGGGGCGATGATTGGCGCGTTTGCCAACGGCCTGCTGATCACCTTCCTGCCGGTACTCCTGCTGCCTGTTCTGGGCGCGATTGGCTTTGCGAATACCACCTTCTCGGACGCTGATTTTGGTGCGGTCGGGATTGTGCTCGGCAATCTTGCGCGCTTCCTGTCGCCGCTTGCCATCACCGGACTGGTTGTTGTGTTGTTCGCGCTGCTGGTGGCTTACAACATCTTCGCTAAAAACAAACCTGCGGGCGGTAACGCGCAGGAAAACCCCGGAGCCAAATCATGAATGAGAATGAGATAACCGAACTGGCGCGTCAGATCCGTCTTGAGACCCTGAAATCCCTGACGCAGCTGGGCTTTGGCCACTACGGCGGCAGCATGTCAGTCGTTGAAACGCTGGCGGTACTGTACGGCGCGGTGATGAAAATAGACCCGGCCGACCCGGACTGGCCAGAGCACGATTACTTTGTGCTGTCGAAAGGCCATGCGGGCCCGGCGCTCTACAGCACGCTGGCGATTAAGGGCTACTTCCCGGTTGAAGAGCTGAGCACGCTGAACCAGAACGGAACGCGTCTGCCCAGCCACCCGGACCGCCTGAAAACCCGCGGCGTGGATGCCACCACCGGTTCGCTGGGGCAGGGGATCTCGATTGCGGGCGGCATGGCGCTGTCGCACAAGCTGGCAGGAAGGCCAAACCGCGTGTTCTGCATCGTCGGTGACGGGGAGCTAAACGAAGGCCAGTGCTGGGAAGCCTTCCAGTTTATCGCTCACCATCGACTGAACAACCTGACCGTGTTCGTGGACTGGAACAAACAGCAGCTCGACGGTGAACTGGACGAAATCATCTGTGCCTTCGACCTTGAGGGCAAATTCCGCGCCTTTGGCTTTGACGTGGTGACGGTCAAAGGGGATGACATTCCGGCACTGCTGAAGGTGACTTCACCGATCCCTGAGGCCGATGCGCGTCCGCGGGTGGTGATCCTCGACAGCATCAAAGGGCAGGGGGTGCCGTACCTGGAACAGCTCAGTAATTCGCATCACCTGCGATTAACCGAGGAGAGCAAAGCGGCGCTCAACGAGACGATTCGCCAACTGGAGGCTTCACATGATTAAGGTTGCACCGGCAGGACAGAAAGATTCGGTTGAGATGCGTAAGGTCTACGCGGGCTTTGTGGCCAGGCAGATTGAGGCCGGGAGCGAGATCGTTGCGCTCGAGGCGGACCTGATGAGTTCGATGGCGATGGACGGCGTAGCGCGGGATTATCCACAGCACGTCATCAACTGCGGCATTATGGAGGCCAACGTGATCGGAACGGCCGCCGGGCTGTCGCTCACCGGCCGTAAGCCGTTCGTGCACACCTTTACCGCCTTCGCCAGCCGTCGCTGCTTCGATCAGCTGTTTATGTCCCTGGACTACCAGCGCAATAACGTGAAGGTGATTGCCTCGGATGCGGGCGTGACGGCCTGCCACAACGGCGGGACGCATATGTCGTTCGAGGATATGGGCATCGTGCGCGGTCTGGCGCACTCCGTGGTGCTGGAGGTGACCGACGCGGTGATGTTCGAGAACGTGCTGCGTCAGCTTATCGACCTGGAAGGCTTCTACTGGGTGCGTACCATCCGCAAGCAGGCGCCGAGCGTCTATGCCCCTGGGTCAACCTTCACCATCGGCAAGGGCAACGTGCTGCGCGAGGGAAGCGATATCACCCTGATTGCCAACGGCATCATGGTGGCGGAAGCGCTGGAGGCGGCGCGTCAGCTCGAACAGGAGGGGGTAAGCGCAGCGGTCATCGACATGTTTACCCTGAAGCCCATCGATCGGATGCTGGTGAAAAACTATGCAGAGAAAACCGGGCGTATTGTGACCTGCGAAAACCACAGCATTCATAACGGGCTGGGATCGGCAGTGGCGGAAGTGCTGGTGGAAACCTGTCCGGTGCCTATGCGTCGGGTAGGTGTGAAGGAGCGTTATGGCCAGGTGGGCACGCAGGACTTCCTGCAAAAAGAGTACGGCCTGACGGCGCATGACATTGTGTCGGCGGCGCGGGAGCTGCTGTAATA
Source organism: Enterobacter genomosp. S (assembly GCF_001631805.1). Taxonomy (NCBI): domain Bacteria; kingdom Pseudomonadati; phylum Pseudomonadota; class Gammaproteobacteria; order Enterobacterales; family Enterobacteriaceae; genus Enterobacter; species Enterobacter genomosp. S. Next base: position 434,486 of record NZ_LVVA01000012.1, on the reverse strand, counting down.
AAAAAAGGCGACCGGTTACGTGGTCGCCTTTCTTGCCGGATGGCGCTTCGCTTATCCGGCCTACAAAACCGTAGGCCCGGTAAGCGCTAGCGCCACCGGGCTTTTTAACATTACTGCTGCTGCGAAGACTGGATCGCCGTCAGCGCGATGGTGTAGACGATATCGTCAACCAGCGCGCCACGGGACAGGTCGTTCACAGGTTTGCGCATACCTTGCAGCATTGGCCCGATGGAGATCAGGTCTGCTGAACGCTGTACCGCTTTATAGGTGGTGTTACCGGTGTTCAGATCCGGGAAGATGAACACGGTAGCGCGACCTGCAACCGGAGAGTTTGGCGCTTTGGATTTCGCCACGTCAGCCATGACGGCAGCATCGTACTGGAGCGGACCGTCGATCATCAGATCTGGACGTTTTTCCTGCGCAATGCGGGTTGCTTCACGGACTTTCTCAACGTCGCTGCCTGCACCAGAGGTACCGGTGGAGTAAGAGAGCATCGCTACGCGCGGTTCAATACCAAAGGCAGTTGCGGAGTCCGCAGACTGGATAGCGATTTCTGCCAGCTGCTCTGCGGTTGGATCCGGGTTGATCGCGCAGTCGCCGTAAACGTAAACCTGTTCAGGCAGCAGCATGAAGAACACGGAGGAAACCAGAGAGCTGCCCGGTGCGGTTTTGATCAGCTGCAACGGTGGACGGATGGTGTTCGCGGTGGTGTGAACCGCACCGGAAACCAGACCGTCAACTTCGTCCTGCTCCAGCATCAGCGTGCCCAGCACGACGTTGTCTTCCAGCTGCTCGCGCGCAACGGCTTCGGTCATGCCTTTGTTCTTACGCAGCTCAACCAGACGGGCAACGTAGCTTTCGCGCACCACTTCCGGGTCAACGATTTCGATGCCAGCACCCAGCTCAACGCCCTGAGACGCCGCAACGCGGTTGATCTCGTCCGGGTTACCCAGCAGCACACAGGTCGCGATACCGCGCTCTGCACAGATGGCCGCCGCTTTAACGGTACGTGGTTCGTCGCCTTCTGGCAGAACCACGCGTTTGCCCGCTTTACGCGCCAGCTCGGTCAGCTGGTAGCGGAAGGCTGGAGGAGACAGACGACGGCTGCGCTCGGAGGTCGCAGTCAGGGATTCAATCCAGTCTGCGTCGATGTAGCCCGCAACGTATTCCTGAACCTTCTCAATACGCTCGTGGTCATCAACCGGCACTTCCAGGTTGAAGCTTTGCAGGCTCAGGGAGGTCTGCCAGGTGTTGGTGTTCACCATGAAGACCGGCAGGCCGGTCGCGAACGCACGTTCGCACAGCTTGCTGATACGCGCGTCCATTTCATAGCCGCCGGTCAGCAGAATTGCACCGATTTCCACGCCGTTCATCGCCGCCAGGCAGGCAGCAACCAGCACGTCCGGACGGTCTGCGGAGGTCACCAGCAGGGAACCTGCGCGGAAGTGCTCCAGCATGTGCGGAATGCTGCGCGCACAGAAGGTCACCGACTTCACGCGGCGGGTGTTGATATCGCCTTCGTTGATCACGGTAGCGTTCAGGTGACGCGCCATATCGATTGCGCGGGTGGCAATCAGATCGAAGCTCCATGGCACCGCGCCCAGAACAGGCAGTGGGCTGGAATCTTGCAGTTTAGCCGGGTCAACCTTGATAACTTTCGCTTTGGATGAGTCGTCAAAGATTTCGGACAGGTCAGGACGCGTACGGCCCTGTTCATCAACCGGTGCGTTCAGTTTGTTAACGATAACGCCGGTGATGCTGGTATTTTTCGCACCGCCGAAGCTGCTGCGCGTCAGTTCGATACGCTCTTTCAGCTGCTCTGGGGTATCAGTACCCTGGGACATCACGAAAACGATCTCTGCGTTCAGGGTTTTCGCGATTTCAAAGTTCAGGGACTGGGCAAACTGGTGTTTACGGGTCGGGACCAAGCCTTCAACCAGCACCACTTCCGCGTCCTGCGCGTTAGCGTGGTAGTTGGCAATGATCTCTTCCATCAGCACGTCTTTCTGGTTGCTGGAGAGCAGAGACTCAACGTGGCTCATCTTCAGCGGTTCAGCCGCAGGAAGATTGGAATTCTTACGCACAATGGTGGTGGTCTGGTCTGGCGCATCGCCACCGGCACGAGGCTGGGCGATAGGCTTAAAGACGCTCAGACGAACGCCTTTGCGTTCCATAGCGCGGATCACGCCGAGGCTGACGCTGGTCAGGCCGACGCTGGTTCCGGTAGGGATCAGCATAATAGTACGGGACACGGTTTATCCTCTTTCGTTACCGCCGCGTTGGGCGGGCTACAAAACAGCACCGCCAGCATTGCTGGCGGTGTGGAATCAGGCAGTCAGGCGGCACGCGTCTTGCGCGATGACCAGCTCTTCGTTAGTTGGGATAACGATAGCCGGGCGGGTGCCTTCTTTGTTGATGAAGCCAGACTTGCCGAAACGGGCAGCCAGGTTACGCTCGTGATCGACTTCGAAGCCCAGTACGCCCAGTTTGCCCAGGGACAGCTCACGTACCATTGCCGCGTTCTCACCGATGCCGCCGGTGAAGATAACCGCGTCCAGACGACCGTCCATCAGCGCGGTGTAAGAACCGATGTACTTCGCCAGACGGTGGCAGTAAACGTCCATTGCACGCTTAGCGTCTTCTTTGCTGTCGTAGTTGTCTTCAACGTAACGGCAGTCGCTGGTGACTTCGGTCAGACCCAGCAGGCCAGACTCTTTGGTCAGCATTTTGTTGATGTCGTCAACGCTCATGCCCAGAGTGTCGTGCAGGTGGAAGATGATCGCCGGGTCGATGTCACCGGAACGGGTACCCATCACCAGACCTTCCAGCGGGGTCAGACCCATTGAGGTGTCAACACACTTGCCGTTGCGGATAGCAGAAACAGAACCACCGTTGCCCAGGTGGCAGGTGATGATGTTGACTTCTTCAACCGGCTTGTTCAGTACTTTTGCGGCTTCCTGAGTCACATAGAAGTGGCTGGTGCCGTGTGCGCCGTAGCGACGTACGCCGTGCTCTTTGTACAGGCTGTATGGCAGGGCATAGAGGTAAGACTCTTCCGGCATGGTCTGATGGAACGCGGTGTCAAATACGGCCACGTTTTTATCTTTCAGATGCGGGAAGGATTTCAGTGCTTCAGCGATACCGATCAGGTGAGCCGGGTTATGCAGCGGTGCGAAAGACGCAGAGTCTTTGATGCCCTGGATCACAGAGTCGTCAATCACCACGGAACTGGTGTATTTTTCGCCGCCGTGGACGATACGGTGACCAATCGCAGTCAGCTGAGCAGACAGTTCTGGTTTTTGTGCCAGAATAGTGTTAACGATAAAGTTCAGCGCTTCACTGTGAGCGGCGCCTGCACCTAAAGCCGCTTCTTGTTTGCTGCCGTCCATCTTCCACTTGATACGTGCTTCAGGCAGATGGAAACATTCGGCCAAACCAGAGAGGTACTCGTCACCGTTGAGCGCATCGATGATGGCGAATTTCAGTGAAGAGCTACCGCAGTTCAGAACCAGTACTAACTTACTCGACATGGAAGTACCTATAATTGATACGTGGCTAAAAAAACGTCAATGAGCCTAAAAGCGTAACGCAAGCTGACCCAGACGTTTATGATTAACATCATGCCAAACGAACATTCTGGCAGGATGGAAGAAATACCTATGATTTTAAGCCATTTTGAACATTTTTCAGACAATGGCATAATATGCGATAATTTGACGAGTTAACGCTTCTCGTCTACGGCCTATCAGGCTGGCACAGGATACCCGATACGGGGTAGCGATGACAAAATATTTTGAACGTTGTCATAGCCTGTTGTGGTTTTGCACGAAAATTTTAATTTTTATATGTGAAGTTGAGGTACAGCCATGTCGACACCCGAAATCCCGTCCGTAAATTTTTTTAGTCTGTTTCGTCGGGGACAGCATTACGCTAAGACGTGGCCGATGGAAAAGCGCCTGGCACCGATGTTTATTGAGAACCGTACCATCCGCGCCACGCGCTATGCGATCCGCTTTATGCCTCCTGTTGCCGTCTTTACCCTGTGCTGGCAGATAGCTTTAGGTGGACAGCTTGGGCCTGCCGTCGCGACAGCGCTCTTTGCGCTAAGCCTGCCGATGCAGGGGTTGTGGTGGTTAGGCAAACGTTCCGTCACGCCACTTCCGCCTTCTATTTTACACTGGTTTTATGAAGTGCGTGGAAAACTGGAGGAGGCCGGGCAGGCGCTCGCCCCGGTTGAAGGCAAGCCGGACTATCAGGCGCTGGCGGACACGTTAAAGCGCGCGTTTAAACAGCTTGATAAAACATTCCTCGATGACTTGTGATTGATCATCGAAACGACGATCAAAAGAAGGCACAGTAACAGTCAGTTACCGTGTCTTTTTTTTACAGTGCAATGCGCTACAGGAGTCGAAAGATGGAAATGACCCATGCTCAACGTCTGATTTTGTCTAACCAGTACAAGATGATGACTATGCTTGATCCCGATAACGCTGCGCGCTACAGCCGCCTGCAAACCATTGTCGAACGTGGCTTTGGCTTGCAAATGCGCGAACTGGATCGCGAATTTGGCGAGCTGAAAGAGGAAACCTGCCGTATCGTTATCGACATCATGGAGATGTACCACGCGCTGCATGTGTCCTGGACCAACCTGAAAGATCGGCAATCCATTGACGAGCGCCGCGTGACATTCCTGGGCTTTGATGCCGCGACGGAAGCGCGCTATCTGAGCTATGTGCGCTTTATGGTGAATACCGAAGGGCGCTATACCCATTTTGATGCGGGTACGCACGGCTTCAACGCCCAGACTCCCATGTGGGATAAATATCAACGTATGCTGAGCGCGTGGCACGCCTGTCCGCGTCAGTACCATTTAAGCAGCAACGAAATTCAACAAATCATTAATGCCTGACGGAGGTGCGTGTGCAGTGTAAAGGTTTTCTGTTTGATCTGGACGGTACGCTGGTGGATTCGCTGCCGGTGGTGGAACGCTCATGGTGCCACTGGGCCGACCGGCACGGCATCGACCATCAGGACGTACTGAATTTTATCCATGGCAAACAGGCCATTACCTCATTGCGCCACTTCCTGGCGGGACGTTCTGAGGAAGAAATTCAGGCGGAGTTCAGCTATCTGGAGCAGATAGAAGCCACCGACACCGACGGCATTACCGCGCTGCCCGGTGCGCGCGAACTGCTTGAGCACCTGAATGAAGCGCAGATCCCGTGGGCTATCGTCACCTCCGGCTCGATTCCCGTCGCGCATGCCCGTCATAAGGCGGCCGGTTTACCGACGCCGGACGTGTTCATTACCGCTGAGCGCGTGAAGCGCGGCAAGCCTGAACCGGATGCGTTTCTGCTCGGCGCTGAACTGCTGGGCCTTGCCCCTGCGGAGTGCGTGGTGGTGGAAGACGCGGCGGCAGGCGTTCTGGCCGGTCTGAATGCCGGGAGCCACGTCATTGCCGTTAACGTGCCGGCGGGTTCCCCCCGGCTGGAGGAGGCGGATTTTGTGATTAACACCCTGACCGCCATCGACGTCTCGAAGGCCTCTGACGGAATCGTAACCGTCTCGCTAAAAATGTAATCCCATGATTTAGCCCCGCATTACCGGGGCTTTTTTTATGGCAGAATGGCTTCTCTCCACTGACAAGGACATGTTGTGAACGGTGAACTGATTTGGGTCCTGAGCCTGCTGTTAATCGCCATCATTCTGTTTGCTACGGGCAAGGTGCGCATGGATGCCGTCGCCCTGTTTGTGATCGTTGCGTTTGTTCTGAGCGGTACGCTATCCCTGCCGGAAGCCTTTTCCGGGTTTAGCGACCCCAACGTCATTCTGATTGCCGCCCTGTTTATCATTGGCGACGGGCTGGTCCGCACCGGCGTAGCGACGATGATGGGGGCGTGGCTGGTTAAAGTAGCGGGCAGCAGCGAAACCAAAATGCTGATTTACCTGATGCTGACGGTTGCCGGGCTGGGCGCGTTTATGAGCTCAACGGGCGTTGTGGCCATCTTTATTCCGGTAGTGCTGAGCGTCTGCATGAGAATGCAGATCTCTCCGTCGCGGCTGATGATGCCGTTAAGCTTCGCCGGGCTCATCAGCGGCATGATGACGCTGGTCGCGACGCCGCCGAACCTCGTCGTGAACAGCGAGCTGATCCGTGAGGGGCTTGAAGGATTTAGCTTTTTCAGCGTCACGCCGATCGGCCTGGTGGTGCTGGTGATGGGCATTATCTATATGCTACTGACCCGTTTCGCGCTGAAAGGGGAGAAGCAGGACAAAGCCAAAGAGGGCTGGAAGCGGCGCTCTTTCCGCGATCTGATTAAAGAGTACCGTCTGACCGGGCGCGCCCGGCGTCTGGCCATCCGCCCGGGGTCGCCGATGGTGGGGCAGCGGCTGGATGACCTCAAGCTACGCGAACGCTACGGCGCGAACGTCATCGGGGTTGAGCGCTGGCGTCGTTTTCGTCGGGTGATCGTTAACGTGAACGGGGTATCGGAGTTCCGCGCGCGTGACGTCCTGCTGATTGATATGTCCACTGCGGACGTGGATCTGCGGGAGTTCTGTAGCGAAAAGTTGCTGGAACCGATGGTGCTGCGCGGAGAGTATTTCTCCGACCAGGCGCTGGATGTGGGCATGGCCGAAGTTTCACTGATCCCCGAATCAGAATTATTGGGCAAAACCGTGCGCGAAATCGGCTTTCGTACCCGCTACGGGTTGAACGTGGTGGGCCTGAAGCGCGATGGCGTGGCCCTTGAAGGGGCGGTCGTGGACGAGCCGATCCTGCTGGGAGATATCTTCCTCGTGGTCGGCAACTGGAAGCTGATTAGCCAGCTCGGGCAGAAAGGCCGCGACTTTGTGGTGCTGAATATGCCGATTGAAGAGAGCGATGCATCCCCGGCGCACAGCCAGGCGCCCCACGCGATTTTTTGTCTGGTGCTGATGGTCGCGCTGATGCTGACCGACGAGATCCCTAACCCGGTGGCGGCGATTATTGCCTGTCTGCTGATGGGCAAATTCCGCTGTATCGACGCCGAAAGCGCTTACAAGGCGATTCACTGGCCGAGCATTATTCTTATTGTCGGGATGATGCCGTTTGCCCTGGCGCTTCAGAAAACCGGCGGGGTCGATCTGATCGTTAAAGGCTTGATGGATGCGGGCGGGGGATATGGCCCGTACCTGATGATGATTTGCCTGTTCGTCATGTGTGCCACCATTGGTTTGTTCATCTCCAATACCGCCACGGCGGTGCTGATGGCGCCTATTGCGCTGGCGATGGCGAAATCCATGGGCGTTTCGCCGTATCCGTTTGCGATGATGGTGGCGATGGCGGCGTCCGCGGCGTTTATGACGCCGGTCTCTTCTCCGGTCAATACCCTGGTGCTGGGGCCGGGGAACTATAAGTTCAGCGACTTCGTGAAGATTGGCGTGCCGTTCACCGTGCTGGTGATGCTGGTATGCGTGGTGCTGATTCCGGTGTTATTCCCGTTCTGAGCGCCGGGTGGCGGCTACGCCTTACCCGGCCTACGTGATTCGTAGGCCCTGCAAGCGCAGCGCCTCTGGGCGAAAAACTACAGCGGCGAATCCTGGCTAATCTCATCCAGCGACAGATGGAAGCTTGGCACAAACACGCGCATAAAGTAGTCCATCTCCTCGCTGCGGCGGGATTCCAGCGTTTTCTCCAGGCGCGATTTGGCCAGCAGAAACTCATTATTCCCGGCGGACAGCTCTTCCAGACATTTCAGGTAGGCGCACAGCGCATCGGCCTGCTTGACCAGGGATTTTTCCTCATCCGTGTACTGATTCTCGTCGATCAGCGGCTCGAAGATATCGCGCAGCTCTTCGGGTACCATGTCGATCAGCTTCTGCTGGGCAATCTTCTCGATGGCCTTATATTCCTGCGCAATCTGTGAGTTGAAGTATTTTACCGGCGTGGGCAGATCCCCGGTCAGCACTTCCGAGGCGTCGTGGTACATCGCCAGCAGGGCGATACGCTCGGCATTCACCTGCCCGTTGAATTTGCGGTTTTTAATCGCGGCCAGCGCGTGCGCGACCATGGCAACCTGCAAACTGTGCTCTGATACGTTTTCAGTACGTACGTTGCGCATCAGCGGCCAGCGGTTGATGAGTTTCAGGCGGGAGAGGTGGGCAAAAAAATGACTCTGACTCATAGGTTACCTTATGTCTTCACTGCGACAGACTTCATTGTGCTGGGAGGGGAGGGAAGATGCAAATGTGCGGATGGTGCAGGCCGGGCAGGCGCAGCGCCACCCGGCAGAACGGCAACGTTACTGATGATACCCGGAGAGGAAGCGCCCGAAGCGGCTGATGGCCATCTCAAGATCGTCTTCGCGCGGCAGGGTCACGATACGCACGTGATCCGGCCACGGCCAGTTAAACGCCGTACCCTGAACCAGCAGCACTTTTTCCTGCAACAGGAAGTCGAGCACCATTTTCTGGTCGTCGTGAATATTAAAGCGCTTCGCGTCGATTTTCGGGAACATATACAGCGCGCCGTTAGGCTTCACGCAGGAGACGCCCGGAATATCGTTAATCAGTTCCCATGCGCGGTTGCGCTGTTCATACAGACGGCCGCCCGGGACGATGAACTCGCTGATGCTTTGATAGCCACCGAGCGCCGTCTGGATCGCATGCTGTGCTGGTACGTTGGCGCAAAGACGCATCGACGCCAGCATCTCCAGCCCTTCAATATAGCCTTTTGCGTGCTTTTTCGGGCCGTTCAGCACCATCCAGCCCTGACGGAAACCGGCCACGCGGTAGGTTTTAGACAGTCCGTTAAAAGTGACGGTCAGCAGATCGGGTGCCAGCGCGGCGATAGAGTGGTGCTGCGCCGCGTCGTACAGGATCTTGTCGTAGATTTCATCAGCGAAGATGATCAGGTTGTGCTGGCGGGCGATCTCGACGATCTCCATCAGCAGCTCTTTTGAATAGACCGCGCCCGTCGGGTTGTTCGGGTTGATGATCACAATCCCACGCGTGCGAGGCGTGATTTTCGCGCGAATGTCGTCCAGATCCGGGAACCAGTCAGAGGATTCGTCGCAAAGATAATGTACCGCTTTACCGCTGGAGAGCGATACGGCAGCGGTCCACAGCGGATAGTCCGGCGCGGGAACCAGCATTTCGTCACCGCTGTTCAGCAGCGCCTGCATCGCCTGAACGATCAGTTCCGAGACGCCGTTGCCAATGTAGATATCTTCAACGGTGACGTCGCGCATTCCACGAGCCTGATAGTGCTGCATAATGGCTTTGCGAGCGGAGTAAAGGCCTTTTGAATCACAATAGCCTTGTGCCGTTGGCAGGTTACGGATCACATCCACCAGGATCTCATCCGGCGCTTCAAAACCAAATGGCGCGGGGTTGCCGATGTTGAGTTTCAGAACCTTATTGCCTTCCTCTTCAAGGCGTTTTGCCTCTTTGAGTACCGGGCCACGGATGTCGTAACAGACGTTGTCGAGCTTGCTGGATTTTTCGATAGGGGACATGAACCTTTAACCTTTTCGCTATTATTGCCACTTCCTGCCGTGGAAGCAGCACGGAACAATGTACTCCCACCGCGCCTCGTTTTGAAGGGCACACAGAAGAAGATTTTGTCCAGCCGGGCAGCGCCGCTGCGATCGCTTAATCTAATAACGGAGTGATTTTGTGCCTGAAATCACCGTGATTGCGGTTATTAATGGGTTTTTTATGCTGAAAGTATCATGTAAGTGTCAATATTATTCTGAGGTAAATAAAAAGACGATCCGGGCTGAGGCAGTAGTCCCCCTGAGTGACCATTCGTAAAACCTGAATGCTCAGATACAGATTGCCATATTAGCAAAGCCAGGTTAAAAGTTACTCATGTGAAATTAATGTTAAGGGTTATTAATGATTGGCCTGAATCTAAATTAAACTTTATTTATTATTAACGACGAAAATGCAACTTTCGTTAATTTTAATAAAAAGAGTGTAGTTGCTTATCATTGGCGTTAAATCCGTATTAGTGCAATAAGACTTATAAATATAGTGGATTTGGGTTAAGATGTGATTCAGGAATGCAGCAGAGCGATAGGCCTGTTACGTATATCGGATTCTGCTTTCCTGTATTAATCGATTGTTATTGTTAAAGTTATCTCTGGCCGATTGGGTAAGTCACATCTTGCGACGTTGGCAACGCTGCGATATAGATGGCAGAAAACATGTCTTACTCTTTATGGAATTTACATCTACCTGCACACAATGAAATAACCTGAACGCAAGAGAATAAAAATAACGTCATGAAACGTGATTTCTGACTGTTGATATACCACAGTACAATAACTATCTGTCAGGCAGTCTGCCGGGCCGGGATGCGAGGGAAACACTTCAGAAGGAATTGCTTAACCGTTACACACAGCTTCAACCCGGGCAGCTCCGCACGAGCAACCTGAAAGTGAAAAGATATGATAAATGCAAATCGTCCGATAATGAATCTCGACCTCGATCTGCTGAGAACGTTTGTTGCGGTCGCCGATCTCAACACTTTTGCAGCAGCTGCTGCCGCAGTATGCCGTACCCAGTCCGCCGTAAGTCAGCAAATGCAGCGACTGGAACAACTGGTTGGTAAAGAGCTTTTTGCGCGCCATGGACGTAATAAGCTTTTAACAGAACATGGTATTCAGCTTCTGGGTTATGCCAGGAAGATACTGCGCTTTAATGATGAAGCCTGTATGTCATTAATGTTTAGCAACCTTCAGGGAGTGTTAACATTAGGGGCGTCAGATGAATCAGCAGATACCATTTTACCTTTCCTTCTCAATCGAATTAGCTCGGTTTATCCGAAGCTTGCCCTGGACGTTAGCGTTAAACGCAATGCCTTCATGGTTGAGATGCTGAAAGAGAATGAGGTTGACCTGGTGGTCACCACGCATCGACCCGGCCTGTTTGACTGCCTGACGCTGCGTACTTCTCCTACGCACTGGTACTGTGCCGCGGAGTACGTATTGCAACAAGGTGAGCCAATACCCCTGGTTCTGCTGGACGATCCCAGTCCGTTCCGCGATATGGTGCTGGCTGCCCTCAACGAGGCCAGTATCCCCTGGCGTCTGGCGTACGTGGCGTCCACGTTGCCCGCAGTGCGAGCGGCGGTGAAGGCCGGGCTTGGCGTAACGGCCCGTCCGGTTGAGATGATGAGCCCCGACCTGCGCGTGCTGGGCAAATCAGAGGGGCTTCCCTCGCTACCGGATACGGAGTACATGCTGTGCCATAACGCCGGCAGCAACAACGAGCTGGCAAAGGTGGTATTCGAAGCAATGGAAAACTACCACAATCCATGGCAGTACGCGCATGTTACTCCTGAAGGAGGGGATGACTCGCTGATCGTGGAAGGGGATTTTGAGTGATCGTTTCCTCAAAATTCTCGTAACAAAATGTAAGTGTAAAAAAGAGCCACTCGCATGATTTTTTCATGCGAGTGGTTTTTTTTGCTATTCATAACCGCGAAAGGAGTGTGGATAAGTGAAATAGTGCTTATTTATCAATGAGCCAAATGCTTTTGATTAATATGTGAACAATAGCTGTTCTATCTTCCCTCATACCCTGCCGATGTTAAAAAAACAGGAAATATGTTGCTGTTTTTTTGATTGAATTAACAAAAGCGTGTCTCAGATCAAGAAAATACTCCTATTTAGGGGGAGGAATCGTTGGCAAATCCTGTCAAAATAGGAGGGTTATTTTTTTTACTTCCAAAACGGACACGATTCAACAAGATGCATTTGACGTAAAGTCACCTGGCCACCAGGGTTAAAGGGCACCAAATGTTAATGAGAATCGCTCGATGTAATTTAATGTGAAGAAACCTTTGTTAAAGTTGACAAAAGGTTATAGATAGGAGTAAAAAAACCCATCATTTTGCTGTCTATGTCTCATTTCTGACAGTTAGTGTAAGGTTATTTTGTTCCTCCCCATGAATCGATGTGATGCCCATCTGCCAGCAAGAGCAGTGTCGTCGGTATCACTTTTGATGAGTAAGCAATGAGTATGTCAACATCCACAGAAGTCATCGCTCATCACTGGGCATTCGCAATCTTTCTTATTGTAGCCATTGGCCTGTGCTGCCTGATGTTAGTCGGCGGCTGGTTCCTGGGCGGTCGCGCCCGCGCAAGGCACAAAAACACACCTTTCGAATCAGGTATTGATTCCGTAGGTACCGCTCGCTTACGCCTGTCTGCCAAGTTCTACCTGGTAGCCATGTTCTTCGTCATTTTTGACGTGGAAGCGCTTTACCTCTTCGCGTGGTCTACCTCCATTCGCGAAAGTGGTTGGGTGGGCTTTGTCGAGGCCGCAATTTTCATTTTAGTGTTACTGGCCGGTCTGGTTTATCTGGTGCGTATTGGCGCGCTGGACTGGACACCTGTGCGTTCACGTCGTGAACACATCAACCCGGAAAACAGTATCTCTAATCGTCAGCAGTAACAGCGAGGCAATAAGATGGATTATACGCTCACCCGCATAGATCCTAACGGTGAGAATGACCGTTACCCCCTGCAAAAACAGGAGATCGTAACTGACCCCCTGGAGCAAGAAGTCAACAAAAGCGTGTACATGGGCAAGCTCGAGCATGCCATGCACGATATGGTCAACTGGGGTCGTAAGAACTCCATCTGGCCCTACAACTTTGGCCTTTCTTGCTGCTACGTTGAAATGGTGACGTCATTCACTGCGGTGCATGACGTTGCGCGTTTTGGGGCCGAGGTACTGCGTGCTTCTCCACGTCAGGCTGACCTGATGGTGGTGGCCGGGACCTGCTTTACCAAAATGGCACCGGTTATTCAGCGTCTTTATGACCAGATGCTGGAGCCAAAATGGGTTATCTCCATGGGTGCATGTGCAAACTCCGGCGGTATGTACGACATTTATTCCGTTGTGCAGGGCGTTGATAAGTTCATTCCGGTGGACGTTTACATCCCGGGCTGCCCGCCGCGTCCAGAGGCCTACATGCAGGCGCTGATGCTGCTCCAGGAGTCAATCGGTAAAGAACGCCGCCCACTTTCATGGGTTGTTGGCGATCAGGGTGTCTATCGCGCGAACATGCAGTCCGAGCGCGAGCGTAAACGTGGTGAACGAATTGCCGTCACCAATCTGCGTACGCCTGACGAAATTTAATTTGCGCCTGTGGGCCTGGAGAACACCTTCGCATATCACTACTCAAATAGCGCGAAGCCAGGCTTAACAGTCACCACGGACCATTTGCAATGGTGAACAATATGACCGACTTAACCGCGCAAGAAGCTGCCTGGCAGACCCGGGATCATCTCGATGACCCCGTCATTGGCGAACTGCGCAACCGTTTTGGGCCGGATGCCTTTACTGTTCAGGCCACCCGCACCGGGGTACCCGTTGTTTGGGTGAAGCGTGAGCAATTACTGGAAGTTGTCGATTTCCTCAAGAAATTGCCAAAACCTTACGTCATGCTGTTTGACTTACACGGCATGGACGAACGTCTGAGAACGCACCGCCAGGGCCTCCCTGCTGCGGATTTTTCCGTTTTCTACCACCTGATATCAATAGACCGCAACACGGATATTATGCTCAAGGTGGCATTGTCTGAAAACGACATGCATCTGCCGACGATCACCAAACTTTTCCCTAACGCTAACTGGTACGAGCGTGAAACCTGGGAAATGTTCGGCATGACCTTTGACGGCCACCCGCACCTGACGCGCATCATGATGCCGCAGACCTGGACCGGCCACCCGCTGCGTAAAGACTACCCGGCACGTGCCACCGAATTCGACCCGTTTGAGTTGACCAAAGCCAAGCAGGATCTGGAGATGGAAGCGCTGACCTTCAAGCCGGAAGACTGGGGCATGAAGCGCGGTACCGAAAACGAGGACTTCATGTTCCTCAACCTTGGTCCGAACCACCCGTCTGCGCACGGTGCATTCCGTATTATTCTTCAGCTTGACGGCGAAGAGATTGTCGACTGCGTCCCTGACATCGGCTACCACCATCGTGGTGCTGAGAAGATGGGCGAGCGTCAGTCCTGGCACAGCTACATTCCGTATACCGACCGTATCGAGTACCTCGGCGGCTGCGTAAACGAAATGCCATACGTGCTGGCCGTTGAGAAACTGGCAGGCATCACCGTACCGGATCGCGTTAACGTGATCCGCGTGATGCTGTCAGAACTGTTCCGTATTAACAGCCACCTGCTGTACATCTCCACGTTCATTCAGGACGTCGGCGCGATGACCCCGGTCTTCTTCGCCTTTACCGATCGTCAGAAAATCTACGATCTGGTGGAAGCGATTACCGGCTTCCGTATGCACCCGGCCTGGTTCCGTATCGGCGGTGTGGCGCACGATCTGCCGCGCGGCTGGGACCGCCTGCTGCGTGAATTCCTCGACTGGATGCCGAAACGTCTGGCGTCTTACGAGAAAGCCGCGCTGCGTAACTCCATCCTGAAGGGCCGTTCCCAGGGCGTTGCGGCCTACGGTGCGAAAGAAGCACTGGAGTGGGGGACCACGGGTGCAGGCCTGCGCGCGACCGGTATTGACTTCGACGTGCGTAAAGCCCGTCCTTACTCTGGCTACGAGAACTTCGATTTTGAAGTCCCGGTGGGCGGCGGCGTTTCCGACTGCTACACCCGCGTGATGCTGAAAGTGGAAGAGCTGCGCCAGAGCCTGCGCATTCTTGAGCAGTGCCTCAACAACATGCCGGAAGGCCCGTTCAAGGCGGATCACCCGCTGACGACGCCGCCACCGAAAGAGCGCACGCTGCAACATATCGAAACCCTGATCACCCACTTCCTGCAAGTTTCCTGGGGCCCGGTCATGCCGGCACAAGAATCCTTCCAGATGATTGAAGCGACCAAGGGTATCAACAGCTACTACCTCACCAGTGACGGCAGCACCATGAGCTACCGTACCCGCGTGCGTACGCCAAGCTTCGCGCACTTGCAGCAGATCCCGGCCGCCATTCGCGGCAGTCTGGTCTCCGACCTGATTGTGTATCTGGGTAGTATCGATTTTGTTATGTCAGATGTGGACCGCTAATTATGCACGAGAATCAACAACCACAAACCGAGGCTTTTGAGCTGAGTGAAGCAGAGCGTGCCGCCATTGAGCACGAGATGCACCACTACGAAGACCCGCGTGCGGCGTCCATTGAAGCGCTGAAAATCGTACAGAAACAGCGTGGTTGGGTGCCGGATGGGGCGATCTACGAGATCGCAAAAGTGCTGGGCATTCCGGCAAGTGACGTAGAGGGAGTAGCCACGTTCTACAGCCAGATCTTCCGTCAGCCGGTAGGCCGCCATGTGATCCGCTACTGTGACAGCGTCGTCTGCCACATTACCGGCTATCAGGGCATTCAGGCTGCGATTGAGAAAAAGCTCAATATCAAGCCGGGCCAGACCACGTTCGATGGACGCTTTACTCTGCTGCCAACCTGCTGCCTGGGTAACTGCGACAAGGGGCCGACCATGATGATTGATGAGGACACTCACAGCCATCTGACGCCGGAAGCGATTCCTGACCTGCTGGAGCAGTACAAATGAAAACTGTAATTCGTACTGCTGAGACGCATCCGCTGACCTGGCGTCTGCGCGATGATAAACAGCCGGTATGGCTCGACGAATATCAGAGCAAAAACGGCTACGCCGGCGCGCGTAAGGCCCTTGGCGGCATGGCGCCGGATGAGATCGTAAACGCAGTAAAAGACGCTGGCCTGAAAGGGCGAGGCGGTGCGGGCTTCTCCACTGGTCTGAAGTGGAGCCTGATGCCCAAAGATGAATCCATGAACATCCGTTACCTGCTGTGTAACGCCGATGAAATGGAGCCGGGCACCTATAAAGACCGTCTGCTGATGGAGCAGCTGCCGCACCTGCTGGTGGAAGGCATGCTGATTTCCGCGTTCGCGCTGAAAGCGTACCGTGGCTACATCTTCCTGCGCGGTGAGTACATCGAAGCGGCTGAAAACCTGCGTCGCGCCATTGCCGAAGCCACCGAAGCCGGCCTCCTGGGTAAAAACATCCTGGGTACCGGGTTTGACTTCGAACTGTTCGTGCACACCGGTGCCGGGCGTTATATCTGCGGGGAAGAAACCGCGCTGATTAACTCCCTGGAAGGTCGCCGTGCGAACCCGCGTTCCAAGCCACCTTTCCCGGCAAGCTCCGGCGTGTGGGGTAAACCGACCTGTGTCAACAACGTCGAAACCCTGTGTAACGTCCCGGCTATCCTCGCGAACGGCGTGGAGTGGTATCAGGGCATCTCCTCAAGCAAAGATGCCGGTACCAAGCTGATGGGCTTCTCCGGGCGCGTGAAGAACCCTGGCGTCTGGGAACTGCCGTTTGGCACCACCGCACGCGAAATTCTTGAAGACTACGCAGGCGGCATGCGCGATGGACTGAAATTCAAAGCCTGGCAGCCGGGCGGGGCGGGGACGGACTTCCTGACCGAAGCCCACCTTGATCTGCCGATGGAGTTCGAAAGCATCGGTAAAGCAGGCAGCCGTCTGGGGACGGCGCTGGCGATGGCCGTCGACCACGAGATTGGCATGGTATCGCTGGTGCGTAACCTGGAAGAGTTCTTCGCCCGTGAGTCCTGCGGCTGGTGTACACCGTGCCGTGACGGTCTGCCGTGGAGCGTGAAGATCCTGCGTGCTATCGAGCGTGGCGAAGGTCAGCCGGGCGATATCGAGACACTTGAGCAACTGTGTCGATTCCTGGGGCCAGGTAAAACCTTCTGCGCCCACGCACCGGGTGCCGTCGAGCCACTGCAAAGCGCGATTAAATATTTCCGCGACGAATTCGAAGCAGGCATCAAGCAGCCGTTCAGCAATACCCATTCGATCAATGGTATTCAGCCGAACCTGCTGAAAGCGCGCTGGTAACGACAAGAATTTTGATTAACGCTCGGTTTCGACTGAGCCAACTGGAAGCATGCTAATGGCTACGATTCATGTAGACGGCAAAGAATACGAAGTCAACGGGGCGGACAACCTGCTGGAAGCTTGTCTGTCGCTTGGCCTCGATATTCCGTACTTTTGCTGGCATCCGGCGCTGGGCAGCGTCGGTGCTTGCCGCCAGTGTGCGGTGAAGCAATATCAAAACGCGGAAGACACGCGTGGTCGCCTGGTGATGTCCTGTATGACGCCAGCCGCCGAAGGTACCTTTATTTCGATTGATGACGAAGAAGCCAAACAGTTCCGTGAAAGCGTGGTGGAGTGGCTGATGACCAACCACCCGCACGACTGTCCGGTTTGTGAAGAGGGCGGTAACTGCCACCTTCAGGATATGACCGTGATGACCGGTCACAGCTTCCGTCGCTATCGCTTTACCAAGCGTACCCACCGTAACCAGGATTTGGGGCCGTTCATCTCGCACGAAATGAACCGCTGCATCGCCTGCTACCGCTGCGTGCGTTACTACAAAGACTACGCAGACGGTCAGGATCTGGGCGTGTATGGCGCGCACGACAACGTCTACTTCGGTCGTCCGGAAGACGGTACGCTCGAGAGCGAATTCTCCGGTAATCTGGTAGAAATCTGTCCGACCGGCGTATTCACGGATAAAACCCACTCCGAGCGCTACAACCGCAAATGGGACATGCAGTTTGCGCCAAGCATCTGCCAGCAGTGTTCCCTCGGCTGTAACACCAGCCCGGGCGAGCGTTACGGCGAACTGCGTCGTATCGAAAACCGTTACAACGGTACCGTTAACCACTACTTCCTCTGCGACCGCGGTCGTTTCGGCTATGGCTACGTGAACCTGAAAGACCGTCCGCGTCAGCCGGTTCAGCGCCGTGGCGACGACGTCATCACCCTCAACGCCGAGCAGGCGATGCAGGGCGCGGCAGATATTCTGCGCCAGTCGAAGAAAGTGATCGGCATCGGCTCCCCGCGCGCCAGCATCGAAAGCAATTTCGCTCTGCGCGAGCTGGTGGGTGCGGAAAACTTCTATACCGGTATCGCTCAGGGCGAGCAGGAACGTCTTCAGCTGGTGCTGAAGGTGCTGCGTGAAGGCGGCGTTCATACGCCAGCGCTGCGCGAAATCGAATCCTATGATGCGGTTCTGGTGCTGGGTGAAGACCTGACGCAGACCGGCGCCCGCGCGGCTCTGGCGGTTCGTCAGGCGGTGAAGGGTAAAGCACGTGAAATGGCAGCGGCGCAGAAAGTGGCTGACTGGCAGATTGCGGCGATTCTGAACATCGGCCAGCGCGCGAAACATCCTCTGTTTGTGACTAACGTCGACAACACCCGTCTGGACGATATCGCCGCGTGGACCTACTGCGCGCCGGTGGAAGACCAGGCGCGCCTGGGCTTTGCCATTGCCCACGCGCTGGACAGCAACTCTCCGGCCGTTGAACTGGATCGCGACCTGCAAAACAAGGTCGACGTGATTGTTCAGGCCCTTGCAGGTGCGAAGAAACCGCTGATCATCTCCGGTACCAACGCCGGTAGCGCTGAAATCATTCAGGCCGCCGCGAACGTTGCCAAAGCCCTGAAAGGCCGCGGCGCTGACGTCGGTGTGACCATGATTGCCCGTGCTGTAAACAGCATTGGTCTGGGCATGATTGGCGGCGGCTCGCTGGAAGAAGCGTTAAGCGAACTGGAATCCGGTGCCGCTGACGCCGTTGTGGTGCTGGAAAATGACCTGCATCGCCACGCGTCTGCCGCACGCGTTGACGCAGCGCTCTCCAAAGCGCCGCTGGTGATGGTCATTGACCATCAGCGCACCGCGATCATGGACAAAGCGCACCTGGTACTCTCTGCGGCAAGTTTTGCAGAAAGTGACGGTACGGTTATCAATAACGAAGGCCGCGCACAGCGTTTCTTCCAGGTTTATGACCCGGCGTACTACGACAGCAATACCGTGATGCTGGAAAGCTGGCGCTGGCTGCACTCCCTGCACAGCACCGTGCAGAGCCGTGAAGTGGACTGGACGCAGCTCGACCACGTTATCGACGCGGTTGTTGAGAAACTGCCTCAGCTGGCGGGCATTAAAGACGCCGCGCCTGACGCAAGCTTCCGCATTCGCGGTCAGAAACTGGCGCGTGAACCGCACCGCTACAGCGGTCGTACCGCGATGCGCGCAAACATCAGCGTGCACGAACCGCGTCAGCCGCAGGATAAAGACACCATGTTTGCCTTCTCGATGGAAGGGAACAACCAGCCGTCTGCGCCGCGTTCGCAAATCCCGTTTGCATGGGCACCGGGCTGGAACTCCCCGCAGGCATGGAACAAGTTCCAGGCTGAAGTGGGTGGCCACCTGCGCCACGGCGATCCGGGTGTACGTCTGATTGAAGCCTCCGAAACCGGGCTGGACTTCTTCACCACCGTTCCGGCGAGCTTCCAGGCTCAGGAAGGTCAGTGGCGTATTGCGCCGTACTACCACCTGTTCGGTAGCGATGAAATGTCTCAGCGTTCTCCGGTATTCCAGCAGCGTATGCCGCAGCCGTACATCAAGCTCAACCCGGCGGATGCTGCGAAGCTTGGCGTGAACGCGGGTGCGAACATTGCCTTTAGCTACGACGGCCAGACCATCAGCCTGCCGCTGATTATCTCTGAACGTTTGTCAGCAGGGCAGGTGGGTCTGCCGATGGGGATGCCTGGCATCGCGCCGGTTCTGGCGGGTGCGCATCTTGATAACCTTCAGGAGGCAAAAGCATGAGTTGGTTAACGCCGGATCTTATCGATATCCTGCTGAGCATTCTGAAAGCGGTTGTGATTCTGCTGGTAGTCGTCACCTGCGGCGCGTTCATGAGCTTTGGTGAACGTCGTCTGCTTGGTCTGTTCCAGAACCGTTACGGACCGAACCGCGTGGGCTGGGGTGGTTCACTCCAGCTGGTGGCGGACATGATCAAGATGTTCTTCAAAGAGGACTGGGTTCCGCGCTTCTCGGACCGCGTGATCTTTACGCTGGCACCGATGATCGCCTTCACCTCGCTGCTGCTGGCGTTTGCTATTGTTCCCGTCAGCCCGACCTGGGTTGTCGCTGACCTGAACATCGGCATTCTGTTCTTCCTGATGATGGCAGGCCTCGCGGTTTACGCGGTGCTGTTTGCAGGCTGGTCCAGTAACAACAAATACTCGCTGCTGGGCGCGATGCGTGCTTCCGCGCAGACGCTGAGCTACGAAGTGTTCCTGGGGCTCTCCCTGATGGGCGTGGTGGCGCAGGCCGGTTCATTTAACATGACCGACATCGTCAACAACCAGGCCGACATCTGGAACGTTATCCCGCAGTTCTTTGGTTTTGTGACCTTTGCTATCGCGGGCGTGGCGGTGTGTCACCGTCACCCGTTTGACCAGCCGGAAGCCGAACAGGAACTGGCCGACGGTTACCACATTGAATATTCCGGCATGAAGTTCGGTCTGTTCTTCGTGGGTGAGTACATCGGTATCGTCACCATTTCCGCGTTGATGGTAACGCTGTTCTTCGGTGGCTGGCATGGCCCGTTCTTACCGCCGTTCATCTGGTTCGCGCTGAAAACCGCGTTCTTCATGATGATGTTCATTTTGATTCGCGCAGCGTTACCGCGTCCACGTTATGACCAGGTAATGTCCTTCGGCTGGAAAGTGTGCCTGCCGCTGACGCTCGTCAACTTGTTGGTAACGGCGGCTGTCATTCTCTGGCAGCAGCCATAAGGGGCTTTGAGATCATGACCTTAAAAGAATTATTGGTAGGTTTCGGCACCCAGGTACGCAGTATCTGGATGATCGGCCTGCACGCGTTTGCTAAACGCGAAACCCGGATGTACCCGGAAGAGCCGGTATATTTACCGCCGCGCTACCGTGGCCGTATCGTGCTGACGCGCGACCCGGACGGTGCCGAGCGCTGCGTTGCCTGTAACCTGTGTGCGGTAGCGTGTCCGGTGGGCTGTATCTCTCTGCAAAAAGCGGAGACGGTAGACGGCCGCTGGTATCCGGAATTCTTCCGCATTAACTTCTCACGCTGCATTTTCTGCGGTCTGTGTGAAGAAGCGTGCCCAACCACGGCGATTCAGCTGACTCCGGACTTCGAGCTGGGTGAGTACAAGCGTCAGGATCTGGTGTACGAGAAAGAGGATCTGCTGATTTCCGGTCCGGGCAAATACCCGGAATATAACTTCTACCGGATGGCGGGTATGGCAATCGACGGCAAAGATAAAGGCGAAGCAGAGAACGAAGCTAAGCCTATCGACGTCAAGAGCCTGTTACCGTAAGGAGAGGGCAATGGAATTCGCTTTTTATATCTGTGGCCTTATCGCCATCCTGGCTACGCTGCGAGTGATCACGCACACCAATCCGGTGCATGCGCTGCTGTACTTAATCATTTCGCTGCTGGCCATTTCCGGGGTGTTCTTTGCGCTGGGCGCGCACTTCGCCGGTGCGCTGGAAATCATCGTCTACGCCGGGGCCATCATGGTGCTGTTCGTGTTTGTGGTGATGATGCTGAACCTGGGCGGCTCTGAAATTGAGCAGGAACGTCAGTGGTTGAAACCGCAGGTGTGGATCGGCCCGGCAATTTTGTCGGCCATTATGCTGGTGGTCATTGTTTACGCCATTCTGGGCGTTAACGACCAGGGGATCGACGGGACGCCAATCAGCGCGAAAGCCGTGGGTATCACCCTATTTGGTCCGTACGTTCTGGCGGTTGAGCTGGCCTCAATGCTGCTGCTGGCGGGTCTGGTTGTGGCCTTCCACGTTGGCCGCGAAGAGCGTGCTGGCGAGGTGCTGAGCAACCGCACTGACGACCGCGCGAAAAGAAAAACGGAGGAACGCGCATGATCCCCTTAACACATGGACTGATCCTCGCTGCGATTTTATTCGTTCTGGGCTTAACCGGTCTGGTTATCCGCCGCAATCTGCTGTTTATGCTGATCGGTCTGGAAATCATGATCAACGCTTCCGCGCTGGCCTTCGTGGTCGCCGGCAGCTACTGGGGCCAGACCGATGGTCAGGTGATGTACATTCTCGCCATCAGCCTCGCGGCTGCTGAAGCGAGTATTGGCCTGGCGCTGTTGCTACAGCTCCATCGTCGCCGCCAGAACCTGAACATCGATTCAGTAAGTGAGTTGCGTGGATGAACATGCTTGCCTTAACCATTATTTTTCCGCTGATTGGCTTCGTGCTGCTGGCATTTTCTCGCGGCCGCTGGTCTGAGAATCTGTCCGCGACCGTAGGCATTGGCGCTATCGGCCTGTCGGCGCTGGTCACAGCGTATGCGGGTATCGACTTCTTTAACAACGGGCGTCAGGCCTACAGCGTACCGCTGTGGAACTGGATGTCGGTCGGTAACTTCAACATCGGTTTTAACCTGGTGCTGGATGGTCTGTCTCTGACCATGCTCTCCGTGGTCACCGGCGTGGGCTTCCTGATCCACATGTTCGCCTCCTGGTATATGCGCGGTGAAGAGGGATACTCCCGCTTCTTCGCCTACACCAACCTGTTTATCGCCAGCATGGTCGTTCTGGTGCTGGCCGATAACCTGCTGCTGATGTATCTGGGCTGGGAAGGCGTGGGCCTGTGCTCTTACCTGCTGATCGGTTTCTACTACACCGATCCGAAGAATGGCGCAGCGGCCATGAAAGCGTTCGTCGTGACCCGCGTGGGTGACGTGTTCCTCGCTTTCGCGCTGTTCATTCTCTACAACGAACTGGGCACGCTGAACTTCCGCGAAATGGTGGAACTGGCGCCGGCGCACTTCGAAGCAGGCAACAACATGCTGTGGTGGGCAACGCTGATGCTGCTGGGCGGCGCTGTGGGTAAATCCGCGCAGCTGCCGTTGCAGACATGGCTTGCCGACGCGATGGCGGGTCCAACCCCTGTCTCCGCGCTGATCCACGCCGCGACCATGGTTACCGCCGGTGTCTACTTGATTGCGCGTACCCATGGCCTGTTCCTGATGACCCCGGAAATTCTGCATCTGGTGGGTATCGTCGGTGCGGTTACGCTGGTGCTGGCAGGCTTTGCCGCGCTGGTGCAGACCGACATCAAACGCGTTCTCGCGTACTCCACCATGAGCCAGATTGGTTACATGTTCCTGGCGCTGGGCGTTCAGGCGTGGGACGCAGCCATTTTCCACCTGATGACACACGCGTTCTTTAAAGCGCTGCTGTTCCTCTCATCCGGTTCGGTGATCCTGGCCTGCCACCACGAGCAGAACATCTTCAAAATGGGCGGACTGCGTAAGTCCATCCCGCTGGTCTATGTCTGCTTCCTGGTGGGCGGCGCGGCGCTGGCGGCACTGCCGCTGGTTACCGCGGGCTTCTTCAGTAAGGACGAAATCCTTGCGGGCGCCATGGCGAATGGTCATATCAATCTGATGGTTGCGGGTCTGGTCGGTGCGTTCATGACCTCCCTGTACACCTTCCGTATGATTTTCATCGTCTTCCACGGTAAAGAACAAATTCACGCTCATGCAGGGAAGGGCATCACCCATCACCTGCCGCTGATTGTGCTGCTGGTCCTCTCCACCTTCGTTGGCGCGATGATTGTGCCACCGTTGCAGGGCGTACTGCCGGCGACAACCGAGCTTGAGCATGGTCGCGTTCTGACGCTTGAAATTACCTCTGGCGTGGTCGCAATTGCGGGCATTCTGATTGCCGCATGGCTGTGGCTGGGCAAACGCACGCTGGTGACGGCCGTTGCCAACAGCGCGCCGGGCCGTCTGCTGGGCACCTGGTGGTACAACGCGTGGGGCTTCGACTGGCTGTACGACATGATCTTCGTGAAGCCGTTCCTGGGCATTGCGTGGCTGCTGAAGCGCGATCCCCTGAACAGCCTGATGAATATCCCGGCGATCCTCTCTCGCTTTGCAGGTAAAGGCCTGCTGTTCAGCGAGAACGGTTATCTGCGCTGGTATGTGGCGTCCATGAGCATCGGTGCGGTTGTTGTACTGGCGCTGCTGATGATGTTGCGTTGATCGTTAAGTGAATTTTATTCGAATTCGTTGAAAATCAGGCCCCTGCTGGGGGCCTTAAAAAGGAATGTAAATCGCCATGTTACTACCCTGGCTAATATTAATTCCCTTCATCGGCGGCTTCCTGTGCTGGCAGACTGAACGCTTTGGCGTGAAGATGCCGCGCTGGATCGCGCTGATCACCATGGGATTGACGCTCGCGCTTGGCCTGCAACTGTGGTTGCAGGGCGGTTACTCATTGACCCAGTCTGCGGGCCTTCCGCAGTGGCAGTCTGAGTTCATTCTGCCGTGGATCCCCCGTTTCGGTATCACGATCCACCTTGCGATTGACGGTTTGTCGCTGCTGATGGTGGTACTGACCGGTCTGCTCGGCGTTCTGGCGGTACTGTGTTCCTGGCGAGAAATCGAAAAATACCAGGGCTTCTTCCACCTGAACCTGATGTGGATCCTGGGCGGCGTAATCGGCGTGTTCCTGGCCATCGACATGTTCCTGTTCTTCTTCTTCTGGGAGATGATGCTGGTGCCGATGTACTTCCTGATCGCGCTGTGGGGCCACAAGGCCTCCGACGGTAAAACGCGTATCACGGCGGCCACCAAGTTCTTCATCTATACCCAGGCGAGTGGTCTGGTGATGCTGATTGCCATCCTGGCGCTGGTGTTTGTGCATTACAACGCCACCGGCGTCTGGACCTTCAACTATGAAGATCTGCTGAAGACCCCGATGTCCCACGGCGTGGAATACCTGCTGATGCTGGGCTTCTTCATCGCCTTCGCGGTGAAAATGCCGGTAGTACCGCTGCACGGCTGGCTGCCGGACGCGCACTCACAGGCGCCAACGGCGGGTTCCGTTGACCTGGCGGGTATCTTGCTGAAAACCGCGGCCTACGGTTTGCTGCGCTTCTCCTTGCCGCTGTTCCCGAATGCCTCAGCAGAGTTCGCGCCGATTGCCATGTGGCTGGGCGTGATCGGTATCTTCTACGGCGCGTGGATGGCCTTCACGCAGTACGACATCAAACGTCTGATTGCGTACACCTCCGTTTCCCACATGGGCTTCGTGCTGATTGCCATCTACACCGGCAGCCAGCTGGCGTACCAGGGCGCGGTGATCCAGATGATAGCGCACGGCCTGTCCGCAGCCGGTCTCTTCATCCTGTGCGGTCAGCTCTACGAGCGTCTGCATACCCGCGACATGCGCATGATGGGCGGCCTGTGGGGCAAAATGAAATGGCTGCCTGCGCTCTCCATGTTCTTCGCGGTGGCAACGCTGGGTATGCCGGGTACCGGTAACTTCGTCGGCGAGTTTATGATCCTGTTCGGCAGCTTCAAGGTGGTTCCGATGATTACCGTCATCTCTACCTTCGGTCTGGTGTTCGCTTCCGTGTACTCACTGGCGATGCTGCACCGCGCGTACTTCGGTAAAGCGAAGAGCGAAATTGCTGCACAAGAACTGCCGGGGATGTCGCTGCGCGAGCTGTTCATCATCCTGCTGCTGGTCGTACTGCTGGTGCTGCTGGGCTTCTATCCGCAGCCGATTCTGGATACCTCGCACTCCGCGATGGGTAACATCCAGCAGTGGTTTGTTAATTCTGCTTCTACTACAAGGCCGTAATTCGCCATGACAATAACTCCACAACAACTGATCGCGCTGCTACCGCTGCTGATCGTCGGATTGACGGTGGTGGTTGTGATGCTCTCCATTGCGTGGCGACGCAATCACTTCCTGAATGCGACCCTGTCCGTTCTGGGTCTGAACGCTGCGTTAGTCTCCCTCTGGTTTGTTGGCCAGGCGGGCGCGATGGACGTCACCCCGCTGATGCGCGTTGACGGCTACGCCATGCTCTACACCGGTCTGGTGCTGCTGGCGAGCCTGGCAACCTGTACCTTTGCCTACCCGTGGCTCGAAGGTTACAACGACAACAAAGAAGAGTTTTACCTGCTGGTACTGATTGCCGCGCTGGGCGGCATTCTGCTGGCGAACGCGAACCACATGGCCGCGCTGTTCCTCGGTATTGAGCTGATCTCACTGCCGCTGTTCGGCCTGATTGGCTACGCCTTCCGCCAGAAACGCTCGCTGGAAGCGGCAATCAAGTACACCATTCTGTCTGCTGCCGCGTCGTCGTTCCTGCTGTTCGGTATTGCGCTGCTGTACGCGCAGACGGGTAACCTCTCGTTCATGGCGCTCGGCAAGAGCCTGGGCGACGGCATGATGCACGAGCCGCTGCTGCTGGCAGGTCTGGGCATGATGATTGTTGGTCTTGGCTTCAAGCTTTCTCTGGTGCCGTTCCACCTGTGGACGCCAGACGTATACCAGGGTGCGCCTGCACCGGTCTCTACCTTCCTGGCGACGGCGAGTAAAATCGCTATCTTCGGCGTGGTTATGCGTCTGTTCCTGTACGCGCCGGTGGGTGACAGCGAAGCGGTTCGCGTGGTGCTGGGCATTATCGCGTTCGTGTCCATCATCTTCGGTAACCTGATGGCGCTGAGCCAGACCAACATCAAGCGTCTGCTGGGCTACTCCTCTATCTCCCATCTGGGCTACCTGCTGGTGGCGCTGATTGCGCTGCAAAGCGGTGAGATGTCGATGGAAACCGTGGGTGTATATCTGGCCGGTTACCTGTTTAGCAGCCTAGGCGCCTTCGGCGTGGTGAGCCTGATGTCCAGCCCGTACCGTGGCCCGGATGCCGATTCCCTGTTCTCCTACCGTGGTCTGTTCTGGCACCGTCCGATCCTGTCGGCGGTAATGACCGTGATGATGCTCTCGCTGGCGGGTATTCCGATGACGCTGGGCTTTATCGGTAAGTTCTACGTGCTGGCCGTCGGTGTGCAGGCGGGTCTGTGGTGGCTGACTGCCGGTGTCGTTATCGGCTCCGCGATTGGTCTCTATTACTACCTGCGCGTAGCGGTAAGCCTGTACCTGAGCGCGCCTCAACAGCTCAACCGCGATGCACCATCCAACTGGCAGTACAGCGCCGGCGGGATTGTGGTGCTCATCTCCGCGCTGCTGGTGCTGATCTTCGGTATCTATCCGCAGCCGCTGATTGAGATTGTTCAGCGCGCGATGCCCCTGATGTAAAAACAAAAAACCCGCCTCGGCGGGTTTTTTATTGCCCAGCGGCGCTACGCTTGCAGGGCCTACGGGTTTTGTAGGTCGGGTAAGCGTAGCGCCACCCGACTAAGCCAGCTGCTTCCGGCTAATCAACGGCCCGTCAATTTTCTTCATCGACCGCTCCAGCACTTCTTCAATCACCGACGACAGCTCGTTCAGCTCAAACTTCGCCACATAGCCGTCCGCCTTCACTTTGCGAATATGATCTTCGTTGGCGTTGCCGGAAAGGGACGAGTGGATCACCACCGGAATATCTTTCAGTACCGGGTCGGTTTTGATTTTGCGCGTCAGCGTAAAGCCATCCATCTCCGGCATTTCGAGGTCGGTTAATACCAGAGCGATCTTGTCGGTGACGGGGACGCCCTCAGCCTGCGCCTGCGCGGCCAGCTGGGTGATTTTCTCCCATGCGTCTTTGCCGGTGATATGCAGCTGAGCCGGGATCTCCATCGCCTGCAATCCCTTCTCCAGCATCGAACGCGCCACCTTTGAGTCTTCTGCAACAATCGCAACAGAGCCTGGCTTGATGTTGAATGTGGTGGTTTCCAGATGGGTGGCGTGCAGATCGTGATTCGCCGGGGTGATGTCATACAGGATCTGTTCCACGTCCAGCACCATCGCCAGATCGTTGGTGTCGGTCTTGTCATCCAGGCAGGCAATGCTGGTGATGTAGCGACCACTGACGGCGGTTTCGGCGGCGTGCACCTGCTTCCAGTCCAGACGCATGATGTTCTCCACCGATTCCACTGCGAAGGCCTGCACGCTGCGGGCATATTCGGTGATCAGCAGAATGTTCAGCCCGGTGGTTGGCTTGCAGCCAGCGACGGCGGCCAGATCGATCACCGGGATCACCTGGTCGCGAATGTTTACCATCCCCATTAGCGGCGACTTCATGCCCGCCGGTTTGGTGAAGGTCGGCATCGGCACAATTTCGCGCAATTTGAACACGTTGATGCCGAACAACTCGGATTTATTTTCGTTCAGAGAGGTGCCAAGACGGAACAGCAACAGTTCAAAACGGTTGGACAGGGTGAGATTCGCCCTGTCATCAATATCTTTCTGGAAATTATCCATTCTACCCTCAAGAGAAATGCTGGCCTTTTAATCGTTATCGGCATCCTGAGGGAAAAATAAAGGACTAAACGCTGACCTGAGCGAAATCTTCCGCCAGCTCGCAGGCGGGAAACACTTCCCGACACTCTGCCAGCAGGCTTTCACAGCCGCGGACGTCATAGCGTGAACTGACGTGCGTGACAATCAATTTCCCAACGCCAGCCTCACGCGCCAGCCGTGCCGCCTGACGCGTTGAGCTGTGCCCCCGGCTGTTGGCTTTCTCTTCCATCGCCGCTTCCAGCGTCGCCTCGTGCACCATCACGTCCACGCCCCCGGCAAGCCGAAGCGCCGAAGGGCAGGGGGCGGTATCACCAAAAATAGCCAGTTTCTTGCCCGGCTGCGGCGGCGCGAGGTAATCCTGACCGTTAATGACGCGCCCGTCTTCCAGCGTGACGGTTTCACCAAGCTTAAGGCGCTGGAACAGCGGGCCGGGCCTGACGCCATCGGCCCGCAACGCGGCGGCGTTCAGCGCGCCGGGCTTATCGTGCTCCTCAATGCGATAGCCGTAGCATTCCACCGGATGGTTAAGCGGGTAAGCGTGCACCCGATAATCACCGTCGTCGAACACCTGGCCTTCGGCTATCTCAGTCACCTCCAGCGGATAGTCGGTCCACGAGCCGCTCAGGCGCAGCGTGGTTTCAACAAATTCCTGAATGCCCGCAGGGCCATAAATCGTTAGCGGGTTGGCGTTACCCGCCATTGAACGGCTGCACAACAGGCCCGGCAGGCCGAAAAGATGATCGCCGTGCAGATGCGTAATAAATATTTTATCCACTTTCCCCGGGTGATATGAGGTGTGCAGCAGCTGGTGCTGCGTGCCCTCACCGCAGTCAAACAGCCACAGCCCACCCCGGGTAGGATGCTTAAGATCCAGCAGAATTGCCGTCACGTTTCGTGAGCGGGTTGGCACGCCGGCGGACGTACCCAGAAAAATCAGTTCCATAACGCAATCAGCCCTTTGCCCGATGGGAAGAGGTTTAGTATAACGTGATGAACCCCAGGAAGGAGAAACACATGATCCAGTGGCAAGATCTACACCACAGCGAACTGACCGTGCAGTCACTCTACGCCCTGCTCAAACTGCGCTGTGAAGTCTTCGTGGTTGAACAAACCTGCCCGTATCAGGATATCGACGGCGATGACTTAATCGGCGAGAACCGGCACATCCTCGGCTGGCGGAATAACGAGCTGGTGGCGTATGCGAGGATTCTGAAAAGCGACGACGACTTTGACCCTGTCGTCATTGGCCGCGTCATCGTCAGCGGCAGCGCGCGCGGTGAAAAGCTGGGCTATCAGCTGATGGACAAAACGCTGGAAGCATGCCAAAAACAGTGGCCGGACAAGGCGTTATACCTGGGCGCACAGGCGCATTTGCAATCTTTCTATGCCCATTTTGGCTTTAGCGCGGTCACCGGGGTTTATGACGAAGATGGCATCCCCCATGTCGGCATGGCGCGCGAAGCGAAACAGGCGCAATAGCGAGACGTTGTCTATAGTTATCGGACTGGTGTACTAACATGGAGAAAAATATGTCATTTCAATCCTGGGAAACCCGAGCAGACGACGACCTGACGCTGCTAAGCGAAACGCTGGAAGAAGTGCTTCGCTCTTCAGGCGATCCTGCCGATCAGAAGTACATTGAGCTCAAAGCTCGCGCCGAGCAGGCGCTGCATGACGTCAAAAACCGCGTCAGTAACGCGTCCGACAACTACTACTACCGCGCCAAACAGGCGGTGTATCGTGCCGACGATTATGTGCATGAAAAACCGTGGCAGGGTATTGGCGTCGGTGCAGCCGTAGGGCTGGTGCTGGGTCTGCTGCTAGCCCGCCGTTAAGCCGCTAAACCCCTCCCTACACGTGGGTACTGCTATTTATTGTCAGTACCCCGTATAATATAAGGTTTTAACAGGGAGAGGTTCGCGTGCACTCGATTTTCCTCGCGCTGCAAAGCCTGCGCACCCAGCTTGCGCAAGCGTTGCCTGATACACCCGGTTTCCGTCATTTCGACGTCTCTTTCCCGTTAAACGATGCCTTCGATCCCCTGGCCTGGCTGGGTGCGCAGCGAAGCTATCCCCAGTTTTACTGGCAACAGCGCAGCGGTGATGAAGAACTTGCCGCGCTCGGAAGCCTCGTCCATTTTGATTCTCTGGCCTCGGCTTCCCGGTTCCTGCACACCCATGCCGTGGCAAATGACACCCGTATCTGCGGCCTGAACGCCTTCAATCCGACTCAGGGCTCGCTGTTTTTACCGCGTCTTCTCTGGCGACGGTCTGCCGGGGTCGCCACGCTGCGCCTGCAACTATGGAGCGAAACCTCGCTGCGCGAAGATGCCCGTGTGGCATTGTATTTTGTCGATAACCTGCGCGATGCCGCGCCGATCCGCCCGCTGTCCGTTCAGATTGAGCAGGAAACTCATCAACCAGAAAAACCGGAATGGCTGGCGCTGATCCGTCAGGCAACGGATACCATTGCTCGCGGCGACGTCGAGAAAGTGGTGCTCGCACGCGCCACCGATGTGCAGTGCCGGCAGCCCGTGGACGCCATTGCGCTGATGACCGCCAGCCGCGCGCTGAACCTCAACTGCTACCATTTTTGCATGGTCTTCGATGCCGACAACGCGTTTCTTGGCTCGACCCCCGAGCGCCTGTGGCGGCGACGCGGCACGCTGCTGCGCACCGAAGCGCTGGCAGGCACCGTTGCCAGCCATTCTGACGATAAGCAGGCCCAGCGTCTGGGGGACTGGCTGATGAACGACGACAAAAATCAGCGGGAAAATATGCTGGTGGTGGAAGATATCTGCCAGCGTCTTCAGCACCAGACCCGGACGCTGGAAATCCTGCCTGCGCAGGTGCTGCGTCTTCGCAAGGTGCAGCATTTACGCCGCTGTATCTGGACCGAACTCAAACACGCTGACGACGAGCAGTGTTTGCATATTCTGCAACCGACGGCGGCGGTGGCCGGGCTGCCGCGTCAGGCGGCGCGAGAATTTATTGAGAAAGTGGAGCCGTTTGACCGGGAGTGGTACGCGGGATCGGCGGGCTATTTGTCGGTCGATCAAAGTGAATTCTGCGTGGCATTACGCTCCGCCCGCGTTCACGACGCCGCGCTGCGTCTTTATGCGGGGGCGGGCATCGTCAGCGGCTCCGATCCGGAACAGGAGTGGCAGGAGATCGAAAACAAAGCCGCCGGGCTGCGTTCCCTTCTCCTGAAGGATTAATACTGATTCGTGCAATCCCGATTCATATCAAAATTCTGACTTTTTCTATTATTTATACTGTGTCGTATTCTTGATACTGGACAATCTCATGTCAGTAAGTTCTTTTAACCGACGCTGGGCGACGGTGATCCTTGAAGCCCTGACCCGGCATGGCGTCAGGCACGTGTGTATTGCCCCGGGCTCTCGCTCCACGCCGCTCACCCTTGCTGCGGCGGAAAACCGGGCTTTTATTCATCACACCCATTTTGACGAGCGTGGACTCGGTCATCTGGCGCTCGGCCTGGCGAAAGTCAGCAAAGCGCCCGTGGCGGTGATAGTCACCTCCGGCACGGCGGTGGCGAACCTCTATCCGGCGCTGATTGAAGCGGGGTTAACCGGCGAAAAGCTGATTTTACTCACCGCCGATCGTCCTCCTGAACTTATTGACTGCGGCGCTAACCAGGCGATTCGTCAGCCCGGCATGTTTGCCTCGCATCCGTCACGGACGGTTTCGCTGCCGCGCCCCACGCAGGATATTCCCGCCAGTTGGCTGGTCTCCACCCTCGACCACGCCATGAACGCGCTTCGCAGCGGCGGGCTGCACATCAATTGCCCGTTTGCCGAGCCGCTGTACGGCGAAATGAACGATACCGGCCTCGCCTGGCAGCAGCAGCTCGGCGACTGGTGGGAAAGCGAAAAACCGTGGCTGCGTGAGCAGACGCATCTGGAAAGCGCGAAACAGCGCGACTGGTTCTTCTGGCGTCAGAAGCGCGGCGTGGTCATTGCCGGGCGGATGAGCGCGGCGGAAGGCAGGCTGGCGGCAGAGTGGGCACACACGCTTGGCTGGCCGCTGATTGGCGACGTGCTTTCCCAGACGGGCCAGCCGCTGCCCTGTGCAGACCTCTGGCTGGGGAACGCGAAAGCGGTCACCGAGCTTGCGCAGGCGCAGATTGTCGTCCAGCTGGGATCGAGCCTGACGGGCAAGCGCCTGCTCCAGTGGCAGGCCACCTGCACGCCGGAAGAGTACTGGCTGGTGGATCCGCTCGAAGGACGCCTTGACCCGGCGCACCATCGCGGTCGCAGGCTGGTCAGCGACGTAGAGCGCTGGCTGGAGCTTCATCCGGCAGAAAAACGTAAGCCCTGGGCGGTTGAGATCCCCGAACTTGCGCGTCAGGCGTGGGAGCTCACCAAAGCGCAGTGCGAGACGTTTAGTGAAGCCGGTCTGGCGCACCGTATCCGCAAATACCTTCCCGAGCAGGGGCAACTTTTTGTCGGCAATAGCCTGGTGGTGCGCCTGATTGACGCCTTCTCGAAGCTGCCGACGGGATATCCGGTGTACAGCAACCGGGGGGCGAGCGGCATTGACGGTCTGATCTCCACCGCGGCGGGCGTACAGCGGGCCAGCGCGAAATCCACGCTGGCGATAGTGGGCGATCTCTCAGCCCTCTACGATCTCAATGCGCTGGCGCTCCTGCGTCAGGCGTCGGCCCCTTTTGTGCTGATTGTGGTTAACAACAACGGCGGGCAGATTTTCTCCCTGCTGCCGACGCCGCAAAGCGAACGTGAGCGCTTCTATCTGATGCCGCAAAACGTGCAGTTCGAACACGCCGCCGCCATGTTCAGCCTTAAGTACCATCGCCCGGAAAGCTGGGACGCGCTGGAAACGGCGCTGAACGCCGCCTGGCGACAGCCCGGCGCAACGCTGATTGAGCTGGTGGTTAACGATTCGGACGGCGCGCAGAAGCTGCAACATCTGCTGGCGCAGGTGAGCCACCTGTGATCCTCGCAGGCGTCACTCAGCGCGGAAAACCAGGCTACCCCTGGCTGGTTTTCCTGCACGGCTTTTCCGGCGACTGTCACGAGTGGCAGACCGTTGGGGCGTCGCTGGATGACTATCCCCGGCTCTACCTTGACCTGCCCGGACACGGTGGTTCAGCGGAGACGGGCGTGGCGGGGTTTGCAGAGATGAGCCAGTTGCTCATGCATACTCTTATTAGTTACAACATACTAAACTACTGGCTGGTGGGGTACTCCCTCGGCGGCCGCATTGCGATGTTTCATGCCTGCCAGCACCCTGCGGGGTTAGACGGGGTGATTGTGGAAGGTGGACACCCGGGCCTGCAAGATATCGATGCGCGTCAGGCGCGACAGATCTCTGACCGACGCTGGGCGTCACGTTTTCGCAGTGAGCCGCTGGAAACCGTCTTTGCCGACTGGTATCAACAGCCGGTCTTTGCCTCTCTTACGGAGGAACAGCGCAAGGTGCTGATCGCGCTGCGCAGCCGGAACAACGGCCCGAGGCTGGCTGATATGCTGGAAGCCACCTCGCTTGCCGTTCAGCCTGATTTACGTCCCGCGCTCACCGCGCGTGATTTTCCTTTTTACTTTCTCTATGGCGAACGTGATGAGAAGTTCAAAGCCCTTGCCGCTGAACTCAACGCCACGCGCCATGCTATACCCCATGCCGGACACAACGCCCACCGGGAGAACCCGGATGCGGTTGCCGCGAGTCTGGCTCAGATACTGCGTCATCGAACAAAGGACACGCTATGATCTATCCTGATGAAAACATGCTCTACGCGCCGGTTGAATGGCAGGACTGCTCCGAAGGCTACACCGACATTCGTTACCACAAATCCGCCGACGGTATCGCTAAAATCACCATCAACCGTCCGCAGGTGCGCAACGCGTTTCGTCCTCTGACCGTCAAAGAGATGATCCAGGCGCTGGCGGATGCCCGCTACGACGACAATATCGGCGTTATCGTTCTGACCGGTGAAGGCGAGAAAGCCTTCTGCTCCGGCGGCGATCAGAAAGTGCGTGGCGACTACGGCGGATACCAGGATGATGCGGGCACGCACCACCTGAACGTGCTGGATTTCCAGCGCCAGATCCGCACCTGTCCGAAACCGGTCGTGGCGATGGTGGCAGGGTATTCCATCGGTGGCGGTCACGTGCTGCACATGATGTGTGACCTGACTATCGCGGCGGAAAATGCCATCTTCGGCCAGACCGGCCCGAAAGTGGGCTCTTTCGACGGCGGCTGGGGCGCTTCCTACATGGCGCGCATCGTCGGCCAGAAAAAAGCCCGCGAAATCTGGTTCCTGTGCCGTCAGTACAACGCCCAGGAAGCGCTGGATATGGGGCTGGTTAACACCGTGGTGCCGATCGCCGATCTTGAAAAAGAGACCGTGCGCTGGTGTCGCGAAATGCTGCAAAACAGCCCAATGGCGCTGCGCTGCCTCAAGGCGGCCCTGAACGCGGACTGTGACGGTCAGGCGGGTCTTCAGGAGCTGGCGGGTAACGCCACCATGCTGTTCTACATGACCGAAGAGGGTCAGGAAGGGCGCAACGCGTTCAACGAAAAACGCCAGCCAGACTTCAGCAAATACAAACGGAACCCGTAATGCGTCGCGCGCAGGTTTACCGCTGGCAGATACCGATGGACGCGGGCGTGGTGCTGCGTGAACGGCGGTTAAAAACCCGTGACGGCCTTTTTGTGCATCTCCGGCAGGGCGAGCGGGAAGGGTGGGGCGAAATCGCCCCGCTTCCGGGCTTTAGCCTGGAAACGCTGGACGAGGCGCAGGCGGCGCTGATGGCCTGGATGCACCAATGGCGCGAGGGGGTGGCTCCGGCACTGCCGGACGTTCCTTCCGCCGCGTTCGGCATCAGCTGTGCGCTGGCAGAGCTGGACGGCAGTTTGCCGGACGCGGCGAACTATCGCGCCGCGCCGCTCTGTACCGGCGATCCGGATGAACTCTTCGCGCTGCTCTCCGCGATGCCGGGCGAGAAGGTGGCGAAAATTAAGGTCGGCCTGTACGAAGCGGTGCGCGATGGGATGGTCGTCAACCTGCTGCTGGAGGCCTTTCCCGATCTTCACCTGCGCCTGGACGCCAACCGCGCCTGGACGCCGCTGAAGGCGCAGCAGTTTGCGAAGTACGTCAATCCGGCGTACCGCAGCCGCATCGCGTTTCTCGAAGAGCCGTGCAAAACGCGCGACGAGTCCCGCGCCTTTGCCCGGGAAACCGGCATTGCTATCGCCTGGGATGAGAGCCTGCGCGAAGCCGATTTCACGTTTGCCGCCGAGCCGGGCGTCAGCGCCGTGGTGATTAAGCCAACGCTGACCGGCAGCCTCGGCAAGGTGCGCGAGCAGGTTGCAGCGGCCCATGCGCTGGGGATGACGGCGGTGATCAGCTCGTCCATTGAATCGAGCCTCGGGCTGACGCAGCTGGCGCGCATTGCCGCCTGGTTAACGCCCGAGACTGTACCTGGCCTTGATACGCTGAGCCTGATGCAGGCGCAGCTTCTTCGCCCGTGGCCGGACAGCACCTTACCGTGCCTTGACGTCGGGGCGCTGGAGCCGTTGCGATGAGCTTTAACGACTGGCCGTGGCGTCACTGG
The DNA here is from genome assembly GCF_001631805.1 of Enterobacter genomosp. S. NCBI lineage: Bacteria > Pseudomonadati > Pseudomonadota > Gammaproteobacteria > Enterobacterales > Enterobacteriaceae > Enterobacter > Enterobacter genomosp. S. The sequence continues at coordinate 398,801 of NZ_LVVA01000012.1, read as the reverse complement.
CGCGCCCGGAGTGGTGATAAACCCGCGCTGCGTTTAGACGATGTCACGCACAGCTGGTCTCAGCTGTGCGAGCGTATCGATCGTCTTACCGCCGGTTTTCAGGCTCAGGGCGTCAGGGAGGGCGACGGCGTCATGCTCCTCGCGCACAACCATCCGCGGACGCTGCTGGCCTGGCTGGCCCTGCTTCAGTGCGGCGCCCGCATTTTGCCGGTAAACCCTCAGCTTCCCCGTCCGCTGCTGGACGTTCTCCTGCCGCAAATGACGCTGCGCTTTGCGCTGGTGCTTAACGGTGAGTATGACGGTCTGCCCGCGCTGGCGCTGAGAGAGGGCGAGGAGCTTGCCAGCGTGACGTGGCGGGCTGAACGTCTGGCCTCAATGACGCTCACCTCCGGCTCCACCGGCCTGCCAAAAGCGGCGGTGCACACCTGTGCCGCCCACCTTGCCAGCGCACGAGGCGTGCTGTCCCTGATGCCTTACGGCGGTGATGACGACTGGCTGCTGTCCCTGCCGCTGTTTCACGTCTCCGGTCAGGGGATTCTGTGGCGCTGGTTGCAGGGCGGAGGCCGCCTCACCGTACGCGAAAAACAGCCCCTGGAGCAGGCGCTCCAGGGCTGCACCCACGCCTCGCTGGTGCCGACGCAGCTGTGGCGGCTGCTCAATTCACCCCATCCCGTCGCGCTGAAGGCCGTGCTGCTCGGGGGGGCGGAAATCCCCGTTGAGCTGACCGAACAGGCGCGCGAGCAGGGTATTCGCACCTACTGCGGCTATGGCCTGACCGAGTTCGCCTCCACCGTCTGCGCCAAAGAGGCCGACGGCGCGCCGGACGTGGGCCGCGCGCTGCCGGGCAGAGAGGTGCAGGTGGTGAACGGTGAAATCTGGATCCGGGCAGAAAGCATGGCGGCGGGCTACTGGCGGGACGGCGCCTTACTGCCGCTGGTCAACGAGCAGGGCTGGTTCGCCACCCGCGATCGCGGTGAGTGGCATAACGGCCGCCTGGCCGTTCTGGGCCGCATGGACAATCTCTTTTTCAGCGGCGGAGAAGGGATCCAGCCGGAAGCGCTGGAGCGCGTCATCGTTACGCATCCGCAGGTAAGCCAGGCGTTTGTCGTTCCGCTGGACGATGCCGAGTACGGGCAGCGGCCGGTGGCGGTAGTGGAATGTGAGCCGGGCACGGATATCACGCTGTTGCCAGAGTGGGTTCAGGGCAGGTTGGCGCGCTTTGAGCAGCCGGTGCACTGGCTGGCGCTGCCGTCAGAACTGAAAACTGGCGGGATTAAAATCTCCCGCCAGGCGTTAAAGCAGTGGGTCAATGCCCTGTTGAGGGGGTAATCAGCCGATATCCGGCTGCGGTTTGTGCTGGCGTCGACGGACCCAGCGCAGTACCGGCGGCACGACAATCACCATAATCGCCATTGCCAGCAGGATCTTCGTCACGTTGCTCTCCCACAGGATCGCCATGTTGCCGTTACTGATGGAGAGCGCGCGGCGCAGGTTCTGCTCCAGCATTTCCCCCAACACAAACCCTAAAATCAGCGGCGACATCGGGAAGTGCATCTTGCGCAAGATGTAGCCCAGGATCCCCAGCAGCACCATCAGCACCAGGTCGAAGGTGGTGCTGTGCACCGCGTACACCCCAACCGCAGAGACGGCGGCGATGGCAGGAACCAGGAACCACAGAGGAATGGTCAGCATGCGCGTAAACAGGCCGATCAGCGGGATGTTCATCACCAGCAGCATCACGTTGGCGATCAGCAGTGCCGCAATCAGGCCCCAGACGATATCCGGCTGCTCGGTGAACATCGCCGGACCCGGGGTGATGTTATAGAGCGTAAGCGCGCCCATCATCACCGCTGTGGTGCCCGAACCCGGCACGCCGAGGGTCAGCATCGGGATGAACGACCCACAGGCCGAAGCGTTATTGGCCGCCTCCGGCGCCGCCACGCCGCGAATATCGCCTTTGCCGAAGCCGTCGCTGTTACCGCTCAGCTTCTTCTCGGTCATGTAGGTGATGGCGCTGGCGATGGTTGCCCCGGCGCCTGGCAAAATGCCGACAAAGAAACCGATCACCGACGACCGCAGTGTGGCACCCACGCACTGCGCCCCCTCTTTGGCATTGAACAGCATACGTCCGGTTTTACGCACCAGCGTTTGCCCGCTGCTGGTATGCTCCAGCATCAGCAAGATTTCTGAGACGGAGAACAGACCAATCACCACGACGATAAACTGCACGCCGTCGGAGAGGTGAACGCTGTCGAAGGTAAAGCGGTAAACCCCGGTGTTGGCATCCACGCCGACGGTGGCTAACCCCAGGCCAATCAGCGCCGACAAAAACGACTTCAGCGGGTTTTGCGCCATCATGCTGCCAAGGCAGGCAATGGCGAACACCATCAGCGCGAAATACTCGGCAGGACCAAACGCCAGCGACCACTGGGCCAGCGCCGGCGCGAACAAAATGATGCCGCCAATGGCGATCAGGGAGCCAAAGAACGAGCTGACGGCGGAAATTGAGAGCGCCACGCCGCCGCGTCCCTGCTGCGCCATCGGGTAGCCGTCCAGCGCGGTCATAATGGCGGCGGCATCGCCGGGCACGTTAAGCAGTATCGACGATATTCGTCCGCCGTACTCGCAGCCGATATACACCGTCGCCAGCAGGATCAGCGCCGACTCCGCAGGCAGGTGCAGGGCAAAGGCCAGCGGCAGTAAAATCGCCACGCCGTTGATCGGGCCAAGGCCCGGCAGCAGGCCGACGATGGTCCCGACGAAGCAGCCGATCAGGGCGATCACCAGGTTTTCCGGGGTCATCGCTACCGCGAACCCCTGAGAGAGATAGATCCAGGTATCCATAGCGTGCTCCGTTAGTTAAACCATGCGCCAAGCGGCAGCGTCACGTCCAGCAGGCGGTCGAAGGCGTACCAGAGCAAAATGCCCAGTACGACCCCAGAGATCCCCGCCGCGGGCAGCGAGGCGTTAAACAGCATGCCAATCACCATCGTCAGCAGGGCAGTGGCAATCGGGAAGCCGAGCCACTCAAAGCCCCACGCGTACATCAGCAGGACAATCACCATCACCAGCAGACGTTGCAGGGTGCGGCGTGGCGGCCACTCTACAGTATCCGGATGGCGCAGCAGTAGCGCCACCGAGCAGAGCAGCATCAGGCCGACAATGCCGACGGGGAAGGGGCGTGGCCCTACGGGTTCATAGCTGTATTCGCTGTGGATCTGCCAGGCGACGAACAGCCCGCCAATGCAGAGCAGCAGCCATATCCCGGCAAAAATGCGATCGCTCATAGCGCCTCCGGTTATTTCGCCAGGCCAAAGGCTTTCGCCTGTTCGCGGTAGTCATTCACCTGTTTTTTCACGTACTCGTCCAGCTGCTTGCCGTTCAGGTTGAACTCAAACAGCCCGCGCAGATCGCGCTGTTTTTTGAACTCGTCGGTTTGCTGGAGTGTTGTGAAGGTATCCACCCACCACTGGTACTCGGCGTCGGTCACTTTTGGCCCGACGAAGAAGCCGCGGATGATCGGCCAGACCAGGTTATAACCCTGCTCTTTGGCGGTTGGGACGTCTGCCAGCTGGCCCGGCAGACGGTTTTCCGAGAAGACCGCCAGCACGCGGATCTTATCTCCGCTCAGGTAGGGCACCATTTCGCTGAGATCGCCCGATACCGCCTGCACGTGATTGCCCATCAGCGCCGTCACCGGCTCGCCGCCGCCTTCAAAGGCCACGTAGCGCATCTTATGCGGATCCACTTTGGCCTGCTGCGCGAGCAGCGCGGCTTTCATCCAGTCCTGGCTACCGATAGACGCGCCCGCGCCAATCACCACGCTGTTCGGATCTTTTTCCATGGCGGTCAGCAGATCTTTCAGGGACTTCCAGGGAGAGTCGGCGCGAACGGCAATCATGCCGTAATCGGTGCCTACGGTGGCGAGCCAGCGCACATCATCCACGTCATAACGACCAAATTTCCCCTGCGACAGGTTCAGCAGCGAGCCGCCGGAGAAGGCCACGACGGTACCGGGTTCGGCAGGGCGCTGCGCGACAATGGCGTTATAGGCTACCGCGCCCACGCCGCCGGGCATGTAGGTGACGCGCATCGGTTTTTCGATGGCCTTCGTCTCCAGCAGGCTGACCTGAATCAGCTTGCAGGTCAGGTCGAAGCCGCCGCCGGGTTTGGCCGGGGCGATACATTCGGTGCGGGACGGCGCCTCCTGCGCCTGCACGACAGAGGCACTCAACAGCAATACGCTTGCAGCAACAGTAGAAAGTAGTTGTTTTTTCATCGTTTATCCTCACGCCGGAGAACCGGGAGTACGGGTACGGGTGTCTTTTTTCTGATTATGTGAACCACCTTGTAGCGGTTCCGTTGCGTGATTGTTAAAACAATAACCTTTCATTTCCCTTTCACTGCGACACCAACTTTACAGGATGTGATATGCGTCTCTTACTGGCGGAAGATAATCGTGAGCTGGCTCACTGGCTGGAGAAAGCGCTGGTACAGAACGGATTTGCCGTGGATTGCGTCAATGACGGGCGGGCAGCCGACCACCTTTTGCAGGGGGAAAACTATGCCGTCGCCATTCTTGATATCGGCATGCCCGGCTTCGACGGGCTGGAGGTGGTATATCGCCTGAGAAAGCGCGGGCAGACGCTTCCCGTGCTGTTTCTTACCGCCCGCAGCAACGTGGCGGACAGGGTGAAAGGGCTGAATGCTGGGGCGGATGACTATCTGCCGAAGCCGTTCGAGCTGGAAGAACTTGATGCCCGCCTGCGCGCGCTGCTGCGCCGCAGTGAAGGGCGAACCCAGGAGCGCCAGCGGCTGGGGGAGCTGGAATACGATGATGAAGGCTTTTTTCTGCTGCGCGATGAACCCCTTTCCCTCACGCCGCGCGAGCTCTCCCTGCTAAAGGTGCTGATGCACCGCCGGACCCGTCCCGTTTCCCGACAGCAGCTCTTCGACCAGGTGTTCAGCCTGAACGACGACGTGAGCCCCGAGAGCATCGATCTCTATATTCACCGCCTGCGCAAGAAGCTGACCGGCAGCGGCGTGCGGATCACCACGCTCCGTGGGCTGGGCTACGTGCTGGAGTGCGGCGATGAAGTGGGTTAAGCCGCAGTCGCTTTACCTGCAACTTTTGCTCTTTCTGGGGTTGCCGCTGCTGCTGTTATGGGGGCTGTCGGCCTTTAACAGCTACGTTAGCGCGCTACAGGCGGCAACGCAGGCCTATGACCGTACGTTGTTATCCTCGGCGCGCACGGTGTCAGAGCGGCTGGTGGTACACAACGGCAAGCTCCAGGTGAACGTGCCCTGGGTGGTGCTCGACAGCTTTGAGCTGAACATGAACGATCGCCTCTATTACAAGGTCGTTGATCCTGACGGGCGGACGATCTCCGGCTATGACGATCTGCCGAAAATGCCACCCTCCACGTCGCGCACCACCCACTATCCTGCGCTGGCCTGGTTTTATCATACCGAGTATCGCGGGCAGGCGATCCGCGTGGCGAAGCTGCTCCAGCCGGTTAACGAAGACAGCGTGTTCGGCATGGCGGAGATATACGTCGCCGAAACCTTGCAGTCGCGGCGCTATCTCGCCACTCAGCTATTGTTTTCCTCGCTCGTGTCGCAGGGGCTGCTGGTGCTGCTGACGCTGATCTTAACCGCCTGGCTGCTTCGCCGCGTGCTGCGCCCGATGCGCCAGCTCTCCTCGCTGATGGTGCGCCGTGAGCCCGGGCTGCTGACCCCGCTGCCGGAGCTGTTGCCCTGGTCGGAAACGCGGCTGCTGATTGTGGCATTTAACCGCTATATCGACAGGTTACGCGGCGTACTTTCGCGGCAGGCGCGATTCAATGCCGATGCCTCACACCAGCTCAAAACGCCGCTGGCGGTGCTGAAAACCCAGGTCTCCGTTGCCCTGACGCGTAACGATCCGGCGCTATGGCAGGAAAGTTTACGGGCAATGAACGTGACGCTGGATAACACCATCGTGCTGACCGAGAGGCTGCTACAGCTTTCAGCGGTGAAGCGAAAAGAGCAGGGTGAGCGACAGTTTGCCCCTGTCGATCTGGTTCAGGTGGTGCAAAACAGCTGCTTTTCCCGGCTGGCGCAAGCGCGTAGCAAGGCTATTGACCTCGGTTATGACGGCGTACAGCAGCCGGTAATGATTGAGGGAGATGACGTGCTGCTGGGCGAACTCTGCGCCAACCTGCTGGAGAACGCGATCAAATACACGCCGGAGCAGGGCATCGTCACGGTGTACCTGCGCACGGATAACGATGCCGTTGAGCTGAGCGTGGAGGATAGCGGACCGGGGATTGCCGAAGATCAGATCTCGCAGGCCATGCTGCCGTTTCATCGGCTGGATAACGTGGGCGATGCCGCCGGGTCCGGCATTGGTCTGGCGCTGGCCAACGACATTGCCCGTCTTCACCGCAGCCATCTCCAGCTGATGCCCAGTGAAAATCTGGGCGGGCTGTGCGTGAAAATGCGCTTTTTGTTGATGATGTAAATGTCGATATTATCAAATCGTTACAAACTAATTGCCCGACGCACGCAGAGTCCATTGATCCCCCTGAAAGTCAGGTTAAAATCTCGCGGTTTTTGGACATCTCTGAATAAATTGTGCGGGATCACGACAATGAAAAAAGTGGCATTAATGGGCTTAGGCCTGATGTGTGTATCGGCGGCGGCCAACGCTATTTCCTTCAACGGCTCGGCGGGCGAGGACTATACCCACCTGGGCTTCGGTCTTGGCACGGACAGCGCAGGCCTGGCAATGACCGGCGGCTGGACGCATAACGACGACGACGGCGATGCGGCAAGCCTGGGTCTCGGCTTCAACGTTCCTCTCGGCCCGTTCCTGGCGACCGTCGGCGGTAAAGGGATCTACACCAACCCGAACGACGGTGACGAAGGTTACGCGGCGGCAGTGGGCGGCGGCTTGCAGTGGAAAATTGGCGACAGCTTTGGCCTGTTCGGTGAGTACTACTACTCTCCGGATTCCCTCTCCAGCGGTATCGACAGCTATCAGGAAGCTAACGCCGGCGCGCGCTGGACCATCATGCGTCCGATCACCATCGAAGCGGGCTATCGCTATCTGAACCTGGCCGGTAAAGACGGCAACCGCGACAACGCCCTGGCAGACGGCCCGTACGTTGGCGTTAGCGCAGGTTTCTGATCCTCTCGGCGCGGCGTTCTGTCGCGCCAGTTTCTCTCTTCCCCCGGTCTTCTATTGCGCTATAGTGTTTTGACCATTGAAATGGGAGAACACAATGATAAACGTGGAAATGTTATCCACTGGCGACGAAGTGCTGCATGGGCAAATCATCGATACCAATGCCGCCTGGCTCGCCGATCTCTTCTTTGAGCAAGGATTACCGTTAACGCGCCGCAACACCGTGGGTGACAATCTTGAGTCGCTGGTCAACGTTCTGCGCGAGCGCAGCGAACGCTGCGACGTGCTGATTGTGAACGGCGGGCTGGGACCGACCAGCGACGATCTCAGCGCGCTGGCTGCCGCCACCGCCAAAGGCGAAGGCCTGGTTCTCCACGACGCGTGGCTGACGCAGATGGAGCGTTTCTTCTCCGATCGTGGCCGCGTGATGGCCCCCAGCAACCGCAAGCAGGCCGAGATCCCCGCCAGCGCGGAGCTGATTGATAACCCGGTCGGCACCGCCTGCGGGTTTGCCGTTCAGCTGAACCGCTGCCTGATGTTCTTCACCCCGGGCGTGCCGTCGGAATTTAAGGTGATGGTCGAGCAGCAGATCCTGCCGCGCCTGCGCGCGCGCTTCACCCTACCTGAACCGCCGCTGTGCCTGCGTCTGACCACGTTTGGCCGCTCGGAGAGCGATCTGGCCCAGAGCCTGGATCATCTGCAATTGCCTCCCGGCGTGTCGATGGGCTATCGCTCCTCCATGCCGATTATTGAACTGAAGCTGACCGGACCGGCGACGGAGAAAGCCGCCATGCTGGCGCTGTGGCCCGAGGTGCAGCGCGTCGCCGGGGAAAGCCTGATTTTCGAAGGCACGGAAGGGCTGCCGGCGCAGATCGCCCGGCATTTGCAGTCTCGTCAGCTGAGCGTGACGCTAAGCGAGCAGTTTACCGGCGGGCTGCTGGCGCTCCAGTTGACCCGGGCGGGTGCGCCGCTGCTGGCCAGCGAAGTGGTGCCATTCCAGCAGGAGACGCTCGCGCAGACCGCGCGCTGGGCGTCCGAGCGCAGAGTGAAGCATTTCGCGGGGCTGGCGCTGTTTGTTGGCGGGCTGGATGAAGAGCATCTCAACTTCGCCCTGGCAACTCCGGAAGGAACGCACGCCCTGCGGGTGAAGATGAGTATTACCCGCCACAGTCTGGCCGTGCGTCAGGAGGTGTGCGCGATGATGGCCCTGAATATGCTGCGCCGCTGGCTGAACGGCAAAGAGGTCGCCAGCGAGCACGGCTGGATCAACGTCGTCGAGTCGCTGTTCGTGGAATGAGAGACTGCCGGGGCGGTGGCCCCGGCAACGGTTACGCCAGCGCGTTTGCCAGCAGGGTAATGGGATGTTCGCAGCGTTTGCTGGTGGACATCTCAATCTGCCATTTACAGGTTTCACAGTCGGTCACGACGATATCCGCGCCGCTCTCTTCAATTTGCCGGAACAGCGGCGCGCCAATTGCCTGTGACGTTGGGTAGTTTTCGCGCTTAAAGCCGTAGGTGCCTGCGATGCCGCAGCAGCGTGAATCCAGCACCGTCAGCTCCAGCCCCGGGATCAGCCGCAGTAGCTCAAGCGTATAGAGCGACCAGCCCATCTTTTCCATATGACATGGCGTGTGATAGACCACTTTCAGCGGCAATTTGCCCAGCGGTAACGCCTGCCCGCCGTCCAGTTTGCGCCAGAGAAAACGGGTCGCCAGCTCAATGTGCTCGCGCAGGACGGTGTTATCCACATCCAGCAGATGCGGATATTCATCGCGCAACGTGAAGGTGCAGGTTGACGAAGTTGCCAGTACCGGTATGCCTTTGTCGACGATCGCTTCGCGTAAAGCGGTGACGTTGCTTTTCGCTTGCCTGCGCGCTTTGTCGGTAAAACCGTTGGCAATCAGCGGAACGCCGCAGCACTTCTCTTTGCTCAGCAGCTGAACGCCCGTTCCCATGGCGTTCAGCACTTTCAGCAGATCTTTCCCCAGCTGCGGATGGTTGTAGTTCACGTAGCAGCCGTGGAAGAAGGCGACCTGCTCGGCGAACCGCGCCTGTTCTGCCGCCACGGATTTATACCAGCGGCGGAAAGTGCCGTGAGAATATTTCGGCAGGCTGCGGTGATGGTCGATTTTGAGCGTTGCATCCAGCAGCTTGCGCACCGGCTTCAGGGCGGTGGCGGCATTGACGACCGGCGCGAAAGGGGTCGAGATGCTGCCCATCAGATCGGTATGGCTCAGTATCGCGTCACGCAGCGTCGGTTTCTGCGTGCTGTAGCGCGCGCGGGCGCGCTGGATGATATCGCCAATTTTCACGTCCGACGGGCAGGCAACTTCGCAGCGCTTGCAGTTGATACAGTATTTCAGCGCCTCGTCGTAAAGCGCTCCGTCCTTCAGGCGCAGACGTTCTCCGTCGGGACCGGCCTGCTTCGGGCCGGGATAGCGCGGATCGACGCCGCTGACCGGGCAAACCGTGGTACAGACCGTGCATTTGATACAGTTTTCAAACCGGGTGTCGTTCATTGTGCTGCCTCCCTGCGCTGAATAATCTGCTCCGCAACGTGCAGCGCGGTGACGGCGCAGACGCCGCCGCCGCAGCCCTGCGCCACGGGATCGTACCCGCCCAGAACCGAGCCGATGGCATAAAGGTTTTCATTCGGTTGCCCGTTCAGCCGTGGGCGCAGCTGGGCGTCGACAATCACCCCGAACTGCTGCCAGGGCTGCGGAGTGAAAAAATCGCTCTGATACCAGTCCGCGCGGGAGGCGCTTTGCCGGACGTCCAGCCCGAGGATCGCCTCACGCACGCCCTCCCGACTGCTCAGCAGACCGTTACTGAAGAAGCTGCCGCTTGCCAGCACCGTATAGCGTGCGCGAAGCGGGATGTCGCCGTGGTTGCGGGTCCAGATTTCGCTTGCCGCGCCTTCTGCCAGGGTGATTTTTTTCACCTCGTCGCCTGCCATCCAGACGCCACCCTGGGCGACAAACTGACGCTGAAGCTGGGTATGCAGACGGATGCCGGGCACGGAAGGGGGAAGCGTCGGCAGTAAACCGAGCGAACAGGGCAGACGCACCGAGAGCCAGCGCCAGAGCCGGTTATCCGTTAAGCCAAAGCAGGCGGGCATAAACAGGGCGTCGCAGGTCTCGCCGAGCGGTCGAAGCGCCGCGTACAGCTGCGGCCAGTAACGTTCATTATCCAGCAGGCGGGCAATGTTCACCGCCCGAAACTCGCTGGGGTTTTCGCGCAGCACGTCGAGTTCAGGGAGGTCAATCTCCGCGGTATCTGTCTGAACACCCTGTTGCCTGAGAGATGCGGCGGCCAGATGCGGCTGAAAGTCGAGGAATCCGCTGATCCCCACCACCAGCACGCGTTCCGCAGTGATGGGGGCGACAGGCACCTCTTCCGGGCTAAGCCAGGCGGCGCGCAGGGTGCCGAGCGGCGTGACGCGCTGATGGTTTTGCTCCGCGTCACCCTGCATGTGTGCGCCGCAGGTGATTAGCAGATATTCAGTTTCACAGGCAAAGCGGGCCATATTCTCTGCGCCCGTCAGCCGGTAGGGATGTTCAGGCGGCAGATCTTCGAACGTCAGCGCGCCCAGTAAATCCAGCGATCCGGAGGAGAAGTGGAGGGCGCTCTGACCACGAGTCACAATGGCGCAGCGCAGACCGCGCTGCGTCAGCTTAATGCCGCACAGCAGGCTCGCCAGCCCACCGCCGACAATCACGGTATCAAATTTCATGGGTGTGCTCCTTCTCCAGACCGCAAAGCCCCTGATAGACCCAGCGGGTAAACTCGCTTTCGCGCAGGGCATCGCCCCAGGCGACGGGCTGAATGCCTTTCCAGCGCTCGTTTAAAAAATCGCTGAGCTGGGCAAGCGACTGGGTTGACGTGGTGGCGTGAAAACGTTGCAGCAGCCCGGCGGCACGGCAGGCGCACAGCTCCCCCTGACAGGTGCCCATCCCGACGCGCGTGCGGCGGCGTAAATCAAGCAGGCTGTTCACCGTCAGGTTTTCCACGGCATATTGCACCTCGCCTGCGGTCACGGCTTCGCATTCGCACACCAGGCTTCGGCTGAGTCGCCCTTCGCCAAGCCAGGTCGGAGTGCGGTCGCCGTGGCGGTAAATCGCCGAGCCGCGAAGCGGTGCGGGGAGCGAGATGATTTTGTGCAGCGTTTTTTCTGTCGAGTGCTGCGAGCCGGGCAGGGCCCGCTCCGCCGTCACGCACGGCGTGGTATTGCCGAGCTTACGGCAGACGGCATCCGTGGCCCACTGCGCCATCAGCCGGTAGGTCATCAGCTTGCCGCCGGTAATGGTGATAAACCCGTCCATGCCGTCACGTTCGGCGTGATCGAGCAGCACGATGCCGCGGCTGACGTTACGCCCGCTCGGATCGTTATCGCTGGCGACGAGGGGACGCACGCCCGCGTAGGCACGCAGGATACGGGTCTGCGCCATCACCGGGGCCAGCTTTTCCCCTTCGCGCAGCAGAATATCCACCTCTTCGGCGGTAACCCGGTTGACGTCAATGTCGCTGTAGTCGACGTGCGTTGACGTCGTACCGATGAGCGAAATGGTGTCGCCCGGCACCAGAATGTCGGCATCGGACGGTTTGCGGCAGCGGTTGATGACGTGGTTATTGATGCGGTGATCGAGGATCAGCAGCGAACCTTTGGCCGGGAACATGCGGATGGATAAATCGGCATATTCCGCGATGCGCTGGCCCCAGATCCCCGCCGCGTTAATCACCACGGCGGCATACAGCTCGCGGTGTTCGTTGTACTGCGCATCAAACACGCGCACGCCGCGCACGGTATTGCCTTCACGAATAAGCCCGGTAACGTGGTGCCCGGTCAGGATATGCGCCCCGTGTTCCCGCGCGTCGAGCATATTGGCGGCGGTCAGGCGGAAGGGATCAACGGTTCCGTCAGGCACCTTCACCGCGCCAAGTAACGCCGGGTTCACCGAGGGTTCAATACGGCGCGCCTGCGCCGGATCGATCGCCTCAGCCTGAATGCCTGCCGCCGTGCAGGCGGTGATAAAGGTTTGCTGAAAGTCGAGGTCGTCTTCGGGAAGGGTGATAAAAAGGCCGTTGGTGGGTTCAACGCAGTGGCGGGCGATGCGCCTGAGGATCTGGTTTTCAGCGATACATTCGCGCGCGGATTCAGCGTCAGTGACCGCATAGCGGGCGCCGCTGTGCAGCAGGCCGTGGTTACGCCCCGTCGCGCCAGTGGCGATATCGTGGCGTTCCAGAAGCGTGACGCTCAGCCCCCGCAGGGCGCAGTCGCGTGCGATGCCGGCACCCGTCGCGCCACCGCCAATGATAATCACATCGCTAGAGCGTGGATCGTGAATTGTCATTGCCTTTCCTCTATGTTCGTTTTTTAGCATTTAGCCACAGCGATCGTGTGGTTTGTTTGATTTCGAACATAAACGCGCGAAATTCGAAAATGAAACGTGATTTCATGCGCTTTTTTGCGCATCCTGTCATATTTCTGTAACAATCTGTGCGTTGATTCACAGTAACATTCACCGTGATTTCTTAACATCGCCGCCTCTGTAGCCGGGCGCGAGATGCCCGGTCATTATTTGAAAGGCCACGGAGGCTGTTATGCTCAGTATCTTTAAACCTGCGCCACACCGGGCGCGACTGCCAGAGGCAGAGATCGATCCTCTCTACCGCCGTCTGCGTTGGCAAATCTTCCTCGGGATCTTCTTCGGGTATGCGGCGTACTATCTGGTACGTAAAAACTTTGCGCTCGCCATGCCGTATCTGGTGGAGCAGGGCTTCTCTCGCGGCGATCTGGGGTTCGCGCTGTCGGGGATCTCCATCGCGTACGGTTTTTCGAAATTCATTATGGGATCAGTGTCGGATCGTTCGAATCCGCGCGTATTCCTGCCTGCCGGTCTGATCCTCGCGGCGGCGGTTATGCTGTTTATGGGTTTCGTGCCATGGGCGACTTCCAGCATTGCCATCATGTTCGTGCTGCTGTTCCTCTGCGGCTGGTTCCAGGGGATGGGGTGGCCGCCGTGCGGACGCACCATGGTTCACTGGTGGTCACAGAAGGAGCGTGGCGGCATTGTGTCGGTCTGGAACTGCGCGCATAACGTCGGCGGCGGGCTTCCGCCGCTGCTGTTCCTGTTGGGGATGGCCTGGTTCAACGACTGGCATGCCGCGCTCTATATGCCGGCCTTTGGGGCGATCCTGGTGGCGATTATCGCCTTTGCGCTGATGCGCGACACGCCGCAGTCCTGCGGCCTGCCGCCAATCGAAGAGTACAAAAACGACTACCCGGATGATTACAGCGAGAAGCACGAGGAAGAGCTGACGGCAAAGCAGATCTTCATGAAGTACGTGCTGCCAAACAAGCTGCTGTGGTACATCGCGGTGGCGAACGTCTTCGTTTACCTGCTGCGCTACGGCATCCTCGACTGGTCGCCGACCTACCTGAAAGAGGTGAAGCACTTCGCGCTGGATAAGTCCTCCTGGGCCTACTTCCTGTATGAATACGCGGGCATTCCCGGCACGCTGATCTGCGGCTGGATGTCGGATAAAGTGTTCAAAGGTAACCGTGGCGCGACGGGCGTGTTCTTTATGACCCTGGTGACCATCGCGACGGTCGTTTACTGGCTTAACCCGCCGGGTAATCCAGGAGTAGACATGGCCTGTATGATCGTTATCGGCTTCCTGATTTACGGTCCGGTGATGCTGATTGGCCTGCACGCGCTGGAGCTGGCGCCGAAGAAAGCGGCAGGCACGGCGGCTGGCTTTACCGGTCTGTTTGGCTACCTCGGCGGTTCAGTGGCGGCAAGTGCCATCGTCGGTTACACCGTCGACTTCTTCGGCTGGGACGGCGGCTTTATGGTGATGATTGGCGGCAGCGTGCTGGCGGTTCTGCTGTTGATCGTCGTGATGATCGGTGAAAAACGTCACCACGCTGAAGTGCTGGCGCGTCGTCAATAAGGAGCCTTGTCATGAAATTCACTCAACGTGCAGCTTGCCTGCTGCTGGCCGGTGTGATGACCGGCTCCGCGCTGGCGGCGGATAAAATCGTGATTGCCCATCGCGGCGCCAGCGGCTATCTGCCTGAGCATACGCTGCCAGCGAAGGCGATGGCCTATGCGCAGGGCGCGGATTATCTGGAGCAGGATCTGGTGATGACGAAGGATGACCGGCTGGTCGTTCTGCATGACCACTATCTTGACCGCGTCACGGACGTGGCGGAACGCTTCCCGGATCGCGCCCGTAAAGACGGTCGTTATTACGCCATCGACTTTACGCTGGAGGAGATCCGCTCGCTGATGTTTACCGAGGGCTTCGAGATTGAAAACGGCAAGAAGGTGCAGGTCTATTCGGGACGTTTCCCGATGGGCAAATCTGACTTCCGAATTCACACCTTCGAAGAGGAGATCGAGTTTGTTCAGGGGCTGAACCACTCGACTGGCAAAAATATCGGTATCTATCCGGAAATCAAAGCGCCCTGGTTCCACCATCAGGAAGGAAAAGACATCGCCGCTAAGACGCTGGAGGTGCTGAAAAAGTATGGCTACACCAGCAAGCAGGACAAGGTTTTCCTGCAATGTTTCGATGCGGCGGAGCTGAAGCGCATCAAAACCGAGCTGGAGCCGAAGATGGGGATGGATCTCCATCTGGTGCAGCTGATTGCCTACACCGACTGGAACGAAACCCAGGAGAAACAGCCGGACGGGAAGTGGGTGAACTACAGCTACGACTGGATGTTCAAGCCGGGCGCGATGAAGCAGATTGCGCAGTACGCCGACGGCATTGGGCCGGATTATCACATGCTGGTGGCGGAAGGCTCAACGCCGGGTGACGTGAAGCTGACGGCGATGGTGAAAGAGGCGCACGCGAGCAACATGCAGGTGCATCCGTACACGGTGCGTGCAGACCACCTGCCGCCATATGCCACCGATGTGAATCAGCTTTACGAGGTGTTGTATAAGCAGGCGGACGTGGACGGGCTGTTTACGGATTTCCCGGATAAAGCGGTGACGTTCTTAAAATAGAAAAAGGGCCGTAAGGCCCTTTTTTACATCTCGATCTCTATATCGCCTCTTGCCCGGCAGCAGCAGGGCAAAATTTCCCCTTCACTGATAAAGGCCAGCGGTTCGGTCAGCCAGTCCACCTGGCCTGCGACCAGACGGCAGCGGCAGGAGCCGCAATAGCCTTCACGACACTGGTACTCTACCTCCACCTGATGCGCTTCAAGCGCCACCAGCAGGGAAGGGTGCTCTTCCTGGCACAGCACTTCGGTGCCAGAAAGGCTCAGCGTTACGCGCGTCATCAGAGCTGGAAGTCGCTCAGGTCGTCGGTGTTGACTTCAGAGTCAATCTGACCGACCAGATACGAACTCACTTCCACTTCCTGCGGCGCCACCTGCACGTTATCGGACACCAGCCAGGTGTTGATCCACGGAATCGGGTTAGAGCGCGTCTGGAACGGCAGGTCCAGACCAACCGCCTGCATGCGGATGTTGGTGATGTACTCAACGTACTGGCAGAGAATATCTTTGTTCAGGCCAATCATGGAGCCGTCGCGGAACAGGTAGTCTGCCCACTCTTTCTCCTGCTGAGCCGCCAGCACGAACAGGTCGTAGCACTCCTGCTTGCACTCTTCGGCGATTTCCGCCATTTCCGGATCGTCCGTACCGCTGCGCAGCAGGTTCAGCATGTGCTGGGTGCCGGTCAGGTGCAGGGCTTCGTCACGAGCGATCAGACGGATGATTTTGGCGTTGCCTTCCATCAGTTTGCGCTCGGCAAAGGCAAAGGAGCAGGCGAAGCTCACGTAGAAGCGGATTGCTTCCAGGGCGTTGACGCTCATCAGGCACAGATAGAGCTGTTTTTTCAGCGCGCGCAGGTTCACGGTGACGGTTTTGCCGTTTACGGTGTGCGTACCTTCGCCCAGCAGATGCCAGTAGCTGGTCATCTCGATCAGCTCGTCGTAGTAGTGCGCAATGCCTTCGGCGCGCTTCTGGATCTGCTCGTTGGTAACGATATCGTCAAACACCACCGCCGGATCGTTCACGATGTTGCGGATGATGTGGGTATAAGAGCGGGAGTGGATCGTTTCAGAGAACGCCCAGGTTTCTACCCAGGTTTCCAGCTCAGGAATCGAGATCAGCGGCAGCAGCGCCACGTTCGGGCTGCGACCCTGAATGGAGTCCAGCAACGTCTGATATTTTAGGTTGCTGAGGAAGATGTGCTTTTCGTGTTCCGGCAGCGCCTGGAAATCGATACGGTCGCGGGAAACGTCCACTTCTTCCGGACGCCAGAAGAAGGAGAGTTGCTTTTCAATCAGCTTTTCGAAGATGTCATATTTTTGCTGATCGTAGCGTGCCACGTTGACCGGCTGGCCGAAGAACATCGGCTCTTTGAGCTGGTCGTTTTTCGTCTGTGAAAAGGTGGTATATGCCATGAGTGTGTCCTGTGAGAGATTTTGTCAATCGGGCAAACAAAATCGTAGGCCGGGTAAGCGGAGCGCCACCCGGCATTTACATTAGATCTTACATGCGCCGCTTTCGCAGCCGTCGTCCTGAATTGACGGGGCCAGGTCGTCCTGTGCGTCTTCCGCACCGTCACGGGTGTTGTGATAGTACAGGGTCTTCACGCCAAATTTGTAGGCGGTGAGCAGGTCTTTCAGCAGTTGCTGCATCGGAACCTTGCCTGACGGGAAGCGCGTCGGGTCGTAGTTAGTATTGGCAGAGATCGACTGGTCGATAAACTTCTGCATGATACCCACCAGTTGCAGGTAGCCGTCGTTGTTTGGCATTTCCCACAGCAGCTCGTAGTTATTGCCCAGCGTTTCGTAGTCCGGCACTACCTGACGCAGCACGCCATCTTTCGACGCTTTGATGCTGACGTGGCCGCGCGGTGGCTCAATACCGTTGGTGGCGTTGGAGATCTGCGAAGAGGTCTCGGACGGCATCAGGGCAGAGAGCGTGGAGTTACGCAGGCCGTGCGTTTTAATGGACTCGCGCAGGCCTTCCCAGTCGAGGTGCAGCGGCTCGCTGACGATCGCATCCAGGTCTTTTTTGTAAGTGTCGATCGGCAGAATGCCTTTCGCGTAGGTGGTTTCGTTGAACCACGGGCACGCGCCTTGCTCTTTCGCCAGCTCGTTGGAGGCTTTCATCAGGTAGTACTGAATCGCTTCGAACGTCTGGTGGGTCAGGTTGTTGGCGCTGCCGTCGGAGTAACGCTTGCCGTTTTTCGCCAGCCAGTAGGCGAAGTTGATCACGCCGATACCCAGGGTACGACGGCCCATTGCGCCGCGTTTTGCTGCCGGGATTGGGTAATCCTGGTAGTCCAGCAGGGCGTCGAGCGCGCGAACCGCCAGCACGGCCAGCTCTTCCAGCTCGTCCAGGCTCTTAATCGCACCCAGGTTGAACGCGGAGAGCGTACACAGGGCGATTTCGCCGTTTTCGTCGTTCACATCGTCCAGCGGTTTGGTCGGCAGGGCGATCTCCAGGCACAGGTTGGACTGGCGCACTGGCGCAACGACCGGGTCGAACGGGCTGTGGGTGTTGCAGTGGTCAACGTTCTGGATGTAGATACGACCGGTAGAGGCACGTTCCTGCATCATCAGGGAGAACAGGTCTACCGCCTTCACGCGCTGCTTGCGAATGCTGTCGTCTTTTTCGTATTTGGTGTACAGACGCTCGAACTCGTCCTGATCGGCGAAGAACGCGTCGTACAGGCCCGGGACGTCGGACGGGCTGAACAGGGTGATGTCTTCCCCTTTCAGCAGACGGGTGTACATCAGCTTGTTGATCTGCACGCCGTAGTCCATGTGACGCACGCGGTTGCCTTCAACGCCACGGTTGTTCTTCAGCACCAGCAGACTTTCCACTTCCAGGTGCCACATTGG
The DNA here is from genome assembly GCF_001631805.1 of Enterobacter genomosp. S. Lineage (NCBI taxonomy): Bacteria > Pseudomonadati > Pseudomonadota > Gammaproteobacteria > Enterobacterales > Enterobacteriaceae > Enterobacter > Enterobacter genomosp. S. Next base: position 380,758 of record NZ_LVVA01000012.1, on the reverse strand, counting down.
ATAGAACAGGGTGGCTGCGCCGCCGCGCACGCCGCCCTGAGAGCAGGATTTTACCGCCGTCTGGAAGTGCTTGTAGAACGGAATACAGCCGGTGTGGAACGCTTCGCCACCGCGGATCGGGCTGCCCAGCGCGCGGATACGGCCAGCGTTAATGCCGATACCGGCACGCTGGGAAACGTATTTTACGATGGCGCTGGAAGTGGCGTTGATGGAATCCAGGCTGTCACCACACTCGATCAGAACGCAGGAGCTGAACTGACGGGTAGGGGTGCGCACGCCAGACATGATTGGCGTAGGCAGAGAAATTTTGAACGTTGATACCGCATCGTAGAAACGCTTCACGTAGTCCAGACGGGTGTCGCGCGGGTAGTTTGAGAACAGGCAGGCGGCCACCAGAATATAGAGGAACTGGGCGCTCTCGTAGATTTCGCCCGTCACACGGTTCTGAACCAGGTATTTGCCTTCGAGCTGCTTCACCGCCGCGTAGGAGAAGTTCATGTCGCGCCAGTGATCGATAAACCCGTTCATCTGCTCGAACTCTTCTTCCGTATAGTCTTCCAGCAGATGCGTGTCGTATTTGCCCAGCTCGACCATTTTCACCACGTGATCGTAAAGCTTCGGCGGCTCGAACTGGCCGTAGGCTTTCTTGCGCAGGTGGAAAATCGCCAGACGTGCAGCGAGGTACTGATAATCCGGTGCGTCGCGGGAGATCAGATCCGCCGCTGCTTTGATAATGGTTTCGTGGATATCAGACGTTTTAATGCCGTCGTAGAACTGAATGTGAGAACGCAGTTCAACCTGGGAGATAGATACGTTGTTCAGTCCTTCTGCTGCCCAGTCGAGAACTCGATGGATTTTGTCCAGATTGATACGCTCGGTGGTACCGTCGCGCTTTGTCACCAGCAGACTCTGATTCATGTGGGTTTTTACCTGTCCGTGAAATAAAAAATATCCCCCGCTTATCCACAGATCCGTCTTGTGACTAACTCTGTGGATAAATACTACATATAGGGGTTTTGCGATAAGAATAACGCTATATGGTGAGTATTCTAGTAAGGATTCTTTTCAGTACAAGGGTTGATTTTGACGTTAAATTGAGGTTGTGAAAGGGTAAAAAAGGCTAAGTCCTCGTGCCATAAGGCCTGGAAGAGATGTCAATATTCCAGAAAAAAAATTCAAAATTTGATCGAGTGCTGATTTCTTCAACGGGAGGTCAGAATTGCGCAACATGATGTCGCGCAATCATTATAAGAATAACGGATGACGTTAGTCGTTTTTGGCGGTTGTATGCAACATATAGTTAACATCCACGCCCGGGGCAAGTTTGAATTTATCCGTTAGCGGGTTGTAGTGCAGGCCGGTGATGTGCTGCTCTTTAAGCCATGTCTGGTCAACCCAGCCCAGCAGTTCGGCAGGCTTGATAAACTTCTTCACGTCGTGCGTCCCTTTCGGCACCATGCGCAACACATATTCCGCGCCCACCACGGCCATCAGCCAGGCTTTGCCGTTGCGGTTGATGGTCGAGAAGAAGACCTGGCCGCCCGGCTTCACCAGTTTTGCACAGGCGTTGACCACCGACTGCGGATCGGGAACGTGCTCCAGCATCTCCATGCAGGTCACCATGTCGTACTGGTGCGCATGGTTTGCCGCGTGCTCTTCCACGGTTTCCTGAACGTATTCTACCTGTACGCCCGACTCGAGCGCGTGAAGACGGGCAACCTGTAGGGGTTCGAAGCCCATGTCCAGGCCGGTGACGGTGGCCCCTTCGCGCGCCATGCTTTCCGCCAGGATGCCGCCGCCGCAGCCGACGTCGAGCACTTTTTTACCGAACAGACCGCCGGAACGCTCCGCGATATAGCCCAGACGCAGCGGGTTAATACGATGCAGAGGTTTGAACTCACCTTCGAGATCCCACCAGCGGGACGCCACCGCTTCAAATTTGGCAATCTCTTCGTGGTCAACGTTGTGAGCCACCGGGGATTTTTCGGCATTCATGGGCGCTTTTACTCCTTATTTAGCAAGACAAATGAGTATATCAGGCAATCCCTGTGAATAAAGCGTATAGGTTTACCTGTATCACCGCGGCTGTGTTATAATTTGCGACCTTTGAATCCGGGATACAGTAGAGGGATAGCGGTTAGATGAGCGACCTTGCGAGAGAAATTACACCGGTTAACATCGAGGAAGAGCTGAAAAGCTCCTATCTGGACTATGCGATGTCGGTCATTGTTGGCCGTGCGCTGCCGGACGTCCGCGATGGCCTGAAGCCGGTACACCGTCGCGTACTATACGCCATGAACGTATTGGGCAATGACTGGAATAAAGCCTACAAAAAATCTGCCCGTGTCGTTGGTGACGTAATCGGTAAATACCATCCCCATGGTGATTCCGCGGTGTACGACACCATTGTCCGTATGGCGCAGCCGTTCTCGCTGCGTTACATGCTGGTAGATGGTCAGGGTAACTTTGGTTCTATCGACGGCGACTCCGCCGCGGCAATGCGTTATACGGAAATCCGTCTGGCGAAGATTGCCCATGAGCTGATGGCCGACCTGGAAAAAGAGACGGTTGATTTCGTTGATAACTACGACGGCACGGAAAAAATTCCTGACGTTATGCCAACGAAGATCCCAAACCTGCTGGTGAACGGTTCGTCCGGTATCGCCGTCGGTATGGCAACCAACATTCCGCCGCATAACATCACGGAAGTGATCAACGGCTGCCTGGCCTACATCGACGATGAAGACATCAGCATTGAAGGGCTGATGGAACACATCCCGGGCCCGGACTTCCCGACGGCGGCGATCATCAACGGTCGTCGCGGTATTGAAGAAGCGTACCGCACCGGTCGCGGCAAGATTTACATCCGTGCCCGCGCCGAAGTGGAAGCGGACGCCAAAACCGGCCGTGAAACCATCATTGTTCACGAGATCCCGTATCAGGTGAACAAAGCGCGTCTGATTGAAAAAATCGCCGAGCTGGTAAAAGAAAAACGCGTTGAAGGCATCAGCGCGCTGCGTGACGAGTCTGACAAAGACGGTATGCGCATCGTGATTGAAATCAAGCGCGACGCGGTAGGTGAGGTAGTGCTGAACAACCTGTACTCCCAGACTCAGCTTCAGGTCTCCTTCGGTATCAACATGGTTGCGCTGCACCACGGTCAGCCGAAGATCATGAACCTGAAAGAGATCCTGAGCGCGTTCGTGCGTCACCGCCGTGAAGTGGTGACTCGCCGTACCATCTTTGAACTGCGCAAAGCGCGCGATCGTGCTCATATTCTTGAAGCACTGGCCGTTGCGCTGGCGAACATCGACCCGATCATCGAGCTGATCCGCCGTGCGCCAACCCCGGCAGAAGCGAAAGCCTCGCTGGTTGCGCGTCCATGGGATCTGGGCAACGTGGCGGCGATGCTGGAACGTGCCGGCGACGACGCCGCGCGTCCTGAGTGGCTGGAACCGGAATTCGGCGTGCGTGACGGTCAGTACTACCTGACTGAACAGCAGGCCCAGGCGATTCTGGATCTGCGTTTGCAGAAACTGACCGGCCTTGAGCATGAAAAACTGCTCGACGAGTACAAAGAGCTGCTGGAACAGATTGCCGAGCTGCTGCATATCCTGGGCAGCGCAGAGCGCCTGATGGAAGTGATCCGCGAAGAGCTGGAGCTGGTTCGCGATCAGTTCGGCGACGAGCGTCGTACCGAAATCACGGCCAACAGCTCTGATATCAACATTGAAGATCTGATCAACCGCGAAGACGTGGTAGTGACCCTGTCTCACCAGGGCTACGTGAAGTATCAGCCGTTGACCGACTACGAAGCACAGCGTCGTGGCGGTAAAGGCAAATCTGCGGCACGTATTAAAGAAGAAGACTTCATTGACCGTCTGCTGGTGGCTAACACCCACGACACGATCCTCTGCTTCTCCAGCCGGGGCCGTCTGTACTGGATGAAGGTCTATCAGCTGCCGGAAGCGAGCCGTGGCGCGCGGGGACGTCCAATCGTCAACCTGCTGCCGCTGGAAGCGAACGAACGTATCACCGCCATCCTGCCGGTACGCGAGTACGAAGAGGGCGTGAACGTCTTTATGGCGACCGCGAGCGGTACCGTGAAGAAAACCGCACTGACCGAGTTCAGCCGTCCACGTTCCGCCGGGATTATCGCGGTGAACCTGAACGAAGGCGACGAACTGATCGGCGTGGATCTGACGTCCGGTTCTGATGAAGTGATGCTCTTCTCTGCGGCCGGTAAAGTGGTGCGCTTTAAAGAGAACGCCGTTCGCGCCATGGGCCGTACGGCGACCGGCGTGCGTGGTATCAAGCTGGCGGGTGAAGACACCGTTGTTTCCCTGATCGTTCCTCGTGGCGAAGGCGCAATCCTGACCGTCACCCAGAACGGCTACGGTAAGCGTACGGCGGAAAGCGAATACCCGACCAAATCACGCGGCACGCAGGGCGTTATCTCCATCAAGGTCACCGAGCGCAACGGTTCCGTTGTGGGCGCGGTGCAGGTGGACGACGCGGACCAGATCATGATGATCACCGATGCCGGTACGCTGGTGCGTACGCGCGTGTCTGAGATCAGCGTGGTGGGTCGTAACACCCAGGGCGTTATCCTCATCCGTACGGCGGAAGATGAAAACGTTGTCGGTCTGCAACGCGTTGCTGAGCCGGTGGATGACGAAGAGCTTGACTCTATCGACGGCAGCGTCGCGGAAGGGGATGACGAAATCGCCCCGGAAGCGGACACCGATGATGACGCAGCAGACGACGCTGACGAGTAACGTCTCCTGACGCATAAAGGGCCGGTTTCCGGCCCTTTTGTTTTGCGTAAGCAGACAAGTGAACGTTGCGACAAGCCGCGTTTACCGCTACCTTAACCACATTCTTTTTTCCCCGATGGCGGAGCCTCGCCCCTTTGAAATACCTCGTTTCCTTTCGTACCACGCTAAAAGTCTCTCGCTATCTGTTTCGGGCGCTTGCGCTGCTGCTCTGGTTGCTGGTGGCGCTGCTCTCGGTGTTTTACATCGTTAACGCGCTGCACCAGAAAGAAGCGGAGATCCGTCAGGAGTTTAACTTAAGCTCGGATCAGGCTCAGCGCTATATCCAGCGCACGTCTGACGTGATGAAAGAGCTTAAGTACATTGCCGAAAATCGACTGACGGCGGAGAACGGCATTCTGGCCCTTCGTGGACGAGATGAAAAAACCGAAGTACCTGATTTCGAACCGCTCTTCCCGGACTCCGATTGTTCAGCCATGGGCAAAGCCTGGCGTGGCTCGCTGGAGTCGCTTTCATGGTTTATGCGCTACTGGCGCGATAACTTTTCCGCCGCCTACGATCTGAACCGCGTCTACCTGATTGGCAACGAAAACCTCTGCATGGCGGATTTCGGCCTGCGGGATATGCCCGTCGAACGCGAAGACGCGCTGAAAAGCCTGCATGAGCGCATCGTGAAATACCGTAATGCGCCTCAGGAAGAGCGTGGAAACAACATCTTCTGGATAAGCCAGGGGCCGCGCATGGGCGTCGGCTATTTCTATGCCCTGACTCCGGTTTATCTCGGCAACCGCCTGCAAGCGCTGCTGGGTATTGAACAAACCATCCGCATGGAAAACTTCTTCACGCCGGGCAGCCTGCCGATGGGGGTGACCATTCTGGATGAAAACGGCCACCCGCTCATCTCCCTTGCCGGGCCTGAAAACCGCCTGAAGGTGGAGCCCAGCTGGATGCAGGAGCGGTCATGGTTTGGCTATACCTCCGGTTTCCGCGAGCTGGTGCTGAAGAAAAGTTTGCCGCCGTCGTCGCTGAGCATCGTCTACTCGCTGCCGGTGGACAAGGTGCTGGAGCGCATTCGCATCCTGATCCTTAACGCCATTTTGCTGAACATCGCGGTAGGCGTGGCGCTGTTTATGCTGGCGAGAATGTATGAGCGGCGGATCTTTATTCCGGCGGAAGCGGATGCGCAGCGTCTGGAGGAGCACGAGCAGTTTAACCGTAAGATTGTCGCCTCGGCGCCAGTGGGGATCTGTATCCTGCGTACTCAGGACGGGACGAATATCCTCAGTAACGAGCTTGCCCATAACTACCTGAACATGCTCACGCATGAAGACCGCCAGCGGTTAACGCAGATCATCTGCGGTCAGCAGGTTAACTTTGTGGACGTGCTGACCAGTACCCACACCAATCTGCAAATCAGCTTCGTCCATTCGCGCTACCGCAATGAAAACGTGGCGATTTGCGTGCTGGTGGATGTTTCTGCGCGCGTGAAGATGGAAGAGTCATTGCAGGATATGGCGCAGGCGGCGGAGCAGGCCAGTCAGTCCAAGTCGATGTTCCTCGCGACCGTTAGCCATGAGCTGCGTACGCCGCTGTACGGCATTATCGGTAACCTCGATCTGCTTCAGACCAAGGAGCTGCCGAAAGGGGTCGACCGGCTGGTGACGGCCATGAACAACTCCTCCAGCCTGCTGCTGAAAATCATCAGCGATATTCTCGACTTCTCTAAAATTGAGTCTGAGCAGCTGAAAATAGAACCGCGTGAGTTCTCCCCGCGCGAGGTGATGAACCATATCAGCGCCAACTATCTGCCGTTGGTGGTGCGCAAGCAGCTGGGGCTGTACTGCTTTATTGAGCCGGATGTGCCGCTGACGCTGCATGGCGATCCGATGCGTCTGCAACAGGTCATTTCGAACCTGCTGAGCAACGCCATCAAATTCACCGATATCGGCTGTATTGTGCTGCATGTCTGTCGGGCAGGGGAGTACCTGACCATTCGCGTGCGCGACACGGGGGTCGGCATCCCGGCGAAAGAGGTTGTTCGCCTGTTCGATCCGTTCTTCCAGGTGGGAACGGGCGTACAGCGCAACTTCCAGGGGACCGGGCTGGGCCTGGCGATCTGTGAGAAGCTGATCAGCATGATGGACGGGGATATCTCCGTCGATACCGAGCCGGGTATGGGCAGCCAGTTCACCATCCGTATTCCGCTCTATTCGGCACACTATCCGGCGAAAGCCACGGTCGACGGGCTGAGCGATAAGCACTGCTGGCTGGCGGTGCACAACGCCTCCTTACACGATTTCCTGACCTCGATGCTGACCAGCAGCGGCGTGCGGGTCTCACGCTATGAAGGCCAGACGCCGGACGCGGATGACATGCTGATCACCGACGTTGAGCCAGACCAGGCGTGGGCGGGACGCGGGGTGGTGATGTTCTGCCGCCGCCATATCGGTATTCCGATTGAGCGTTCGCCTGGGCTGTGGGTGCACAGCGTGGCGACACCGCACGAGCTGTTGGGCCTGCTGGCACGCATTTACAGCGTACAGCTTGAGGACAGCGATGGCGCGACCGCGCTGGCCTCCCCTGATGAGCTGGCGTCGGTGAACGACGATATGATGATTCTGGTTGTCGACGATCATCCGATTAACCGTCGTCTGCTCGCAGACCAGCTTGGCTCTCTGGGCTATCAGTGTAAAACGGCCAATGATGGCGTGGATGCCCTGAACGTTTTAAGTAAGAACCATATTGATATTGTGCTCAGCGATGTGAACATGCCTAACATGGACGGCTACCGTCTGACACAGCGTATCCGACAACTGGGGCTGACGCTGCCGGTGGTCGGGGTGACAGCCAACGCCCTGGCAGAGGAGAAACAGCGCTGTCTGGAGTCCGGGATGGACAGCTGTCTGTCGAAGCCGGTCACGCTGGATGTCCTGAAGCAGACCCTATCCGTGTATGCGGAGCGGGTACGAAAAGCGAGATAATAAAAAAGGCCCGAAAGGGCCTTTTTTATTTCTCCGGCGGCTGTAGGCCGGGTAAGCGCGAGCGCCACCCGGCGTAAACAGCGAAGATCAATCTTTGTCCGTTGCGCTCAGCGTCACGGAAGAGAGATAGTTCAGAAGGGCGATATCGTTATCCACACCCAGCTTCATCATCGCGGATTTTTTCTGGCTACTGATGGTTTTAATACTGCGGTTCAGCTTCTTGGCAATTTCAGTGACCAGGAAACCTTCAGCAAACAGACGCAGAACCTCACTCTCTTTTGGCGAAAGACGCTTGTCGCCATAGCCACCCGCGCTGATTTTTTCGAGCAGGCGTGAGACGCTTTCAGGGGTGAATTTCTTCCCTTTCTGTAGCGCCGCCAGCGCTTTTGGCAGATCGGTAGGTGCGCCTTGTTTCAGTACAATCCCTTCAATATCGAGATCCAGAACGGCGCTCAGGATCGCCGGGTTATTGTTCATGGTCAGAACAATGATCGAAATGTCCGGGAAGTGGCGCTTAATGTATTTGATGAGCGTAATGCCGTCACCGTATTTATCTCCAGGCATGGAGAGATCGGTAATGAGCACGTGCGCATCAAGTTTAGGCAGGTTGTTAATGAGAGCTGTGGAATCTTCAAATTCACCGACTACATTCACCCACTCGATTTGCTCAAGTGATTTGCGAATACCGAACAGTACAATCGGATGGTCATCGGCAATAATTACGTTCATATTGTTCATGTATAAGGCTACCTTGCTACAGCAAGCTCTTGACGTAAGCGTCAATGTCGCTGATGTATTTTTCAATGCCAGAGGCATCTTTCTCACGAATTAGATGTTCCAGCGTTTCACATAACTGCTTGCCGGGAACCAGATTAAGCATGGCAAACACCCCTTTAAGCCGGTGTGCTGTCTGTGCCAGCGCTGCAAAATCCTGCGCAGCGGACTCAGTATACAACCGCTTAACATCATCTGGTACTGTATCAACGAAGAGCGAATAATATCCGCTGGCATGGAGTTCTGCATTTTCATCGCCGCCTAACGGTGACTCCAGGATCTCTTCCTGCGCCAGATTCTCTTCAATCAGTTGTAATACAGCTTCCTGCATTGCATTGCTCATATTAAAGTTGACGCGCAGCTGCCCAGGGCCAATTTTCCGCACGCCTGGCTCATCATCGCTTAAAAGCAAGCCTGAGGCAGTAAGATTAGACGGATTATCAGTTAAAAATAGATCAAATTCTTGACTCGCGAGCCTTTCGTCCGGGGTGATGCAGGACGCGCCCCAGTTTTCTAACTGACGAACGACGATATTACGGATCTCGCTGGAGGTCACATCCACCATCACGACCACATCATCCAGCAGACGCTCTTCATCCTCTTCCTGTGGATTCGCCGCCATTTTGACGTGTAAGGAGTAGCGGGTACCGAGGGATTCACGGGCCTTGATGTTCAGATGACCGCCCAGCTTGCGCGCCAGCTGATCGCAGAGCCAGAAGGTGAGGGCATTCGCCTTACCGTAGTGATCACGCTGGGTATCGTTCAGGAACGGGAAGTGCAGGTTATCGATTTCGCTGACGGTCACGCCTTCGCCCGTATCCAGAATGCGGAACGTCAGGCGATCGTCGGTGGATTCATCGGTGCTGACTTCAAGGGTAATCTTGCCGATCTGCGTTGTGGTGACGGCATACTGGATCAGCATCATCAGAATGCGGCGCAGGGCGTCACGATCGCCGTGACGCTCGTCGTTGGCCGGCAAATGGTTGTTGATCAACAGCTGGAGTCCCTTGCGCTTGATCACCGGCAGCACTTCCGGTACCACCTCATCAATCAGATCCTGGATAGAGAAGAGCGTCGGGGTGCCCTTCCAGATGTCGTTCTCCAGCATATTCGCCAGCTGGATTTCGTCTACCAGACGAACCAGCGAGTCGGCCTGGCTGCTCAGCTGTCGGCTTTCCGGCGTGCTTAAATCAGCAATCTGCGTGGCGAGTGACTTCAGCGGTTGTTTAAAGGCATCGCCGATATTTTGCATAAACGCGGCGCGGCCGTGCTGGTTCTTCTCGTACAGCCTTTGCGCCTGCTTGAGCTTTTTATTTACCAGCACTTCGCGGTCCTGATCGCGAATGATGAAGATTTGCGTGCGCGAGGCGACCTGACTGCGGAACTGACGGATCTCATACAGTTCATTATTAATGGTGGCCTGGATAACGCCCTGATGCTGGTCCGCCATGGCCGTAATATTTTGCAGGTTAAGGTGCGGCAGAAGGTGGTCGGCAATTTTATTGCTCATGACCGTGCGGTTTGCTTCCTGATCGTGAACGAGCACCCCCAGCGGCAGCACGGAAATAATCTCTTCGTTTAAGGCACGCAGGACGCGCAGTTCGTTGCTGGTTCCTGAGGATACCGATGTCGAGTCGCTCTGGCGGCCCGACTGGAAACGGAAGGTGCTGTAGCCAAACAGCGCCAGCGCCAGCAGGCCGATATTCAGCAGCAGCGGCAGGAGAATGTTTTGCAGGGTATCAAGCATCAGGGTGCCAAAAGGCACCTGCCACACCAGCCGCATACCGGTTGAATTGAGCGATGAGGCAATCTCAATTTTTGAGCCATTGAAGGAGATCGCGACGCTGTCCGCGCCTTCTTTGTCCGACGGCGTGCGCATATTCTGGGTGCTGTTGTCTGGCTCCAGACGGAAACTGTCCAGCGGCATATCCGGCGGGATGAGATCGTTAATAGGCAGATCGAAGGCAACCACGGTCGCCAGATGGCCCGGCTGGTTAAAGGTGGTGCGCAGCGTAAAGTAATGGCCGTTCTGCCAGGCCAGGCGGCGTAGCGAAGAAAAACTTTCGCGTTCGTCCAGCGCGTTGGCCTGTTGCAACATTTCTGCCCGACGGGAATCCACAATACTGCCAACGGTGGTCTCTTTAAAGCCGGACGAGAGATCCTTAAGCGGCAGGGTAGAGACCAGGATCATGCTGTTGTCCTGGCCGTTCAGGTAATACATGGACCACGGTACGGTCTCGGCGCCCCACAGGGTGTCCAGATAGGAGGAGATCCGCTGCGTCATCTCCAGCGTTGCGCTGTCGTGCGAACCGAAAATCAGGGCTTCAGTTTTGCGCTGCGGTTTTTCAAGGTAATAAACATCCTGCTTAAGGCGCGTTTCCTGCAATCCTTCGCCTGACGAGGTGGCAGGCGCGGCGGCGATATTGTCGTAGATTTGCCAGGTCGCATAGCGCCACGTATCAATGCGCTTATGCACCGCGTGGGTGATATCGACAATTTGATAGCTTTTATCTTTAAGCCAGGTGTTCACGGCGCTCTGGACCATCACCCCCATTGTGACTAACAGCACAACGATCAACAGAAGAAAGAAACGGGTGATGCTGCCCGGTAGAAGGGAGAATTTGCTCGGGGCGGTAGTTTCTGTCTGACTCATTGATGTGTTTAACCCGTAATGGCCGCGCGGTAATGGGATAGGGCAGTATAAAGGGTAATAACCGAATTTCCAGCGTCGTTATCGGCATGACCTTGACTTTTTATCTGTCGCAACCCGCTTCAACGACATCCGGGTAAAAGATGTACAAAACCCAGTCAAATGTACAAATACGCCGTCACAACGGCTGAAAAATAGCACGAATTAACAAGAAATTAATTGCGGCTACAAAAAGAGGAATTCTGTAAACGCCAACGCTGAATTTAGTTAATAGTCGTTATCATTACAGGCGGGTAGCACATAAAATGTCTGCTGACGTAAAGAAAGGTAAAAAAAAACCGAATGCGAAGCATCCGGTTCAATTAGGGATAAACAGACATTCAGAACTGAATGACGGTAATAAATAAAGTTAATGATGATAGCGAGAGTTATTTTAGTGGTGTTGACGGGAATTTTTTTGTCATTCAGTGCGGTACTGTTTTTTAAGTTAATATATTGAAATTTATACGATATATTTTTGTTTTGATTATCTGTGCTATATTTTTAAACTTTTTGATGCTCTGTGAAAGTTCCTTGATATTTACAAACTGAAACATCTTGATGGTAAAGTGAAACATCTTCAAAGTTTTCGTATCATATTCCTGTTGGATTATTCTGCATTTTTGAGGAGAATGAACTTGCCGACTGGTTAAGAGGGTTGACCAGTAAGCAGTGGTAAATAATAAGGCATATAACAGAGGGTTAATAAAATGAAAGTTAAAGTACTGTCCCTCCTGGTACCAGCTCTGCTGGTGGCAGGCGCAGCAAATGCGGCTGAAATTTATAACAAAGACGGCAACAAATTAGATCTGTACGGTAAAGTGGATGGCCTGCACTATTTCTCCGATGACGACGGTGCAGACGGCGACCAGACCTACATGCGTCTGGGCTTCAAAGGCGAAACTCAGGTTAACGATCAGCTGACCGGTTACGGCCAGTGGGAATACCAGATCCAGGGCAACTCTGGCGAAAACGAAAACAACTCATGGACGCGTGTAGCGTTCGCTGGTCTGAAATTCGCTGATGCGGGTTCATTCGACTACGGTCGTAACTACGGCGTTGTTTACGATGTCACTTCCTGGACCGACGTTCTGCCGGAATTCGGCGGTGACACCTACGGTTCTGACAACTTCATGCAGCAGCGCGGTAACGGCTTCGCGACCTACCGTAACCAGGACTTCTTCGGTCTGGTTGATGGCCTGAACTTTGCGTTACAGTACCAGGGTAAAAACGGCAGCCCAAGCGGTGAAGGCCAGACCAATAACGGTCGTGACGCGCTGCGTCAGAACGGTGACGGCTACGGCGGCTCTCTGACCTACGATCTGGGCGAAGGCTTCGCACTCGGTACGGCTGTCACCAGCTCTAAACGTACTGATGACCAGAACGCGCCAAACTACTTCGGTAACGGCGATCGTGCTGAGACCTACACCGGCGGTCTGAAATACGACGCGAACAACATCTACTTGGCTGCACAGTATTCTCAGACCTACAACGCGACCCGCGTTGGCGATCAGGGCTGGGCTAACAAAGCACAGAACTTTGAAGTGGTTGCTCAGTATCAGTTCGACTTCGGTCTGCGTCCATCCGTGGCTTACCTGCAATCTAAAGGTAAGGACATCGAAGGCTATGGCGATCAGGATATCCTGAAGTATGTTGACGTGGGCGCGACTTACTACTTCAACAAAAACATGTCCACCTACGTTGATTACAAAATCAACCTGCTGGATGAAAACGACTTCACTCGCCGCACCAGTATCAGCACCGACGATATCGTAGCGCTGGGTCTGGTTTACCAGTTCTAATTGCTCATACTGCAACAAAGGGGCCATCAGGCCCCTTTTTTCATGCTTTTTTAGGGTCTTACAAATACGCTGTTTTAGTGTACTCTTGCCGCCCTGGCATGAGGATAATAACCAATGGAAATGACTTTTTTGCGCGCCAGCTTTCTGGCGACTGTTTTACTCCTGACCGCGTGTGACTCTTCTACGCAGCCCGCAAAAATCGAGGCGCCAGCCGCGACGGTGCTGGAAGGGAAAACCATGGGGACCTTCTGGCGCGTCAGCGTGATGGATATTGATAAATCCCGCGCTGAAGAATTACGCGGAAAAATTCAGGCGCAGCTGAATGCCGACGATCAGCTGCTCTCGACGTATAAAAATGACTCAGCGCTGATGCGTTTCAATCGCTCCAGCAGCACCTCTCTGTGGCCGGTGAGCGAAGCGATGGCCGATATCGTCACGGAATCTATGCGCGTGGGCTACAAAACCAACGGCGCAATGGATGTGACCGTGGGGCCGCTGGTCAATCTGTGGGGATTTGGCCCTGACAAACAGCCGGTGGCTACCCCCGATCAGGCCGCCATCGACGACGCCCGCGCCCGTACAGGGTTACAGCATCTGTCGGTGATCGGCCAGTACGGTCAGCAATACCTGCAAAAAGATATTCCCGATCTGTTTGTGGATCTCTCTACGGTAGGCGAGGGGTATGCGGCGGACCATCTTGCGGCCCTGATGGCGCAGGAAGGCATTCCCCGCTACCTGGTTTCCGTAGGGGGCGCGCTTGTCAGCCGGGGCATGAACGCCAGCGGCAGGCCGTGGCGGGTGGCTATCCAGAAACCAACCGACCAGCAGAACGCGGTGCAGGCGATTGTCGACATCAACGGGCACGGTATCAGCACCTCCGGCAGCTACCGCAATTATTACGAACTGGACGGCAAACGTATTTCGCACGTTATTGATCCGCAAACCGGACGCCCCATTACCCACAATCTGGTGTCCGTTACGGTGATAGCCCCAACCGCGCTGGAAGCGGACGCCTGGGATACCGGACTGATGGTGCTCGGCACGGAGAAAGCGAAAGAAGTGGTGCGACAGGAAGGGCTGGCCGTCTATATGATCACCAAAGAGGCTGACGGGTTTAAAACCTGGAGTTCTCCGCAGTTTAACAGCTTCCTGGTGAGCGAGAAAAATTAAAAAGCAAGGTTGCGGGTTTTTGTTCGGTGGCGTTCAGGCAGGCTGGGCGTATGCTTGTAAGAGGAGCCGATGATGAAAAACACAACCTATCTCACCGATGAGGATCGCTGGCAGGCCGTTCTCGCCCGCGATCCTCAAGCGGATAACCAGTTTGTCTTTGCCGTGCAGACGACCGGCATTTATTGCCGCCCGTCCTGCCGCGCCCGCCACGCGCTGCGTAAAAATGTCTGCTTCTATCCTGATGCTCACCAGGCCGGGCTGGCGGGCTACCGTCCCTGTAAGCGCTGTTTGCCGGACCAGGACGATCCTATGGCGCAGAAAAAGGCCCGCATTGCGCTGGCCTGCCGGCTGCTTGAGCAGGATGCCGCGCTGAACCTTGACGCGCTGGCGCAGCAGGTTGCCATGAGTCCGTTCCATTTCCACCGCTTGTTTAAATCCGTTACCGGCATGACGCCGAAAGCCTGGCAGCAGGCCGCGCGAGAACAACGCCTGCGCAGCACGCTGGCGCAGGGCGGTAAAATCACCGATGCCGTTCTGGCCGCCGGGTTCCCGGACAGCAGCAGCTACTACCGTAAAGCCGATGGCGCGCTGGGCATGACGGCCAGACAGTACCGCAACGGGGATGCCGCGGTTCGCTATGCGATCAGCGACTGCTCGCTGGGCCGCTGTCTGGTGGGGGAAAGCGAGCGCGGGATCTGCGCGATACTGCTGGGGGATGACGACGCCGCGCTGACGGCCGAACTGCTTTCACTGTTTCCGCTTGCCGTCCGTGAACCGATGGAAGGCGCGTTTGCCGGGCGGATCCGTCAGGTGATTACCTCTGTCGACAGTCGCGCGACGCCCCTGACGCTGCCGCTGGATATTCGCGGTACCGCCTTCCAGCAGCAGGTCTGGCAGGCGCTACGGGCTATCCCCTGCGGTGAGACGGCAAGCTATCAGCAGGTGGCAAAGGCCATTGGCAAACCCAACGCCGTGCGCGCCGTGGCGGGGGCCTGCGGCGCCAATAAACTGGCGATTGTGATCCCCTGTCACCGCGTGGTGCGTAACGACGGTGCGCTCTCGGGCTATCGCTGGGGGGCAGCGCGTAAGATACTATTATTAAAACGTGAGGCGAATAAACAGGAGGGATAATGCTCGATCTTTTTGCGGAGGCTGAACCCTGGCAGGAGCCGCTCGCGCCCGGGGCGACGATCCTGAGACGCTTCGCGCTTTCCCGCGCGGCGGCGCTGTTCGACGGTATTGATGCCGTCACCGCCCGTTCGCCGTTTCGCCATATGGTTACGCCGGGCGGGTATACCATGTCCGTGGCGATGACCAACTGCGGCGAACTGGGATGGGCGACGAATGCGCGGGGCTATTTATATGCGCCGAACGATCCGCTGACGGGTCAGCCGTGGCCCCCAATACCGGAGGTGTTTCAGGCGCTATGCCATGATGCCGCCGTCGCGGCCGGCTATCCTGATTTTCGACCCGACGCCTGTCTCATCAACCGCTATGCCGTCGGGGCAAAACTCTCCCTGCACCAGGATAAGGACGAGCCGGATCTGCGCGCGCCGATTGTCTCGGTATCCCTTGGGCTGCCCGCTGTCTTTCAGTTTGGCGGGCTGCGGCGCAACGACCCGCTAAAACGGCTGATGCTGGAGCATGGCGATGTGGTGGTCTGGGGCGGTGAGTCACGGCTTTTTTACCATGGTATTCAGCCGCTTAAAAATGGCGAACACCCGGTGGCGGGGGCGTTTCGCTACAACCTCACGTTCCGGCAGGCAGCGTACAAAGAATAAAAATAAGAATTATTCTTGATGTGTGTGAAAGGCAGTTTACACTGCTGGCTGATTTTTCTTGTCCGGATTGCTCTGCATGCAACTACTTCTTCTTGTCTGGCGGCAGTACCGCTGGCCTTTTATCGCGGTAATGGCGTTAAGCCTTGCCAGCGCGGCGCTGGGGATTGGCCTGATTGCCTTCATTAATGTGCGTTTGATCGAAATGGTCGACACGTCACTCTCCGTCCTGCCGGAATTTCTGGGATTACTGCTGCTGCTGATGGCGGTCACGCTCGGATCGCAGCTGGCGCTGACTGCGCTCGGCCACCATTTCGTTTTCCGTCTGCGCAGTGAATTCATCAAACGTATTCTCGACACCCAGGTTGAGCGCATCGAACAGCTGGGAAGCGCCTCTCTGCTGGCGGGGCTGACCAGCGACGTGCGCGCCATTACCATCGCGTTTGTACGCCTGCCGGAGCTGGTGCAGGGGATCATCCTGACCTTTGGCTCGGCGGCCTATCTCGCCTGGCTCTCCAGCAAAATGCTGGCCGTGACGGCGCTGTGGATTGCCATCACCATCTGGGGCGGGTTCCTGTTGGTTTCCCGTGTCTATAAGCACATGGCGGTGCTGCGCGAAACGGAAGACAAGCTCTATAACGACTACCAGACGGTGCTGGAAGGGCGCAAAGAGCTGACGCTAAACCGCGAGCGCGCCGAGCACATCTTCAACAACCTCTATATTCCTGACGCGCACGAATATCGTCATCATATTATTCGCGCCGATACCTTCCACCTGAGCGCCGTGAACTGGTCCAACATTATGATGCTGGGCGCCATTGGCCTGGTGTTCTGGATGGCGAATAGCCTGGGGTGGGCGGATACCAACGTGGCGGCCACGTATTCCCTTACGCTGCTGTTTTTACGCACGCCGCTGCTGTCGGCCGTTGGCGCACTGCCGACGCTGCTGAGTGCTCAGGTCGCCTTTAACAAGCTGAAGAAGTTTGACCTTGCGCCGTTTAAGGCTGAGTTCCCGCGTCCGCAGGCCTTCCCGAACTGGCAAACGCTTGAGCTGCGTAACGTTACCTTCCGCTATCAGGAGAGCGCGTTCTCCGTAGGGCCGATAAACCTGACCCTTCACCGTGGCGAGCTGCTGTTCCTTATCGGCGGCAACGGCAGCGGCAAATCCACTCTGGCGATGCTGTTGACGGGGCTCTATCAGCCGCAGTCGGGTGAAATTTTGCTGGATGGCAACGCGCTGAGCGCGGAGAAACCGGAGGACTACCGCAAGCTCTTCTCGGCGGTATTTACCGACGTCTGGCTGTTCGATCAGCTGCTGGGTCCGGAAGGGCAGCAGGCCGATCCGGCGCTGGTGGAGAAGTGGCTTGCGCACCTGCAAATGTCACACAAGCTGGAGCTACAGGACGGCAAAATCCTCAATCTCAGGCTGTCGAAAGGGCAGAAGAAACGCGTGGCGCTGCTGCTGGCGCTGGCCGAAGAGCGTGACATCATCCTGCTGGACGAGTGGGCAGCCGATCAGGACCCGCACTTCCGCCGCGAGTTTTATCAGGTGCTGCTGCCGCTGATGCAGGCGATGGGGAAAACCATTTTTGCCATCAGCCATGACGATCACTACTTCATTCACGCCGACCGTCTGCTGGAGATGCGCGACGGCAAGCTGAGCGAGCTGACCGGCGACGAGCGCGATGCTGCGTCACGGGATGCGGTGGCGCGTACGGCCTGAGTGCGATTGTGCCGGGTAGCGCCCGGCACGCTAATTTTTCATATATGCCGATTTTTTCTCCATCCCGACACGCCGTTTATTCTTATTTACATATCCCCGCGCTATGCTTAAAGCCAACCTATTTCATGGATTTATGATTAATGTCGTTATTAAAGAAAAACAGCGCAAGGCAGCGTGACCAGGAGCGTGCGCGCCTCATCTGGCTCCTGACGACCGATAAAGCGGTGACGTCAACGTTATTGGGTAAGCTGACCCTGGCTGAGCAATATGATGTCGGCACGCTGGCCGACGATATTGCTGAGGTAGGTGCGCTGGTAGCACATTTACCACCTCCGGATCTGGCGGATACGCTGGAGGCACTGCCTTCCGAGGAGCGCCACGCCCTGTGGCGGCTGGTGCAGGATCACGAGCGCGGTCAGGTGCTGCTTGAAGCCTCTGAAAACGTCTGGGATGACCTTATCGATGAAATGAGCGACCGGGACATTCTCGACGCCCTGCAAACGCTGGATATCGACGAGCAGATCTACCTTGTACAGCACCTTCCGCGAAACCTGACCGGTCGCCTGCTGGCTTCCCTGCCAGCCGAGGAACGGGCGCGCGTGCGTCAGGTGATGCACTACGAGAAAAACAGCGTCGGCGCAATCATGGAGTTTGGCGTCATCACCGTGCGTCCGGACGTCACCCTGGGCACGGTGCAGCGCTACCTTCGTCGGCTCGGCAGCATGCCGGACAACACCGACAAACTGTTTGTCACCTCGCGGGACAAAACCCTGCTCGGCGAGCTGGAGCTTAAAACGATCCTGCTGAACAGCACCCAGCAGCGGGTGAGTGAGGTGATGGAAACCGAGCCGATGGTGTTTTCGCCGGAAGACGATGCCGAAAAAGCGGCGCGTACCTTCGAACGTGATGACCTGGTGAGCGCCGCGGTGGTGGATTCTGTGGGCAAACTGATGGGGCGTCTGACCATCGATGAGATCGTTGATGTGGTCTATGAAGAGACCGATAACGACCTGCGAGCCCTTGGTGGGATCAGTGCCGAAGATGACGTTCACGCCTCCGTCGGCAAGGCCGTCAAAACGCGCTGGGCGTGGCTCGCCATCAATTTATGCACCGCGTTTGTCGCCTCCCGCGTCATCGACGGCTTCGAACATACCATTTCCCAGCTGGTAGCACTGGCTTCTCTGATGCCTATTGTGGCGGGGATCGGGGGGAATACCGGTAACCAGACTATCACCATGATCGTTCGCGCCCTGGCGCTGGAAAATATTCAGCCGGGTAATTTTTCGTGGCTGATCTTCAGGGAGATGGGCGTTGCGCTGATTAACGGCCTGGTCTGGGGCGGCATCATGGGCGGCATCACCTGGTGGCTGTACGATGATATGGCGCTCGGCGGGGTCATGATGCTGGCGATGGTGCTGAACCTGCTGGTGGCGGCGATGATGGGCGTGATTATCCCGCTGACGATGACCCGTCTGGGGCGCGACCCCGCAGTGGGGTCGAGCGTGATGATCACTGCTATTACCGATACCGGCGGTTTCTTTATTTTTCTTGGACTGGCGACGATTTTTCTTCTGTAGCCAGCGCCTTTTGCTTCAGTCGGGCAGGGAGGATGAACATCATCGCAATCCCGCCCAGCACGCCAATCGCCAGGTTACCGGTGGAAACCGTTGCCACAACCGTCACCAGCATCACGACGGTTTCCGCCACCGGCGCGTTTTTCAGCGTTCCGGGCTGAACGCTATGCCAGCTAAAGGTCTTGACGGCCACAATTGCCATAATACCCGCCAGTACCGCCATCGGGATTTTAGCCATTACCTCGCTGAGTGCCGTGACCAGTACCAGCAGCACAACGCCTGCCGCAAGGGTGGAGATACGGCTTCTGCCTTTGCCCATCTCCACGTTAACGATGGTCTGCCCAATCATCGCGCAGCCCGCAATGCCGCCGTAAAACCCGGCCATGATATTTCCTACGCCCAGCCCGATGCTCTCGCGGCGCTTGCTTGAAGGGGTCACGGTTAGTTCATCCACCAGCTTAGCCGTCAGTAGCGATTCCAGCAGGCCAACGAAGGCGATACTCAGCGCGCACGGCCAGATGATGCTCAGCGTCTCCAGGTTGAGCGGCACCAGCAGTTGCGTAAAGCCAGGCAAACCGCCGCTCATGGAGCCTTCATCACCCACCGTTGGCAGAACTTGTCCGCTGGTGACGGTAAACAGCGTCAGCACCACAATGGCAATCAGCGGGGAGGGGACGCTTTTGATGTAGCGTGGCACCCACAGCACAATCAGCAGCGTCAGCACGAACAGGCCCACAATCAGCGGGCTTCGGCTCCAGAAATGGGGAACCTGGGCAAAGAAAATCAAAATGCCAAGGGCGTTAACAAACCCGGTCATCACCGACTGGGGAATAAAGCGCATCAGCCGCGCCATACCCAGCGCGCCGAACAGGATCTGAATCACGCCCGCCATCACTACCGCAGGCAGAATGTACTGTACGCCATGTTGATGAACCATCGGACCAATAACCAGCGCGACGGATCCCGCCGCCGCCGTCACCATGGCCGGACGCCCGCCGAGCAGGGAAAGGGCAAAGCAGAGCACCACGGAGGCGATAAGGCTCACTTTCGGGTCCACGCCCGCAACCACGGAAAAGGAAATCACTTCCGGGATCAGCGCCAGCGCGGTAATCACGCCGGCCAGGGTTTCGCGCATCAGACGTTGAGGCGAACGTAAAACGGTGGCGACGTGGCCTTCGTGGGGTACAGACGAGTGGGGTAATGACATAAGAATTCGCTAGTTGGGGCAGGCTTCCGTGCGCGCGATCACAAAGTGCAGCATAATAGCCAGGAAAATCGCCTGGTGCCAGCCTGCCTGTCAAAACCCCACAAACAATCCATCATTAAATTTCACAATTACAATAATTTCGTAACCTTTAAACAATATTTAAAAGTTGTTACCGTGCCCCCGCAGCGTGTTTCACCTGTAATTTCTACGCATCAAGCACTATTCAACTAAGGCATAAATGATGAAAAAAATGACTGCCGTGCTCTTTTCACTGGCCGTGGGGCTGAACGCCGTCTCGCTGGCGGCGAAAGCTGACGCACCAAAAGAGCAGGAAACGGATGTCCTTTTAATTGGTGGCGGCATCATGAGCGCTACGCTGGGCACGTATCTTCAGGAATTAGAGCCGAACTGGTCCATGACCATGGTCGAGCGCCTTGATGGCGTGGCGCAGGAAAGCTCTAACGGCTGGAATAACGCCGGGACGGGGCACTCGGCACTTATGGAACTGAACTATACGCCGCAGAAAAAGGACGGTTCCATTAGTATCGAGAAGGCGGTAGAGATCAACGAAGCGTTCCAGATCTCACGCCAGTTCTGGTCTCACCAGGTGAACAGCGGCGTGTTGCACAATCCGCACTCCTTCATCAACACCGTACCGCACATGAGCTTTGTGTGGGGCGATCAAAACGTCAATTTCCTGCGCGCGCGCTACGCTGCCTTGCAACAGAGCACGCTGTTCCGCGGAATGAAATATTCTGAAGATCACGCTCAAATCAAAGAGTGGGCACCGCTGGTCATGGAAGGACGCGATCCGAACCAGAAAGTGGCGGCGACCCGCACTGAAATTGGTACTGACGTTAACTACGGTGAAATCACCCGTCAGCTGGTGGCCTCTCTGAAGAAAAAAGAGAACTTCAACCTGCAACTCAGCTCTGAAGTGCGTGGTTTTAAGCGCAACGCCGATAACAGCTGGAGCGTGACCGTTGCCGATCTGAAAAACAACGAAGCCGAGCATGTCATTAAGGCGAAGTTCGTGTTTATCGGTGCGGGCGGCGCGGCGCTGAAACTGTTGCAGGAGTCCGGTATTCCGGAAGCTGACGACTACGCGGGCTTCCCGGTCGGCGGCCAGTTCCTGGTATCGGAAAACCCGGAAGTGGTTAACCGTCATCTGGCTAAAGTGTACGGTCAGGCCTCCGTTGGTGCGCCACCGATGTCGGTTCCCCATATCGACACCCGTATGCTGGACGGTAAGCGCGTGGTGCTGTTCGGGCCGTTCGCTACCTTCTCTACCAAGTTCCTGAAAAACGGTTCCCTGTGGGATCTGCTTAGCGCGACCACGACGTCGAACGTCAAACCCATGATGGACGTTGGGCTGGATAACTTTGATCTGGTGAAATACCTGATTAGCCAGGTGATGCTCTCGGATGAAGAACGCTTCGAGGCGCTGAAAGAGTACTATCCGCAGGCGAAGAAAGAAGACTGGCGTCTGTGGCAGGCGGGTCAGCGTGTACAGATCATCAAGCGCGATCCGAAAGAGGGCGGCGTACTGCGTCTGGGTACCGAAGTGGTGAGCGATAAGGATGGCACCATTGCCGCGCTGCTGGGGGCATCCCCGGGTGCGTCTACCGCTGCGCCAATCATGCTGCACCTGATGGAAAAAGTGTTTAAGGATAAAGTGTCCAGCCCGGAATGGCAGGCGAAGCTGAAAACCATTATTCCATCTTACGGTACGAAGCTGAACGGTAACGTTGACGCCACGGAACAAGAGCTGGAATACACCAGCCGCGTTCTGCAACTGCAATACGTCAAACCGCAGGCTGCGGATGCGGCTCCTAAGGCAGAGCTGAAGCCTCAGGCGGAAAACAAGCCGGTAGCGGATATCGCGCTGTAGCGTAAAAAAGCCGGGTAAGCGTGAGCGCCACCCGGCTTTTTTTTTAACGAACTACCGCCTGCCCGACAGTCTCATCTGCCTTCCACACGCGATATTTCACATCTACGTTTTCCGGCGTATAGACGACAATTGGCAGCTTGCTGTTATAGCGCAGCAGACTGTTATCACCCAGATACGCGGTAATAAATTTCTTCTCTTTCTTGCCGTCCGGACACGCCATCATGGTGGAGACCGGCGACGTTACTTTGTCGAAGACATAGTAGTCATAACCCCAGCCTTCCAGCGTTTTGCTTTCCAGCTTTCCACCCAGACGATGCTGGTTGCAGTCCACCTCCAGCGTCTGGCCGATTAACAGCTCAACTTTGAAATTTGCTTCATCCTGCTGGGCCGGGAGCTGAATAACCTGGCGCTTCATCCCTTTGTCCGCTTGCGGATACGGGGCAACTTTTTCCAGCGGCTGCTCTTTCTGGGTTTCGCTGGCAAAAGCGCTGGTGCTGGCGCACGCAGCGGCGAGGAGGGCGATGGCAAATTTAGGTGCGTTTTTCACTGTCATTCCTTTTTTGTCAAAACGATCCGGTAAAGACTAACATAATGTACGTGAATGGTTGGCGCAATTTACTCATGTTTTCAATTTAAATGGAGTAATGCACTGCTTTAGTGTTCTTTTTGTGGTGTTTAATTCTGCGTTGGAGTCGGGGCGGCGATCGTGTTATTTTACGCGTTAATTATTGTTATTTATCTGTAAAGGGAGGAGAGATGGTAGGGGAAAAACTGAAGACACCTGAAGGCCGCAAGTTCCTGCTGGCGTTACTGGTTGTATTTATGATTGCTGCCGCATGCGTGGGGCGAGCAACCATTGTCGGTGTGATTGAGCAGTACAACATTCCGCTCTCTGCGTGGACAACCAGCATGTTTGTCCTGCAATCGGCGATGATCTTTGTTTACAGTCTGGTGTTCACCGTCCTGCTTGCAATTCCGCTGGGGATTTTCTTTCTCGGTGGGCGTGATAAGCACTGACCCTGCTGCATGTGGGTACAGGCAATAAAAAACCAGCCATAAGCGGCTGGTTTTTTTTGTGTATTTTTGGTCGGCACGAGAGGATTTGAACCTCCGACCCCCGACACCCCATGACGGTGCGCTACCAGGCTGCGCTACGTGCCGACGCATAAAAGGAATACTACTCGATTCCTTTTTGATTGCAAGGGGAAAGCAGCGCTAACTGATTCATAAATAATCAGTTAGCGATAAAGCGCTTCTCGTCTGTCAGCACCTGCAACAGCAAGCTGAGCTGCGGTTTCTGATCTTTCAGCTTCTCACCTTCGAGATTATACGTCTGGTAATTTCCGTTGCTGTTCAGCACCAGGGACAGCGTCGGCGTGGTCACTACCAGCGTATTTCCGCCGGCAGCCGTGACCCAGTTATGACGGCGCGTGGCGCTAAAGAGGTCCTGTCCCTGCGAGTACTCATTCGCCGGCGTGCTGACGTGCAGCAGCCGTTGCATTAGTGTGGTCATGACGTCTTTATGGTCGGTCAGCATGTTGATGCGCTGCGCGGGCGTGCCCGGCCAGTGGATCACCAGGGGAACATGCAGGTTGGGACGCGACCATTCCATGCCCTTCGCCTCGTCGCCGAGCGGCACGCCGTGTCCCGCCGTGATAATGACGACCGTATTGTCCAGCTTGCCCGCGTCGCGCAGGGCGGTCAGTACGCGGCCGATCTGCGCATCGACGTCACCCGCCGCACGGCTATAGCGGCGCGCGAAGCCTTTCTGATTGCTGTCATCAAGCGTTGTGCCGTTAAACGCAACCCAGGAGAACCAGCGGTTATCTTCCTGCGCATAGCGCTTCAGCCAGTCTATCCACTGGTCAGCGGTCCGATCGTCAGACTGGCTCTGCGCGGCAGGCAGTGAGAAATCAGACAGCAGCGCCTGGCGGTACAGCGAGCTGTTGAAGCCATCGGAGGCGAACAGTCCCAGCTGGTAGCCCTGCTGATTAAGCCCGGTAATCAGCGCGGCCGGAATACGGGCAGACAGCACGCCGTCCATATAGCTTGGTGAAATGCCGTAGAACAGGCCAAAAATACCCGCGTCGGTTGAATTACCGGAGCTCATATGCTGAGTGAATGCGATGTTGTTCTGCGCGAATTCAGCCAGGGCTGGCATCTGTTTCTCATAGCGAGAATAGTTCAGGCCATCAACGGTAATCAGCAGCACGTTCTGACCGCGGCCCATGTCGCGATATTTCAGATCGCTCAAAGGATACTGCACGCTAACCGCTTCCGGATTACCCTGTTCCACCAGACGACGCTGGTACTCCTGCGCATCCAGCAGGCCGTGTTTTTCCAGGAAACGACGCGCCGTCATCGGATAGGAGAGCGGCAGATTCGCGCGCTGCATGGTAATCGGGCGGTAGAAGTTCGCATCTGCCCAGATATACATCAGATGCGAACCGATAAATGAGGCGAAAAAGAGCGCCGCGACGGGCTTCGCGTAATGGCGGCGTCGGGTCAGACTGCGGAGCTTTTGCCAGCTCCACGTGGCGAACAGCATTTCAATCAGCAGGATAATCGGCACGCTGATAAACATCAGCTGCCAGTCGCGCGCGGTCTCGTTCTGATCCGGGTTAATCACCAGCTCCCAGACGATAGGGTTCAGGTGCAGGTGGAACCGGGTGAAGACTTCGCTGTCGATAAGCAACAGGGTCATGCCCGCCGTCGCAAGGATAGCGGACAGGAAGCGCATCAGCCGTTGCGACATGACGATAAACGTCAGAGGGAACAGGATCAGCAGATAGGTGGCGAAAACCAGAAAGCTAAAGTGACCAACAAGGCTCATCCACGAGTAGACTCGCCCGGTTAACGTGGTTGGCCAGTCCGCCACGAACAGATAACGGCAGCCGAGCACCATCGCCAACAGAATGTTGAACAGGGCAAACCAGTGCCCCCAGCTGACCATCTGGGAGACTTTTTCACGGTAGCGCTGACGATTCGTCACCATAAACTGTTGTTCGTTTCCCTTAGTGTGCCTGGTCGTCGCTAACGGAGGACTGCAATGCCTGGGCGAAAGATTTGGCGATCGCCTGACGCTGAGCCGGAGCAACGCTGGTATTAATCAGATTGGTAACCATATTTCCCAAAACCATCAGGGAGAGATCGGTTGGCGTTTTATGTTTTTCCAGTACGTTGACCAGCTCACCGAGCAGTTGTTCAACGTGTTCGTCACTGTAGCGGGAATGTTGTGGCATAAATCAAAATCAGTTTGTTGAGAGAAGGGCGACATATTACCGTAGCAACAGCTTTTTTTCCCCTTTTTTATCTTCTGTTGCACACATGCGTTGGTGGTGGTTGAATACCGCCCGGTCTAAAAGGAGAGTTTATCATGAGTCTGGAAATCAACCAGATTGCCTTGCACCAGCTTATCAAGCGTGATGAGCAAACCCTTGAAGTGGTGCTGCGCGATTCGTTACTGGAACCAACGCCTACCGTTGTCGAGATGATGGCGGAGCTGCATCGCGTCTACAGCGCGAAAAATAAAGCCTATGGCTTGTTCAGCGAAGAGAGCGAGCTGGCGGATAGCCTGCGCCTGCAACGTCAGGGCGAAGAGGATTTCCTGGCGTTCAGCCGCGCTGCCACGGGCCGTCTGCGTGACGAACTGGCGAAATATCCCTTCGCCGATGGCGGTATCGTCCTGTTCTGCCACTACCGTTATCTGGCGGTAGAGTATCTGCTGGTGACCGTGCTGAATAACTTAAGCAGCATGCGCGTGAACGAGCAGCTGGATATCAGCTCAACGCACTATCTGGATATCAACCATGCGGATATCGTGGCGCGTATCGATTTAACCGAATGGGAAACCAACCCGGAATCGACGCGCTACCTGACCTTCCTCAAAGGCCGCGTGGGCCGCAAAGTGGCGGATTTCTTTATGGACTTCCTCGGCGCCAGCGAAGGGCTGAACGCCAAAGCGCAGAACAAAGGTCTGCTCCAGGCGGTGGATGACTTTACGGCTGAGGCGCAGCTTGATAAGTCTGAGCGTCAGAACGTGCGTCAGCAGGTTTACAGCTACTGCAACGAGCAGTTACAGGCCGGGGAAGAGATTGAGCTGGAGTCGCTATCCAAAGAGCTGGCGGGCGTCAGCGAAGTCAGCTTCCAGGAATTTACTGCGGACAAAGGCTATGAGCTGGAAGAGAGCTTCCCGGCGGATCGCAGCACCCTGCGTCAGCTGACGAAATTTGCCGGCAGCGGCGGTGGGTTAACCATTAACTTTGATGCCATGCTGCTCGGGGAACGTATCTTCTGGGATCCGGCCACCGACACGCTGACCATTAAAGGCACGCCACCGAACCTGCGCGATCAGCTCCAGCGTCGCACCTCAGGCGGTAAATAACGGCCATAAAAAAACCCCGCAGAAGCGGGGTTTTTCTCGACAGGTTTGCGATTACGCGCGAACGAAGTCGATGTGAGACAGTTTTGGCTTGAACGGGTGACGCTGAACAGCCTGAACTTTCACTTTTTCTTCTTTACCGCCAACAACGATGGTCAGAACTTCGCTGTAGAATTCAGCTTTAGTCTGCATGTTCCATACTTTGTCGTGATCCAGTTCGATAGCAACTGGAGCAGCTTCGCCACCGTAAACGATAGCCGGGAACTTGTTAGCGGTACGCAGGCGGCGGCTCGCACCCTTACCCTGCACGTTACGTACTTCTGCTTCGATAGTGAACATTGATTTCTCTCTGTATTTAAAACCCTGCTACAGGCGACCCAGCAGCAGGTGAGTGTTCTGCCTCACGGATGTGAAGCGGGCGGCATTTTATACTCAAATGGCGCGCGCATCAACGAAAAGTCCCGCTAACCGCGTAATTCGTTTGCCCGCCGGAAGCGCCCTTCATAGTCAAAGACCTTCTCACGCACCTGCCAGAACTGGCCTTTTTTGCGGGCGACAACGAAATCGGGATGGCGCAGCAGCACCTGCTGGTGCACGATATCCGCCACGGTTATCCAGCGCAGCGGCACGCCGGGCGTGCGGGTATGCGGGCGGATAAAAAGCTGTTCGAACGCGGTTCGCTGGGCGGGCGTCTGAACCCTGAACCGCTCGCTGACGTCTGCGCCGTCCTCGTCGTAATAGGTAATCTTTAGCCACTCGCCTTTTTCATCCGCGCCGGGCTGTAGCGCCATGCCGGAACAGCGCAGCACCAGCGCATCCTTCAGCTTCAGCGCCGCTTTCAGCATGTCGTCCGGGTCGACCAGCACCGTGTCACACTCCCGACAACGGCGGGCAGCGATGTCGTTCTCGGCGTTGCACTGCGGGCAGTTTTTGAAGCGGAAGCGGAAGTCGCACTGCTCGCGATGACCGTCGTCGTCTTCAAACCAGCCCTGACAGCGGCGGCCAAAGTGCTCAATCAGCGTGCCGTCGGCGGTGGTTTTGCCCCAGAAGGTGTTGGCAAACCCGCAGGCCGGGCAAAATACCTGTACCGGCACGTTGTCGCTTTTGCCTTTTGGCGTGCCCACTTCCGGGGAGTAGAGATCGTGCGGGTTACCGGCGTAATCGAGGATCAGGCAGTCGGTTTTGCCCGGCGCCAGGCGCAGCCCGCGCCCGACAATCTGCTGATACAGGCTGACGGATTCGGTCGGGCGCAGAATCGCAATCAGGTCGACGTGCGGGGCGTCAAACCCGGTGGTTAATACGGAGACATTCACCAGGTAGCGGAACTGCTGGGCTTTGAAGGCCTCAATCAGGCTGTCGCGCTCCGGCCCGGGGGTTTCACCGGTAATTAACGCCGCGTCGTCGGCGGGCAGCAGCCCCGTGATTTCGCGCGCGTGTTCGACGGTGGCAGCAAAAATCATCACCCCTTTACGCGTTTGCGCGAACTCTTCAATCTGGCTGATGATATGCGGCGTGATACGCTTCTGTTTTTTCAGCTCATGGTTAAGATCCGCCTCGCTGAACAGCCCGTTGCTCTGCGCCTGTAAGCGGCTAAAATCGTACTGCACGACCGGCATATCCAGCCGCTCCGGGGGCGTCAGGTAGCCGTGTTTGATCATGTAGCGCAGCGGAAGCTCATAGATACAGTCGCGGAACAGGGCCTTTTCGTCGCCACGCACCATCCCGTGATAATGGAACTGATAAATCCAGCCCTTGCCCAGACGAAACGGCGTGGCGGTCAGGCCGAGCAGGCGTAAGTGAGGGTTCACCTCTTTCAGGTGAGTAAGGATTTGCTGATACTGGCTGTCATCGTCATCGCTGATGCGGTGACACTCGTCGACAATCAGCAGGGAAAACTCGCTGCGAAACAGGTCCAGGTTGCGGGCCACCGACTGTACGCTGCCAAACACCACTTTTCCGTGGCTCTCTTTGCGCTTCAGCCCGGCGGCAAAAATGTCGGCCTCCAGGCCGAGCGCACAATATTTGGCGTGGTTTTGCGCCACCAGCTCTTTGACGTGCGCCAGCACCAGCACGCGCCCGCGGGCCAGGCGCGCCAGTTCGGCGATCACCAGGCTTTTACCTGCTCCGGTCGGGAGCACGATGGCGGCGGGTTCCCGGTGTTTGCGAAACCAGGCGAGGGTGGCATCAACGGCTTCCTGCTGATAGGGGCGTAGTGTGAAAGTCATGGCTTCTCTATTCAGTTAACTCGCATATAGTATGCCACGAAACTTTTTCCCTTGAGTGGCGCAACCAGACCATTATACTGAACTGTTTCTGACTGCTTCTTTTTCGGACGCGTAGTCCGACTTCCAGCACCATTAAGGCTAAAAAGATTTCATGCGACTTGATAAGTTTATCGCTCAGCAACTCGGCGTAAGCCGCGCTATTGCCGGGCGTGAAATTCGCGCCAGCCGCGTAACCGTGGACGGCGACATTGTGAAAGACAGCGCTTTTAAACTCCAGCCCGACCACGAGGTGGAGTATGACGGCAACCCGCTGACCCAGCAGAATGGCCCGCGCTACTTCATGCTCAACAAACCGGAAGGGTACGTCTGTTCAACGGACGATCCGGATCACCCGACGGTGCTCTACTTCCTGGATGAGCCTGTGGCGCACAAGCTGCATGCGGCAGGGCGTCTGGATATTGATACCACCGGCCTGGTGCTGATGACCGACGACGGGCAGTGGTCGCACCGCATCACCTCCCCGCGCCATCACTGTGAGAAAACCTATCGGGTGACGCTGGAGTCGCCGGTCTCGGATGACACGGCAGAGCAATTCGCGAAAGGCGTTCAGCTGCATAATGAAAAAGATCTGACCAAACCAGCGGTGCTGGAAGTCATCACCCCAACAGACGTCCGTCTGACCATCAGTGAAGGCCGCTACCACCAGGTGAAACGTATGTTTGCCGCCGTGGGCAACCACGTGGTGGGGCTGCATCGTGAACGTATCGGCGCGATTGAGCTCGATCCAGACCTTGAGCCAGGGGAATATCGCCCGCTGACGGTAGAAGAGATCGCCAGCGTCGGGCTGCCTTCACGCTAAATTCAGGAGAACCCTGTGACCACCAGGCCACACTCGTCGTTTAAAATTGTGTTTATCCTTGGCCTGCTGGCCATGCTGATGCCGCTGTCTATCGATATGTATCTGCCCGCGCTGCCAGTGATTTCCGCGCAGTTTGGCGTACCGGCAGGCAGCGCGCAGATGACGCTCAGCACCTACATTCTTGGTTTTGCCCTCGGTCAGCTCTTTTATGGCCCAATGGCCGACAGCCTGGGGCGTAAACCGGTTATCCTGGGCGGGACATTGATATTTGCCGCGGCGGCGGTGGCCTGTGCGCTGGCGCAGAGTATCGATCAGCTTATCGTGATGCGTTTCTTCCATGGCCTGGCGGCGGCTGCGGCAAGCGTGGTGATTAACGCGCTGATGCGCGACGTCTACCCGAAGGAAGAGTTCTCGCGCATGATGTCGTTCGTCATGCTGGTCACGACCATTGCGCCGCTGGTCGCCCCCATGGTGGGCGGGGCGGTGCTGGTGTGGTTCAGCTGGCATGCGATTTTCTGGATCCTGGCGATTGCTGCGCTGCTGGCCTCGGTGATGATCTTCGTCTTTATCGATGAAACGCTGCCGGTCGAGCGCCGTCAGAAGTTTCACGTCCGCACCACGCTTGGCAACTTTGCCTCGCTGTTTCGCCACAAGCGCGTGCTGAGCTATATGCTGGCCAGCGGCTTTAGCTTTGCCGGGATGTTCTCGTTTCTGAGCGCGGGGCCGTTTGTGTACATCGAACTGAACCACGTGTCACCTCAGCACTTTGGCTACTATTTCGCGCTGAATATCGCGTTCCTGTTTGTGATGACCATTATCAACAGCCGCTTTGTGCGGCGGGTCGGGGCGCTGAATATGTTCCGCGCCGGGCTGTGGATCCAGTTCGTGATGGCTATCTGGCTGGTATTGAGCGCGTTGCTGGGCGTCGGCTTCTGGGCGCTGGTGGTGGGCGTGGCGGCGTTTGTCGGCTGCGTGTCGATGGTTTCATCCAACGCGATGGCGGTGATCCTCGACGAATTCCCGCATATGGCGGGCACCGCCTCGTCGCTGGCAGGGACGTTCCGTTTCGGAATTGGCGCGATAGTCGGAGCGCTGCTCTCAATGGCGACGTTTAATACCGCCTGGCCGATGCTGTGGGCGATCGCCCTCTGCGCGACCAGCTCCATCCTCTTCTATCTGTATGCCAGTCGGCCGCGTAAGACGGCGCATAAATGACCACTTAAGGCCCGAGACGGGCCTTTTTGTTGACCCATATCAACCAACCCTTCGTTCGTTTACCCTGTGTTTGTTTCTTTTATGTAAAATCTATTTATGTAAAAAGTCACATCATTGTATTTAAAAAGGTTGAGTTAGATCGCAGAAACGGGTACATATAGCGCCGACGTGAGCCTGCAACGCCTATAAAATCCGCTAAACAGTGCAGGTTGGCGATGATGTGTTACTATAAATGTAAATAAATTGTGAAGTAAATTTGCTTCCGGGGATCTGAACGTGAATACATTACAACTCTCCATTGTCCATCGCTTGCCCCAGAGCTATCGCTGGTCGACGGGTTTTGCAGGTTCGAAAGTTGAACCGATTCCGCAAAGCGTTGCCGGGGAGGATAATTGTCTGGTGGCGCTCAAGCTGCTCAGCCCGAGCGATGAAAACGCGTGGCCGGTTATGGAACGTCTCAGCCAGGCGCTGACGGACATCGAAGTAGACAGCTCCGTTCTGGAATGCGAAGGTGAGCCGTGCCTGTTTGTTAACAGCCAGGATGAATTTGCCGCGACCTGCCGCCTGAAAAACTTCGGCGTGGCCATTGCCGAGCCGTTCTCTGGTCAATATCCTTTCTGAGTGCTAGTCAGCGGACAATAGCTGGCGCGTGTAATCCTGCGTCGGCGCGGTAAATACGCGCTGGCACTCTCCTTGCTCAACAACCTCTCCCTGCCGCAATACCACTACCTGATGGCAAAGCGCACGCACCACCTGTAAATCGTGGCTGATAAAGATATAGGCCAGCCGATGCTTTTCCTGTAGCCCCTTCAGCAGCGTCAGGATCTGCGCCTGTACGGTGCGGTCCAGCGAGGACGTCGGCTCGTCCAGCACGATCAGCTCCGGTTTCAGGATCAGCGCGCGGGCAATCGCGATACGCTGGCGCTGACCGCCTGAAAACTCTGCCGGGTAGCGGTGGCGGGTTTCGGGATCTAACCCGACTTCCGCCAGCACCCGCTTCACCTCACTTTCGCGCTGCTGTGCCGTCAGCGCGGGCTGGTGGACGCGCAGGCCCTCCTCGACAATCTGCAACACGCTTAGCCGCGGGTTCAGCGAAGAGTTCGGATCCTGAAATACCACCTGCATGCGCGGGCGGACGGGCAGCATTTGGCGGCGGCTCAGGTTTTGCAGCGGCATGCCGTCAAAGAGAATGTCTCCCTGCGAGGCAATCAGGCGAAGCAGGGCCAGGCCGGTGGTGCTTTTGCCCGAGCCGGATTCGCCCACAAGCCCAAGCGACTCACCCGCACGCAGAGAGAAGCTCATGTTTTTCAGGACATGATTATGATCAACCACGCGGCGCAAAATGCCCTTGCGGATCGGGAATAACACCGACAGCCCCTCAACCTTCAGCAACGGCGCGCTGTCGGCGTTAAGCGGAACCGGGTCGCCAGAAGGTTCGCTGTCCAGCAGGCGCCGGGTATACGGGTGCTGAGGCGCGCTCAGCAGGGCGGATGCCCAGTTCTGTTCCACGCAGCGGCCGTTTTGCATCACGGCCACCGCGTCAGCGAGCTTTTTCACGATGCTCAGGTTGTGCGTAATAAACAGCAGGCTCATGTTCAGCTCGTCGCGAAGCTCGCGCAGCAGTTGCAGAATTTGCGCCTGCACCGTGACGTCCAGCGCAGTGGTGGGTTCATCCGCAATCAACAGCTCGGGGCGCGTCAGCAGGGCCATCGCGATCATCACGCGCTGGCGCTCGCCGCCGGAAAGCTGGTGCGGGAAATCGTTCAGTCGTTTCGCCGCATGACGAATGCCGGTGCGCTCCAGGCAGTCCAGAATTTCTCCCCGCGCCGCCTCTTTACGCATCCCCCGATGAAGTGACAGCACTTCATAAAGCTGTTTTTCCAGCGTATGCAGTGGGTTAAGCGACACCATCGGCTCCTGGAAAATCATGGCAATTTTATTGCCGCGAATGCCGCGCAGGGTTTGCTCATCCGCATTCAGCAGCGATTGCCCATGGAACAGAATGTCTCCCTGCGGATAGCTGACCGGCGGGGAAGGGAGCAGGCGCAGCACCGAAAGCGCCGAGACGCTTTTACCGGAACCGGATTCCCCGACCAGCGCCAGCGTCTCTCCGCGTTGGATCTGCAACGATAAATCCGTCACTACCGTGCGGGATTCGCCCTGCTTTGAAAACGCAATCGACAGGTTTTCTATGCTCAGAAGAGGCCGGGTCATGTCATACCGCCTTGTTGGGATCGAAGGCATCGCGCACGGCTTCGCCAATAAAAATCAGCAGGGAAAGCAGCACCGCCACGGAAAGGAATGCGGCGATGCCCAGCCAGGGGGCCTGAAGGTTGTTTTTGCCCTGTAACAGCAGTTCGCCAAGAGACGGTGAGCCCAACGGCAAACCGAAGCCCAGAAAATCGAGCGACGTCAGGGTGGTGATGGAGCTACACAAAATAAACGGCAGGAAGGTGAGGGTCGCTACTACCGCATTGGGAAGCATATGGCGGAAGATGATTGCGCGATCGCTCACGCCTAACGCCTGTGCGGCGCGAATATAGTCGTAATTTCGCGTGCGCAGAAACTCCGCGCGCACCACGCCGACCAGCGCCATCCAGCCGAACAGGACGGTGATCCCGAGCAGCCACCAGAAGCCAGGCTGAACCACGCTGGAAAGCAGGATTATCAAAAACAGCGTCGGCATACCGGACCAGACTTCAATCACGCGCTGCCCCCACAAATCGATTTTTCCACCGTAATAGCCCTGCACGGCGCCCGCTACGACGCCCATGATGCTGGAAAAGAGCGTCAGCATCAGTCCAAACAGGAGCGAGATGCGGGTGCCGTAAAGAATGCGCGCCAGCACATCGCCGCCGTTCGCGTCCGTTCCCAGCCAGTTCTGCGAGGAAGGTGGGGAAGGGAAGGGGGTGGAGGTGGCATAGTTTATGCTGTTCGCGCCAAAGCGAATCGGTGCCCAGAGCGCCCAGCCGTGCTGCGCGATCTGTTCACGCAGCCAGGGATCCTGATACTCGGCTGGCGTCGCAAACGGGCCGCCAAAATCGCTTTCGCTATAGGTAGTAAGTACCGGCACGTACCAGCGGTCTTTGAAATGCACCAGCAGGGGTTTATCGTTGGCAATCAGTTCCGAACACAAACTTAAGACGAACAGGACGGCGAAGATCCACAGCGACCAGTAGCCGCGACGGTTGTGGCGAAAGCGAGCCCAGCGGGCCTGATTGACGGGGCTTAAACGCGACATCAGCGGCCCTCAAAATCGATACGGGGATCGACCAGCGTATAGCTGATATCGCTGATGATATTCAGCAGCAGGCCGATCAGGGTGAAAATATACAGTGTGCCAAACATCACCGGATAATCACGGGAGACGGTGGCCTCATAGCCCAGCAGCCCTAATCCGTTGAGAGAGAACATCACTTCTATCAGCAGCGAGCCGGTAAAAAACATACTGATGAACGTGGCGGGAAAACCGGCAATCACCAGCAGCATGGCGTTGCGAAAAACGTGCTTCCACATAATCTGCTTTTCACCGACGCCTTTGGCGCGGGCGGTGACCACGTACTGTTTGCGGATCTCATCGAGAAAGGCGTTTTTGGTGAGCATCGTAAGCGCCGCAAAGCCACCAATAACCGTCGCCAGCACCGGAAGCGTGATATGCCAGAAGTAGTCGGTGATTTTTTGATACCACGGCAGCGTGCTGAAATCCGCGGAGACCAGTCCGCGCAGCGGGAAGAGGTCGAAATAACTGCCGCCGGCAAAAAAGACAATCAGCAGCACGGCAAACAGAAACGCCGGGATAGCGTAGCCAATAATAATGAACGTGCTGCTCCAGATATCGAAACGGCTTCCGTTGTGGACCGCTTTGCGGATCCCCAGCGGAATGGAGACCAGATAGATTATCAGCGTTCCCCACAGCCCGAGCGTAATGGACACCGGCAGGCTTTGTTTGATCAGGGTTAACACCGAGGCGCTGCGAAACAGGCTGTCGCCAAAATCGAAACGGACGTAATCCCAGAGCATGTAGAAATAACGCTCGTGCAGCGGCTTATCGAAACCATAGCGGTGGGTGATCTCGGCGATCACCTCCGGATCCAGTCCACGGCCGCCCCGGTAGTGGCTTTCGCTGATATTGCCCACGCCCGTCCGGGCATGGCTGGCGCCCATCCCTTCGCCGCCGCCGCCCGGCATGCCGCCAGCGTGACCAAATTCTATTGCCGCAATCGCCTGGTCCACCGGGCCGCCGGGAGCAATCTGCACGATAAAAAAGTTAATGGTGATGATGGCCCACAGGGTTGGGATCACCAGCAGCAGTCGGCGGATAAGATAAGCGCCCATCGTCACTCCTTAACGCCGCGCTGCGGGCAGTTTTGCGGCTTTATTCACGTCATACCACCACGTATCAAAACCAAGCGTATAAACCGGGCGAACGGCGGGCAGGGAGAATTTGTCCCAGCGGGCCACGCGATCTTCACCCATGTACCACATCGGCAGCATGTAATAGTTCCAGGTTAACACCCGATCAAGCGCGCGCCCGAGCGGCAGAAGTTTCTCTTTATCGCCCTGAGCGGCCACGATTTTCGCAATCAGCGCATCAATCACCGGGCTCTTGACACCCGGTGCGTTGTAAGAGGAGTTGATATAGCCCGATGCCCAGGAGATTTGCAGATCGGAGCTCGGCCACGGCTGCGCGGCCCACAGGCTCTGCATCATGTCGTAATCGCGGCTGCGCTTGCGGTTGGTAAGCTGCGCGATATCCACCTGGCGAATATTCATGATCACCCCAAGCCGGGCAAGGTTCTTCTTAAAGGGCAGCACCCACTGGTCGTTCGCGCCGGAGGCAATCAGCAGTTCGAAGATCAGGGGTTTACCGGTTTTGGCATTGACCCGCTGCTGGTTTTTCAGCACCCATCCGGCGTCATCCAGCAGCTTGCTGGCTTTCAGCAGATTTTCACGGTCGAACCCGTTTCCGTCGGATTTGGGCGGTTCAAATACACGGGTGAACACCTCCGGCGGTAGCTGCGCTTTCATCGGAGCCAGCAGAACCAGTTCATCCGCGTGGGGATAATCACGGGCGGCGTATTCGGTATTCTGGAAATAGCTGTTTGCCCGGCTGTAGGCTCCGTAGAACAGCGCTTTGTTCATCCATTCAAAATCAAACGCCAGGGTAATGGCTTCACGCACCCGACGATCGGAAAACACCGGACGCTGGATGTTAAATGCCAGCCAGCGCGTATCCTGCGCAGATTCATTTTTGTGTTCGTCTTTAACGATATAGCCTTTCGCGAAGTTTTTTCCGATATACCGGGTAGCCCAGTTTTTGGCGCTGTTCTCGACACGTAAATCAAACGCGCCTGCCTTAAACGCCTCGAAGGCCACGTTGTCATCAAGGTAGTAGTCGTAGCGGAGGCTATCGAAATTCCAGCGGCCACGGTTTACCGGCAGTGAGGCAGCCCAGTAATCTTTTACGCGGGAATAGATCACATACTGGCCCATGCGCCAGGCAGTAATGCGATACGGTCCTCCGGCCAGCGGCGGGGTAGAAAGGGGATCGCTCAGCTTATGGTTTTTCCAGAACGATTCAGGCATGACGGGCAGGGAGAACAGGCTTAGCATGCTCTCTTTGTTTGGCTCACTCAGTTCGATTCGCACGGTCAGCGGGGCGATGGCTTTCACCGTGGTGCCCTTGTACACCAGACGAAACTGCGGCACGCCCTCGGTCATAAATTTATGAAAGGTGAACGCCACGTCGCGGGCGCTAACCTGGGATCCGTCATGAAAACGCGCCTGCGGATTGATCGCGATTTCTGCCCAGCTAAAATCATCGGCGTAACGCACGTTCTCGGCAACCAGGGGATAATAGCTGCCGGGCTCGTCGTCGGAGGTGACGAACAGCGTGTCATAGAGGGATTCGGTTCGGGCTGCCGCCACGCCGCGAAGGGCAAAGCGGTTAAAGTTATCAAACGTTCCCGTGGCGGAAAGCGTCACGTTCCCGCCTTTAGGTGCGGCGGGGTTCACGTAATCGTAGTGAGTAAAGTTGACCGCGTATTTCGGCTCGCCTATGACGGCAAAGGCCGTGCTTTCTTTGATGGACTGCGCCTGGCTCGATAGACTCACCAGCGCAAACAGCATCACTACAACGCGCATAATCATCGTGCGGCGGATCCCTTTGTTCACAGGCAGGCTCGGTTGAGGAGAATAATAAGTGACTGCGCTGCGATTGTGAAATTATTCCCCGAGCGTGACGTCGGGCTGCCACGTCTTAAACTCCTCCAGCGGCATCGGGCGACCGATCCAGTAGCCCTGAAGATAGTTCACGCCATGCTCGCGCAGCCACGTCGCCTGCTCAGGCGTTTCAACGCCCTCGGCGACGGTTAACATATTCAGGCGTCCCGCCAGCGTTAGCACCGCATCAAGCACCGGCGAGGTGACGGTCTCCGTCCCGATGGCGTTCACGAAACCGCGATCTATTTTCAGGTAATCCATGGTGAAGCGTTCAAGATAGATCAGCGCGCTGTGGCCGGTGCCAAAATCATCGATGGCAATTTCAAAACCTTCATCGTGCAGCCATTCGAACAGCTGATTAGCCTCGCGGTGGTTAATCATGTCGCGCTCGGTTATTTCCAGCACTATCTGGAAGTGATCGGGCGGCAGGGCAGCGGCAAAGGCGAGCATATCCTCTTTAAAGCTTTCCGCATGCAGATGACCGGGCGCAATGTTTATCCCGAACTTGGCGCCGGGCGGAAGCCGCGTTTGCAGAACCGGGGCATCGCGAACGATCAGGTCAAAAAGGTGCAGCGTCAGCGGAACAATAAGTTTCTGCGCTTCGGCGAAGGTGATAAAAGCATCCGGTGGGATTTCACCCATCACCGGATGCTTCCAGCGCATCAGGACTTCCAGCCCGGTCATTTTGAGCGACTGCGCATTCACAACGGGTTGATAGACCACGTAAAACTGGTCGCGCTTGATGGCCGTGAGGATCTCTTTCCCAGGATTCAGACGGATAGTGAGGATATAAAAGTTCAACAGACCCGCCGCGATGCCGCAGACCAGACCGAAAAATACGGCGTATAGCACCTCATCAGTCGTCCATGCCTGCGCATAGACGTTAACGGTCAGAGGAATATTTTTCAGCGTGGCGGTGCGGGCAGGGACGTCAGGCAAATCACTCGCCTGAACCAGCATTTCGGACCGGGTGGATAACGCAGAATCGCCTATGACGATGGCAATGCCGGCAAACTCATCCTGGCGCGAGGTGTAGAGAAGGTATGGCGACAGGTTGAGGTTGACGGAGGTAAACACGCCGCCGTCTTTCACCAGCGGATTGCGATACCAGATGGCAATCGCGGGCTTATCCGGCAGCATGGGCGTGCCCGGCAGGAGCGCGATATCAACAGGTTTGCTGATATGTAATTGAGGAATAAGCGTTTCCATCGGGGTATTCATCGGACCTGTTGCCGAAGAGCAGAAGGCCTGTTTATCCCTGACCAGCAAAAAGGCGCGCACGTTAATGCTGAAGGCCGCGCGTGAGGTCAGCGCCGCGCTGACTTCGTCACAGCTGTTCAGCGTGAGCGGCTGGAGCGTATCAATAGAGGTTTTGAGCTCGTCAAAATAGCCCTCCATATAGACGCTTAAATCCGTAATGAGGGTATCGAACCTGACTTCTCGCTTGTGATAACTCCAGTAAAACTGTAACGCACCCAGAAGCAGGGCGGTGAATAACCCCGTAAGAAAACTGAGAAACAGTATCTTACGGTTGCTGGAGAAGTAGCGGGTAAACATAGATGTCGTAATTCCTGAAATGCCGCTGGATGTCTATCAGTGTAACGGGCAAAAAAAAACACTGCCGGAGCAGTGCTTTTTTTTATCGTATCGCCAGCCAAGGGATAACCCACGATACGACAGCAAGATTAACTACGGCTCAGAACGCGGCGAGCTTCGTTGTAGCGCTTTTTCCAGTAAGGTTCGTTCATGCTGGAAATCGTCACGCCGCTGCTGGTGGAAGCATGGACAAACTGATCGTTACCGATATAGATGCCAACGTGCCGACCGGTTGAACCCGCTCTGAACAGGACTAAATCTCCCGTGCGCAGTTTAGTACGCGAAATGGACTTGCCCATTTCCTGCTGTTCATAAGTAGAACGCGGAAGGTCTAACCCAAACTGCTCGCGGAACGTACGCTGTACGAACGCAGAACAATCGATGCCTTTCTTGGTGCTGCCGCCCAGACGGTAACGCACGCCTTTCCAGTCAGCATACTGATCCATAATGCGCGACTTAACGTCGAGATTACGTACCATATTTTCAAATTCATCCTGAGAGGCTTGCAGTGAAGAGGAATCTTCCATTCCCACAACACGCGTCTCAGGATGCATATTCTTCGCGGTGTTCGTTGTGCTACATGCCGAAAGCAGAACCGCCACTGCAATCGCCGGGATCCCCCGCAAGATATATCTCAAGATTGGTTGAGATTTGACCATTTTGTTTGTTTTCCCTTGAAGTCCTTAACGAAAATATCGTTATAAAAATGCCAACCGTGACGAGACTAATTATCTGTTCACAATGAGACAATTCTTTATAGTGAAAACTGTGGCGCAACGCACAAAATTATTTACCACGATAATAATTGTCTCAGTGGGGCAAAACGAGTTCGAGGTTAACCGATTGCTCAGGGTATTGCGAGCAAAAAAGTCCGTTTTTTTATAAGAAATTGTGATACACAACGTTACAGCGTGGAAATGCTCAAAACGCCGCCATTCCTGACGCTAATCCCTGCAATTGCTTCATTTTTATCACGAATAGAATGACGGGATGATGACAGGGGGGAATGGCGCCGGTAAGAAGGGAGACAGGGATCGAAAACAATCCCTGATGAATGGTGTTAATTTGCGTTATTTATTTGTTTCCGACTTGTTTAAATTTGCCGGGAAGATAGCGATCAAAAATACCTATTAAGCGATCGCTCAACGGGGTCATCAGTACCCAGGGTAAGCCAATCAACACCGCCGTGAATGAACCCACGGCGATATCGGTCAGCCAGTGCGCGCCAATCATTACCCGCGGGAATGCGAATACCACAACAATAACCAGGGCAATGGCGAAGGCTTTTTTACCGAAATAGCGCAGCATAAAGCCAGCAAAAATCAGCAGCATCATACCGTGGTCGCCCGGGAAACTGTCCTTCGAGGCATCTTTGGTTGGAATATGCAGCAGCTCGCTGACGCGGTTAATGTTCGGGAAAGAGAGCGACGGACTGGCGCGTTTAACCGGCATCAGATGCTGCGCCAGCTGGTTGATAATCACAGCGGTCAGCAACATCACCAGGCCGATAATCAGAATACGGCGACGACCCGTTTTGTCTTCTTTCAGCCAGAAGGAGAGCATCAGGCAGCCCATTGCCAGCAACGAACAGCCGTCAAAGGCGCGGTTGTTGGTGATCGCGACCAGCCACAGGAAGGCCTCGCTCTTCGCCAGCGCCTGATTAAAGAAGTGGAAAAGACCGGAATCCAGCGGGAACCAGAAACCGTGATCCACCGGAAGATACCAGGAGAAAAAGATCGCCAGGCCGGCAGCATTAAGCAATAAAATAGCAGGAAGTCGAGTCGTCATAGTCTTCAGCACTGAATAAAACCAGCGGCAACGTTAGCCGCCCAAACTTAAACGAAGCTTCAACAGGCTTGACTGGAGGGCATTCCAGTCGGTATTAACCGCACTAATTAACTCTATCCGGCTGTCGGGCGGTGCGACGTTCTGGGTTTCTATGAAGAAATCCTCGCCCTGACGGTTAATGCGAACCAGACCATCCGGGGTGCGCATGATCCCTTTTACCCGCTCAACCGGAGCCAGTCTCGACCACTCCAGTATACCAATGGTGTCGAAAACCGTATCGGCATCGAAGATCCATCCGCACGCCTGGTGCCCCTGGCCGCTGTTCAGGTTTCGGCGCCAGCGCTGATGTTCCGGCAGGCTCAGTGCAGCCAGTCCTTGCTTCGCGCCGTGGCTGTGCGAATGCTCTGCGCTGGCGGGCAGTTGCGTCTGGTTGAGGCGGGGAAAGTCTAGCAGGGCGCCGTCAATATTGCCCTGGGTGGTCTGAACATACCGACGACCACCGCCAGCCTGCTGCCACCAGGACTCGAACGCGGCCTGGCTCTCGGCCGTCGCACGATCGGATTTATTCGCCACGATAATGTCTGCCGAGGCGAGCTGATCGCGGAAATTGTCGTTACCGATCGCTTTTTCATCCAGCAGCTGGCGGGGATCAAGCAGGCAAAGCGTCGCACGCAGCTCAAGCCATGGCTCGTATACTGGAGCGGTCAGTAGATCAAGGATTTGCTTCGGATGACCCAGGCCGGTGGGCTCAATCAGCAGACGGTCCGGCTTGCCCTGGCGCAGCAGCGTATTCAGGCCGACCTGCATCGGCAGACCATTCACGCAGCACATGCACCCGCCCGGGATCTCTTTCACCATTGCGCCGCTGTCGGCGAGCAACGCGCCGTCGATCCCCACTTCGCCAAATTCGTTGACCAGCACGGCCCACTTTTCCGCCGGATCTTTATTGGCCAGCAAATGCAGAATGGACGTAGTTTTACCGCTGCCGAGAAAACCGGTGATCAGGTTGGTTTTGGTCACGTGCGCTCCGATAGATAATTGTGATGTCGTAACAATTATCTATCATCCTGACGAAAAAAACGGGCATTGAGAAGAGGGAGGGCGAACGGAGCGCATAACCGTTCGCTTTAAACGCAATAATCGCTAAATTTTTAACGTTTCGATAACGGCCTGACGCGCGCCGAGCCGGACGAGGCGCTGGTACGCTTCGGTTATCGCCTCGACAAAGGCCGGATTTTGCGGCAGGTCATCGCCAAAGATTTCTTTAAGCGCCAGCAGGGCGTTAACGCGTTCCGCGTCGCTGCTGGCTTCAGCAAGCGCGTGAAATTTTTCGTTCAGAGGGTCGCGCACGTCAATGGCGTTGCCCTGTTCATCCGTACCGCTGACGTAGCGCATCCAGCCCGCCACCCCCAGCGCCAGAAGTGGCCAGGCGGTCTTACGTTCAAGATGGACGCGGATCCCATCCAGCATGCGTTGAGGCAGCTTCTGGCTGCCGTCCATGGCGATTTGCCATGTACGGTGTTGTAGCGCCGGGTTGGCGAAGCGGTCAAGCAGGCTGTCGGCATACGCCGTCAGATCGACGTTGGTGATGCGTAGCGTAGGGGCCTGCTCATTCAGCATCAGTCTGCGGGCTGCCTCGCGGAAACTGTCGTCCTGCATGCATTCATTAATGTGTGCGTAACCGGCAAGGTAGCCCAGATAAGCGAGGAAGGAATGGCTGCCGTTCAGCATCCGCAGCTTCATCTGCTCCCAGGGCAGGACGTCGTCAACCATCTGTACGCCTGCAACCTCCCACTCCGGACGCCCGGCGACAAAGTTATCTTCCACCACCCACTGAATGAACGGTTCACAGCTGATGGCGCAGGGATCGTCAACCCCCAGCTCCCGGGTGATTTCCGCGAGCGAGGCGTCGGTGGCGGCGGGCACGATTCGGTCGACCATGGTGCCGGGGAAGCTCACGTGCGTCTCTATCCATTCGGCCAGCTCTGCGGAACGCTTTGCGGCCATGCCGAGTACGGCGTTTTTCACTACATGACCGTTATCGGGGATATTATCGCAGGAGAGCACGGTAAACGCCGGCAGGCCCCGTTCGCGGCGGCGATCAAGTGCTTCGACCAGAATTCCCGGCGCGGAATGCGGCTCAGACGGGTGCTCCAGATCGTGAAGGATGCGGCTGTTTTGCATATCCAGCTTTCCCGTCGCCGGATCGATGCAGTAGCCTTTTTCGGTTATGGTGAGGGAGACAATTGCTACCTGCGGTTCGCAGAACTTCTCAATAATGGCCGCCAGCGAGTCGAGTTTTGCGTTCAGGCACGCTTTTACCGCACCAATAATAATCGGCTGGTTGCCTTCGGCACCTTTCTCCAGCACGGTAAAAAGATGATCCTGCGCCCGGAGCTGGCTCATGAGGACATCGCCGCTAAAGAGGCTAATCTCAC
Organism: Enterobacter genomosp. S; assembly: GCF_001631805.1. Classification (NCBI taxonomy): domain Bacteria; kingdom Pseudomonadati; phylum Pseudomonadota; class Gammaproteobacteria; order Enterobacterales; family Enterobacteriaceae; genus Enterobacter; species Enterobacter genomosp. S. Next base: position 337,670 of record NZ_LVVA01000012.1, on the reverse strand, counting down.
ATATTCCCCAGTCGCCCCCTTTGGCGTTCAGCACCCGGTTTGTTAACAACGCCTGATGCGCCCGGTGGAACGCGCCAAAGCCGAAATGGACGATGCGGGAGCGTAACTGCTGGCGATCGTAGCGGGGCTGCTGGACATGAGCAGGAAGCGCGGTGGAGGCAATAGTCTTCATGTAGTACACACCTGATTAACCATTAATTAACAACGCCAGTGTAAAGTTATATGACAACAAATTAAATTGGTAAGCCGTAAATATCCCCGTTATGTGAGTTTGATCAATCAATGTCGCGCGCTGTGTTGACCACTCCAATTAAACATGTATGGTAGTCGTCATTGTGTTAACTTGTATTGGTATAACAACTTGAGAGGGTGGGGCAATGGAACAAACCTGGCGTTGGTACGGGCCGAACGATCCGGTTTCTCTTGATGATGTGCGTCAGGCTGGCGCAACGGGTGTGGTCACGGCGCTGCATCATATTCCGAACGGTCAGGTGTGGCCGGTTGAGGAAATTCAAAAGCGTCAGGCACAGCTGGCTGAGAAGGGGTTAACCTGGTCTGTCGTGGAAAGTATTCCGGTTCACGAAGACATTAAAACCCGCTCCGGCGAGTGTGAAACCTGGATTGCGAATTATCAGCAGAGCATTCGTAACCTGGCGGCCTGCGGTATTGATACCGTCTGCTATAACTTTATGCCGATTCTGGACTGGACGCGTACCGACCTGGAATATGAAATGGCCGATGGTTCGAAAGCGCTGCGCTTCGATCAAATCGCGTTTGCGGCTTTCGAGCTGCATATTCTGAAGCGTCCAGGCGCGGAAGCCGACTATACCGCCGAAGAGCAGCAGCAGGCGCTGGCGTGGTTTAAAGCCGCCAGTGAAGCGGACGTAGACAAGCTGGTCCGCAATATTATCGCGGGCCTGCCGGGGGCGGAAGAAGGATACACCCTCGACCAGTTCCGCGCGCGCCTGGCGGAATACGGCGATATCGATAAAAACCAGCTGCGTGAAAACATGGCGCACTTCCTGCGCGCTATCGTGCCGGTGGCCGAAGAAGCGGGCGTGCGCCTGGCGGTCCATCCGGACGATCCTCCGCGCCCTATCCTTGGTCTGCCACGTATCGTGTCGACAATCGACGATATGCAGTGGCTGAAGGAGACGGTGGATAGCATCTACAACGGCTTTACCATGTGTACGGGCTCTTATGGTGTGCGTGCGGATAACGATCTGGTGAGGATGATCGAAACCTTCGGCGATCGCATTCACTTTACCCACCTGCGCGCAACCTGCCGGGAAGAGAACCCGAAAACCTTCCACGAAGCCGCGCATCTTGGCGGTGACGTGAATATGGTTGCAGTGGTAGATGCCATTCTGGCTGAAGAAGTACGGCGTAAACAGGCGGGCGATGTGCGTCCTATCCCGTTCCGTCCGGATCACGGGCACCAGATGCTGGACGATCTGCGCAAGAAAACGAATCCGGGCTATTCGGCGATTGGTCGTCTGAAGGGCATGGCGGAAGTGCGCGGTATTGAGCTGGCGCTGAAAATGACGAAATATCCTGAGCTTCTGTAGACGGAATTACCCGGTGGCGCTCCGCTTACCGGGCCTACGAAAAACCGGCTCTGAAGCCGGTTTTTGTGTATTTGTAGGCCGGGTAAGGCAAAGCCGCCACCCGGCAAACGCCACTATCAGTCAGCGCGACCCATATAGCGTTTTTCTTCGATATGGATGCGGATCTTCTCGCCCGCTGACAGGTATTCAGGCACCTGTACGACCAGACCGGTCGTCAGGGTTGCCGGTTTGTTCCGCGCGCTTGCAGATGCGCCTTTGATGCCAGGCGCCGTTTCCACGATTTCCAGATCAACGGTCTGCGGCAGCTCCAGCGCCAGCAGCACGCCATCCCAGGTCAGCACCTGCATGTCCGGCATTCCACCTTCAGGAATAAACAGCAGCTCTTCTTCGATCTGGTCTTTGGTGAAGATATACGGGGTGTAATCTTCTTTATCCATGAACACGTATTCGTTACCGTCGACATACGAGAAATCAACGTAGCGGCGAGTCAGGGTCACGGTATCCACGATATCGTCACCTTTGAAACGTTCTTCCACTTTCAGGCCGGTACGGACGTCGGCGAAACGCATTTTATACAGCGTTGCTGCGCCACGGGCGCTTGGGGCCTGAATGTCGATATCTTTCACAATCAGCAGTTTGCCGTTGTAATTCAGTACCATACCTTTCTTAATTTCGTTCGCTCTTGGCATTGCAGTAATCCTGTATACGGGAGGTAAAAAATATCGCGCCAAATTACTCGCGCGCGGCCTTTCAGGCAAGCGGAATTCGTGGCTTTTGCTATCAATACATAAAAGGTGTTACTGTGCGCGCAAATGCCCGACCGCGCGGGCATTTGCCACCCACAGAGAGCATGTATGGATTGTCGTTCCGATTGTGGCGCGTGCTGTACCGCACCGTCCATCTCAAGTCCCATTCCAGGCATGCCGGACGGCAAGCCTGCCAATACCCGCTGCGTTCAGCTCTCGGAATCCAACCTGTGCATGATCTTTGGTTCGCCGTTACGCCCGAAGGTGTGCTCCGGGCTACAGCCAACCGCCGAAATGTGCGGCAGTACGCGCCAGCAGGCCATTACTTATCTGCTTGAGCTGGAAGCGCTCACCGCGCCTTAAACATCTTTTATGCGCGTCAGGCAGCTCAGCGTCAGGACGCACATCACCAGCGCAATCCAGAACACCGTGTGATAGTTCCAGATTTCAGCCACCACGCCCGCCAGCGAGCCTGCAATAATCCAGCCCACGCGGGTGGTATTCGTATAAAGGGTGGTGGCAGAGCCCGCCTGACCCGGCATCAGATCCTGGAAATAGAGCATGCCTATACCGGCCAGAATGCCAATGTAAATAGCGTTCAGCAGCTGTAAAGCAAGAAGCAGCGCTGGCGTATGGACCGTCAGCATACCGACATAAAACAGCAGCCCGGCAGCGGCGGCGATGCGCATCAAAAAGCGCTTGCCGAAGCGCTTCGCGTAATAGCCCGCAATCAGCATGGTTGGGATTTCAAGCCCTGCGGCGGTTCCCATCATGATCCCGGCCAGCTTCTCCGGCAGATGCAGCTCATCAATAATAAACAGCGGCATATTAATGATATAGAGGCTGTTCGTTCCCCACATCAGGGTACAGATAATGAATAACAGCAGCGCGTCGCGCCGGTTACGTCGCGGTGCCTCCAGCGTGCCGGTCGCCACTTTCGGCTCTTTACGCATGGAGGGCAGGAAGAACCAGACCATCGCGCCGCATACCACGAAGGCCACGGCTGCGCTCAGGTACATCACCGTAAAGCCAAAACCCATCGCCAGCGCGTAGGCGAGCGGGGGGCCAATTACCCAGGCCAGCGACACCTGAGCACGCAGTATTGAGCTGAACATCACCGCTTCCCGCCCGGTGCGGTCCGCGTGCTCGCGGGCAAGGGCGAACATCTGCGGGTTGGCGGTAGAGCCGAAGCTGCTCAGGAAGACGCCCACAAACAGCAAAATGAAGTAGTTACGGTTCCAGGCAAACAGCAGACAGGCAAACACCCCGAGCAGGCAGCAAAAAACGATCAGGCTTTTGCGATCGCCTTTTCTGTCCGAGCGACCGGCAAGAAACTGGCTGACGAAAATGCCAATGATGGCGCTCCCGGTAAAGAAGAAGCCGACCATCGCCGGACGGGCGTGAACTTCGTTGGTCAGAAACAGGCTCAGCGTAGGCGTTTGTAACGCACCGGCAATACCGGTGAGGAAAGCAACAATCAAAAACGCCGTTGACGTCAAATCAAAGGGCTTTGGTGAGGCGGCAGCGGGGGTGTTATGCATGTTCAGTCTTTGCGAGTAACAGAGAGAGGCGGAGTTTACGCCGCCCGTCATTAAATAAACAGAGGGTAAAGTCAAGATTGCTACAAAAAATCAAAATGGCATTTCACTTTCACGCCGCCTCGCTGAAGCGTGCTGAACCTGTTTACTGAACATCAGCAAAATCCCCTGAGCTGAAGAAGAAATGTGCTGCACTTCTAAATTCTGCAACAAGAAATGTAACTTTTCTTGCAACCTGTTGTAGAAAAGACAAGACTTCTTGAAACGTTTCAGCGCTATCTTGCACGTCGAGATGATGCAGTTTAGCGCTTATTTTCTCAGTTAAGCTGAAACGATTCAATTTCAGCAGGAGAGGAGAATCATGTTCCAGTTATCTGTTCAGGATATCCACCCGGGCGAACAGGCCGGGAATAAAGAAGAGGCTATTCGCCAGGTTGCTGCTGCGCTCGTGCAAGCAGGCAACGTGGCTGACGGCTACGTCAACGGCATGCTGGCGCGCGAGCAGCAGACGTCCACGTTCCTCGGTAACGGTATTGCTATCCCACATGGCACCACCGACACCCGCGATCAGGTGCTGAAAACCGGCGTGCAGGTCTTCCAGTTCCCGCAGGGCGTACTGTGGGGCGAGGGTCAGGTGGCTTACGTGGCGATCGGCATCGCGGCCAGCGGTGATGAACACCTGGGCCTGCTGCGTCAGCTGACGCACGTGCTGAGCGATGATGCCGTGGCGGAACAGCTTAAATCTGCGACCACGGCTGAAGAGCTGCGTGCTTTGCTGATGGGCGAAAAACAGAGCGAAGCGCTGAAACTGGACAATGAAACCCTGACGCTGGACGTCGTGGCGTCCGATCTGGTGACGCTCCAGGCGCTGAACGCGGCTCGCCTGAAAGAGGTGGGGGCGGCGGATACCGCTTTTGTGACGCGCACCATCAATGATAAGCCTTTAAACCTGGGGCAGGGCATCTGGCTGAACGACAGTGCTGAAGGCAACCTGCGTAGCGCTATCGCCGTCAGCCGGGCGGCTGTTGCCTTTGAGACAGCCGGCGAGCGCGCCGCGATGCTGGTGACCGTCGCCATGGCTGACGACCAGCCGGTTGCCGTGCTGAAGCGTCTGAGCGATCTGCTGCTGAACAATAAAGCTGAAAAACTGCTGAACGCCGACGCGGCGACGGTGCTGGCCCTGTTGACCAGCGACGATGCGCTGACGGACGACCTGCTGAGCGCAGAGTACGTGGTGCGTAACGAACACGGCCTGCATGCCCGTCCGGGCACCATGCTGGTGAATACCATCAAACAATTTGAAAGTGAGATCACCGTGACCAATCTGGACGGTTCGGGTAAACCTGCCAACGGGCGCAGCCTGATGAAAGTTGTCGCGCTGGGCGTGAAGAAAGGCCATCGTCTGCGTTTCACCGCGCAGGGTGCAGATGCTGAACAGGCGCTGAAGGCAATTGGTGATGCCATCGCGGCCGGTCTGGGGGAGGGCGCATAATGAGCAGACGTGTTGCAACCATTACGCTGAACCCGGCTTACGATCTGGTGGGCTTCTGCCCGGAAATTGAGCGTGGCGAAGTCAACCTCGTTCGGACTACCGGCCTGCATGCCGCAGGGAAAGGCATTAACGTGGCGAAAGTGCTGAAAGATCTCGGCATCGACGTCACCGTTGGCGGCTTCCTCGGCAAAGATAACCAGGACGGCTTTCAGCAGCTGTTCAGCGAGTTGGGTATCGCCAACCGTTTTCAGGTTGTGCAGGGCCGTACCCGCATCAACGTTAAGCTGACCGAGAAAGACGGTGAAGTGACCGATCTGAACTTCTCCGGCTTCGAAGTGACGCCGGCTGACTGGGAGCGCTTCGTTGCCGATTCCCTGAGCTGGCTGGGCCAGTTTGACATGGTGTGCGTCAGCGGCAGCCTGCCGTCCGGCGTCAGCCCGGAAGCGTTCACCGACTGGATGACGCGCCTGCGCAGCCAGTGCCCGTGCATTATTTTCGACAGCAGCCGCGACGCGCTGGTCGCCGGTCTGAAAGCCTCTCCGTGGCTGGTTAAGCCTAACCGCCGTGAACTGGAGATCTGGGCGGGCCGTAAGCTGCCAGAATTAAAAGATGTGATTGAAGCTGCCCATGCGTTGCGCGAGCAGGGTATTGCTCACGTGGTAATTTCGCTTGGCGCAGAAGGTGCCCTGTGGGTGAACGCCTCCGGGGAGTGGATTGCCAAACCGCCGTCAATGGAAGTGGTCAGCACCGTGGGTGCCGGGGATTCGATGGTTGGCGGCCTGATCTATGGCCTGCTGATGCGCGAATCCAGCGAACACACCTTACGTCTTGCTACCGCCGTGGCGGCCCTGGCCGTGAGCCAGAGCAACGTGGGCATTACCGATCGTACCCAGTTAGCCGCGATGATGGCGCGCGTTGACTTAAAACCTTTTAACTAACAGCAGGAGAGGAATAATGAAAACGCTGCTGATCATTGACTCCGGTCTCGGACAGGCTCGTGCCTACATGGCGAAGACCCTGCTGGGCGCGGCGGCACAAAAAGCGCACCTGGATATCATTGATAACCCGGGTGATGCCGAAATGGCGATTGTTCTGGGTGACAAAATCCCCGCTGACAGCGCCCTGAACGGCAAAAAGGTGTGGCTGGGCGATATTAATCGCGCGGTGGCTCACCCTGAACTGTTTTTGAGCGAAGCAAAAGGCCATGCGACGGTTTACAGCGCCCCCGTTGAGGCGGCGCCGGTTGCAGCCACTGGCCCGAAACGCATTGTCGCGGTGACGGCGTGCCCGACAGGCGTGGCTCATACCTTTATGGCGGCTGAAGCCATTGAAACCGAAGCGAAAAAACGCGGCTGGTGGGTGAAGGTTGAAACCCGCGGCTCCGTGGGTGCAGGCAATGCCATCACGCCGGAAGAGGTGGCAGAAGCCGATCTGGTGATTGTGGCGGCCGATATCGAAGTGGATCTGGCGAAGTTTGCCGGTAAGCCGATGTACCGCACCTCTACCGGCCTGGCGCTGAAGAAAACCGCGCAGGAGTTTGATAAAGCGCTGGCGGAAGCCAAACCTTATCAGGCAACCGGTGCGGCAAAAACGCCGACCGAAGGCAAGAAAGAGTCTGCCGGTGCCTATCGTCACCTGTTAACGGGCGTGTCTTACATGCTGCCGATGGTAGTGGCGGGCGGCCTGTGCATTGCGCTCTCCTTCGCCTTTGGTATCGAGGCGTTTAAAGAGCAGGGCACGCTGGCGGCAGCGTTGATGCAGATTGGCGGCGGCTCCGCGTTCGCGCTGATGGTGCCGGTGCTGGCGGGCTTTATCGCCTTCTCCATTGCTGACCGTCCGGGCCTGACCCCGGGTCTTATCGGCGGTATGCTGGCCGTGAGCACCGGTTCTGGCTTTATCGGCGGTATCATTGCCGGTTTCCTTGCGGGTTACGTGGCGAAGCTGATCAGCTCGAAGCTGAAGCTGCCGCAGAGTATGGAAGCGCTGAAACCTATCCTGATCATTCCGCTGATCTCCAGCCTGGTGGTGGGCCTGGCGATGATCTACCTGATTGGTAAACCGGTCGCGGGCATTCTGGAAGGCTTGACCCACTGGTTGCAAACCATGGGAACGGCGAACGCGGTTCTGCTGGGCGCTATCCTCGGCGGTATGATGTGTACCGACATGGGTGGTCCGGTAAACAAAGCGGCATATGCCTTTGGCGTTGGCCTGTTGAGTACCCAGACCTACGCGCCGATGGCGGCGATCATGGCGGCAGGTATGGTGCCACCGCTGGCGCTCTGCCTGGCGACACTCATTGCCCGTCGTAAGTTCGATAAAGCGCAGCAGGAAGGCGGCAAAGCGGCGCTGGTGCTGGGCCTGTGCTTCATCACCGAAGGCGCAATCCCGTTTGCGGCGCGCGATCCAATGCGCGTTCTGCCCTGCTGTATCGTGGGCGGCGCGGTCACTGGCGCTATCTCCATGGCGGTTGGCGCGAAGCTGATGGCACCGCACGGCGGTCTGTTCGTTCTGCTGATCCCTGGTGCGATTACTCCGGTACTGGGTTATCTGCTGGCGATTGTCGCCGGTACGCTGGTGGCGGGTCTGTCTTACGCGGTGCTGAAGCGTCCGGAAGCGGAAGCGGTAGCAAAAGCAGCCTGAATGAGGTGTCGGGTGGCGGCTTCGCCTTACCCGACCTACAAAAAAGCCGGGTCGCGTTAAGCGCCCGGCTTTTTTTATGCCGCCTGTTCAGCGGTTTGCTGGGCCTTCAGCCAGGCAATCTCTTCCGCCCAGATGTCCGGATTGATGGTTTCCAGCACCATCGGAATGCCGTCGAAGCGGGCGTCCTGCATGATGAAGCGGAACGCATCGTGGCCGATATTGCCTTCGCCCAGGCTGTGGTGACGGTCAACGCGGCTGCCGAATGCACTTTTCGCATCGTTTAAGTGCATACCGCGAAGATATTTAAAGCCAACAACGCGCTCGAACTCCTCGAAGGTATTTTTCGTGGCCTCGGTGGTGCGCAGGTCATACCCGGCGGCAAACGCGTGGCAGGTATCAATGCACACGCCCACGCGGGATTTATCTTCCACGCCGTCGATGATCGCCGCCAGATGCTCAAACTTAAAGCCGAGGTTGCTACCCTGACCGGCGGTATTCTCGATCACCGCCGTCACGCCCTGGGTTTTATCCAGCGTCATGTTGATGGATTCGGCAATGCGCGCCAGACAGGCGTCTTCGTCGATTTGCATCAGATGGCTTCCGGGATGGAAGTTCAGCAGCGTCAGCCCGAGCTGTTCGCAGCGCTGCACTTCATCAAGGAACGCCTCGCGGGATTTATCCAGCGCTTCCTGAACCGGATGCCCAAGGTTGATCAGATAGCTGTCGTGGGGAAGGATTTGGCCCGGCCCGTAATGGTATTTTTCACAGGCGGCTTTGAAATCGTCAATCACCTCGGGGGTGAGCGGCGCTGCGCGCCACTGGCGCTGATTTTTGGTGAACAGGGCGAAAGCGGTCGCCTCGATTTCGGCGGCGCGAATGGCGGCATTCGCAAGGCCACCGGCAGCGCTAACGTGCGCTCCAACATATTTCATGAAAAGACTCCTGTTAACCCGAAACGCCTATGATAACGGGTTAACAGGAGAAGGACGAGATGGTTTATGCCATCAGGCTGTGCACGGCAAGGTTAATCGCGCCGCCGCCCACAATCAGCCAGATGAAGAGCACCAGCGCCATCAGCAGCGGTTTCGCACCGGCTTTTTTCAGCGCGCTGACGTGAGTGGTCACCCCCAGCGCCGCCATCGCCATCGCCAGCAACACCGTATCGAGCGTCACCAGCATCTCCACCACCGCGTTTGGCAGCAGGTGGAAGGAGTTGAAGATAGCGACCACGATGAACAGGATCGCAAACCAGGGGATGGTGATTTTGCTTTTCTCGCTGCCGCCTGCCGGAGCCAGTTGCTTAACCCGCGCCGCGAGGAAAATCAGGAACGGAGCCAGCATCATCACGCGCAGCATTTTGGCGATGACCGCCGCGTTTTCCGCTTCCGGATTGATGGCGTGACCTGCCGCCACCACCTGCGCCACTTCGTGCATGGTTGAACCAATATAGATGCCGTAGGTTTCCGGGCTGAACCAGTGCGCCACCAGCGGGTACATGGCCGGATAGAGGAAGATCGCCAGCGTACCGAAGATGACCACCGTTGCGACGGCGACCGTCACTTTACTGGCTTCAGCCTTAACGACCGGCTCCGTCGCCAGCACCGCGGCGGCGCCGCAGATGCTGCTGCCCGCACCGATCAGCCAGCTGGTCTGTTTGTCCAGCCCAAAGATCTTCTGGCCAATGAAGCACGCCAGTAAAAAGGTGCTCGTAAGGGTCAGGACGTCAATGGCAATCCCGCTGACGCCCACGTCCGCAATCTGCGAAAAGGTGAGACGGAAGCCGTAAAGGATAATACCGAGACGTAATAAATGCTGCTTGGCGAAAATCACGCCGCCGTCGCAGGATTTCCAGAGGTGCGGATAAACGGTATTCCCCACCACCATGCCGAGCAGAATGGCCAGCGTTAAGGCGCTGAACCCTGCGCCGGCAACCGCCGGTATACTGCCGCCCCATAAGGCAACCCCGGTAACCACGGCGCTGAGCGCGAGACCCGGCACGAAGTGCCACACTGTACGATGATGTTGTAAGGTGATTTCTGACATAACCTTCTCCTTTGTCTGGCTAAAGGTTACGGCGCTCTGGCTTAAAAATAAAATTGATTATATATTTATAATCAATCTTTATAAGTGGTAAGCAACCATGCACATTACATTGCGTCAGCTGGAAGTTTTTGCCGAAGTGCTCAAAAGCGGCTCGACGACCCAGGCGTCACAAATGCTGGCGCTCTCGCAGTCTGCCGTCAGTGCGTCCTTGACCGATCTGGAAGGACAGCTGGGCGTCCAGCTTTTCGACAGGGTAGGGAAGCGGCTGGTGGTGAACGAACATGGCCGACTGCTGTACCCGCGCGCGCTGGCGCTGCTGGAGCAGGCGACGGAGATCGAGCAACTGTTCCGCGAGGACAACGGCGCTATTCGCGTTTTTGCCAGCAGCACGATCGGTAACTACATTCTGCCGGAAGTGATAGCCCGCTACCGCCGTGATTTTCCGACCCTGCCGCTGGAGATGAGCGTCGGCAACAGCCAGGACGTCATTAACGCGGTCATTGATTTCCGCGTGGACATCGGGCTTATCGAAGGGCCATGCCACAACGTGGATATCATTGCGGAACCCTGGCTGGAGGATGAGCTGGTGGTATTCGCTTCCCCGGCCTCTTCTCTGTTACAGGGCGAGGTCACGCTGGAACGGCTGGCGCAGGCCCAGTGGATCCTGCGCGAGCAGGGCTCCGGTACGCGTGAAATCGTCGATTATCTGCTGTTGTCCCATCTGCCGCAGTTCCAGCTGGGGATGGAGCTAGGTAACTCGGAGGCCATCAAGCACGCCGTGCGTCATGGTCTGGGCATCAGCTGTCTCTCCCGTCGGGTGATTGCCGAACAGCTGGAAACCGGCTCGCTGGTTGAGATCCCCGTTCCGCTGCCGAAGCTGGTGCGTACGCTGTGGTGCATCCATCATCGTCAGAAACACCTTTCCAGTTCGCTCCAGCGTTTTCTGCGCTACTGCGCCATTTAACATTTCCCGGTGGCGCTTCGCTTACCGGGGCTACGTGCGCTTACCACCCCACATTTTTATGCTTTACTTATAATCCTGGCCGAGTCATGAAGCTCTCTTATAACTGAGCATTTCTGCCGGAAGGAACGCGGATCGTCTGCTACAATCGCGCCTCATTTATTGAATGGACAGCATTTTCACATGGTTTCAGAAACTAAAACCACAGAAGCGCCCGCGCTACGTCGCGAACTCAAGGCGCGTCACCTGACGATGATCGCCATTGGCGGCTCCATCGGTACAGGTCTTTTCGTTGCCTCTGGCGCAACGATTTCGGCAGCCGGCCCGGGTGGGGCACTATTCTCTTATATCCTGATTGGCCTGATGGTTTACTTCCTGATGACCAGCCTGGGCGAACTGGCGGCCTACATGCCGGTATCGGGGTCGTTTTCGACCTATGGACAAAAATACGTTGAGGAAGGCTTCGGCTTCGCGCTGGGCTGGAACTACTGGTACAACTGGGCGGTGACTATCGCCGTGGACCTCGTCGCCGCACAGCTGGTGATGACCTGGTGGTTCCCGGACACGCCAGGCTGGATCTGGAGCGCGCTGTTCCTGGCCGTTATCTTCCTGCTGAACTACATCTCCGTGCGCGGGTTCGGCGAAGCGGAATACTGGTTCTCTTTGATTAAAGTGGCAACCGTCATCATCTTTATCGTCGTCGGTGTGGCGATGATCGTTGGTATTTTCAAAGGGGCCGAACCGGCGGGCTGGAGTAACTGGACCATCGGCGACGCGCCGTTTGCCGGGGGCTTCTCGGCGATGATTGGCGTGGCGATGATTGTCGGCTTCTCCTTCCAGGGCACGGAGCTGATTGGTATTGCGGCCGGTGAATCCGAAAACCCGGAGAAGACCATACCGCGCGCGGTGCGTCAGGTGTTCTGGCGTATTCTGCTGTTCTACGTGTTCGCGATCCTGATTATCAGCCTGATCATTCCGTATACCGATCCAAGCCTGCTGCGTAACGACGTGAAAGACATCAGCGTCAGCCCGTTCACCCTGGTCTTCCAGCATGCGGGCCTGCTCTCTGCGGCTGCGGTGATGAACGCGGTGATCCTGACGGCGGTACTGTCTGCGGGTAACTCCGGCATGTACGCCTCCACCCGTATGCTCTATACCCTGGCCTGCGACGGCAAAGCGCCGCGTATTTTCTCGAAACTGTCTCGCGGTGGCGTGCCGCGCAACGCGCTGTATGCGACCACGGTGATTGCGGGTCTGTGCTTCCTGACCTCCATGTTCGGCAACCAGACGGTGTACCTGTGGCTGCTTAACACCTCCGGTATGACGGGCTTTATCGCCTGGCTGGGCATTGCCATCAGCCACTACCGTTTCCGTCGCGGCTACGTCATGCAGGGTCATGACCTGAATAACCTGCCGTACCGTTCAGGGTTCTTCCCGCTGGGGCCGATTTTCGCCTTCGTTCTGTGCCTGATCATTACTCTGGGTCAGAACTATGAGGCCTTCCTTGCGGACACCATTGACTGGGGCGCCGTTACGGCCACCTACATTGGTATCCCGCTGTTCCTGCTCATCTGGTTTGGCTACAAGCTGACGAAAGGAACACGCTTCGTTCGCTACAGTGAAATGGATTTCCCGGAACGATTTAAGCAATAACCGTACTTCCTCTCTTTAAGCCCGCTCAACCGAGCGGGCTTTTTTATGGGCAGATCAGAAGCTGTAGGTCATGCCAACCGTATAGCGACGCCCGTCCAGCACGGTGTCATACGTGTCGTAGTCAATCTGCTTATCCAGCACGTTATACACACCGGCGGTAACCAGCAGGTTTTTGTTCGCGTTGTAGCGCAGACCGACATCAACCTGAGTGTAGGACGGTGTGCCCTGGGACATTGACGTGCGGCTCAGGTACTCAGACGTTTTACCGCGAAGGTTCAGACGGCTCCAGAAACCGACGTCGGGCGTCGCCTGCCAGTCCAGGGTGGTGTTGAACATGTGCTTCGGCATCTTGTTCAGCGGCTTGCCTGAGAACTGACCGCTCTTCTGCTCAGATTCGGTATAGGTATAGTTTGCGGTCCAGTTTACATCGCGCGAGATTTTCCAGCCGAAGGAGGACTCCACGCCGCGCATGTTGGCTTTGTCCACATTAACGCGGTCGCTCACAAAATCATAGCTGTGATCGCCAATCGTACAGGCGGGATCGGCGCTGCTGTTACAGCGGCGAACTTCCGTAATCTTGTCCTTGAAGTCGGTATTAAACAGCGTCACGCCGGCATTCAGGTTATCGTTGTTATCCCAGAGCAGGGCGAGCTCTTCGCTCAGGCTCTTCTCTGGTTTCAGATCCGGGTTGCCGACGATGATACCGTCAAGACGGCCGCCACCCGTTACCTGGCCCCAGCTGGCAGACGACTGACGCAGATCCGGCGCACGATAGCCAGCCGAAACCCCGCCCTTCAACGTCCAGTGATCGGCCAGGTGCCATACGCCGTAACCGCGCGGCGTCCAGTTCGTCCCGTAGTTTTGGTCTTTGTCCATACGCAGGCCGCCGGTCAACGTAAAGCTTTCCGTCATTGACCATTCATCTTCGGCAAACAGGGCCCAGCTCCAGCGCGTCAGTTTGTTCAGGCCGTCCGCCGCTTCCAGCTGATTGCCCTTGTCGCGCAGTTTCTCATACCGATACTGTCCGCCGAGGGTCAATGTATGATCGCCGAGGAAAATCTGGTTCTGGTTGTTGAAGGTGGTGTTATAGGAGCGCATTTCGCGACCTGGATTATTGGTCTCTTCCTGCTGGATATAGCTGGTGGTATTGAAGTCGTCGTAATACCCGCTGTGGGTTAACGAGTAGGTCGTGTGCTCATAGCGCGAGTCGCTTTTGGTATTTGGCGTACAGGTTGTTCCCCGGCAGGTTTCAGCCGCTTTCGACATCCCTGGCGTGCTGTTTCTGTCCTGAAGCTCGCGAGCAAAGTCGAGGTCGAAATCGTTCTTCTCGTCCGGCGTGAAGTTCAGGGTAATGCCACCGTTACGCATTTTCTGCTCGTTATACCCGTTCACGATTTTATCTTCGGCGCGGCGTGACAACAGCCCCGTCACTTTTGCGCCAAGCAGACCGTCAATCAGGGGACCAGAAGCGTAGGCGTTGGTCTGGAAGATATCGCCGGAATCATGGTTTTCCTGGAAGGTTGCATCGCCGTGCAACGAACCGGTCCAGGCTTTAGTGTTTGAGGCTTTTTTGGTAATGACGTTGATGACGCCACCCATCGCATCGGAGCCGTAAAGTGAGGACATCGGGCCGCGGATAACCTCAATGCGCTCAATGGACTCCAGCGGCGGCAGCCAGCCTTGTTCTATACCCGAGTTGTCGCTGTTTGGGCGGGTGCTACGCGTACTGACGCGTTTGCCGTTCACGAGGAACAAGGTGTACTGAGATGCCATGCCGCGAATGCTGATATCACTGCTACTCCCGCCGCCGGTGACGACCACGCCCGGGACGTCTCTTAGGGCATCGGTAACATCACGGTAGGCTTTATCTTCAATCTGCTGTTTCGAAATAACAGAGATGGAGGCGGGGGCATTCTGGATCTTTTGTTCAAAACCCGTCGCGGTGACGACAACGGTGTCCTGATCGGCTGCGTGAACGAGAGGGGTGAATGTGGCAGCGCCAACGGCGACGGCCAGGAGCTTAATGCGGGGTATTGTCATTTGTACATTCCGTATAAAAATGAATAAAACTCCATCGGGATAACCCTGAGAACTGTATGTTTTTGTCTTTTAAGAACTCTTTAAGATGGAGAAGAGCCTGGAATTGTACAAAAGAATGTAGAATTGTAAACACAAATGATAATTGAAATCATTTTTGTTTGACGAAGATGAAAGGAAACCAGCCTGGATTCAAGCGGATAGAATTATGTAAATGAGGGGGAGGGGAAAGGCCCGGTATGCAGGAGGCTACCGGGCAAAAAGGCTGAACTTACCTGAACAGATGTTCCGCGTGGAAGCGGAGATGATCTTCAATAAAGGACGCCATAAAGTAATAGCTGTGATCGTATCCCGCCTGAATGCGCAGCGTCAGCGGCCAGTCCTTCTGGCGCGCCGCTTCCGCCAGAACCGCAGGCTGTAACTGTCCGGCGAGGAACTGATCCGCATCACCCTGGTCGATAAGCATCGGAATCGCATCTTCCGTCCGGCTTGCCAGCATCAGCGCGCAGCTATCCCATTCCTGCCATTTTTGACTGTCGTCACCCAGATAGTGTGTGAAGGCTTTTTGCCCCCACGGCACCTGCGTTGGGTTCACAATCGGTGCGAATGCCGACACGCTGACGTACTTACCCGGATTTTTCAGCGCCATGATCAGCGCGCCGTGGCCGCCCATCGAATGCCCGCTTATCGCGCAGCGCTCGCTGACCGCAAACTGAGACTGCACCAGCGCCGGCAGTTCGTCGCGAATGTAGTCATACATGCGGTAATGGCTCGCCCACGGCTGCGCGGTGGCGTTGAGATAGAATCCGGCACCTTTACCCAAATCGTATCCGGCATCGTCGGCCACGTCATCGCCACGCGGGCTGGTGTCTGGCATCACCAGGGCAATGCCCAGCTCAGCGGCAATACGTTGTGCTCCCGCTTTGGTGGTGAAGTTTTCGTCGTTACAGGTCAGGCCTGAAAGCCAGTACAGCACCGGTGGATTTTCCGCAGGGGGCAGGAAAATGCTGAACGTCATTGCACAATTCAGCGTGGTGGAGTCGTGCCGCCAGCGCTGCTGTCGACCTTCAAAACAACGATGCTCTTCGAGCAGTTCCATGCAGGGCTCCTTAAAGGTAAGACGATTCATTAAACGCATAATACAGCGTTTTCATTGACCTGTGAGCAACTTTCACTTTCGCAGGACGACGAGATGTTGCATCATAAATTTACTTTTCTTTAACAATTGGAGCGATCATGGCGCTGCGTATCGCGCTCAGCGGATTTGTGGTTCTGGTCGTGGCAATGGGGATAGGGCGCTTTGCCTTCACGCCTCAGGTGCCGCTGATGATTGCCGCCGGGCAACTCACGCTCACCAGCGCGGGTCTGGTGGCGGCGATGAACTATCTGGGCTATCTGGTCGGCGCATGGGATGCCATGCGCGCCCATCGCTTCGTTGAAACGCGTCTCTGGCTGGGGATTGTCGGCGCGGTGGCGCTGACGCTGCTCTCCGCAGCGGCAGATAACGCCGTCGTTCACGGCCTGCTGCGCTTCGTGATTGGCTGCATGAGCGGCTGGTCGATGGTGCTGATTGCCGCCTGGACCAACGAGCGGCTGGGGCAGTTGGGCAAGCCGGGGCTCAGTGCGGCGGTCTTTGCCGGACCCGGTGCAGGCATCGCGCTGAGCGGCCTGCTGGCGGTCTATATTCAGGCCAAATCCCTGTCCGCCGGGGCGGCATGGCAAATCTACGGCGTCCTCGCGCTGGTGCTGATTGCGCTGGTGGCGCGGTATCTTCCGCGCGCGGGTCAGCTTCATCGCCCGGGGTCCGCTCCTGAGCCGCTGCTGCTAACCGCAGATTTAAGGCGTCTGGTCTGGAGCTACAGCCTGGCGGGTTTTGGCTATATCCTCCCGGCGACCTTTTTATCGCAAATGGCGGCGGTGCGTTTTCCCGGCAGCCTGTTTGCGCAGTTTGTCTGGCCGATATTTGGCGCCGCTTCAGTGGTGGGAATTGTGCTCAGCATTGCCCTGCGGCATACGTCAAGCGCTAACCGCAGGCTGGCGATTGTCCTTTGGCTACAGGGGATTGGCGTGCTGGCGGCCTGGCTGCTGCCGGGCATTGGCGGTTTGCTGACGGGGGGGATGCTGGTGGGCGGCGGGTTCCTCTGCGCCGTGCAGCTCTCTCTGCTTTACGGTCGCGAGCTGGCGCCCGACCACGCGCGCTATATGGCGGGACTGCTCACTACTGGTTATGCCATTGGTCAGTTGGTGGGGCCGGTCACGTCGGCGCTGTCAACCTGGCTCACGCACCGGCTGGAACCTGCGCTGGGGCTGGCGGGGATCGCGCTGTTCATTGGCGGGGCGTTAGTCTGGAACCGTCAGGCTGAAAGGCAACAGCAATTGCAATAATTATCGTCGTGAATACTGGATTATGTGCGTCGCCTCACGCACAATGAGCGCACACTTTTGCCACAACGAGGGCAAAAGACGCCACACCTGCAGGAGAAAAGAATGCCATCACTCAGTAAAGAAGCAGCCCTTGTCCATGAAGCGCTGGTTGCGCGCGGTCTTGAAACGCCACTGCGCCCGCCCGTGCAGGAGATGGACAATGTCACCCGCAAAAGCCTGATCGCCGGCCATATGACGGAGATCATGCAACTGCTGAATCTCGATCTGAGCGACGACAGCCTGATGGAGACGCCGCACCGCATCGCGAAAATGTACGTCGACGAAATTTTCTCCGGCCTGGATTACGCGAACTTCCCGAAAATTACCGTCATTGAAAACAAGATGAAGGTCGATGAGATGGTGACGGTACGCGATATCACGCTGACCAGCACCTGCGAGCATCACTTTGTGACGATCGACGGTAAAGCGACGGTGGCCTACATTCCAAAAGATACGGTTATTGGCCTGTCCAAAATCAACCGCATCGTGCAGTTCTTCGCCCAGCGTCCGCAGGTGCAGGAACGTCTGACGCAGCAGATCCTGATCGCGCTACAAACCCTGCTGGGTACCAACAACGTGGCGGTGTCCATCGACGCGGTGCACTACTGCGTGAAAGCGCGCGGTGTGCGTGATGCCACCAGTGCGACCACCACCACCTCGCTGGGCGGCCTGTTCAAATCGAGCCAGAACACCCGCCAGGAGTTCCTGCGCGCCGTGCGTCACCACAACTAATCAGACAGGGCAGGGACCATGGAGCGAAACGTCACGCTCGATTTTGTTCGCGGCGTCGCCATTCTCGGTATCCTGCTGCTGAATATCAGCGCCTTCGGTCTGCCGAAGGCCGCCTATCTGAATCCTGCGTGGTATGGTGACATCACGCGCAGCGATGCCTGGACGTGGGCAATTCTCGACCTCTTCGCTCAGGTGAAATTCCTGACCCTCTTTGCGCTCCTTTTTGGCGCGGGACTTCAGCTTCTCCTCAAACGCGGTACGCGCTGGATCCAGTCGCGCTTAACGCTGCTGGTTATCCTCGGCTTTATTCACGGGCTGCTTTTCTGGGACGGCGATATTCTGCTCGCGTATGGCCTGGTAGGCCTTATTTGCTGGCGGCTGATCCGCGACGCGCCCGGCGTAAAAAGCCTGTTTAATACCGGCGTGATGCTCTATGTCATGGGGCTGGCCGTGCTGCTGCTGCTCGGCATGATTGCCGATGACGCCACCAGTCGTTCGTGGATCCCGGATGCGGCCAACCTGCAATATGAGCAGTTCTGGAAGCTGAAGGGCGGCATGGAGGCGATCGGCAACCGGGCCGATATGCTCGGCGATAACCTGCTGGCGCTGGGCGCGCAATACGGCTGGCAGCTGGCGGGAATGATGCTGATGGGCGCAGCCTTAATGCGCACCGGCTGGCTGAAAGGGGAGTTTAGCCTGCGACACTATCGTCGAACGGGGGCAGGGCTGGTGCTGCTCGGCGTGATCGTCAACCTCCCGGCGGTAATTATGCAGTGGCATCTTCACTGGGATTACCGCTGGTGCGCGTTCCTGCTTCAGGTGCCGCGCGAGCTGAGCGCGCCGTTCCAGACTATCGGCTATGCGGCGCTGATTTACGGCTTCTGGCCGCGACTCTCCCGCCTGTGGATCGTCAGCGCGGTGGCCTGCGTTGGACGGATGGCGTTAAGCAATTACATTCTGCAAACCCTGATCTGCACCACGCTTTTCTACCGATTCGGCCTGTTTATGAAATTCGACCGCCTGACGCTGCTGGCGTTTGTTATTCCGGTCTGGATTGTTAACGTGGTGTTTTCCGTTGTCTGGCTGCGCTATTTCCGCCAGGGCCCGCTGGAGTGGGCATGGCGCCAGTTAACCGCCCTTGCGTCGGGCGCATCATTACGTAAAACATCCAGATAACGATCTGGATCACAATCATTAACAAAACGGATGTAAGCGTTTTCATCTGTGTGAGCTTCTTCACGTAGTCTCCTCTCTCTCGCTGCCAGAATAGCCACCTTGCTAAACACAGGGGGTGTCTGTGAGTTGCTGCAATCCTTTAAAGGATGGTGAATATGATCACCATTCGTGACGTCGCCCGCCAGGCGGGTGTTTCTGTTGCTACCGTCTCCCGCGTGCTGAACAACAGCGCGCTGGTCAGCCCTGAAACGCGTGAAACCGTAATGAAAGCCGTGACCCAGCTGGGGTACCGGCCAAACGCCAACGCGCAGGCGCTGGCGACGCAGGTCAGCGATACCATTGGCGTAGTGGTGATGGACGTGTCGGACGCCTTCTTCGGTGCGCTGGTCAAAGCGGTGGACGTTGTTGCCCAGCAGCACCAGAAATACGTGCTGATTGGCAACAGCTATCACGAGGCTGAGAAAGAGCGCTATGCCATTGAGGTACTGATCCGCCAGCGCTGTAACGCCCTGATTGTGCACTCTAAAGCCCTGAGCGATGAGGAGCTGGCCGGGTTTATGGAGCAGATCCCCGGTATGGTGCTGATCAACCGCATCGTCCCCGGTTACGCGCATCGCTGCGTTGGTCTGGATAACGTCAGCGGCGCAATGATGGCGACGCGGATGCTCATCAGTAACGGCCATCAGCGCATTGGCTATCTGGCTTCCAGCCACGGTATTGAAGACGACATGATGCGCCGTGAAGGCTGGCAAAATGCCCTGAAAGAGCAGGGCATTGCTCCCCTGGAGAGCTGGGTAGGCACCGGTTCGCCGGACATGCAGGGCGGTGAAGCGGCAATGGTTGAACTGCTGGGGCGTAACCTTCAGCTATCAGCCGTGTTTGCCTATAACGACAGCATGGCGGCAGGTGCGCTTACCGCGCTGAAAGACAATGGCATTGCGGTGCCACAGCATTTATCGCTGATCGGTTTTGATGATATCCCCATTGCCCGTTACACCGATCCGCAGCTGACAACGGTACGTTATCCCATTGCGTCGATGGCGAAACTGGCGACAGAGCTGGCGTTACAGGGGGCGGCCGGGCTGTTAGATCCTGACGCAACGCATTGTTTTATGCCGACTTTAGTACGCCGCCATTCGGTCGCTATTCGGCAAACTGTGGCTCCGATCACTAACTGATAACATCACGTGATGTAACCGTTTTCAATCTGTGAGTAAATTCACAGTATCTTAACAAGCCGCTGTCTATGATGTCAGCGTTTTAGGGGCTGAAACTCAATGTAACGGTGATTATTCACTTTTACCGTTGCCATAACGCCTCAGACAACGAATAAAACGCATTTCTGGAGCGTTACCGAACACGGAAGCTGGACATTTTATAAGTGAACGTCGGCGATCAGTAACGTTTTATTAACATCTGCCCGCCTGCCGTTTTTCACCAGAACTACCCTGCATAAAAAAACCGGAGATACCATGAATAAGAAGGTGTTGACTCTGTCTGCTGTCATGGCAAGCATGCTTTTTGGCGCAGCAGCCCACGCTGCGGATACCCGTATTGGCGTGACTATCTATAAATACGACGACAACTTTATGTCCGTTGTGCGCAAAGCAATTGAAAAAGATGCTAAATCAGCGCCAGACGTACAGCTGCTGATGAATGACTCCCAGAACGACCAGTCCAAACAGAACGATCAGATTGACGTTCTGCTGGCAAAAGGCGTGAAAGCGCTGGCTATTAACCTGGTTGACCCGGCCGCAGCAGGCACGGTTATCGAGAAAGCGCGCGGCCAGAACGTGCCAATCGTCTTCTTCAACAAAGAACCTTCCCGTAAGGCGCTGGACAGCTACGATAAAGCGTATTACGTGGGGACTGACTCCAAAGAGTCCGGTATTATCCAGGGCGATCTGATTGCGAAACACTGGGCGGCAAACCCGAACTGGGACCTGAACAAAGACGGTCAGGTGCAGTTCGTTCTGCTGAAAGGCGAGCCAGGCCACCCGGATGCTGAAGCCCGTACCACTTACGTCATCAAAGAGCTGAACGACAAAGGCCTCAAAACCCAGCAGCTGGCGTTAGATACCGCGATGTGGGACACCGCTCAGGCGAAAGATAAGATGGACGCGTGGCTCTCTGGCCCGAACGCGAACAAAATTGAAGTGGTCATCGCCAACAACGACGCGATGGCTATGGGCGCCGTTGAAGCGCTGAAGGCACACAACAAATCCGCCATTCCTGTCTTCGGCGTGGATGCTCTGCCAGAAGCGCTGGCGCTGGTGAAATCTGGCGCAATGGCCGGTACTGTGCTGAACGATGCTAACAACCAGGCGAAAGCCACCTTCGATCTGGCGAAAAACCTGGCCGATGGTAAAGGTGCCGCTGACGGAACCAACTGGAAAATTGAAAATAAAATCGTTCGCGTTCCTTACGTGGGCGTAGACCAGTCCAACCTGGCTGAGTTTATCGGTAAATAAGATTTTCGTTTTGTCTTCACTGGGCGCAATTCGTTGCGCCCTTTTATAACGCGATATGCGAGGCCAACAAGGTATAATTATGGTCAGCACAACTACTCAGCCGTCCGGTGAATACTTACTGGAAATGACCGGTGTCAACAAGTCATTCCCCGGGGTTAAGGCACTCGATAATGTTAATTTAAAAGTTCGTCCTCACTCTATTCATGCGTTAATGGGTGAAAACGGTGCGGGTAAATCAACATTATTAAAATGCCTTTTTGGGATCTATCAAAAAGATTCTGGCAGTATTCTTTTTCAGGGAAAAGAGATCGATTTCCATTCAGCGAAAGAAGCGCTGGAAAACGGTATTTCAATGGTTCACCAGGAATTAAACCTGGTTCTGCAACGTTCGGTTATGGATAATATGTGGTTGGGGCGCTATCCAACCAAAGGTGTCTTTGTCGATCAGGATAAAATGTATCGCGACACCAAAGCCATTTTTGATGAGCTGGATATTGATATCGACCCGCGCGCACGCGTCGGGACATTATCGGTTTCCCAGATGCAGATGATCGAAATTGCCAAAGCGTTCTCCTATGATGCAAAAATCGTGATCATGGATGAACCGACGTCGTCATTAACGGAAAAAGAGGTTAATCACCTTTTTACCATTATTCGTAAACTGAAAGATCGCGGCTGCGGCATTGTCTATATCTCACACAAAATGGAAGAGATCTTCCAGCTGTGCGATGAAATCACCATTCTGCGCGACGGCCAGTGGATTGCTACCCAGCCGCTGGAAGGGCTGGACATGGACAAGATCATCGCCATGATGGTCGGTCGTTCTCTGAACCAGCGCTTCCCGGATAAAGAAAACAAGCCAGGCGAAGTGATACTGGAGGTGCGTAACCTGACCTCGCTGCGTCAGCCGTCCATTCGTGATGTCTCTTTCGATCTGCACAAGGGCGAGATACTGGGCATCGCAGGGCTGGTAGGCGCGAAGCGCACCGATATCGTAGAAACCCTGTTTGGTATCCGTGAAAAGTCGGGCGGCACCATTACGCTTCACGGCAAGAAAATTAATAACCACAACGCTAACGAAGCCATTAATCATGGTTTTGCGCTGGTGACGGAAGAGCGCCGCTCGACCGGCATTTATGCGTATCTCGATATTAATTTTAACTCGTTGATTTCGAATATCCGTAACTATAAAAGTAAAATCGGCCTGCTGGATAATTCCCGTATGAAGAGCGATACCCAATGGGTTATTGACTCCATGCGCGTGAAAACGCCGGGGCACCGGACGCAAATCGGTTCACTCTCGGGAGGGAACCAGCAGAAGGTCATTATCGGCCGTTGGTTATTGACCCAGCCTGAAATCCTGATGCTGGATGAACCTACGCGCGGTATCGATGTTGGTGCAAAATTTGAGATTTACCAGCTGATCGCGGAGCTGGCCAAAAAAGATAAAGGGATCATTATTATTTCTTCCGAAATGCCGGAATTGTTAGGGATCACAGACCGTATTCTGGTTATGAGCAATGGTCTCGTTGCCGGTATTGTTGACACCAAAACGACAACGCAAAACGAAATTTTGCGTCTTGCGTCTTTGCACCTTTAAGATCAGGGGCTCCTCATGAGTGCGTTAAATAAAAAAAGTTTTCTCACTTATCTGAAAGAAGGCGGTATTTACGTTGTTCTTTTAGTCTTGCTGGCAATTATTATTTTCCAGGACCCTACGTTCTTGAGTCTGCTGAACTTGAGTAACATTCTGACCCAGTCTTCCGTACGTATTATTATCGCGTTGGGCGTGGCGGGGCTTATCGTTACCCAGGGGACTGACCTTTCGGCAGGGCGCCAGGTCGGTCTGGCGGCGGTCATTGCGGCGACCCTGTTGCAGTCGATGGAAAACGCCAACAAGGTGTTCCCGGAGATGGCGACCATGCCGATTTTCGTGGTGATCCTGATTGTGTGCGCCATCGGCGCAGTGATCGGCCTGATTAACGGCATCATCATTGCTTACCTGAACGTGACGCCATTTATCACCACGTTGGGTACGATGATCATCGTTTACGGTATTAACTCCCTCTACTACGATTTCGTCGGCGCGTCCCCGATCTCTGGCTTCGACAGCGGCTTCTCGACCTTCACGCAGGGGTTTGTTGCGCTGGGCAGCTTCCGCCTTTCTTATATCACCTTCTATGCGCTGATTGCGGTGGCGTTCGTCTGGATCCTGTGGAACAAAACCCGCTTCGGTAAAAACATTTTCGCCATCGGCGGCAACCCGGAAGCGGCGAAAGTCTCCGGGGTCAACGTTGCGCTGAACCTGCTGATGATTTATGCCCTGTCCGGTGTGTTCTACGCCTTCGGCGGGATGCTGGAAGCGGGCCGTATCGGCTCTGCGACCAACAACCTCGGCTTTATGTACGAACTGGATGCGATTGCGGCCTGCGTGGTCGGCGGCGTCTCCTTCAGCGGCGGCGTGGGCACCGTGCTGGGCGTGGTAACCGGTGTGATCATCTTCACCGTAATCAACTATGGCCTGACCTACATCGGCGTGAACCCGTACTGGCAGTACATTATCAAGGGCGCGATCATCATCTTCGCGGTTGCCCTGGATTCACTGAAGTACGCGCGTAAGAAGTAAGTTTTTCAGAATGAAAAGGCCCGCTCACGTAGCGGGCCTTTTTTTGCCCGGTGGCGCAATGCTTACCGGGCCTACAAAATCGCGATCGTAGGTCGGGTAAGGCGAAGCCGCCACCCGACATCAGTTATTACTTCTTCTGCATTTCCAGCAGCTGCTCCGGCGTCACCGCCGGATAACCTTGCGCATTCTCAGGCACTTCATGCATCGCCGGGATTGGCACCAGCGGGCCTAAGAAGCGCGGTTCACGCTTGAACAGGTACAGGTCAGCCAGCGCGCCAAAACGGGCGCCAAACTCACGTACGCGTACGCTCAGCATATCTTTTGGCGACGGCACGGCGTAGCACTGGGCCTGTATCCCCATATGGAGGGCGATAAACAGCGCCCGCTCGCAGTGGAAACGCTGGGTGATGATGATGAAATCGTTGGTGTCGAACACCTTGCGGGTACGCACGATGGAATCAAGGGTGCGGAATCCGGCGTAGTCGAGCACGATATCGGCCGGGTCGACGCCTGCGGCAATCAAATCTTTGCGCATCGTCACCGGTTCGTTATAGCTTTGCAGGGCGTTATCGCCGCTCAACAGCAGATAGTTCACCTTACCGCTGTTATAGGCGTTCAGTGCGCCCTGAATACGATATCGGTAATACTGATTGATGACGCCGGTGCGGTAATACTTGGCGGTACCAAGCACGACGCCAACCTGACGGTAGGGGAGGTCCTGAAGATCGTCAAAAATGTAGGGGGCTGTTTTCCAGCTCATCCAGCGGTCGAGACCCAGCACGATCAACAGCAGTATGCCGACCAGGACAGACAGGCTGTAAAACACGCGCTTTAACATGCAGATGGCTCGTACCGATGATGAAATTTCCCTCAGGCTACTGTACCCGCCTGGTTAGCGCAAGAAACAGCGAATCAACTGAGGGGTTTTTCGTCAGACTGGCGGGCATTTTGCCCGCCGGGACGATCAGGCAAGCAGCACGCGGTCGATGGTTGTACAGCCCAGCGCTTTCAGCGTGGCTGCGGTTGCGTCCCACTGGATCAGCGGCGCATCAGCAATTTCAGCCAGGATCGCGCGCTGAATATCCGGATAGTCATACCCGTTCAGGCTGAGCAGGTTCAGTGCGCCCTGTAGCGGAGGCAGCGTCGGGTTGAACGCGGCATTCTCAGCATAGCTTCCGGTGAAGATGCGACCGTCGCGGCACTGAAGGGCGACGCCGCTTGGGGATTTACTGTACGGCGTGTGGCTTTTGTTGGCGGCAGCAATGGCCGCTTCGCTGAGCGCATCCCCAGAGAGCGCATAACCGTGATCCTGCTCGTCCATCAGCAGGGTTTTGATCTCAAGATCTTTCGGGCCGAAAGCGTCGGGCAGGTAATCGCCCAGCGTATGCGGCGCGCGGCCCGGCAGGTTGATACGCAGTTCCAGTCCGCTGTTCAGCTCATTCATAAACTGGCGGCAGTGGCCGCAAGGGGTGTAGTTGACGGTGATGGCGCGCAGGGCTTTTTCACCGCGCAGCCAGGCGTGACTGATAGCGCTCTGCTCCGCGTGAACGGTTTGCTGCATGGTCGCACCGAGAAACTCCATATTCCCGCCGAAGTACCAGGTCCCGCTTACGCCGCGCGCAATCGCGCCTACGTTAAAATGGGAAAGGTCAGCGCGGGCGCAGGCAGCCGCCAGCGGCAGCAGGGCGAAAGCCAGCGCGTCTTCGTCCAGCCCCGTTGCCTGCTTAAGCGTCGTGACCTGATCTGCCATCAGCAGGGCGGGGAAATGCGCATCCGCCAGAACCGGAGCCAGGGCTGATTGCAAATTCTCTGCAAGCTGAGAGAAAGCAGCTTGAAAACGTGGATGCATGACGTTGCCTCATCAAGGTTAATGGATCGGTAGTGTACGGAGCCGAACGGCCTTTATATGTGATCCAAATCTCATTATGTGTGCAACTTATGAAATGAAAATGAAATTTGCGCGACGCATCGCAAATTTTAGCCCATTACGGCCAGAATAATCGGGAAGATGAACGGCGCGACCAGGGAGGTAATAATCCCGCAAATCACCAGCGCCAGCGAGCTGAATGCCCCTTCCTGATAATCCAGTTCCGCACAGCGCGCGGTGCCCAGCGCGTGCGAGGCGGTACCCATCGCCAGACCGCGCGCCGCTTTGGTGCGTATTTTCATGATGTTCAGCAGCGTATGCCCAAACACCGCCCCCAGGATGCCGACAAAAATCACGCATACGGCGCTAATGGCCGGAATGCCTCCGATGCTGCCGCCCACGGCCATGGCGATCGGCGTGGTCACGGATTTCGGCAGGATAGAGGCGGCAATCTGCGGCGACGCGCCCATCAACAGGGCCACTGACGTGCCGGTGATCATCGCCACCAGGCTACCCACAAAGCAGATGGTGATGATGGACTTCCAGCGCGCGCGGATCTGATGCAGTTGCTCATATAAAGGAAACGCCAGCGCCACCACGGCAGGCTGCAATAAATCGTTGAGGATTTTGCTCCCGGCGAAGTAACGTTCATAAGGAATGCCGGTGAACAGCAGAAAAGGAATGATCACCACCATGGCGACCAGCAGCGGGTTCAGCAGCGGCATTTTAAAACGAACCGCAAGCTTACGGGCAGCGAAGAACACTGCCAGGGTTAACGGCAGGGACCACCAGATATTTTCCATCATTTTTTTGTTTTCTCCCCAACCACTTTACGTTCGCCATGCACAATATGTGAGCTCCAGCTGACCACCAGAAAAACCACCAGCGTACTGATGGCGCAGGAGACGACTATCGGGCCGAATTGCGCTTTAAGCACATCGTAATACTGCATAACCCCAACGCCGATAGGCACAAAAAGCAGGGCCATATAGCGAATGAGAACGAAGCATCCCGGGTTGACCCATTTCGCGGGCAGCACCTGTAATGCCAGCAGCACAAAGAGGATCAGCATGCCGATAATGCTGCCGGGTATGGTAATCGGCAGCAGCGACGCGATAAAAATGCCGGCGTACAGGCAGGCATAAATCAGGACGAAGGCCCGAAGGTATTGCCAGAGAGTATTCAGTGATTTGCTCATGGTGAAAGTCCTTGCTGAGACGTATTCATCATACAATTAAACCTGAAAATGTGCCACGGATCACAACATGAATTTTGAGCATAACAGACATTCCTGAATGGAACGCCGGGCTTTCCACAGTCATAGAGAGCAGCTACTATAGCGCGTCTTTTTTCACAGGTACTCAGAATGCGTGTTTTACTGGCCCCGATGGAAGGCGTGCTCGACTCGCTCGTGCGCGAGCTGCTGACCGAGGTGAACGATTACGATCTCTGCGTGACGGAGTTCTTGCGCGTGGTCGATATGTTGCTGCCAGAAAAATCATTTTATCGCCTCTGTCCGGAGCTGCATCGGCAGAGCCGCACCCCCTCCGGTACGCTGGTGCGCATTCAGCTGCTCGGTCAGTATCCGGAGTGGCTGGCTGAAAACGCCGCCCGCGCGGTCGCGCTTGGCTCGTACGGCGTCGACCTTAACTGCGGCTGTCCGTCAAAGCTGGTTAACGGCAGCGGCGGCGGGGCAACGTTGCTAAAGGATCCGGAGCTGATTTATCGCGGCGCAAAGGCCATGCGTGAGGCGGTGCCATCGCATCTGCCGGTGACGGTCAAAGTGCGTCTGGGATGGGACAGCGGGGATAAGCAGTTTGAAATTGCCGATGCGGTGCAGCAGGCGGGCGCCACCGAGCTGGTGGTGCACGGGCGTACCAAAGAGGATGGCTACAAAGCCGAGCGCATTAACTGGCAGGCGATTGGCGAGATCCGCAAACGTCTTACCATTCCCGTTATCGCCAACGGCGAAATCTGGGATTACGAGAGCGCGCAGGCGTGCCTGAAAGCCACCGGCTGCGATGCGGTGATGATTGGACGCGGCGCGCTGAACGTGCCGAACCTCAGCCGGGTGGTGAAATATAATGAGCCGCGTATGCCGTGGGCTGAGGTGGTGAAACTCCTGCAAAAATACACGCGGCTGGAAAAGCAGGGCGATACCGGGTTGTATCACGTTGCGCGTATTAAACAGTGGCTGAGCTATTTGCGCAAAGAGTACGGCGAAGCGCTGGGGTTATTTCAGGAGATCCGTACGCTACAGACGTCTGCGGATATTGCCCGCGTCATCCAGTCGAAGGGCTGAGCCAGGCGTGAATACCTATGCCCGGCGCGCAGCCGGGCAGAAGAATCAGAAAATCATCT
Source organism: Enterobacter genomosp. S (assembly GCF_001631805.1). Lineage (NCBI taxonomy): Bacteria > Pseudomonadati > Pseudomonadota > Gammaproteobacteria > Enterobacterales > Enterobacteriaceae > Enterobacter > Enterobacter genomosp. S. The sequence continues at coordinate 309,335 of NZ_LVVA01000012.1, read as the reverse complement.
TGAATACGCCGGTTACCACCAGCAGCCCTATCAGAAATATAATCAAAATAACCCACAATAATATTTTCATTCGCCTCTCCTGCGTATGTCTGTCGTGAGTAAGTGTAGCAGCCAATTCATAATTAGCTTGAATGCATGAAATTAAATCATTGTCTTGGGGAATAAATTTCCGGATATGAAAATGTATAACATTATGCGGATTGCCACGCGTTACTAAAAAACGGAACGCCAGTAAGCGTAAGTTGCGCCTTTATTTTTTTGAGTGCATGGCGTAATGAAACGTTCCCTTACTTTATCTCTGAGTGCTCCCCTGATTTTTATGCTGGCCGCCTGTGCGCCAGAACATGCCACGGTGTCACCAATTAAAACGCAAGCCACCGCCGCCGCTGTAAATACCCAGCTGAACCATGCCGACTGGCCGAAAAGCGAATGGTGGAAAGATTATAATGACCCCCAGCTCAACTCGCTTATCGCCAAAGCGATAGCGGATGCGCCGGATATGGAAATTGCCCGGCAGCGTATCACCCTGGCGGAAGCGCAGGCGAAAGCCGCTGTCGCCGCTGATGGCCCACAGCTGGACTTTTCCGCAGATGTTGAACGGCAAAAGATGTCGGCAGAGGGGCTGATGGGACCGTTCGCCCTGACCGACCCGGCGGCGGGGACAACCGGCCCCTGGTATACCAACGGCACCTTTGGCCTGACGGCGGGTTGGGATCTGGATTTATGGGGGAAAAATCGCGCCCAGATTGAGGCCCGCATCGGTAAAGTGAATGCGCAAAAAGCGGAGCTGGAGCAGACCCGCCAGCTTCTCGCCAGCAGCGTCGCGCGGCTGTACTGGGAATGGCAGACCAAGGCCGCCGTGGGTGATGTGCTCGCGCAGATCAAACAGGAGCAGGAAAATATCATCGGCGCCGATCGTGAACTCTATCAGCACGGGATCACCTCCTCCGTAGAGGGCGTTGAAACGGATATCAATGCCAGCAAAACCGATGAACAGCTCGCTGACGTGCACGGCAAAATGAAGGCCATTGAAGCGCGTCTGAATGCGTTGACCAATACCCCTTCGATCACGCTCGCCCGGCATGCACTACCTGACGTAGAGGCGTCGCTGCCGTCAACGCTCGGCTATGAGCTGCTGGCTCGCCGCCCGGATTTGCAGGAGGCGCACTGGTATATCGAAGCGTCCATGAGCGAAGTAGAGGCCGCCAAAGCTGCGTTCTATCCCGACGTCAATTTGATGGCGTTCTTGCAGCAGGATGCGTTGCACCTGAGCGATCTGTTCCGCTCTTCCGCGCAGCAAATGGGCGTGACCGCGGGTCTGACCCTGCCAGTCTTTGACAGCGGTCGGTTAAATGCGAACCTGGATATCGCCCAGGCGCAGAACAACCTCTCCGTGGCGAACTACAACAAGGCCGTGGTGGAGGCGGTAAACCAGGTCGCCCGGACGGCGAGTGAAGTGGAAACCCTGACCGCCAAAAATCAGCACCAGCGGAAGGTCGAAAAAGACGCCGCACGCGTCGTTGGACTGGCGCAGGCGCGCTTCAGCGCGGGGATCATTGCCGGCTCCCGGGTGAGTGAAGCAAAAATTCCGGCGCTGAAAGAACAGATTGCCGGATTAATGCTGCAAGGCCAGTACGTGGACGCCACGCTACAGCTCACGTCCGCGCTGGGCGGTGGATATCACCACAGCTAAAATCGCGCATTATCTATACTTACCTCTTTGCAGATTTTCAGGAGGTGAGTATGACGCGAGTCGCAATTGTTACCGCATCGGATTCAGGTATTGGTAAAACGACGGCCCTGATGCTGGCCGAACGCGGGTTTGATATCGGGGTGACCTGGCATTCAGATGAAAAAGGGGCGCTGGAAACCTGCCGTGAGGTTGAAGCGCGCGGTCAGCGTGCCGAGGCCATCCATCTCGACCTGGGTGCTCTGCCGGAAGGCGCAAAGGCCATTGAAACGCTGATTTCCCGCTTCGGGCGGCTGGACGTGCTGGTTAACAATGCCGGGGCGATGAACAAAGCGCCTTTTCTGGAACTGTCATTTGATGACTGGCGAAACATTTTCACCGTTGACGTGGACGGCGCGTTTCTCTGCTCGCAAATCGCGGCGCGTCAGATGGTGAAGCAGGGGGAAGGGGGGCGAATCGTGAACATCACCTCGGTTCATGAACATACGCCGCTGCCGGATGCCAGCGCCTACACCGCCGCAAAGCACGCTCTGGGCGGGTTAACCAAATCAATGGCGCTGGAACTGGTGCAGCATAAGATCCTGGTGAACGCCGTCGCCCCCGGTGCGATTGCCACGCCGATGAACGATATGGACGACAGTGAAGTAAAAGAGGGAGCTATGCCGTCAATTCCGCTGGCGCGCCCCGGCCACACCAAAGAAATTGCCAGCCTGGTGGCCTGGCTATGCGACAGCGACGCCAGCTATACCACCGGACAGTCGTTTATCGTCGATGGGGGTTTTATGCTGGCGAACCCGCAGTTTAAGCCAGCGGAATAAGCATTCCCTTCACCCCGGGAGAGGGCCGGGGTGAGTACCGCAGGCCGCACTCACCCTTCATCCCGGCGCTTTTCACGATGCTTCAGCCACAGCCGCACCCCAATCACCGCCACAACCACCAGGATCAACCACGCCCAGTGCTTCAGGTGCTGGTCAAGATTATGCAGCCATGGGCCAATCACTTCGCCACCCGCGTAGCCAAGCGTGGTGAAAATCAACGCCCAGGCAATTGCCCCGATAATGTTCAGAGGCAGGAAAATTTTCGGCGGTAAGCGGCTCGCGCCAATCAGTATCGGCCCAATGATGCGAAAACCGTACATAAAGCGGGTGCCAATCACAAACAGATAAGGATGTCGCTGGATCAGCCGCTGGGCGCGGCGAATTTTCTTCTGATGTTTAGCAAAACGGTGCAAAATCGTCGGGCCAAAACGCAGCCCCAGAAAATAGAGCAGCTGATCGCCAATCATACCGCCTAATGCGACAGCGGCGACCACCAGCGGAAATTTCAGCAATCCCTGATGTGCGGCCACCCCGCCCAGCAGCGTGATGGTTTCGCCCTCTGCCACGCTGCCGATCACCAGCGCGGCGTATCCATATTGTTCAATAAGACCGTTGATATCCATTAAGTAAACGTCGTCTCCCTTACTGTGCCTGCGTTAATCATATACCCCATCCATCAACCGCGCGGCAATCAACGGAAATTTCCCACTGTACATAAAATAATCTAAAGCCTGCATTATACTTAAGCTATTGCTGACGGGCCGACAACAAGGGGGCGTTATGAACCATGTCTGGGGACTTTTCTCCCATCCCGATCGTGAAATGCAGGTGATCCGTAACGAGAACGAAACGGTCGCGCATCACTATACCCACCATGTCCTGCTGATGGCAGCGGTGCCGGTGGTTTGCGCGTTTATAGGTACTACGCAAATCGGCTGGAACTTTGGTGACGGCACCGTGGTTAAGCTTTCCTGGTTTACCGGACTGTGCATGGCCATTCTGTTCTATGGCCTGATGCTGGCCGGGGTAGCGGTGATGGGGCGGGTCATTCACTGGATGGCGCGTAACTATCCGCAGCGCCCGTCGCTGGCACACTGTATGGTCTTCGCCGGATACGTCGCGACCCCGCTGTTCTTAAGCGGTATTGTCGCGCTCTATCCACTGGTCTGGCTGTGCGCGCTGATCGGTACGGTAGCCCTCTTTTACACCGGTTATCTGCTGTACGTGGGGGTTCCCACCTTCCTGAATATCAATAAAGAAGAGGGCCTGAGCTTCTCCAGTTCAACGCTTGCCATCGGCGTGCTGGTCCTGGAGGCGCTACTGGCCCTGACGGTTATTCTCTGGGGTTATGGATACCGTCTCTTCTGAGTTCCCTGCATTGCTGGCGTAAATGCCAGCAATGCAGCATCTGGTCACGATTCTCCGCTGGCGACAACGCACAGTGGCCGCTATGATGCCAAAGCCAGCCTGCGTTTATACGTCGACGCAGGCGGTGTACGTCATCACGTGCGTGAATCATTATCAGAAGTCTCATCATGCTGAAATTCCGAGTGTCACTCCTTAGTCTTGCGCTACTGTTCGGCGTGTCCCCTACCGCGCCAGCCATCGCCAAAACGCCCGCAGTCGCAACAACCGCTGCGCAACCCCAGATTGCCTCCGGCAGTGCGATGATCGTTGATCTGAACACCAACAAGGTCATTTACGCCAGCCACCCGGATCTGGTGCGCCCGATAGCTTCCATAACCAAAGTCATGACCGCGATGGTGGTGCTGGATGCACGACTGCCGCTGGACGAAAAGCTGAAAGTGGATATCAGCCACACGCCAGAGATGAAAGGGATCTACTCTCGCGTGCGACTGAACAGTGAAATCAGCCGTAAAAATATGCTGCTGCTGGCGCTGATGTCCTCAGAGAACCGCGCGGCGGCGAGCCTCGCCCACCATTATCCAGGCGGCTACGACGCGTTTATCCGCGCGATGAACGCGAAAGCGAAATCGCTGGGGATGAAAAATACCCATTTCGTGGAGCCAACCGGCCTGTCGATCCATAACGTCTCGACGGCGCGTGATTTAACAAAGCTGTTGATCGCCAGTAAGCAATACCCGCTGATTGGTCAGCTCAGCACCACGCGTGAGGAGATGGCGACCTTCTCAAGCCCGGCGTATACGCTGCCGTTCCGCAACACTAACCATCTGGTGTATCGCGATAACTGGAATATTCAGCTAACCAAGACCGGATTCACCAATGCCGCAGGGCACTGCCTCGTGATGCGCACCGTGTTTAACGGTAAGCCGGTGGCGCTGGTGGTGATGGATGCCTTCGGCAAATACACCCACTTTGCGGATGCGAGCCGCCTGCGAACCTGGATTGAAACCGGGAAAGTGCAGCCGGTGCCGGCTTCAGCGCTGGCGTATAAGAAGCAGAAAGCGGAACAGATGGCGACGGCGCAGAACGACTGAGCCATTAGCGTGTGCCGGGTGGCGGCTTCGCCTTACCCGGCCTACAGCGGCCTCGACACGTAGGCCCGGTAAGGCGAAGCGCCACCGGGCGAAAGCGCCTTACTCAGGCAGCGTCCAGTCACCGTCGTTGAGCGGGCGCTGCATCATCACCGTATCCCGCCAGTCGCCTTTTTTATATCCCACACTTCTGAGCTGACCCACAATGTCGAAACCGTGCTTTTTATGCAGCCGCAACGACCCGGGGTTATTTTGCCCGTCGCCGACCACGGCAATCATCTGCCGCCACGGTCCTTGTTCACACCGGGCGATCAGCGCCTGGAGTAAGATCGAACCAAACCCGCGGCCGGTAGTGCTGGCATCCACATAAATGGATTCTTCAAGGGTATATCGATAAGCCTGGCGCGGACGATAAAACGTGGCGTAGCAGTAGCCGACGACGATGCCGCGATATAGCGCGACCAGCCACGGTAACCCGCTGTCGGTCACGTTTTTTATCCGCTGGCGCATCTCATCGACGGTTGGTGGAACTTCCTCAAAGGAGGCACGTCCATGAAGCACGTGCCAGGCGTATATTGCTGAGATAGCATGCGCATCGTCAGGAAGGGCGTCGCGCACCTCGATTTCGGTTTCGGGTAAAATTTCTACAGCCGACATGTTCTGCCCGCTCCTCGTTTGGCAAGCCAGAGAAACGTTTCTCTGGCAATAAGCCGTTACTCTAGTACGTTTGAGGAGCGCTTAACAATCTCTTAATTTTGGCTAGAGGCGTTCATCAGAGGATGGCGTAATGTGCTGCGCTGGTTCGGGATTCTCTTTCCAGTATTTCTTCCGCGTTGTCTTACCAATGCCGGGGTTCATACTGTTTGTCGGGTCATTTTTGCGATAAAACTGTGTAAGCGTCTCCGGCGCTTTATACAGATGCCCCACGTTGTGCTCGGCAGGATACTGTGCGCCACGCGCGTGCAGCAGCGCGAGCATCTGCTCTTTCAGCGCATGCGCATCAACGCCTTTTTTGACGATGTAATCCTGGTGGAAGACATAGCACATAAAGTGGCCGTAGTAGAGCTTATGCACCAGCTTGCTGTCGATCTCCGGCGGCAGGTGTTCAAACCACTCGGTGTCGTTGCGACGCAGCGCGATATCCAGCGCCAGAATATCTTCCACCTCTTCAGAATGGACGGCCTGATAACGGATAGCGGCACCCGCCGCGGCGAAGCGATGCAGGAAGGCTTTGCTGCCTTCTTCCGGCGTACAGGCGAAGAAATCCCCGTCGGCGGTTTTGAAGAACTCGGTAAGCCAGCTCTGCGCTTCGGCAATGCCGTCCCCGGCCATTTTCAGCAGCAGGTGGTGCTCATACTTGTCGCGCCAGGTCTTCATCCGCTCAGGTAAATGCGCCGGGAAGACGTTGCCCAGCTTCTGCATAAAGCGGTCGGTAAAGTGCGGCTTGAACAGCGACACTTTCTCCAGCATCGCGTCGGTGCGGCCCTTCATGGTGAAGAAGAATGGCATTTTGTCGGTGCCGAGCTTGTCGATCATCAGGAAGGTGTCTTTGCCGTAGCGTTCGGCGATGTCGTAAATGTCCCGGTGCATATACTCGCCCGCCACCGGCAGGTGCGTGAATTCGGCCAGAATATGACGGCGGATCTCCGTCAGCACCTCCGGCTGATTGGTGCCGATGTAAAACACCTGCTGCTTTTTCTCTGCCGGGAAGGTATCAAGGCGCACCGCAAACACGGCCAGCTTGCCCGCGCAGCCGGAGGATTCAAACAGGCGATCCGGATCGGCGTTATAGCGCGCCGGCGTATCGGCGTCGATATCACGCACACGGGTGATGTAATCGTGGTCATGCGCGTGGCGGCCATCGTGCTGAACGTCTTCATCCCTCACGCGGTCATCGTCGAGCTTGCTGAGGATCTGCTCTGGCGTTACGCCCAGATCGATGCCCAGATGGTTTACCAGCGTCAGCTTGCCGTTTTCATCGATACGGGCAAAGAGCGACATTTCCGTGTACGCCGGGCCGCGCTGCACCAGCGAGCCGCCGGAGTTGTTGCAGATCCCGCCGATCACCGAGGCGCCAATGCACGACGAGCCGATCACTGAGTGCGGTTCGCGTCCCAGCGGCTTAAGCGCTTTTTCCAGCGAGTAGAGCGTGGTGCCGGGGAAGGCGAGCACCTGTTCGCCTTTGTCCAGCAGGTGCAGCTTGTCGAGGCGCAGGGTGCTAATAATCACGATGTCACGATCGTAATCGTTGCCGTTGGGCGTGGAGCCTTCGGTCAGGCCGGTATTCGCAGCCTGCATTAAAATAATCTTGTCTGCCGCAACGCAGGCGCTCAGCACGCGCCACAGTTCGAGCAGCGTGCCGGGGAAGACCACCGCCAGCGCGTCGCCCTGTCCGGAGCGAAAGCCCTTACGGTAGCGGGCGGTTTTGGCCGGGTCGGTAAGCAGGTGAGAGTGACCCACCAGGCGCGACAGTTCGTTAATAAAAGTAGTGTTATCGTCAGTTCGAACAGAAGACATCTTCCACTCCTTGTGGTGGGGCAAATTTCTCGCTGTAAAGCATAGCGCGATTAGCCGTTAAGCGGTCGGGTATTCATGAGAAAAATCAGAGAATAACCCTGCACGGGTTTACGGGTTTGTGGCACACTGCGATTTTCGTACGGTCTGGCCGGGTGCTTCCCGCGGTTATTGATGAGAGAGAATAACAACATGAAATGGCTATGTTCTGTAGGTGTCGCCGTCAGCCTGGCGCTGCAACCTGCGATGGCAGAGGATTTGTCTGGTAATCACCCGCTCACGCCTGAAGCCCGCGACGCCTTTGTCACGGATTTACTCAAAAAGATGACGGTCGATGAGAAAATCGGCCAGCTGCGCCTGATCAGCGTCGGCCCGGATAACCCGAAAGAAGCGATCCGCGAGATGATCAAAGAGAGCCAGGTCGGAGCGATTTTTAACACCGTTACCCGTCAGGATATCCGCGCCATGCAGGATCAGGTGATGCAGCTCAGCCGCCTGAAAATTCCTCTCTTCTTCGCCTATGACGTCGTGCACGGCCAGCGTACCGTCTTCCCGATCAGCCTTGGCCTGGCCTCCTCGTTTAATCTTGATGCGGTGAAAACCGTCGGGCGCGTATCGGCATATGAAGCCGCAGACGACGGCCTGAACATGACCTGGGCGCCGATGGTTGACGTCTCTCGCGATCCGCGCTGGGGCCGCGGCTCGGAAGGCTTTGGTGAAGATACCTTTTTAACCGCTACGATGGGCAAAACCATGGTGGAAGCGATGCAGGGCAAAAGTCCGGCAGATCGTTACTCGGTGATGACCAGCGTCAAGCATTTCGCCGCCTACGGCGCGGTGGAGGGCGGCAAAGAGTACAACACCGTCGACATGAGCCCACAGCGTCTGTTCAACGACTATATGCCGCCGTATAAAGCGGGGCTGGACGCGGGCAGCGGCGCGGTGATGGTGGCGCTGAATTCCCTCAACGGTACGCCTGCGACCTCCGATTCCTGGCTGCTGAAAGACGTCCTGCGGGACCAGTGGGGCTTTAAGGGCATCACCGTTTCCGACCACGGCGCGATTAAAGAGCTAATCAAGCACGGCACGGCGTCCGATCCGGAAGACGCCGTGCGCGTGGCGCTCAAGTCCGGCATCAACATGAGCATGAGCGACGAGTACTACAGCAAATACCTGCCGGGGCTGGTGAAGAGCGGCAAGGTAACGATGGCGGAGCTGGACGATGCCGCGCGCCACGTGCTGAACGTGAAATATGACATGGGGCTGTTTAACGATCCGTACAGCCACCTGGGGCCGAAAGATTCTGACCCGGTGGATACCAATGCCGAAAGCCGCCTGCACCGCAAAGAAGCGCGCGAAGTGGCGCGCGAAAGTCTGGTGCTGCTGAAAAACCGTCTCGAGACGCTGCCGCTGAAAAAATCCGGCACCATTGCCGTGGTCGGCCCGCTGGCCGACAGCAAGCGTGACGTGATGGGGAGTTGGTCTGCTGCGGGCGTGGCCGATCAGTCCGTCACGGTGCTGACCGGCATCAAGAGCGCCGTCGGTGAAAACGCCAAAGTGGTGTACGCCAAAGGGGCGAACGTCACCGATGATAAAGACATCGTTACCTTCCTTAATCAGTATGAGGAAGCGGTGAAGGTCGATCCGCGCACGCCGAAGGAGATGATTGACGAAGCGGTAAACGCCGCGAAGCAGTCTGACGTGGTGGTCGCCGTGGTGGGGGAAGCGCAGGGGATGGCGCACGAAGCCTCCAGCCGTACCGACATCACCCTACCGCAAAGCCAGCGCGACCTGATCGCGGCCCTTAAAGCCACCGGCAAGCCGCTGGTGCTGGTGCTGATGAACGGTCGTCCGCTGGCGCTGGTGAAAGAAGACCAGCAGGCTGATGCCATTCTGGAAACCTGGTTCGCCGGTACCGAAGGGGGTAACGCCATCGCCGACGTGCTGTTTGGCGATTACAACCCGTCAGGCAAGTTGCCGATGTCCTTCCCACGCTCCGTCGGGCAGATCCCGGTTTACTACAGCCACCTGAACACCGGCCGCCCGTACAACGCCGACAAGCCGAACAAGTACACGTCTCGTTATTTCGATGAGGCGAACGGCCCGCTGTATCCGTTTGGCTATGGCCTCAGCTACACTACGTTTAAGGTCTCTGACGTGAAAATGTCGGCTCCGACCCTGAAGCGTGATGGCAGCGTGACCGCCAGCGTGGATGTGACCAACAGCGGCAAGCGCGAAGGCGCGACGGTGATCCAGATGTACGTGCAGGACGTTACGGCCTCCATGAGCCGTCCGGTGAAACAGCTGCGCGGCTTCGAGAAGGTCAACCTGAAGCCGGGCGAAACCAAAACGGTCAGCTTCCCGATTGACGTGAATGCGCTGAAGTTCTGGAATCAGCAGATGAAATACGATGCCGAGCCGGGCAAATTTAACGTCTTCATCGGCGTGGATTCCGCCCGCGTGAACAAAGCCGAATTCGAACTGCAATAATCCTACCTTCCTTCCCATCCCCCGCCCGGCGGGGGATGCCTCTCATCTTGTACTAAAAACGGTTAAATTCCCTATTTTAAGCTACGCTTTTCTCTCAAGCCTATGAAAAAGGCCGCAAAATAATGAGGAAAGTAGAATGACGATGATTAAGGGGATAACAGGATCGGCAGTGATTCTGGCGGCGCTAAGCCTGCCGCTACAGGCCGCAGAGCCGGTTAAAGTGGGGTCCAAAATTGATACCGAAGGCGCGTTGCTCGGCAATATCATTTTGCAGGTGCTCGACAGTCACGGCGTAAAAACGATCGATAAAGTTCAGCTTGGCACCACCCCTGTCGTGCGCGGTGCCATCACTTCCGGCGAGCTGGATATCTACCCCGAATACACCGGCAATGGGGCATTCTTCTTCAAGGATGAAAATGATCCGGCCTGGAAAAATGCCAAAGCCGGGTACGAAAAAGTCAAAAAGCTGGATGCGGAAAAAAACAGGCTGGTCTGGCTCACGCCGGCACCCGCTAACAACACCTGGACCATCGCGGTGCGCAAAGATATCGCCGAGAAAGGCAAGCTCACCTCGCTTGACGATCTCAGCCGCTACCTGAAAGAGAAGGGCGAATTTAAGCTCGCGGCCTCGGCCGAGTTTATCGAGCGCGCGGATGCCCTGCCGGCGTTTGAAAAAGCCTATGATTTCAAGCTCGATCAGGCGCAGCTGCTCTCCCTGGCGGGCGGCGACACGGCGGTAACCATTAAGGCCGCAGCGCAGCAAACCTCCGGCGTCAACGCGGCGATGGCCTACGGCACCGACGGCCCGGTCGCGGCGCTTGGCCTGCAAACCTTAACCGACCCGAAAGGCGTTCAGCCGATTTACGCCCCAACCCCGGTCGTGCGTGAGGCGGTCCTGCAAGCCTACCCGGATATCGACAAATGGCTGAAACCGGTGTTTGAAAAACTGGATGCGAAAACGCTGCAACAGCTGAATGCCAGCATTGCCGTTGAGGGGCTGGATGCCAAAAAAGTGGCCGCCGACTTCCTGAAACAACAAGGGCTTGTGAAGTAACGGGATAAGGCTGTGCCAATAAAATGTCATAACCGCGTTCTGCTGCTGTTGGCCTGCGTGGCCATCGCGGCGGTCGCGTTACCTTTTGTCAATGTCGCACCAAACCGCCTGGTGTCAGGCGAACCGCACGCGCTCTGGCAGATGTGGTCGTTTACGCCGCTGCTGCTGGGCGCGGCGCTGGCGAGCGCGCTGGTATTATCGTTCTCGCCAGGACGTGCCGCACTCTGGCTGACGCTGCTTCTCTGTGAAGCGTTGTTTATCGTGCTGTTCTGGAGCGCAGGGCAGGCGGCAACGCTGATGGCCTCGGTTGAAAGCCCGCTTGCGCGCACGTCGATTGGCAGCGGCCTGTGGCTGTGGCTGGCGCTCTGCCTGCTGGCCTGTAGCGACGCCATTCGCCGTCTGACGCCGCAGCCCGTCTGGCGCTGGCTGCTGAATGCGCAATTCTGGATTATTCCTCTGCTGATCCTCTTCAGCGGCGATCTGAATCAGCTCTCGCTGTTAAAAGAGTACGTCAACCGCCAGGAGGTGTTTGACAACGCGCTGGTGCAACATCTGACGATCCTGTTCGGGACGCTGATCCCGGCCCTGCTGCTGGGCGTGCCGTTGGGCATGTGGTGCTACCGGCATCCCAGCCGTCAGGGCGCCGTCTTTACCGTCCTCAACGTGATTCAGACCATCCCCTCCGTTGCCCTGTTTGGCCTGCTGATTGCCCCCCTTGCCGGTCTGGTGAAATCCTTCCCGGCGTTGGCCGCGGCGGGCATTGCCGGAACCGGGCTGACGCCAGCGCTCATCGCCCTTGTGCTGTATGCGCTATTGCCGCTGGTGCGCGGGGTGGTGGCGGGGTTAAGCCAGGTCCCGCCCGACGTGCTGGAAAGCGCCCATGCGATGGGGATGAGTGCGCGCCAGTGTTTCTGGAAAATTCAGCTGCCGCTTGCGCTTCCGCTGCTGGTGCGCAGCCTACGGGTAGTGACGGTGCAAACCGTAGGGATGGCGGTGATTGCAGCGCTGATCGGTGCGGGCGGTTTTGGAGCACTGGTCTTCCAGGGGCTGCTCAGCAGCGCGCTGGATCTGGTGTTGCTGGGCGTCGTACCCACGATTGCGCTGGCGGTTGTGCTGGATGCCTTATTTGCCCTGTGGCTCGCGCTGCTCGGGAGAAGAGCCAATGATTGAATTTCATGATGTCAGTAAAACCTTTGCGGGCCGTCCGGCGGCAAGCCACCTTAATCTGCACTTTGCCGAAGGGGCGTTCTCGGTACTGATCGGGACGTCGGGGTCGGGAAAATCCACGACGCTGAAGATGATCAACCGGCTGGTGGAACACGACAGCGGGACGATTCGCTTTGCCGGAGAGGAGATCCGCAGCCTGCCGGTGCTGGAGCTGCGGCGTCGTATGGGCTACGCCATTCAGTCCATCGGCCTGTTTCCCCACTGGACGGTGGCGCAGAACATTGCCACCGTGCTACAGCTGGAAAAATGGTCCCGGGCGAAAATCAACGCGCGCGTCGACGAACTGATGGCGCTGCTGAGCCTGGACACGTCGCTTCGCGACCGCTACCCGCACCAGCTTTCCGGCGGGCAGCAGCAGCGAGTCGGGGTGGCGCGCGCGCTGGCCGCTAACCCGCAGGTCCTGCTGATGGATGAGCCCTTCGGCGCGCTGGATCCGGTCACCCGCGGCGCGCTTCAGGCCGAGATGAGCCGCATCCACCGCATTCTTGGGCGCACGATCGTGCTGGTGACGCATGATATCGACGAGGCGCTGCGGCTGGCCGATCGCCTGGTGCTGATGGATCACGGTGAAGTCGTCCAGCAGGGTACGCCGCTTGAACTGTTAACGTCACCGGCAAACGATTTTGTACGTGAGTTTTTTGGCCGCAGCGAGCTGGGCGTCAGGCTGCTTTCTCTGCGCACCGTCAGAGATTATATGCGTCCGCAGGATGGGCCGGTCAACGGCGAACCGCTGCACGATGGGATGAGCCTGCGCGATGCCCTGTCGGCGTTTGTCGCCCGGCAGTGCGAAGTATTACCCGTAGCGGACGGGCAGGGAACGCCTTGCGGGACGATCCATTTTCGCGATCTGCTGGCGGGGGAGGTGACGCGTGAAGTGGGTTCGTGATCCGTTACTCTGGCTGACAGGGCTGTTTATCGCCTTACTCTACCTGATGCCGCACAGCGCGGCGCTGTTTAATACGCTCTTCCCTGGGCTACCGCGTCCGGTATACCAGCAGGAGAGCTTTGTTAATCTCACCCTGGCACACTTCTGGCTGGTGGCGGTGTCAAGCGTGATTGCCATCGTGCTCGGCGTTGGCGCCGGTATTGCGGTGACACGGCCAGCGGGCAGGGAGTTTCGCCCGCTGGTGGAGACCATCGCCGCAACGGGGCAGACCTTCCCGCCGGTGGCCGTGCTGGCGATTGCCGTACCGGCGATCGGTTTTGGGCAGGAGCCTGCCATCATTGCGCTGATTTTGTACGGCGTGTTGCCGATTCTGCAAGGGACGCTGGCGGGCATTGCGGCGGTGCCGGCATCGGTGCTGAGCGTAGCGGAAGGGATGGGGATGAGCGCCTGGCAGCGGCTGGTTAAGGTAGAACTGCCGCTGGCCGCACCGGTGATTATCGCTGGCGTACGCACGTCCGTGATTATCAACATTGGTACGGCAACCATCGCCTCGACGGTCGGGGCGAACACGCTGGGGACGCCGATCATCATCGGACTAAGCGGATTTAATACGGCTTACATTATTCAGGGTGCGGTGCTGGTTGCGCTGGCGGCGATTGTGGTGGATCGCCTGTTTGAACGCCTGGCTGGATACCTCAGCCAACACCGCCGCGAACAATAAAGGAATACCCTGCCAGCATAACGCCACCGATACCGCTGATGGCCATCAGTGCAAAAAGGGTAATTACGGCCAGTTTCGTTGCCTTCATCATGTGCTCCTCTTGTTAACGGAACAATTATACGGTGAAGCGCAGCTGTTAATGAACCATTAAATGCCTTTACGACGCATTTGGCCCCAGCGGGTAAACGGGATAACCGTGTTCGCGCCATTCCGTCAGGAGCTGCTGCTGGGAAGCGGAGGGGGCTTCGCCGCACCAGACCAGCAGCGTCTGTCCCTCAAACAGTTCCGGCCTGAGCTGGGCCAGCGAGTGGGCGAGGACGTCAACCCGCCAGCCCTGCTGGGTGGCAATCCAGGCTTCGAGCCACAGCCTGGTGGTATCGTGCACGTTCCAGCCGATCACCAGCGCGTCTTTACCGTTTTTATTCCGCGCCGAGGAAAGACAGACGGAAATATAGTTAATCAGCACGCCGTCAAGCATGCTGAGTAGCGCCTGTAAGGTGGTTTGCTGACACTGGAGCCGGCGCCGTAAGGGGATAAAAAGATGGGCGATCAGGGTTTGTGCGGGGTAGACGCGACCCTGTTCTTTGATCCAGCCGCGCAGACGCTGCACATTGCCGGTCTGCAATAGCCTAAGCAGCGTTTCCTGCCGCTTGCGCCAGATATGCTGGATGTCAGGATCGTCCTCGCACAGAAGCGATTTTACCTTGCCGACCTGCACGCCGTTGTCGATCCAGCTTTTGATCTCGCGGATCCGGTCAATGTCTGCATCGTTAAACAGGCGGTGCCCGCCGTCCGTTCTTTGCGGTTTAAGCAATCCGTACCGTCGCTGCCACGCCCGTAGCGTAACGGGATTGACATCACACAGGAGTGCCACTTCACCTATCGTGTAAAGCGCCATTTTCGCCCCCAGGCTTGCGCGTGCCCAGCTTAACTTTAGACCCACTTTGCTGAACCGGGAAAATTTGATTCTTTTTCGTACAGATTATGGGAGGAACAGCTTATCTCCGGCAAAAGGTGTGATGGCGGGCACGAATTATCGCTTTTATGGCACGTTTCAAAGAAAGTTAAACGCCATCAGTGTATGTTACGCGTTTTTAGAATATGCGGTTTGTGAGTATGTACGAGTTTAATCTGGTGCTGCTGTTGCTTCAGCAGATGTGCGTGTTCCTGGTCATCGCCTGGCTGATGAGCAAAACGCGCCTGTTTATTCCGCTGATGCAGGTTACCGTACGTTTACCGCACAAGCTGCTCTGCTACGTCACCTTCTCCATTTTCTGCATTATGGGCACCTATTTTGGTCTCCATATCGAAGACTCTATCGCCAATACGCGCGCCATCGGCGCGGTCATGGGCGGGCTGCTCGGTGGCCCGGTCGTGGGCGGTCTGGTGGGGTTAACCGGCGGCCTGCATCGTTATTCCATGGGCGGTATGACGGCGCTGAGCTGCATGATTTCCACCATTGTCGAAGGGCTGCTGGGTGGCCTCGTCCACAGCTATATGATTAAGCGCGGTCGCCCGGATAAAGTGTTCAGCCCCTTTACCGCCGGGGCGATCACCTTCGTGGCGGAAATGGCGCAGATGGCGATCATCCTGCTGATTGCGCGCCCGTTTGACGATGCGTTACACCTCGTCAGCAACATTGCCGCACCGATGATGGTGACCAATACCGTAGGCGCCGCGCTGTTTATGCGCATTCTGCTCGACAAGCGCGCCATGTTCGAAAAATACACCTCGGCTTTTTCTGCCACCGCCTTAAAAGTTGCGGCGTCGACGGAAGGGATCCTGCGCCAGGGATTCAACGAAGAGAACAGTATGAAGGTGGCGCAGGTGCTGTATAAAGAGCTGGATATCGGGGCCGTGGCGATTACCGATCGCGAAAAGCTGCTGGCGTTTACCGGCACCGGCGACGACCACCATCTGCCGGGTAAACCCATCTCCTCGACCTATACCCTGCGCGCCATTGAAACGGGTGAAGTGGTGTATGCCGACGGGAATGAGGTGCCGTACCGTTGTTCCCTGCATCCGCAGTGCAAACTCGGCTCGACGCTGGTCATTCCCCTGCGGGGTGAAAACCAGCGCGTGATGGGCACCATTAAGCTTTACGAAGCCAAAAATCGCCTGTTCAGCTCCATCAACCGCACGCTGGGGGAGGGGATCGCCCAGCTGCTTTCGGCGCAAATCCTTGCGGGGCAGTATGAACGGCAAAAAGCGCTGCTGACGCAGTCAGAAATTAAGCTCCTGCACGCCCAGGTGAATCCGCATTTCCTGTTTAACGCGCTCAATACGCTGAAAGCGGTGATCCGCCGCGACAGCGATCAGGCCGCGCAGCTGGTGCAGTTTCTGTCGACGTTTTTCCGCAAAAATCTGAAGCGGCCTTCGGAGATCGTCACCCTCGCGGACGAGATTGAACACGTCAACGCCTATCTGCAAATCGAGAAAGCGCGCTTCCAGTCACGTTTACAGGTGTCATTATCCGTCCCGGGCGAGCTGGCGTATCAGCATCTTCCGGCCTTTACCCTGCAACCGATTGTAGAGAATGCCATTAAGCATGGGACATCGCAGCTGCTGGGCACGGGGGAGATTGTGATTTCCGCGTCCCGTTTTAACCACCATCTGGTGCTGGATATTGAAGATAACGCGGGGCTGTATGAAGCCTCTGCGTCAGGCGGTCTGGGCATGAGCCTGGTGGATAAACGCCTGCGCGCGCATTTCGGAGACGACTGCGGAATAACCGTGGCCTGTGAGCCAGACCGCTTTACCCGAATTACCTTACGATTGCCGCTAGAGGAGAACGCATGTTAAGAGTGCTGATTGTTGATGATGAGCCGTTAGCACGGGAAAACCTGCGTGTCCTGTTGCAGGAGCAGAGTGACATTGAGGTCGTGGGTGAATGTGCCAATGCGATTGAAGGCATCGGCGCGGTGCATAAGCTGCGTCCGGACGTCGTATTCCTTGATATTCAGATGCCGCGCATCAGCGGGCTGGAGATGGTCGGCATGCTCGACCCGGAGCACCGTCCCTATATCGTTTTTCTGACGGCCTTTGACGAGTACGCCGTAAAGGCGTTTGAAGAGCACGCGTTCGATTATCTCCTGAAACCGATTGAGGAGAAACGGCTCGAAAAGACCCTGCTCCGTTTGCGGCAGGAACGTACCGTACAGGATGTGTCGCTCCTGCCGGACCATCAGCAGCCCCTGAAGTTTATCCCCTGCACCGGACACAGCCGGATTTACCTCCTGCAAATGGACGACGTTGCCTTTGTCAGCAGCCGTCTGAGCGGGGTGTACGTTACCAGTGCCGAAGGCAACGAAGGTTTTACCGAGCTGACGCTGCGCACGCTGGAGAGCCGCACTCCGCTGATCCGCTGCCACCGTCAGTATTTGGTGAACATGGCGCACCTGAAGGAGATCCGTCTGGAAGATAACGGCCAGGCCGAGCTGGTGCTGCGCGCCGGACAGACCGTGCCCGTCAGCCGTCGCTATCTGAAAAGTTTGAAAGAGGCGATTGGCCTGTAAAACTGGTACACTGCGCGCCATTGCATCATCGACATTCGAAGGCTCTATGCTAAGTAACGATATTCTTCGTAGCCTGCGCTACACCCTGAAGGCGAACAACAATGACATGGTGCGCATACTTGCGCTTTCCGATATGGAATCCACGTCCGCCAGTTTCGACACCTGGATGACCAAAGAAGATGAAGAGGGCTTCGTTCGCTGCCCGGACATTATTCTGTCGGGCTTTCTGAATGGCCTGATTTACGACAGGCGCGGTAAAGATGCGTCTGCGCCCGAGCTGGCGCTGGAGCGTCGGGTGAACAACAACACGGTGCTGAAAAAACTGCGTATTGCGTTCTCTCTGAAAACTGACGACATCCTGGCGATCGTGACCGAGCAGAAATTTCGCGTGTCGATGCCGGAAATCACCGCCATGATGCGCGCGCCGGATCATAAGAATTACCGCGAGTGTGGGGATCAGTTTCTGCGCTATTTCCTGCGTGGGTTGACGCAGCGGATGCACAGCACGAAGGCGTGATTTTAGCCGGGTGGCGGCTTCGCCTTACCCGCCCTACATAACCCGTAGGCCCGTGCAAGCGTAGCGCCGCCGGGCAAAAAAAAGCCGGATTCTCATCCGGCTTTTTTATTATTTCACCTGCTGACCCGGCTTCGCGCCTTCGTCAGGGCTTAACAGGAAGATGTCTTTTCCGCCCGGGCCTGCGGCCATCACCATCCCCTCAGAGATGCCGAAGCGCATTTTACGCGGCGCCAGGTTTGCCACCATCACGGTCTGACGACCAATCAGCACCTGCGGGTCAGGATACGCGGAGCGAATGCCGGAGAAGACGTTACGCTTCTCACCGCCCAGATCCAGCGTCAGACGCAGCAGTTTGTCAGAACCTTCCACGAACTCCGCGTTTTCGATCAGCGCCACGCGCAGGTCGACCTTGGCGAAATCATCAAAGGTGATGGTCTCCTGAATCGGATCGTCAGCCAGCGGGCCGGTCACCGGTGCGGCGGCCGCTTTCACCTCTTCCTTAGAGGCTTCCACCAGGGCGTCAACCTGCTTCATCTCAATGCGGTTGTACAGCGCCTTGAAGGTATTCACCTTGTGGCCGAGCAGCGGCTGCTGGATGGCATCCCAGGTTAATTCGGTATTCAGGAACGCTTCCGCGCGGGCTGCCAGCTGCGGCAGAACCGGCTTCAGCCAGGTCATCAGCACGCGGAACATGTTCAGACCCATGGTGCAGATCGCCTGCAAGTCGGCGTCGCGGCCTTCCTGTTTCGCCACCACCCACGGTGCCTGCTCGTCTACATAGCGGTTGGCCACGTCTGCCAGCGCCATGATTTCGCGAATGGCTTTACCGAATTCACGGCTTTCCCAGGCTTCGCCAACCGCTGCGGCGGCGTCGGTGAAGGTTTTGTACAGTTCAGGATCGGCCAGCTCGGCAGAGAGCACGCCGTCAAAGCGTTTGGCAATAAAACCCGCGTTACGTGACGCCAGGTTCACCACCTTGTTGACGATGTCCGCGTTCACGCGCTGGACGAAATCTTCCAGGTTCAGGTCGATATCGTCGATGCGGGAAGAGAGCTTCGCGGTGTAGTAGTAGCGCAGGCTGTCCGCGTCAAAGTGATTCAGCCAGGTGCTGGCCTTAATAAACGTCCCGCGAGATTTAGACATCTTCGCGCCGTTCACCGTGACGTAACCATGTACGAACAGGTTAGTCGGCTTGCGGAAGTTGCTGCCTTCCAGCATCGCTGGCCAGAACAGGCTGTGGAAGTAAACGATGTCTTTGCCGATGAAGTGGTAAAGTTCGGCATCGGAATCTTTCTTCCAGTATTCGTCGAAGCTTACCGTGTCGCCGCGCTTGTCACACAAGTTCTTGAACGAACCCATGTAGCCGATTGGCGCATCCAGCCAGACGTAGAAATATTTGCCCGGCGCGTTCGGGATTTCAAAGCCAAAGTAGGGCGCATCGCGGGAGATATCCCACTGTTGCAGACCGGACTCGAACCACTCCTGCATTTTGTTCGCAACCTGTTCCTGCAACGCACCGCTGCGGGTCCACGCCTTCAGCATTTCACTGAAGGACGGCAGGTCGAAGAAGAAGTGCTCGGAGTCACGCATCACCGGCGTCGCGCCGGAAACCACGGATTTCGGTTCGATAAGCTCGGTCGGGCTGTAGGTCGCGCCGCACACTTCGCAGTTATCGCCGTACTGGTCCGGGGATTTACATTTCGGGCAGGTGCCTTTGACGAAACGGTCCGGCAGGAACATGCCTTTTTCCGGATCGTACAGCTGAGAAATGGTGCGGTTTTTAATGAAACCATTCTCTTTCAGACGGGTGTAGATCAGCTCCGACAGCTCGCGGTTTTCGTTGCTGTGCGTGGAGTGATAATTGTCATAGCTGATGTCAAAGCCAGCGAAATCGGTCTGATGCTCCTGACTCATTTCGGCGATCATCTGCTCCGGGGAGATCCCCAACTGCTGTGCTTTCAGCATGATCGGCGTGCCGTGGGCATCGTCCGCACAGATGAAGTTCACCTCGTGGCCGCGCATTCGCTGGTAACGGACCCAGACATCAGCCTGGATATGCTCCAGCATGTGGCCGAGGTGGATTGAGCCGTTGGCGTACGGCAGGGCGCACGTTACCAGAATTTTCTTCGCGACTTGAGTCATAGTAGGCATTACTTCTTTTAACTGTGAAAAGGGTTTTCGATATTACCAAAAGGGGCATTATTAAGTAAGCACAAACCGCGGCCTTTCAGGTAAACTTGTTGGCCTAAGGTCTTATTCACAAGAACAAAGGAGTCGGGATGAGTTCTCAATCCCAGGCCAAATCACCGGAAGCCTTACGAGCAATGGTCGCCGGGACGCTGGCTAATTTTCAGCATCCAACCCTGAAGCACAATCTCACGACGCTGAAAGCGCTTCACCACGTCGCATGGCTGGACGATACGCTGCACATCGAGCTACAGATGCCGTTCGTCTGGACCAGCGCTTTTGATGCCCTGAAAGAGCAAACCAGCTCTGAGCTGCTGCGCATAACCGGGGCAAAAGCGATTGACTGGAAGCTGAGCCACAGCATCGCCACGCTCAAGCGCGTGAAAAATCAGCCGGGGGTTAACGGGGTGAAGAACATCATCGCCGTGAGCTCTGGCAAGGGTGGGGTGGGTAAATCCTCAACCGCCGTTAACCTGGCGCTTGCGCTGGCGGCAGAGGGGGCGAAGGTCGGCATTCTGGATGCAGATATTTACGGCCCGTCCATCCCTAACATGCTGGGGGCGGAAAACCAGCGTCCAACGTCGCCGGACGGCACCCACATGGCGCCGATTGTAGCGCACGGCCTGGCGACCAACTCCATTGGTTACCTGGTGACGGACGATAACGCGATGGTCTGGCGTGGCCCGATGGCCAGCAAAGCTCTGCTACAAATGTTGCAGGAGACAATGTGGCCTGACCTTGATTATCTGGTGCTGGACATGCCACCGGGCACCGGTGATATCCAGCTGACGCTGGCGCAGAATATTCCGGTCACCGGCGCCGTGGTGGTCACCACGCCGCAGGATATCGCCCTAATCGACGCCAAAAAAGGCATTGTCATGTTTGAGAAAGTGGAGGTGCCGGTCCTGGGCATCGTCGAGAACATGAGCATGCACATTTGCAGCAACTGCGGTCATCACGAGCCTATCTTTGGCACCGGCGGTGCGGAAAAGCTGGCGGCGCAGTACCATACGCAGCTGCTTGGGCAACTGCCGCTGCACATCACGCTGCGTGAAGATCTCGATAGCGGCAAACCGACGGTGGTCAGCCGTCCGGACAGCGAATTTACGGAAATCTATCGCCAGCTGGCAGGGCGCGTTGCGGCGCAGCTGTACTGGCAGGGTGAAGTGATCCCGAGCGAGATTGCCTTCCGCGCGGTGTAAATCCTTCGCGTCGAATTGCCGGGTGGCGCTTCGCTTACCCGGCCTCCAAATGGCACCATCATGCAGGTCGGGTCCGGTGAAGCCGCGACCCGACGTTAACCCAACCGATAGTGCATCAAATAATACTCTCCATCCGGAGAATCCCCCGTCGCCTCAATGTGCCAGCCGTGGCGTTGGTAAAACGCAACCGCCCGCGCATTCTTCACCAGACACTTCAGAGCGCCTGTACTGGTAAACGTCTTCTGAACCTGTTCAAGAAGCCGACTCCCAACCCCGAGACGTTGATACTGCGGGTCGACAAACAGGTTGTGCAGAAAATTATCGTTTACCCAGACGGAGGCAAAACCCACTCTGTGACCGTCGTGGATCGCAACCCAGATCTGCTCGTCACGCGTTGCGGCGTCAAAATCCTCAAGCTGCCATTCAGAACCGTCCAGCCATGGCCAGGCAGCGCGTCGTGCATGCAGGTACAGCGTGCGCAGAAACGGCCAATCGTCTTCCTGCCAGGGCCGGATCATCGTATCAGCGGTGATAGAAGATATCTCCGTTATAAGCTTTATGGATTTTTCCATCCGCATCGCCAATCAGAACGTAGTTCTCGCCCATATAGGTCCAGTGCGTACCAGCTTCCGGCGCGGGAAGGTTACGCAACTGGTACTGTTTGATGGTGTACTCAGGCGTCTGATATTGCGCGGGCGCCGTATCGCCAATCTTAAATTTGGTGAAGTCGGCGATGAACTCCTGCTCTTCATAAGCCTTAATACCGGAAGGCGCGGTGGCCGTTTGCGGGGCTGCGAATGCGGAGCCCGCCAGAGACAGTAATACACCCAGAAGCACCAATTTACGCTTAGCCATTTTTTCTCCAGTGATATCGTTACGGATACGCTTGTCTGCGGGGGACAGTGCGGCAGACAGCCCATTTTAAGTATCAAAACAGGGTGTGTTTGAAAAAAAATGTAACAAAAGTGAACGGTTTTGTGTAGTGCCAGCAGTAGTGAGTATTATTGATATGAATACATGCTGGTGGGAATAATTCATTGTAATTATCGTTTTGCTGAATTAATTCTGAAAATACATTTTTGCCGTAATTTTATAAACTGTAGATCGTGCATTTTTTTACAGCAGGCTTTAAGATTTTCAGGAAGATTATATTTTAATTAATTGCCCGTTACGGACCGGGCAATTCGTTACTTCACTTTTAGATTACGTTTAAGTATTCCCTTGAAAAGACAGTTATTTCAAGTGTGGGTTAGCGCAGAGCTGCGCCCCGTCGGGCGTTCGGCACGAGCAGGGATGATAAGTTTATATAAATGAAAAACACAACAGCATTATCTGTAATATTCTTAGCAATAAGTCAGTTGGCGGGATGCGTAATTTCTCCTGGCCAAACGTTAAGTTCCGCAGGCAAAAAAATAATCGCACCGGCCGACCTCAATAATAGCTTAGATAAACAAATCGAAATTTATCCACTTACGCCCGGATTGATTGAGAAACTGCGTCCCGCAGCGGCTAAATCTCAGGCAAATCCTAATCTTGATGAGCAGGTTAAAAACTGGGAATACCGTATTGGAATCGGTGACATCCTGACGGTCACCGTCTGGGATCACCCGGAGCTTACTACGCCCGCAGGACAATATCGCAGCGCAAGCGATGCTGGAAACTGGGTCAATGCCGACGGCACGGTCTTTTATCCTTACGTGGGTAAACTGCACGTGGCGGGAAAAACGGTTTCCGAAGTGCGCGAGGAGATCACCGCGCGTCTGGATAACGTCATAGAAAGCCCCCAGGTGGATGTCAGCGTTGCTGCTTTCCGTTCGCAAAAAGCCTACGTTACGGGAGAAGTGGCGAAATCTGGCCAGCAGGCCATTACCAACATTCCGCTGACGGTAATGGACGCCGTCAATGCCGCAGGTGGGCTTACTGCCGATGCGGATTGGCGGAACGTGGTGCTGACTCACAACGGTCAGGATTCCCGAATTTCCCTGTACGCCCTGATGCAGCATGGCGATTTAACCCAGAATAAGCTGCTCAACCCTGGCGACATCCTTTTTATTCCCCGCAACGATGCGCTGAAAGTATTTGTGATGGGCGAGGTTGTTAAACAGAGCACGCTGAAGATGGATCGCAGCGGCATGACGCTGGCCGAAGCGCTCGGCAATGCCGGTGGCCTGGACCAGAATATGGCCGATGCCACGGGTATTTTTGTTATCCGCTCGGTACGCGAGTCCGGGAAAATCGCGAATATCTATCAGCTGAATGCAAAAGACGCTTCGGCCATGGTGCTGGGCACAGAGTTTCAGCTTGAGCCTTATGACATTGTATATGTCACTACCGCACCACTCTCCCGCTGGAATCGCGTGATAACACAGCTTGTACCAACGATTAGCGGGGTGCATGACCTTACCGAAACGGTTCGTTACATCAGATCGTGGCCGCAATAATGTTCAGATCAATACTGGTGGTTTGCACCGGAAATGTCTGCCGTTCCCCAATTGGAGAACGGCTTTTACGCCAGTCCTTGCCCGACAGACACATCACCTCGGCGGGAATATTCGGCCTTGAGGGCTGCCCGGCAGATGACTGTGCCCAGGACGTAGCCCGGCGACACGGAATTTCCCTGGACGGCCATGTGGCACGCAAGTTGACGCCCGGCCTGATGCAGGGATCCGATCTCATTCTGGTTATGGAGCCGAAACACCTTCACTTTATTTCCGCCATGGCACCGGAGATCAGGGGCAAGTCGCTGCTATTCGGGCAGTGGCTGGAGCCGCAGGATATCCCCGATCCCTACCGTAAAAGCCGTGAAGCGTATGAATATGTGTTCGGACTCTTGGGTAAAGCCAGCCAGGAATGGGCACGTCGATTGGGTCAGAAAGGAATGAAGCATTAATGTCGTCTTACACAACAGACAATTATGGTGCAGCGGCACCGCAACAAAGTGAAATCGATCTTGTTCGATTGCTCGGCGAAATGATCGACCACCGTGCGATGATTATGTGCGTGACTTTCATTTCCATCTTATGCGCAGGCCTCTATGCCTGGGTTACGCCACCTGTTTATCAGGCGGATGCCATGGTGCAAATAGAAAGCAAACAGGATAACAGCCTGCTCAAAGGGTTGAGCCAGCTGGGCTCCGCTGTTTCACCGGATGTTGCCCCTGAAATTTTACTGCTGAAATCACGCATGATCCTCGGCGAGACCGTCGACAAATTAGGTCTGACGTTCCAGGCAAATCAGCGCGTTTTGCCTGTAGTAGGGCGACTCTGGCAACGCCTGCAAGGGCGGGAGGAGGGCAAAATAACCTTAGGCGAACTCCAGATCCCGCAGGTGGAGGGCAAAGCGCAAGAACTCATGCTGACCGTACAGGAAGCGGGAAGATATCACCTGACGGGTGATAACATTGACGCTGATGGTTCGGTCGGGAAAATGCTCGTTACGCAAGGGATCGTTTTGCTGGTGACCTCGATTGAGGCGGAGCCAGGCACGCAGTTTTCGCTAAAGACGCTGACGCGCCTGGAGACGATCACTGCGCTGAAGAAGAGCCTCACGGTTGTGGAGTCGGAGAAACAGAGCGGTATCGTAACCTTAACCCTGACGGGCGAAGATCCTGACAAAATTGCCAGGGTGCTGAATACGATTACTGAGAATTATCTCCAACAAAATATCGCCCGTCAGGAGGCCCAGGATTCTCGTAGTCTGGCTTTTTTACAGGAGCAGTTGCCGAAAATCAGAACGGAACTGGATCAGGCTGAAGCGCGGCTGAATGCCTACCGGGCGCAGCGCGACTCGGTGGACCTGTCTTTAGAGGCAAAATCCATACTGGATCAGGTTGTGAACGTTGAGAATCAGCTAAATGAGCTGACGTTCCGTGAGGCAGAAATCTCCCAGCTCTTTAAAAAGAATCACCCCACCTACCGTGCATTGCGTGAAAAGAGACAAACCCTTGAGCGGGAACGCGAACGTCTTAATCAGCGGGTATCAGCAATGCCTTCCACGCAGCAGGAGATTTTACGCCTGAGCCGGGACGTTGAGTCGGGCCGCACGATCTATTTACAACTACTGACGCGCCAGCAGGAGCTGAATATTTCCCGCTCCAGCGCTATCGGGAACGTGAGGATCATTGATAAGGCGGTAACGCTCCCGGATCCAATAAAGCCGCGAAAAGCGTTAATCATCGTCCTGGGCACGCTGTTTGGGCTCATGCTCTCAATGGGCGGAGTGCTGGTACACATGGCGTTCAAACGTGGGATCATGCTTTCCGAACAGCTGGAAATGTATGGGATCCCGGTTCTGGCTACGTTGCCTCGTTCCCAGTGGCTGTGGAAAAAAACGCATCTGCGCAGAAAAATTCCGTTTACCCCTCACTGGAAGCACAAAACGCTGGACGTGCCGTTCCTGCCTGTCGATCGGCCTGCTGATATGTTTGTCGAAGCGGTTCGGGGGCTGCGCACCAGCTTGCATTTCTCCATGATGGAGGCTGAGAATCGTATCGTGATGATTTCTGGCCCGACTCAGGACTGCGGTAAAACGCTGGTGGGGACGAACCTGGCGGCCATTGCCGGACAGAGTGGCCAGCGGGTGCTGTTTATCGATGCGGATATGCGTCAAGGCTATGTTCATAACATTTTTGGCCTGGATAACCGCCATGGGCTGTCCAGCGTGCTTGAAGGTAAATGCGACTGTACAGAGGTAATTCAGCGCTTTGAGAAGGGGGGAATCGACGTCATTACCTGCGGCCCGGAACCCGCGCGACCGCTGGAGATGCTGTTAAGCGAACGGTTCCAGGCCGTTATGTCATGGGTTAACGAGCATTATGACATCGTCATCATCGATACTCCGCCAGTGCTGGCCGTCACCGATGCAGCGCTGGTTGCCAGAGCAGCCGGAACGACGCTGATGGTGGCCCGTTTCGATAAAACCAGCGTGAAAGAGATGGAGAATACCATTAAACGTCTGCATCGCGTTGGCGTAAAGGTCAGCGGAACCATTCTTAACGATATTGTTAAGTCCGCAGCGCTGTTTTACGGCTCTGAGTGTAGCCAGTATGAATATGGTTATGGTTCGAAGAAAAAGCGGGGCGAGCATTAAGGCAGGGAAAATAATCCCTCTCCCGGGCGGGAGAGGGAGACGTATTATTTAGCCAGGACTTCCTCTGCGGTACGCTCAACCAGAGACAGCAGGACTTTGATGTCCTCCAGCGTCACGGTTGGGTTCAGCAGGGTCAGCTTCAGGCAGGTGACGCCGTTATGCTCGGTCACACCGACGTTTGCACGGCCAGACTCCAGCAGCGCGTCACCAATTTTCTGGTTCAGCAGGGCGATACCCGCATCGTCCATCTGCACCTGTCCACGGAAGCGGAACAGAACGCTTGCCAGCTGAGG
This sequence comes from Enterobacter genomosp. S, assembly GCF_001631805.1. NCBI lineage: Bacteria > Pseudomonadati > Pseudomonadota > Gammaproteobacteria > Enterobacterales > Enterobacteriaceae > Enterobacter > Enterobacter genomosp. S. The sequence goes on along the minus strand of NZ_LVVA01000012.1, from coordinate 282,677 downwards.
CTGCATCACCAGTTCCAGAGCAGACTGCTCTTTCACGTAAGCCGCAACCTGCTGTGCCAGCGTCACGCCGTGATCGATGATGGCCGCGTATTGCTCCTGACCCAGCGCTTCCAGGCTCATCCACAGTTTCAGCGCGTCGAAACGGCGCGTGGTTTGCAGAGATTTGGAGACCAGGTTAGGCACACCCGCTTCTTCATCGAACTCAGAGTTCAGATAAGCCGCCTGATAGCGCATCAGCTCATAGTGACGCGCTTCTTTCAGCAGGAACGCGCCGCAGCTGATGGTCTGGAAGAACTGCTTGTGGAAGTCCAGGGTTACGGAATCCACCAGCTCAATGCCGTCCAGGTAGTGGCGATACTGCTCAGACATCAGCAACGCGCCGCCCCAGGCCGCATCAACGTGCACCCAGATATTCTGCTTCGCCGCCAACTCAGCAATGGCTCGCAGCGGATCGATAGCGCCCGCATCGGTCGTGCCGGCGGTGGCTACAATCGCCAGGATCTGCTCGCCGTTCGCGTTGCACTGCTCAATTTTCGCCGCCAGATCGGAGAGATCCATGCGGGAGAATTCGTCCGTTTTCACCTGCACCACGGACTGGTAGCCCAGCCCCATCAGCGCCATGTTTTTCTGCACGGAGAAGTGTGCGTTTTCCGAGCACAGCACGCGGATTTTACGCAGATCGCCTACCAGACCGTCCTGCTGAACCGAATGGCCCTGACGGGCGAAGAACGCGTCGCGCGCCAGCATCAGGCCCATCAGGTTGCTCTGGGTGCCGCCGCTGGTGAAGACGCCCGCGTCGCCAGCCTGATAACCCACGCGGGTACGCAGCCATTCGATCAGTTTGATCTCAATAATGGTTGCGGACGGGCTTTGATCCCAGGAGTCCATACTCTGGTTGGTGGCGTTAATCAGCACTTCCGCCGCCTGGCTAACCACCAGGCTTGGGCAGTGCAGGTGCGCCACGCATTGCGGGTGATGAACGGACAAACTGTCTTTCAGGAAGAACTCCACAGCGCGTTCAATCGCCGCTTCGTTGCCCAGCCCTTTCGGGTTGAAATCCAGCTTAATACGGTCGCGCAGCTCCGCGACCGTTTTGCCCTGATACATCTCAGGCTGTTTCAGCCACTGCATCACAGCCTGAGTGCTTTGTTCAACCGCCTGCTGGTAAGCTTCAATGCTCTGCGCAGAGGAGAACAAAATTGGGTTTGAATCAGACATCGTATTCAACAACTCCGGTTACGCCGGGCGAACGCCCGCAGCAAGCAGTGCCTGCTCGAATTTATCCAGGAAGATTTTCAGCTCTTCGTCGCTGATCAGCAGAGAAGGCAGCAGACGCAGAACGATACCGTTACGGCCGCCACGCTCCAGAATCAGCCCGGCTTCGAAGCACTTCTTCTGGATCAGCGCAGACAGTTCGCCGTCGCCCGGGAAGCAGCCCATGTGGTCAGCGGCTTCATGTGGCTTAACGATCTCGATACCGATCATCATGCCCAGACCGCGAACGTGGCCGATGACCGGATAACGTTTCGCCATCTCTTTCAGCTGGCCCTTCAGCCATTCGCCCTGTGCGGCCACTTTGCCCGCGATGTTCTGGTCTTTCAGGATCTTCAGCGTCGTCAGGCCAGTTGCCATTGCCAGCTGGTTACCGCGGAAAGTGCCGGTGTGGTGACCAGGCGCCCATGCATCGAACTGCTTCTTGATGCCAAGTACAGCCAGTGGCAGACCGCCGCCAACCGCTTTAGACATCACGATGATGTCTGGCTCGATGCCTGCGTGTTCGAAGGCGAAGAATTTACCGGTACGGGCAAAGCCAGCCTGAACTTCGTCGAGGATCAGCAGAATGCCGTGTTCCTGAGTCACTTTACGAATGCGCTGCAACCACTCAGCCGGAGCCGGGTTCACGCCGCCTTCACCCTGAACGGCTTCCAGGATCACCGCAGCAGGTTTACGCACGCCGCTTTCGACGTCGTTAATCAGGTTATCGAAGTAGTAGGTCAGCGCCTTCACGCCCGCTTCACCACCGATACCCAGCGGGCAGCGGTACTCGTGCGGGTAAGGCATGAACTGGACTTCAGGCATCATGCCGTCAACCGCTTCCTTCGGAGAAAGGTTACCGGTGACGGACAGTGCGCCGTGGGTCATACCGTGGTAACCACCAGAGAAACTGATGATACCGCTACGACCGGTCACTTTTTTCGCCAGCTTCAGCGCCGCTTCAACGGCGTCAGCGCCGGATGGGCCAGTGAATTGCAGGCAGTACTCTTTGCCCTGACCAGGCAACAGAGAGAGAAGATATTCTGAAAACGCGTCTTTCAACGGCGTGGTCAGATCCAGGGTATGTAACGGCAAGCCGCTGGTAATGACATTTTGGATGCTTTTCAGCACATCAGGATGATTGTGGCCAAGCGCGAGGGTGCCTGCGCCTGCTAAACAGTCAAGGTATTCTTTATTATCTGCATCGGTGATCCACACGCCTTCTGCTTTCGTGATGGCTAAAGGCAGTTTGCGCGGATAACTCCTGACGTTAGATTCAAACTCGGCCTGACGGGCCAGATAGGTTTCGTTGCTTTTGTGGGCATCTACGGTGTCAATACGGACTTTATCCGTCATCATATCACTCCTACAACCGCCGCTTCGTTATGAGCAACGATTGAATAAAAAGTTAAAAAACAGATGGGGCCTGAAAAAAACGCCGCCAATATAGAGCCTTTTGTCACCGGGCTCAATGGTTAATTTGTTTACTGTTTTGTGACACAGGGCACAGGGGAGGGGGTAACCTCATTTTCTGGCAAAAATTTGCAGTTTATAGCGAGTAAAAACAGCAGCTTAGGTATGAATTGTCAGCATTGTAAAATCAGACAAAAGAGTGTGGCAAATTGTGCGACTGGCAGGCTAAAAGGAGGCGGGGAGCCTCTTTACGCTGTTTATTTCTGGCTAACGCTAAAACGCCGTGTTCGCGTCCCTTCGTTTTATTCCACGACGCGTCCGTAATGCCGTTTTCATCCAGGCTAAGCGATAACACAAAACCATTACCGTGAATCTCATAAAAATTGGCGTTCAGGCGTTTAACGCTGGCTTTTGTGCCGCATTTTCCGCTTTGGTTTTGCTGATACCACATGAGCCATTGCCAGCGCTCATTTGCGTGCACCCCGAGCGCTCTAACTGAGCACGATAGTATGCGTTAATGGCGTGTGCAGGCGAAACTGCCTTTAAAGACTTATGCATAGTCAGGAAGTTGTTTTATGAAGTATAGAGTTTAGAAGAGGGGCCATGATAGCCCCTAAGGCTTAGAATTGTCGTGAGAGAATGATGTAACCGTTAAATCTAATGCTACATTCATCCTTGTTCATTAAACTGGATGCAATGAATACATCCTTTTTAGCATCCTTATTGATATATGTGTATTTTGCTGTAATTGTTTTCACGTTGTTTTCAAAATAACTGGATAAGTAAATTTTTTTATATATAGCTAATGTTTTCTCCTTGTTATGATCTTTAGCATAATCAATTTTTGCTAAAGATTCTGCATAAATTTTTGAGGCTGGGGAAATGTCTATCAGTTCTACCTTTGCTTTGGTTTCATCAACAGTACTTGTATCAATTTTTAACTCATTTGATAGAGCATTAAACAAGGTTGATTCCATAAACAAGCCAATTGCAGCACAACCAGGAGATTTGGCATGGACTAAAATAGGTAGTAACATTAATGAAAATATTAACTGTTTTTTGAACATAGTTAATCTTCCACTACTATTTTATCTTTGCTTGCTGCAATAATTTTTCTGTACGGAAGATTTAAAACGATACAACCATCTGAGGCTTCTCCCGGATGCGCTGAGCTATCGCCGTGTATCATGAACCCATCACGCCCACACATCTGATTTTCTACATAGGGTGTAAGTCTCATTCTCCAGCCTTTGGTTTTGCGGTGATAGAAAGCCGATCCGATGGTATACGTGCCCCTGGGTAATGGACCTTTTCCCTTAACACATTCTGTAGTCGAGTCATCCTTAAAACCCGGTCTGCCTGAATAGTTTGCATTGAACTGATGAGTACCATTTAAATAAAAACTATGTGTGCTTACTTTATAAACCCATGTCATTATGCAGCCTCCTTTTTGCGATTCCATGAATCAGAATGAACTATATTTCCATCAAGATAGTGCCAGGTGATTTTTTCATAAGCTAAATAAAAAGCTTCAAGGTGATTATGCTTTTCAAATGTGGGATGCTTGATATCAAACATGAAAGGTTCAATTTCATTTATTCTGACATTATCCATTGTTACACGGAAATATTCCTCCTTCTGTCCATTGTAATTGATGCGATAAAATTTCAAAACGGCTTGCTTAAATTTTCTGCCAGTCGAAACACCATGATAGAGGTAAGGAGAGGAACAGTCTAACTCTTTGATTAGAGCATAATCTCCGTGATGGCATTTGCTAGTATTCTTGCCTGTAAGATCATCCGTTGGTAATTCTACATTATGCATAAGTTCTATGATTTCAATCGAACCCTCCCGATCTTTTACATCAACAGAGCCTTTAATCTTATTTCCAGTATCGTCTGTTAACCATAGATAAACAGGTACAGCCATTTAAAATTCCTCTTGCTTTGTATTGATATTAAACGCCAATCGTACAGCGCGTGACAGAAGGGAGGAAGTAATTTATTCAGGAAAGCATTTAAAATCAAAAGAATGGCTGAATATATCAAGCTTCGATTTAGATCATAAATTGAATAGGCCGAGAAGTAAGGTTAAGTGAATAAGTAAACGATAAAGGACATGCATTAAATACTTTCAACAATATTTTAGTACATTGTTATATGTTTTAATTATCTATCGCATCCTAACTGCCTTGCGTAAATCATTTCAAAAAATCTTGCACCCTACCTGCGGCCCCGGTTACACTAAACACCTAAAATTATTTATGATTAAATGATTGTTTTATAAGTAATTTGACTCGGGGTGCCCTTCTTTGTGAAGGCTGAGAAATACCCGTATTACCTGATCTGGATAATGCCAGCGTAGGGAAGTCAGATGCCTACCCGGTCATCGCTTCTTCACGTACGGCAGGAGCGAAACCATGCAGCCTGACCTGCTCGATTCACACGTTTTATATCAATTCCGAACCCGTTCCCCGCTCACGCACTGTATGACTAACGATGTCGTGCAGGCCTTCACCGCCAACGTTCTGCTCGCGCTCGGTGCGTCCCCGGCAATGGTGATCGAAGCCGAGGAAGCGGAACCGTTCGCCGCGCTTGCCGATGCTCTGCTCATCAACGTTGGCACGCTCACCGCGCCGCGCGCCGAGTCGATGCGTCGGGCCATTGAAAGTGCGGTTGCTGCGGGCACCCCCTGGGTTCTGGACCCGGTCGCGGCTGGCGCGCTTACGTTCCGCACCCGTTTTTGCCAGCAAATCGTATCGCTTAAACCTGCGGCCATTCGCGGCAATGCCTCCGAAATCCTGGCCCTTGCCGGGATGAGTGCGGGCGGTCGCGGGGTCGACACTACCGATACGGCTGTAAGCGCCTTGCCCGCCGCGCAGGTGCTCGCCCGCCAGACCCACGCCGTTGTGGTGGTCACAGGGGAAGTGGATTACATCACCGACGGGCAGCGAACCCGTACGGTCGCGGGCGGCGACCCGCTGATGACCCGCGTGGTGGGAACAGGCTGCGCGCTCTCGGCGGTCGTCGCCGCCTGCTGCTCATTGCCTGGCGACAGGCTTGATAACGCGACGGCAGCCTGCCGCTTTATGAAGCGTGCAGGATCGGCGGCTCTGTCTCAGAGCCGGGGGCCCGGCAGCTTTGCCTCTGCGTTTCTGGATGCGCTTTACGCGCTGGAGGCACAGGCATGATACGCATCAATGCCCTGACTATTGCGGGAACCGATCCAAGCGGCGGAGCGGGGATCCAGGCAGACCTGAAAACTTTCTCTGCACTCGGCGCTTACGGCTGCTCGGTTATCACCGCGCTGGTGGCGCAAAACACGCGCGGCGTACAGTCGGTGTATCGCATTGAGCCGGATTTTGTCGGCGCGCAGCTGGATTCGGTATTCAGCGACGTACGTATCGACACCACCAAAATCGGCATGCTGGCAGAAGCAGACATTGTTGAAGCGGTTGCTGAACGTCTTAAACATTACCGGATAAAAAACGTAGTGCTCGATACCGTAATGTTAGCCAAAAGCGGCGATCCGCTGCTCTCCGCTTCTGCTGTCGACACGCTGCGAAAAAAGCTGCTGCCGCAGGTGGCGCTGATCACGCCAAACCTGCCCGAAGCCGCGGCGCTTCTGGAAGCGCCGCACGCGCACAACGAACGTGAAATGAAAGAGCAGGGGAATGCGCTGCTGGCGATGGGGTGTAGCGCGGTGCTGATGAAAGGCGGTCATCTTGATGATGTCGAAAGCCCGGACTGGCTCTTCACCCGCGATGGCGCGCAACGTTTCACCACGCCGCGCATACAGACTAAAAACACTCACGGCACGGGCTGTACGCTCTCTGCCGCGCTGGCGGCGCTGCGTCCCCGTCACGCGAACTGGGCGGATACGGTGCAGGAAGCGAAGGTCTGGCTCTCGGGCGCGCTGGCAAAAGCCGATTCTCTGGAAGTGGGTCACGGTATTGGGCCGGTTCACCATTTTCATGCATGGTGGTAAGCCGTATACTGGCATGAAACCTCATGCCAGAGAAAAACAGAGATGGAACAATCGCATACCCGGTTAATTGCCCAGCTCAAGGAACGAATTGCCGCACCGGACAACACGCCGCTGTATCTGAAATTTGCCGAAACGGTCAAAAACGCGGTGCGCAGCGGCGTGCTCGCTCACGGGAATATTTTGCCCGGCGAACGTGACCTGAGCCAGCTTGCCGGCGTATCGCGCATTACGGTGCGTAAAGCGATGCAGGCGCTGGAGGAGGCCGGGGTCGTCACCCGGGCGCGCGGCTACGGCACGCAAATCAACAATATCTTTGAATATTCGCTGAAAGAGGCTCGGGGGTTTTCCCAGCAGGTGGTGCTGCGGGGCAAAACGCCCAACACGCTGTGGGTGAATAAACGCGTGGTGAAGTGCCCGGAAGAGATCGCCCGCCATCTTTCCCTAGCGCCGGAAAGCGACGTGTTTCTGCTTAAGCGCATCCGCTATGTGGACGACGATGCGGTATCCATTGAGGAGTCCTGGGTACCGGTAGGGTTAATTCCCAACCCGGACGATATTGGCGTCTCGCTTTATGATTACTTTCGCAGCCAGAATATCTTTCCGCAGCGCACCCGTTCCCGCGTTAGCGCCCGGATGCCGGACAGCGAGTTTCAGACGCATATAAAGATGGACGATAAGATACCGGTGCTGGTGATCAAGCAGGTCGCGCTCGATCAACAGCACCGTCCCATTGAGTACAGCATCAGCTACTGCCGCAGCGATCTATACGTCTTTGTGTGCGAGGAGTAGTGCGTCGCGCGTGGGGGCGCAGTCTCCACCGCGATGGCTGACGACCCAGGCGGCTACGGCATTGCCAAGCTGCACCGACTCCGGCAGTGACCATCCCGCTGCCAGTCCGGCAAGGGTGCCTCCCGCATGGCTGTCACCCGCGCCGATGGTATCGACCACGTCAGCAGGAAACGCCGGAACGTGTCCGGAGGCGTCACCGTCATACCAGATCGCACCGTCTTTATCCTGGCGCACGATCAGCGCAGCGCTAAAACGCTGCTGCCACTGTGTGCCAAGCTGCTCCACGTTCACGCCAAGCCATTCAGCGGCAAGCTCTGCCTCCTGACGATTAAGCGAGACAATCGGTTTGCAGGCCATCATCCGCGCCATCAGCGGGTCGGGGATATCCGCAATACGCGGACCGAAATCAATAAAGAGCGTCACATCCTGAAGACTTTCCACCCAGGCCGTCAGCAACTCGCCGCTGGGCGACGCCAGCTGGTAGCCGGACAAATAGATCAGGCTTTTTTCCGGCACGCTTAACCCGTCCAGCCAGCGCTGCTGCCACTGATTCTCCACTCCGCTGAACGACATAAAGGTGCGTTCACCGTCAGGCTCCACCAGCGCCAGACACCAGCCGTTATCGCCCGTTTCCGCTTCCACGGTGCTGTGCAGGTCCTGCTTCGCCATGGCGTTACGGATAATATCGGCCCATACGCCGTGGCCCACGGGAAGCGCGTTTTGCGCAGCAATGCCGAGCCGCTTGAGGGCGATGGCGATATTCAGCGCGCAGCCGCCAATATTCACGCCCTGTTGCTTCAGCTGGATATCACATCCGCGCCAGGGCAGGGCATAGGCGTCGGCAATCACGTCGATCACCGCCGCGCCCAGCACCGTTACCGGACGCGTGGCGTGAAGCGTTTCAAGACGGTGGGCAAAAGCACTCATACACCCTCCCTTTGCTCCCGGAAGTGCAGCAGCTTGTCGCAGTAGTGGCCGAAATCAAGCCGGTTGACGGCATCCAGTTCGCGCCTGAGCGCCGGGTCAATGGCCTGTATACCGTGCAGCGCGCCGCAGATGGCGGTTGCCATCGCGCCGATAGTGTCGGTGTCACCCCCCAGGTTGGCGCATAAAAACGCGCAGCGGTTCGGGTCGGTTCCCGCCAGTTCGACCATCGCAATGGCCGCCGGAACGGACTCCAGGGTACTCGTGCCCGCGCCAATAAGCTGATAGATCTGCTCGCTGGCGGATTCCGTACCGTTGGCTTCGCGCACGGTTTTCAGGGCCAGCTCAATGCGTGCCGAAAGCGATGCGCTGAAGGTGGTCGTGTTGGCTTCCTGCGCTGCGCGGGCAATACCCGGCAGGGCATCAGCGATGTTCTGCCAGCGCTCGCCGTCGATAGCGCGCGAAACCGCCCACGCGATGACCACCGCACCGGCGATGGCGAGATCCGATTTATGGGTCGGGCTGGAGGCTAACGCAACCTGTTCCACAAAGTGCGTCAGACGCGTAGCCGGCAGCAGGCAGCCCAGCGGGGAGGCGCGCATCGCGGCCCCGTTGGTGACGCCGTTATTTTCCAGCTCGCTCACCGGCCTGCCGTCACGGATGGCGTTCAGGGCAATTTTGGAGGTCGGGCCAAGCACATTCTTATTGAACGCGTCGAAATCCAGCGCCCAGTTCAGAATATGCTTACCGATAACGTCAGGATTTATGTCCCCGTCGCATTCGATAATCGCATCGGCCAGGCACAGCGCCATGGATGTATCATCGGTAAACTCCGCCTGCCTGAAGTAGCAGGCGGCATTATTCTCGGCCGGGCCGGGTAAGAAACGGTCGATCCAGCCGAAGTGTGCTTTTACCCGCTTGCGCGGCCACAGCTCCGACGGCATTCCCATCGCATCCCCTAACGCCTGCCCGTAAAGGGCACCGAGAATACGGTCTTGTTTCATTTAACTTCCCCTCGTGTCAGCGCGGTATCGCCATCAACCACCTCAATTGCGGTGATCTCTTTATCCGATTCGCGGAAAAACAGCATAAACAGCACGGCAATCACCACAATCATGATTGCACCAAACGTCCACATTCCGGCCCAGTTGAAGGTCAGCCCATTCACCGGCTCTTTATATGCGAACATTTTTTCCATCATCACGCCGCCGAGACGGTAACCCAGCAGGCTACCAAAGCCCTGACAGCACAGCGTGATCAAACCCTGCGCCGCGTTGCGCATATGCACCGGCGCTTTTTTATCCACGTAGATGTACGCGGTGACGTAATAGAAGTCATAGCTCACGCCGTGCAGCAGAATGCCGAGGAACAGCAGGGCGTAGGTGAAGTATTGCTCGGCACCACCGTAGACAAAGAAGCCGTAGCGAATGGCGGCGGTGATCAGGCCGAGCAGTAAGACCTTCTTAATACCAAAGCGTTTGGTAAAGAACGGCAGGGCGAGCATGAAGAAGATTTCAGAGAACTGGCCGAGGGTCATCCAGCCGGTAGCGTTTTTCATCCCCACTTCGGTGAGATAGCCGTTGGCAAAGATGTAGTAGAAGGCCAGCGGCATGGCGAACAGGAACGAGCAGAAGAAGAACACCAGAAAGTTTTTGTCGCGCAGCAGGATCAGCGCGTCCAGCCCCAGCATGACTTTGAAATCCAGCTTGCCGGTGCTCTTCGGCGGGGTATTCGGCAGGAACAGCGCGAAGATGCCGAGCAGAAGGGAGCTGGCTGCGGTCATCAGCAGGGGAATATTGGTATCGGAGATGTCGCTATAGCCCATCATCTGCGGCAGGAAGCCGCATGCCAGGCCGGAGGCAATCCAGCCGATGGTGCCCATCACGCGGATGCGCGGAAAATCGGCCTCCACGTCATCGACGTTCGCGAAGGCGATACTGTTGGTCAGCGCGATGGTCGGCATATAGGTCAGGGAGTAGGCCAGCAGCAGCGGGAAGAAGGTGCTGAACTGGCTTTGCTGTGCGGCGAAGTACATCAGGATCGCGCCGGCGAACATCAGCACCGCCAGCACCTTCTGGGCGGCGAAGAAGCGGTCCGTCAGCGAGCCGACCAGGATGGGCGAGAGGATCGCGGCGATGGCGGTACAGGCATACGACCAGCCGATTTCGCCGGCAGTAAACCCGCTCTTGCTCAGCCACAGCCACAATGGCACAAACCACGCGCCCCAGATAAACCATTCAACGAACATCATGAATGACAGTTGGACTTTCGTTTTCATTTTTTAATCCTGCATGTCAGAGGTACGCGGTTAACATACCATGTGATAATACCTTTTAAATACCTTTAAGGCGATTGTTTGATCAGTGTAACAAAAATGTTGTACACGAAACGAGCCAGCAGATTGTGCTTAAAAAAGTTGCAAATGGTGGAAAATAGAGTAAGTCGGTACCAGGCTTAGTCTGCCTGCAAAAACGTGGGTTTGGATCACACGCTCCGACATCAAGTCGGACTTACGGGAGCATCACTATGACTGATATTGCGCAGTTGCTTGGCAAAGACGCCGACAGCCTTTTACAGCATCGTTGTATGACCATTCCAGCCGACCAGCTTTACCTGCCTGGCCATGACTACGTTGACCGCGTCATGGTCGACAACAACCGTCCGCCTGCCGTACTGCGAAACATGCAGACGCTTTATAATACCGGACGCCTGGGCGGAACCGGGTACCTCTCTATTCTGCCCGTTGACCAGGGCGTTGAACACTCTGCGGGGGCGTCGTTTGCCGCGAACCCGCTCTACTTCGATCCGAAAAACATCGTCGAGCTGGCGATTGAGGCGGGCTGTAACTGCGTGGCCTCCACCTACGGCGTGCTGGCTTCCGTGTCGCGTCGCTATGCCCACCGCATTCCGTTCCTCGTCAAACTGAACCATAACGAAACCCTGAGCTACCCAACCGAATACGACCAGACGCTGTACGCCAGCGTCGAGCAGGCGTTCAATATGGGCGCAGTGGCGGTCGGGGCGACGATCTATTTCGGCTCTGAACAGTCGCGTCGTCAGATAGAGGAGATCTCCGCAGCGTTTGAGCGCGCCCACGAGCTGGGCATGGTGACCGTGCTGTGGGCCTATCTGCGCAACGGGTCGTTCAAGAAAGACGGCGTGGATTACCACGTGTCTGCGGATCTGACCGGTCAGGCCAACCACCTGGCAGCGACCATCGGCGCGGACATCGTGAAGCAGAAAATGGCCGAGAATAACGGCGGCTATAAGGCGGTGAATTTTGGCTATACCGACGACCGGGTCTACAGCAAGCTGACCAGCGATAACCCGATCGATCTGGTGCGTTACCAGTTGGCGAACTGCTACATGGGCCGCGCCGGGCTGATTAACTCCGGCGGTGCGGCAGGCGGTGAAACCGACCTGACCGATGCGGTGCGCACGGCTGTGATTAACAAGCGCGCAGGCGGCATGGGGCTGATCCTCGGCCGTAAGGCGTTCAAAAAATCCATGGCCGACGGCGTGAAGCTGATCAACGCGGTTCAGGATGTCTATCTGGACAGTAAAGTCACGATCGCTTAAGTCTTTTTCCCCTCACTCTAACCCTCTCCCCAAAGGGGAGAGGGGACCGTAAGGTGCGAGCCCCCTCGCCCTTTTGGGAGGGGCCGGCGTCAGGGGTGTTCATACCCGCAGTTTGTTTCTCCCGATCCACCTCACACTTCCTCCCTCTTTTGTGAAAACTGTCACTCTTCCCCGTGCATATGCACAAAAAATGGTCAGTGCTTAGCGGAATTTGTCTAAGGCTACGGATGAATTTTGAGCTTAAAGTTAGTTTCGAAACGGCTTTTCAAAATACACGCTGCTTTGAACTTTCGTAGCGCTAAGGACTGATAATGAAAATTGAATCTGTAAACGTCAGTGTTTTCCAGTACCCGACGCGTCGGGTTTCCGACAGCGCCGGGCATTCGCATCCGGGGCCGGAGAGCCTGGCAAAAATGGCGATGCTCACCATCACGGCTGACGATGGCACGCAAGGGTACGCGTTCGCGCCGCCGGAGGTGGTGCGCCCCTTCGTGGTCAACACCTTCTTTCGCAAGGTGATGGTCGGCCAGGACGCGTTTAACCGCGAGCGCATCTGGCAGGAGCTGGCTCACTGGCAGCGGGGAAGCGCACATCAGCTGACCGAGCGGGCGCTGGGCTTCGTTGAACAGGCGCTGTGGGATCTGATTGGCCGCAAGCTCAACCTGCCGGTCTGGAAACTGCTCGGCGGCTATCGTGATAAGGTTCCGGCCTACGGCAGCACCATGTGCGGCGACGATCTGCCGGGCGGGCTGTCCACGCCGGACGAGTACGCCAGCTTTGCCGAGACGCTGGTGGCGCGCGGCTATAAGGCCATCAAGCTGCACACCTGGATGCCCCCGGTCTCGTTCGCGCCCAACCCAAAAATGGACGTCAAAGCCTGCGCCGCCGTGCGTGAGGCGGTAGGGCCGGATATCGACCTGATGATTGACGGATACCACTGGTACAGCCGTACCGAGGCGTTGTACATCGGTAAAGAGCTGGAAAAACTCAATTTCGCCTGGTTCGAAGAGCCGATGGAAGAGGAGAGCATGGCCTCCTACGCGTGGCTGGCCGAAAACCTGTCGATTCCGGTTATCGGGCCGGAAAGCCTCGGCGGGAAACACCACAGCCGTGCGGACTGGATCAAGGCCGGGGCGTGCGACATCCTGCGCGCCGGGTCGAACGGCGTAGGCGGCATCTCGCCGACGCTGAAGGTAGCGAACCTGGCGGAATCGTTCGGCATGGACTGCGAAATCCACGGCAACGGCGCGGCAAGCCTGGCGGTTATCGGCGCGATCAAAAACTGCCGCTGGTACGAGCGCGGCCTGCTGCATCCGTTCCTCGACTACGACGAACCGGCGGCGTACCTCAACAGCCTGGTGGACCCGATGGACGAAAACGGCATGGTCAGCCTGCCGACCCGCCCGGGGCTGGGCGAAGACATTAACTTTGCATATATCGAAGCCAATACCGTCAGCCACGACTGACAACTAAAAACGTACCCTACAGGCGATATATACATGAAACGATCTCCCTTGGCCGGGGCGTGCTTGCTCGCGCTCTCGCTGATGATGGGGAGCGGTGCGGCGTACGCAAAAACGCCGCCCGACCAGCTCATCATCGGCATGAATATGAATAACCTCTTGTCCCTCGATCCGGCGGCCATGACCGGTAACGAAGTGGTTGGCATTGTGGTGAATCTTTACGACTCGCTGGTGGAGCTCGACCCGAACGAGTTGACCAACGTCAGGCCCGCGCTGGCGACGTCCTGGGATATTTCTCCGGATCGTAAAACCCTGACCTTCCACCTGCGCGACGACGTGAGATTTCATTCCGGTAACCCGCTGACGGCGGAGGACGTGATCTGGTCGATGCGGCGCCTGCTGCACCTTAACCTCGCCCAGGCCTCGGTGTGGAAGTCGTATGGTTTTTCTAAGCAAAACATCGACAGCCTAATCAGCGCGCCGGATGCGTACACGGTACAGATTGTTCTGCCTAAGCCTAACGATCCGCAGCTGGTGATTTACTCCCTCGGCGCGCTCGGCAACCTCGGGGTGCTCGACAGCAAAACGGTGCAGCAGCATGCGGTCAATAACGACTGGGGCAACCGCTGGCTCACCACCAACGAGGCTGGCTCCGGCCCGTTTAAGCTGGAAACCTGGCAGGCAAAGGACGTGCTGCGCATGCAGCGAAATCCGCATTACTGGCGGGATGCACCGAAGATGAACCGCGTGGTGCTGCGCCATTTTCAGGAGTCGCAAACCCTGCGCCTGATGATTGAGAAAGGCGACCTCGATATCGCTAACAACATGGCAGTGTCGGACATTAACGCTCTGCGCAACGATCCGCAGCTCACCGTCGAAGCCGTGCAGAAGGGGACAGTTTACTACGTGGCGATGAGCATGAAGGAGCCGCATTTCGCCAACCCGAAGGTGCGCGAAGCGGTGCGCTATCTGATTGACTATCAGGGCATCAATAAAGCGCTGATGCCAGGCTACGGTGTGCTGCACCAGCGCCCGATCAAGGCCGGTATGCCGTCCACGCTGCCGGACCCGGGCTATAAGCTCGATATCCCGCGCGCCAGAAAGCTGCTGGCGGAGGCGGGCTACCCGGACGGGTTTGATACCACCCTGCGGGTGCTGGCGGATCAGCCGTTCCTCAATATCGCAATCGCCGTACAGTCGACGCTGATGCAGGCGGGCATTAACGCCAAAATCATCACCGGCACCGGCAACCAGATTTACGGCGCTATGCGCGAGCGGAAGTTCGACATGCTGGTGGGGCGCGGCGGAAGCGGGGTAGAGCCGCACCCGCACTCCAGCCTTCGTGCGCTGGTCTACAACCCTGACAACAGCGACCAGGCGCGGCTGACCAACTTCCAGGGCTGGCGCACCAGCTTCTACGACAGGCCGCTCAACGAGATGATCGACAGCGCCCTGCTGGAGCGCGACCCCAAAAAACAGATCGCCGATTACCAGCAGATCCAGCTCCGCTACGACGCGCTGATCCCGGCGATGATCCCCCTGTCGCAGATGGTCGATTCAGTGGTGGTGCGCAACGAAGTGAAGAATTTCCAGTCGCACCCGTCAGCCACTACTTTCCTGCGCGATGTCTACAAAACCGGAGGTGAACAATGAGCGTGGCGATCCTCGCGCCCGGCTCCCGGACACGGCGCTTCTCGAAGCGGTTAACGCAGGTGGTGGTGACGCTGTTCGGCCTGCTGCTGCTGACCTTTTTTATTGGCCGCGTGATGCCCGTCGACCCGGTGCTGGCGATTGTCGGGCCGGATGCCGACCACAGCACCTACCAGCAGGTGTATCACCAGCTGGGGTTCGATCGGTCTCTGCTGGCCCAGTTCGGCATCTACCTCAGCAATTTGCTGCACGGCGATCTGGGTAACGCCCTGCTGACCGGCAAGCCGGTCATCGACGACATCCTGCGCGTCTTCCCGGCGACGCTGGAGCTGGCGACGATGGCGATTATCGTGGGCGCGGGCTTGGGCATTCCGCTGGGCGTGCTGGCGGCGGCGCGGCGTAACAGCGTTTCCGACTATGTCGTGCGTATCATCAGCCTGGCGGGCTACTCCACGCCTATCTTCTGGGTCGGGATGATGGGGCTGCTGCTGTTCTACGCCTGGCTCGGCTGGGTGGGCGGGGCTGGCCGTCTGGATCTGGGGCTCGACGGTCTCGTGCCGCGCCGTACCGGGCTGATGACCGTCGATGCGCTGTTGGCCGGCAACAGCGCCGTGTTCTGGAACGCCATTAACCATCTGGTGCTGCCCGCGTCGCTGCTTGGCTTCCATTCTCTGGCCTACATCAGCCGCATGACCCGCAGCTTTATGCTGGCGCAGCTGTCCCAGGAGTTCATCCTCACCGCGCGGGTGAAGGGCTTAACCGAGCGGCAGGTGATCTGGAACCACGCGTTTCGCAACATCCTCGTGCAGCTCCTGACGGTGGTGGCGCTGGCCTACGGTTCGCTGCTGGAAGGGGCGGTGTTGATTGAAACCGTCTTTTCCTGGCCGGGCTTCGGCTCGTATCTCACCGGCAGCCTGCTGCTCGGAGATATGAACGCGGTGATGGGCTGCGTGCTGCTGGTGGGGATCATCTTCGTGATGCTCAACCTGCTCTCCGACATGCTGTATCAACTCTTTGACCCGAGGACGAAATCATGACCGTTTCTCTGGATACGCCGCTGGGGGCGAGGCACGCCGAAACCCGCCAGCGTATCAGACGCACGCTGGGCCGTGCCGCTGGCTTTATCGGCAAGATGGCGCGCAATCCACTTACCGCCATCGGCGGCGGGATCGTTCTGTTGCTGCTGGTTGTCGCAGCCTTCGCCCCGCTAATTGCGCCATATAACCCCCTGGTACAGGACCTCAACAACGCGCTGGCCGCTCCGAACGCACAGCACTGGTTCGGCACCGACGAGTTTGGCCGGGATATCTTCAGCCGCCTGGTATACGGCGCGCGCATCACGCTCTACATCGTGCTGCTGGTTTCCGTGACCGTAGGTCCGCTCGGGCTGCTGCTGGGCGTAACCGCAGGGTATTTTGGCGGTAAGGTTGATGCGGTACTGATGCGCGTCACAGATATCTTTATCTCCTTCCCGAGCCTGGTGCTGGCGCTCGCGTTTGTCGCGGCGCTTGGCCCGGGGCTGGAGCACGTGGTGATTGCGATTACGCTCACCGCGTGGCCGCCGATTGCCCGTCTGGCGCGCGCCGAAACGCTCTCCCTGCGCCAGGCTGATTTTATCTCCGCCGTGCGTTTGCAGGGGGCGTCGCCCGCACGCGTGCTGTGGCGTCACATCGTCCCACTGTGCCTGCCGTCGGTGATCATCCGTATCACCATGAACATGGCCGGGATCATTCTCACCGCCGCCGGGCTTGGCTTCCTCGGCCTTGGCGCGCAGCCGCCTGAGCCGGAGTGGGGGGCGATGATCTCCAGCGGTCGCACCTACATGATGGAGTGCTGGTGGGTGGTAACTATTCCGGGGCTGGCGATCCTGATCAACAGCCTGGCGTTCAATTTCTTAGGAGATGGCCTACGTGACATCCTCGATCCTCGCAGCGAATAACCCCCTGCTCGACGTGTGCGATCTCCACGTCGATTTTATCAACGGCGGCGCGGTCACGAATGCGGTGCGCGGCGTCTCTTTCCAGCTAGGGCGGGAAAAGCTGGCGATTGTTGGCGAATCCGGCTCCGGTAAATCCACCGTCGGGCGGGCGCTGCTGCGCCTGCACCCGGCTAAAGCGCAAATCCGCGCCGCGCGGATGCAGTTTTGCGACGTCGATTTACAGGCCGTCAGCGAGGCGCAGATGCGCGGCATTCGCGGCAAGCGCATCTCGATGATCATGCAGGACCCGAAGTAC
Organism: Enterobacter genomosp. S; assembly: GCF_001631805.1. Classification (NCBI taxonomy): domain Bacteria; kingdom Pseudomonadati; phylum Pseudomonadota; class Gammaproteobacteria; order Enterobacterales; family Enterobacteriaceae; genus Enterobacter; species Enterobacter genomosp. S. The sequence goes on along the minus strand of NZ_LVVA01000012.1, from coordinate 265,384 downwards.
TCCCTCAATCCGGTGGCCTGCGTGGGGGATCAGATTGCTGAAGCCTGGCTGACCCATCACCCCGGGCGCAAGGCTGAAGCGAAAGCGAAGGTGCTGGAGATGCTCGACGTGGTGCGCATCCGCCAGCCGGAGCGGGTTTACCATCTTTACCCGCACGAGATATCCGGCGGGCAGGGGCAGCGTATCATGATCGCCATGATGCTGATCACCGATCCGGAGCTGGTCATTGCCGATGAACCGACCTCGGCGCTGGACGTGTCGGTGCGTTTGCAGGTACTGGGGCTGCTCGACGATTTGGTGCAGTCTCGCGGGCTGGGGCTGATTTTTATCAGTCACGACATCAACCTGGTGCGCAGCTTCTGCGACCGGGTGCTGGTGATGTACGCCGGAAGAGTGGTGGAGTCGATTGCCGCGAAAGATCTGCACAACGCGAAGCATCCCTATACCCAGGGCTTAATCAACGCGCTGCCGGAAATCAACCATCGCCGCCCGACGCTGCCGGTATTACAGCGTCAGGCCAGCTGGCTCACCGAGTAAGGAGCAGAGATGATCGAGATAAACCACCTCAACCTGACGTTTGGCGAGGGCGAGAAGCGCAGTCAGGTGCTGAACGACGTGAACATTCGCGTGGCGGAAGGGGAGATTTTCGGCCTGGTGGGGGAGTCCGGCTCGGGCAAAACCACGGTGCTGAAATGCCTTGCCGGGCTGTTTACCCACTGGGAGGGCGAGCTGGCGATTGACGGCAAGCCGCTGGACAAGCGAATCAGCCAGGCGCGCTGCCGCCTCGTGCAGATGGTGTTTCAGGATCCGTACGGCTCGCTGCATCCGCGGCATACCATTGGCGATATTCTGGAAGAGCCGCTGCACATTCACGGTATAAAAGATCGGGATCGGCGCGTTCACGCCCTGCTGGATAAAGTGGGGCTGAACCGGGCATTTCGCGATCGCTATCCGCACCAGCTGTCCGGCGGCCAGCGCCAGCGCGTGGCGATTGCCAGGGCGCTGATTCTGGAGCCGCAGGTGCTGCTGCTGGATGAACCCACCTCGGCGCTGGACGTCTCCGTACAGGCGGAAATCCTTAACCTGCTGGCGGAACTTCAGCGAGAGTCGAACCTGACCTACCTGATGGTGACCCACGATCTGGGCGTGATTGCTCATCTATGCCAGAAGGTGGCGGTAATGCAGTATGGCAAAATCCTTGAAACCCTGACGGTGGACGAGCTGGTCGCCGGGAAAGCGAAGACCGACTATACGCGGATGCTGGTCAACGCCTCGCAGCAGTATTCCCGTGAGATGGCGCGGGAGGTGTCGGTGTATTAAAGAGGGCGATACTGTAGGCCGGGTAAGCGAAGGCCACCCGGCAATACATCAGCGCAAAAGTTGACAGTCCGGCGGCAACCGGCACTGTAACGCGCCGGGCAAAACTTCGATGCGGAATCGCTCGCCGCTGAGCGGCTCTCCGTCAAGATTAAAGGTCATGCCGTGGGGGGCGATCACCTCAAACCACGCGGAGGTGCCGTCGATGATGTTAGGGCTCTCCTCCGGCTGCGTCAGCGTCGTAAACAGTGCGGGCAGCAGCCCGTCGCCGGTAAAAATGCGCAGCTGTAGCTGACCGTCATTAATCAATGCTTCCGGGCAAAGCTGCTGTCCGCCGCCCGCCTGCCGCCCGTTGCCGATGCCAATCACCAACGCATTGCCCTGCCAGTGGAAGTTCTCACCGTTGATTTCACAGCTGTCGGGCTTGAGCGTGTCCATGCGCATCAGGCCGTGTATGAGATACGAGACGCCGCCCAGCGCGGCCTTCAGCTTTTCCGGTGTTTCGCTGGTGATCCGCGTGCCGAAACCGCCCGTCGCCATATTGATAAAGCAGGTTTTTTCATTCACCTGAGCGATATCGACGGGGGTCGCTTTACCGAGGATGGCCAGTTGCAGCGCTTTTCCTAAATCCTCAGGTATGCCGGCGCTGGTGGCAAAATCATTGGCAGTACCGAGCGGTAAAATGCCCATCACCGGGCGTTCTGCTGTGTTGAGATCAATCAGCGCGCCGGCGATTTCGTTGATCGTTCCGTCGCCGCCGCCGGAAATAATGGTTTCAGCGCCTAACCTGATGCCCTCGTCGATATAGCGTGCTGCATCGCCTTTTTCAAAGGTCACCCGCACGTGAATGCGCGCGCCATCTTCACGCAATTCGGTAATCGCCTGGCGCAACAGATCGTTGCCTGCACTTTTGCCGTTGAGAATTAATAAACTGTCTGGATAGGTTGCCATCCGGTTTGCTCCCTTTTTTAACTATAGAAAGAGTGTATCCCAGAGAAGAACAAAGCGGGTAAGAACAGGATGAAAGGCAAAAAATAAGCCCGCGTAAGGGAGATTACGCAGGCTAAGGAGGTGGTTCCTGGTACAGCTAGCATTTATGGGTTATGTTTTTCAGCGGGGGGATAATACCCGTATTGAACGAAGCGGTATGTGATCCGATTCTAAGAATTATCCCAGCGTGAAAAAATCCCGTTGATTGACTATTTGCCGTGTGGATTTCGGGTATTTTCACCTTCAAAATTACGCATCAGCAGCGCAAACTCCAGCTCTACCTCTTCAGGAACCGGCAGCCAGACCACATGGCCATCGCCCGGTGCGACCTCAATCGCCTCACCTTTTTTGTTTTCCAGGTGCTCCAGGCGGAAGTTCATGTTGCCCTGCGGCGTCATCAGCTCCAGGCTGTCGCCTTTGTTGAATTTGTTTTTTACGGCGACGGCAGCCAGCGGGCCTTTACGCTCGCCGGTGAAGTCACCGACAAACTGCTGGCGTTCAGAAATCGAGTAGCCATGCTCGTAGTTCTGGTAGTCGTCGTGGGTGTGACGACGCAGGAAACCTTCGGTATAGCCGCGATGCGCCAGGCCTTCAAGCGTTTCCAGCAGGCTGGTGTCGAACGGTTTACCGGCGGCGGCATCGTCGATGGCTTTGCGATATACCTGCGCGGTACGGGCGCAGTAGTAGTAGGACTTGGTGCGGCCTTCGATTTTCAGGGAGTGCACGCCCATCTGGGTTAAACGCTCCACGTGCGCGATGGCGCGCAAATCCTTCGAGTTCATGATGTAGGTGCCGTGCTCGTCTTCAAAGGCGGTCATGTACTCGCCCGGACGTTTGGCTTCTTCAATCATAAACACGCTGTCGGTCGGCGCACCGATACCCAGCGTTGGCTCAACGTTGGTGACCGGGATCGGCTCGTGTTTATGCACGATGTTCCCAATCTCATCCTCTTTGCCTTCCTGAACGTTATATTCCCAGCGGCAGGCGTTGGTGCAGGTGCCCTGGTTCGGATCACGCTTGTTGATATAGCCAGAGAGCAGGCAGCGGCCGGAGTAGGCCATGCACAGCGCGCCGTGGACGAAGATTTCGATCTCCATATCTGGCACCTGGGTGCGGATCTCTTCGATCTCTTCGAGAGACAGCTCGCGAGACAGAATGACGCGGGTCAGCCCCATCTGCTTCCAGAATTTCACCGTTGCCCAGTTGACGGCGTTAGCCTGCACCGAGAGGTGAATGTCCATCTCCGGGAAGTTCTCCCGAACCAGCATGATTAAACCCGGGTCCGACATGATCAGCGCGTCCGGCCCCATCTCCACGACCGGCTTCAGGTCGCGAATGAACGTTTTCAGCTTGGCGTTGTGCGGCGCGATGTTCACCACCACGTAGAATTTTTTGCCCAGGGCATGCGCTTCGTTAATGCCGAGCTGAAGATTCTCGTGGTTGAATTCGTTATTACGCACGCGCAGCGAGTAGCGCGGCTGGCCCGCGTAGACGGCGTCGGCGCCATAGGCGAAAGCGTAACGCATATTTTGCAGCGTTCCCGCCGGGGAAAGAAGTTCCGGTTTAAACATGTTTGTTCTCGTTCTGATGACAGGTCAGATCCGCATACACCTGGTGCAGCGGTAAGGGGAGATCCCCCACTTTAAGGGCGGGCATTGTAGCGCTGCGGGGCGGGGAGGTAAAGTTCTTGTGCCGTGTGACGGTTTCGCCTTACCCGGCCAGTATTGTCCCGCAGCTGACTAGGCAATCCTGCACGCGTCCGCTTCCCACCGATACCCCACGCCGTACACCGCACGAATAAACGACTGGTCGGCATCCAGCGACTCCAGCTTGCGGCGCAGGTTTTTGATGTGGCTGTCGATGGTGCGGTCCGTCACCACGCGGTAATCGTCATACAGATGATTGAGCAGTTGTTCGCGGGAAAACACTTTCCCCGGCTCGTGGGAGAGCGTTTTCAGCAGGCGGAACTCCGCAGGGGTGAGGTCCAGCAGCTTGTTGCGCCAGCTCGCCTGGAAGCGGCTTTCGTCGACAATCAGCGGGCTTTGCGCATCCAGCACCTGCAATTCACGCTGCGGCTTGCAGCGGCGGAGGATAGTTTTCACGCGAGCAACCACTTCGCGGGGGCTGTAAGGCTTGCAGATATAATCGTCGGCGCCGATTTCAAGCCCCAGCAGGCGGTCGATCTCTTCGATTTTGGCCGTCACCATCACGATGGGTACGTCGGAGAAGCGACGAATTTCACGGCACAGGGTCAGGCCGTCAGTACCCGGGAGCATCAGATCCAGCAGGATCAGATCCGGCGGCGTCTGGCGCACGTAGGGCAGCACCTGGTCGCCGTGGCTGATAAGCGTTGGCGCGTAGCTCGCGGTACGCAAATAGTCGATCAGCAGTTGCCCCAGTTTAGGCTCGTCTTCCACGATCAAAATGCGCGGTGTGTTGTCGTCAATCGGTAACTCGGTCATGCTTCCCTCGATAAATCCCGTTCCAGAGGTAACTCTACTGTAATGCTAACCCCGCCAAAAGGCGAATGAGCGGCGCGGATGGTGCCGCCGTGGGCTTCCACTATGTTAACGCAAATCGCCAGCCCAAGGCCGGAACCGCCGCTGGCGCGGTTGCGGGAACCTTCGGTGCGATAGAAGCGCTCGAACAGTTTTTCCAGCTGCGCATCCTTCACGCCAGGGGCGGAGTCCGCGAAGGTCAGGGCAAAGCGCCCGTTTTCCTGCTTGCCGGAGATATGCAGCGCGCCGCCGCCGTCGGTATAGCGAAGGCTGTTCTCCAGCAGATTATTGAATAGCTGCATCAGGCGATCTTTGTCGCCAAACACCACCGCGCTGTCCGGCAGCGAGAGGTTGATTTTCAGGTCACGGCTGGCGAAGCGTTCGCGGAATGCGCCGGTCACGACTTCAAGAATATTGATCACGTCGATTGGGGCTTTCTGGTAGGCCAGGGCGCCTTCGTCGGACATGGAAAGCTGATGCAGATCGTCCACCAGCTTGGTCAGCGTACCGACTTCCGCCTGTAGCGAGGCCACGGACTCGGGAGTGAACTGCCGCACGCCGTCCTGAATCGCCTCCAGCTCGCCGCGCAGCACCGCCAGCGGGGTGCGCAGCTCGTGCGAAATGTCGGCCATAAAGTCGCGGCGCATCTGCTGGTTTTTCTCCAGCGTGCTGGCGAGCTGGTTAAAGTCCTGCGCCAGCTTGCCCAGCTCGTCCTGGCTGCGGGTGTCCACGCGGGTCGAGAAGTCACCCGCCGCCAGCTTGTGTGTGCCCTCAACAAGGCGCTTAACCGGCGCCAGCAGGCCCCGTGCCAGCGGGAAGGTGGCGAGCGCGGCAAGCAGGGTTGAGAGCGCGACAATCAGCCAGCTGGTCTGACGCTGCTGGCGGTCAAAGTTGATGTCGGTGTTGCGCGTCAGCCGCTCGACCGGCGAGGCGATAACCCAGCCCACCGTGGCGCCGTTCGAGGTGATGGCGCGCTTTGTGCCGTCCGGCGGTACCGGCGAGCGTGGGCCAACGAGCACGCGCATCTCCTGATCAATCACCCAGAACTGGGTGCGCCAGCCGTGCGGCGGCATGCCCGGCCCCGGGCGGTCGTCGTCATTATCGTGCTCCAGCGAGCGCAGGATTTGAAATATAAAGCGGTCATTATTGCGCAGAAAACGCCAGTTACCGTGCAGGCTGTACTGCTCGCCCAGCGCGTCGCTTAAGCCCTGTAAGCGTTGTTCGTTACCATGCTTGATGTAATCAATAAAACCGCGCTCAAAACTGACCCGCACCGCCCAGTGCATGGTTATCAGCAGGACAATACAGGTGGCGAAAATCGCCACAAAAAGCTTACCGGTGATCCCCGGACGCCAGAATTTCATGGTGCACTCCTTTTGCCGCGTCGGAGCACGACATTTTTGGTCGTGTCATTCGGTACTCTGGCAAAGATAAAAGCGGGCAGGGCGACGATCGCCGCCATGCTGAGGTAAGTGTATAAAAAGACCTGATGCGCGACGGGGGTGTCGACGCTGAGATGGTGCTGGCCGTACATGCCGAGCAGCAAGCCGGCCACCGTGACCCCTACGCTCATGGAGAGCTGCATGATCATCGACAGCAGGCTGTTACCGCTGCTCGCCAGCTCGTCCGGCAGATCTTTCAGCGTGAGGGTGTTCATCGACGAGAAGCGCATGGAGTTGACGATCCCCTGGCAGAACAGCACCAGCGGCAGGACGTAGTACCAGCCCATCAGCGCCACGGTCATAAACAGCAGGGTGACGAGCGCCAGCCCGAGCGTGGCGGCCACCAGCACGCGGCGGTAGCCAAAGCGGTTTACCACCTGCACCACTATACGCTTCATCCCCATGCTGCCGAGCACCATCGGGATCATCATCAGCCCCGCGTGGAACGGCGAAAAGCCCATCCCAATCTGTAAAAATACCGGCGTCATAAACGGCAGCATGCCGCTGCCGATACGTCCGGCGAAGCTGCCCAAAAGCCCCAGACGGTAGGTTGGTGTGTTAAACAAGTTCAGGCTGAACAGCGCCCTGTCGTTGCCTCTGGCATGCCAGAGATACCAGAGAATAGCGGTGACACCCAGCGCCACCAGCAGAGCGAGCGACAGGGACGAAATCCCCAGCCCTTTTTGCCCGTCCAGCGCCAGGGTGAGCGTCGCCATGCCGGCGGCCAGCAGGATGAAGCCAAAGAAATCAAAGCGTCGGGTCTGCATTTTATAGTTCGGCATCAGCGTCAGGGTGGCAATCGCGCCGATGATACCGACCGGCAGGTTAATCAGGAAGATCCAGTGCCAGGAAGCGTACTCCACCAGAATACCACCCAGCGCCGGGCCAAGCAGCGGGCCGACCTGACCGGGCAGGGTGACAAAGGTCATCGCCGCCATATACTGCGCGCGCGGAACAATTTTCATCACCGTTAGCCGCCCGACGGGCACCATCATTGCGCCGCCGACGCCCTGTAGCACGCGCGCCATCACCAGCTGGTCAAGAGTATTGGCCTGAGCGCAAAACAGAGACCCGGTGGTAAACAGCACGATGGCGGTGAAGAAGATGTTCCGCACGCCGACCTTATCCGCCAGCCAGCCGCTGGCGGGCAGCATCACGGCGACCGTCAGCACGTAGGCGACAATCACCATATGCATGTGCAGCGGGCTCTCCCCCAGGCTTTTTGCCATTGAGGGGAGGGCGGTGTTCACGATAGTCGTGTCCAGCGACTGCATAAAGAAGCCGAACGCGACTATCCACAACTGCCAGCGAACGTTACCGGGAAGGTCGGTCATTTACTCGGTCACCGTGGTTCTCTTTTTACGTGAAAAACGCAGCCGCAGCCGGTCAAAGAACAGATAGACCACCGGCGTGGTGTAGAGCGTCAGGAGCTGGCTCATTACCAGGCCACCGACGATCGTGATCCCCAGCGGCTGGCGCAGTTCAGAGCCGTCACCGCCGGAAATGACCAGCGGCAGCGCGCCGAAGAGTGCGGCCAGCGTGGTCATCATGATCGGGCGAAAACGCAGCAGACAGGCCTGGAATATCGCCTCGTCCGGCGTCAGGTTGCCGTTGCGCTGGGCGTCCAGCGCAAAGTCGACCATCATTATCGCGTTTTTCTTCACGATGCCAATCAATAGCATGATCCCGATGAGCGCGATAAGACTGAATGGGGCACCGAACAGCTCCAGCGCCAGCAGCGCCCCCACGCCCGCAGAGGGCAGCGTGGAAAGAATGGTCAACGGATGCACGTAGCTTTCATACAGCACGCCCAGCACGATGTAAACCGTGGCAATGGCCGCCAGAATCAAAATGACCTGCGAATTCATGGTGTCCTGGAACACCTGCGCCGTACCGGCAAAACTGCCGCGCACGGAGGAGGGCACCCCGAGCTGGGTCATGGCGCGGTTAATGGCATCGCTGGCCTCAGACAGCGACGAGCCGGTTGCCAGGTTAAACGAGACGGTCGAGGCGGCGGAAAGCCCCTGGTGGTTCACCGACAGCGGGGCGTTCGACGGCTGCCAGCTGGCGAAGTACGACAGCGGAATCGCCTTACCGTCATCATTGATCACAAACATCTTGTCCAGCGCGCTGATGTCCTGGGTGTAGCGCGGATCCACCTCCATCACCACCTTGTACTGGTTCATCGGCTGATAGATGGTAGAGACTTCACGCTGCCCGAAGGCGTTGTTCAGCAGGCTGTTGGCCGCCTCCACGTTAATGCCCAGGCGGGCCATGGTTTCACGATCGTAGGTGAGCGCCATCTCCGCACCGTTGTTTTGGCTGTCAGAGTTCACGTCAGCCAGCTGCGGCAGAGCGGCCAGCGCTTTTCGGATCTTCGGCTCCCACTCGCGCAGGGCAGCTAAATCGTCCGAGAGCAGGGTGTACTGATAGCTGGCGTTGGCCTGTCGTCCGCCGACGCGGATATCCTGAACGGCCATCAAAAAAAGGTTTGCCCCCGGCTCTTTGGCGAGCTTCACCCGCAGGCGGTCAATGATTTGCTGCGCCGTTTCGTGACGTTCACCGCGCGGCTTAAGGGTAATAAACATCATCCCGCTGTTAACGCGCGAGCCGCCGGTAAAGCCGGTGACGTTGTCCACGGCCGGATCCTCACGGATGATTTTCATAAAGTCCTGAAGCTTGCCGCGCATCGCCTGGAACGAAATGCTCTGGTCCGCCTGAATACCCCCCATCAGCACGCCGGTATCCTGCTCCGGGAAAAAGGTTTTCGGGATGGTGATGTACATCCAGACGTTGAGCACGATGGTGCCCATCAGCACCAGCCCGACAATACGCGTGTGGTTCAGCACCCATTTCAGCGATTTGCCATAGCCTGACTGCATTGCCATCAGGACGCGACCAAAGCCTTTCCGGCGCGGCTGCGAGTGCGGCTGGCTGCGCTTGAGCATCCAGCCGCACATCATTGGCGTCAGCGTCAGCGAAATCACCAGTGAGATACCAATGGCGACGGAAAGCGTGACGGCAAATTCGCGCAGCAGTCGTCCCGGCAGGCCGCCCATCAGCAGCAGCGGCAGGAACACCGCCACCAGCGACAGGCTCATGGACAGTACCGTAAAGCCCACTTCACGCGTACCCTGAAGCGCCGCCTGGAGCGGCTTCATGCCCGCTTCCAGATGGCGCGAGATATTTTCCAGTACTACGATGGCGTCATCCACCACAAACCCGGTGGCAATTGTCAGCGCCATCAGCGACAGGTTGTTAAGGCTGAAGCCGCACAGGTACATGGCGGCAAAGGTGCCAATCAGCGACACCGGGACCGCCACCGCCGGGATCAGCGTGGCGCGACCCGATCGCAGGAACAGGAACACCACCAGGATCACCAGCGCGACGGAAATAATCAGCGTTTGCTCCACCTCTTCGAGCGAGGCGCGGATGGTAGGGGAGCGGTCCTGCGCAATCTGGAGATCGATTGCCGCCGGAATGGTTTCCTGAAGCTCCGGCAGCCGCTCGCGGATGCTGTTCACCGTCTGGATGATGTTGGCTTCCGGCAGCTTGCGGATCATCAGCAAAATGGCCGGTTTGGCATTGGTCATCCCGGCGTTGCGCACATCCTGCACCGAATCGGTAACGCTGGCGACGTCGCTCAGGCGCACCGCCGCGCCGTTGTTGTAGTGAATAATCAGCGGCTGATACTCGGCGGCGGTTTTCAGCTCGTCGTTGGTCTGGATCTGCCAGCGGTGGCTGCTGTCCTCAATCGCCCCCTGCGGTTTACGCACGTTGGCGTTACTGATGGCGGAACGCACGTCGTCGAGCGATACGCCCTGGTTAAACAGCGCCTGCGGATTCAGGCCCACGCGCACGGCGGGCAGGGAGCTCCCGCCGACGTCTACGTCGCCCACGCCGTCAATCTGGGCAATGGTCTGCGCCAGCTGCGTGGAGGCAAAATCGTACAGCTCGCCCTGAGAGTAGGTCTCCGACGTGAGCGTCAGGATCATGATCGGCGCATCGGACGGGTTGGCCTTGCGGTAGGTCGGACGGCTCGGCATGCCGCTCGGCAGCAGGCTTTGGGCGGCGTTAATCGCGGCCTGCACGTCACGCGCCGCGCCGTTGATGTCCCGGTCGAAGTTAAATTCCAGAATAATGCGCGTGCTGCCCAGTGAACTGCTGGAGGTCATCTCGTTAACCCCGGCAATTCGCCCAAGCGATCGCTCAAGCGGCGTCGCCACCGATGAGGCCATGGTTTCCGGCGATGCGCCCGGCAGCGAGGCGCTGACCATGATCACCGGGAAATCCACCTGCGGCAGTGGCGCCACCGGCAGCAGGCGGAAGCCCAGCACGCCGCACAGGGTGATGGCGACGGAGAGTAAAATCGTCGCCACCGGACGGTAAATGAAGAGGGCGAAAAACTTCACTTACGCCTCCTCTTCACGTTTCGGGAAGCGGCTTTTCGTCCACAGCGCCAGACGGTCGAACAGCAGGTAGATTACGGGCGTGGTAAACAGCGTCAGCACCTGGCTGACCAGCAGGCCGCCCACCATGCCGATACCCAGCGGACGGCGCAGCTCTGCCCCCACGCCGGTGCTCAGCATCAGCGGCAGGGCGCCTAACAGGGCAGCCAGGGTGGTCATCAGGATCGGACGAAAACGCAGCAGGCAGGCCTGGTAAATGGCCTCGCGCGGCGCCATACCCTGCTCGCGCTCGGCGGCCAGCGCAAAGTCGATCATCATGATGGCGTTTTTCTTCACGATCCCGATAAGCAGGATGATGCCAATTATTGCAATCACGTCCAGCTCGCTCCCCGCCAGCATCAGCGCCAGCAGCGCCCCCACGCCCGCCGTCGGCAGGGTGGAGAGGATGGTGATCGGGTGGATAAAGCTTTCATACAGCACGCCAAGCACGATATACATCGCCACCACCGCCGCGACGATCAGCCAGACGGTGCTGCCCAGCGCGGCCTGGAACGCCAGCGTACTGCCCTGGAACTGGGTCTGAATATCGGACGGGAAGCTCAGTTCCTTCTCCGCGCCCAGAATGGCCTCCACCGCTTCGCCCAGGGAATAGCCGTCCGGCACGTTGAACGAAATGGTGGTGGACGGGAACTGATCGAGATGGTTAATCGACAGCGGGGCGTGGCGCTCTTCCACCGTAGCAATCGCACTGAGCGGAACAATACCGCCGTCTTTGCTGGTCAGGCGCACCGAGTCCAGGGCAGCCAGCCCCGGCGTGTTCTCGGTGTTGTGTTCCAGCACCACGCGATACTGGTTCGCCTGGGTGTAAATGGTGGAGATCAGACGCTGGCCAAAAGCGTTATACAGCGCATTATCCACGTCGGACATGGTAATGCCCAGACGGCTGGCGGTGTCGCGGTTGACGTTTACGTACGCCGCCAGCCCTTTGTCCTGCCAGTCGCTGCTGACGTCAGAAACCTGCGGCAGCGCTTTCAGCTTGTCCACCAGCTGCGGCACCCAGGTGCTGAGCGCATCAAGCGAGGTGGCCTGGAGGGTGAACTGGTACTGCGTGCGGCTCACCTGCGTATCAATGGTTAAATCCTGAATCGGTTGCAGGTACAGCTCAATGCCCGGCACGCGCGCCACGGCGCGTTGCAGGCGCACGATCACCGCGTTGACGCGATCGTCGCGGTCATCAAGCGGTTTGAGGTTAATTTGCAGGCGGGCGCTGTTGAGCGATGGGTTGGTGCCGTCCACGCCCACGTAGGCGGTCAGGCTTTCCACCGCCGGATCTTTCATGATGATCTCCGACACCTGCTGCTGGCGCTGCGCCATATTTGCGAAGGAGACCGACTGCGGTGCCTGGAGCGTGCCCTGAATAATGCCGTTGTCCTGAATCGGGAAGAAGCCTTTCGGAATGAAAATCCACAGCATGACGCTGAGCGCCAGCGTGCCGAGGGCCACGCCGAGCGTCGCCCACGGATGGTTCAGCACTTTTGCCAGCACGCGACCGTAGGCGGCAATGATGCGCTCGAACATCCGCTCGGAGGCGCGGGAGAAGCGGTTTTGCTTGCGCAAGGATTCGTGGCTCAGCATGCGGGCGCACATCATCGGCGTCAGCGTCAGCGACACCACGGCAGAGATCAGAATGGCGACGGCCAGCGTCACGGCAAACTCGCGGAACAGGCGCCCGACGATATCGCCCATAAACAGCAGCGGGATCAGCACCGCAATCAGCGAGAAGGTCAGCGAGATGATGGTAAAGCCAATTTCTCCCGCGCCCTTCAGCGCGGCGGCTAACGGCTTTTCACCTTTTTCGATATAGCGCGAGATGTTCTCGATAACCACGATGGCATCGTCCACCACGAAGCCGGTGGCGATGGTGAGCGCCATCAGCGTCAGGTTGTTGATCGAAAAGTCGAGAAATACCATTACCGCGAACGTTCCCACCAGCGAGAGCGGCACGGCAACGGCGGGAATGATGGTTGCCGGAACGTTGCGCAGGAACAGGTAGATAATCATAACCACCAGAGCAATCGCCAGCATCAGCTCGAACTGCGTGTCCGATACCGAGGCGCGAATGTTGGTGGTGCGATCCGAAAGCACCTTCACGCTGACCGATTTCGGCAGGCTTTCCACCAGCTGCGGCAGCATGGTGCGAATGCTGTCGGCGGTATCAATAATGTTCGCGCCCGGCTGGCGCTGAACGTTCATGACGATCGCCTGCTGCTTATTGGCCCACGCCCCGAGCCAGCTGTTTTCAGCCCCTTGCTCAACGGTGGCAACGTCGCCGAGGCGGATCGGCGCACCGTTTTGATAGGCCACAATCAGCTGGCGGTATTCATCGGCGGACTGCATCTGGTCGTTGGCGGAGAGGGTGACCGCGCGGGTTGGGCCGTCCAGCGAGCCCTTCGCTGAGTTAACGTTGGCGCTGCTGATGGCGGTGCGAATAGTTTCGCTGGTTAACCCCAGTGCGGCAATGGCCTGGGCATTGAGCTTAACGCGCACGGCGGGGCGTTGTCCCCCTGCGAGCGTTACCAGCCCGACGCCGGTCACCTGCGAAATCTTTTGCGCCACGCGGGTTTCGACCATGTCTTCCACCTGCGTCATCGGCATGGCGGACGATGTCACGGCAAGGGTCATGATCGGCGGATCTGCCGGGTTCACCTTGCTGTAAACCGGCGGGTTCGGCAGGTCAGACGGCAGCAGGTTGGTGGCAGCGTTAATGGCGGCCTGCACCTCCTGTTCTGCGACGTCCAGCGACAGCGCGAGCTGGAACTGAAGCGTGACGACCGAGGCGCCGCCCGAGCTTTGGGAGGACATCTGCTTCAGGCCAGACATCTGGCCGAACTGCCGCTCCAGCGGGGCGGTGATTGCGGACGTCACCACGTCCGGACTGGCGCCCGGATAGAGGGTGACAACCTGAATCGTCGGGTAGTCTACTTCCGGCAGCGCCGACACGGGCAGAAAACGGTAGCCAATGATCCCGGCCAGCAGGATCGCCACCATCAACAGGGTCGTCGCAACCGGACGTAAAATGAACAGGCGTGATGGCCCACCTGTAGAGCTCGGCGGCATCACCTGCATCAGGCTTTTGCTCCTGTAGTCTGAGCTTCCACCACCTCGACCTGCGCCCCTTCGGTCAGACGGTCAATACCGTCGGTCACGACGCGGTCGCCTGCGGACAGTCCGGCGTCGATCACCACCGTCTGGCTGTCCTGGATGCCGGTTTTCACCAGGTGTTTGCTGACCTTGTTTTCACTGTTCAGCACCCAGACAAAGTTGCCTTCACTGCCCATTTGCAGAGCCGCCGTCGGGATCACCACCGCATTTTCTTCGGTCGCGACCAGCATACGCGCGTTGACGAACTGATTCGGAAACAGGGCATCGTCCTGATTGTTGAAGCGCGCCTTCAGCTTGATGGTGCCGGTGGTGGTGTCGATCTGGTTATCCAGGCTCAGCAGCGAACCTTCGCTCAGTTTCTGCTTGTTGGTGCGATCCCAGGCCTCCACGACCAGCCCTTTACCGGCTTTCTGCGCCTGGACCACCGTCGCAATGTCGCTTTCCGGCAGGGTAAAGACGAGATCGATAGGGTGCGTCTGGGTGATCACCACAATGCCCGTGGTGTCGCCGCTCGAGATTTGGTTGCCGATGTCCACCTGCCTGAGGCCGACGCGCCCGTCGATGGGGGCAACGATCCGGCTCCAGTCCAGCTGGAGCTGGGCGCTGGCGACCGCGGCTTCGTCGGCTTTAATGGTGCCCTGCGATTCGCTGACCAGCGACTGCTGGGTATCCAGCTCCTGGCGCGACACGAGGTTGGTTTTTACCAACTGCTGATAGCGGGCTAAATCGCGGCGGGCGTTGGCGAGGGTGGCTTTGTCTTTTGCGAGCTGCCCCTGCGCCTGCGCCAGGGCCACCTTAAACTGGCTTGGGTCGATTTCCGCCAGCAGATCGCCGGCTTTGACCTGCTGCCCTTCCTGGAAATGAATGGCCATCAGCTGACCGTCCACGCGGCTGCGCACCGTCACGGTGTTGGCGGCGGTGATGGTTCCCAGCCCGGAGAGATAACGAGGTACCGCTTTAGTCACCGCCGTTGCCGCCTGTACCGGCGCCAGCGCGCCGCCGCGCATGCCGTGGCGACCACTGCCCGCAGGGCGCTGTGAGGAGCTACTGGCGCCAGCCGGTGCCGGGGAATTCGCAGACTGGCTGTGCCAGTACCAGGCGGCGGCAAGGACCACCACAATCAGACCAGCGGCGATTGCCCAGCGGGATTTGTTACTGCCTTTCATCGTTATACGTTCTCATCCTGAAACTCTTTCGGGGAATGATACTAGTTTAGTCAGCTAACACAGCGGAAAAATGAAGGAAATATGGAAGACTGTCAGGAATGGTCTGAGTGTGGCGCGCTGTTTCGCCGGGTGGCGGCTTCGCTTTACCCGGCCTACAAGATCCTCGAACCGTAGGCCGGGTAAGCGCAGCGCCACCCGGCACAACCGCATTAGCTAAACACCACCTGCGCCCAGCGCGCCAGCCCTGCCGTAACGGAGCCAAAGTCATCGCCGCCGGCAATGGGGATCCCCGGCAGTTGTTCCGCCAGCGCCTTCTTGATCAGCGGTGAACGAGCGCTACCGCCGGTCAGGTAAATCACGTCCGGTTTCTCTTTGCCGTTCTCCAGCGCCAGCTGTACCTGCTCCAGAATACGCTGTAGCGGCTGGGCCAGCGCCAGTTCCAGCCCTTCCCGGGTAATGGTCGTTGCCAGATTGTCGCTAATAAACGGCAATGAAACGGCCTGCTCCGGACGATCGGAAAGGGCAATTTTGCTCTCTTCGGCGGTGCGCACGACCCGATAGCTCAGGCGCTGGCGCCACACTTTATAGAGCAGGGCGACTTTCCCGGCATCCTGTGCGTCGCGCACCAGATCGTTGAGGAAACGGCCATTTGCGGTGCTGTAAAAATCACTCTGCGCAGGGACGTCGTTGATGGCAATCGCGTTCCACCACGGCAGGATCGGCAGGGCGATGCCTTTCTCGGTTTGTCCGCCCATGCCGAGCAGCGGCATCAGGCTCTTGAACGCCAGGGCAATATCCAGATCGTTACCGCCGACGCGGCAGCCGCTGTGCCCCAGCAGGCTGTTTTCACGATCGCGACGGTGATGCCATTGCGGCCCCATCAGCAGCAACGAACAGTCCGTCGTACCGCCGCCGATGTCCACTACCAGCACCCGCTTCTCTTCCGTCAGCGTGGCTTCAAAATCCAGCCCCGCCGCAACCGGCTCATACTGGAACACCACGTCGCTAAAGCCCGCCCGGTGCGCCGCACGCTCGAGGATCCCCTGCGCCTGCTGGTTGGCTTCATCACCGCCCAGCCCCTGGAAGTTGATCGGGCGACCAATCACCGCCTGGGTGATGGTCTCCGGCACCTGCGACTGCGCCTGATTACGGATATGCAGCATCATCGCGCAGACCAGATCTTCAAACATCGCCACCTGCTGCGGCTTCAGGCCGCTGGCGCCGAGGAAGGATTTAGGCGATTTAACGAAGTAAACCTCTTCCGGATCGTCAATGTACTGCCCGAGCGAAGCGAGTCCGAACTGCACGCTGGAAGGGATAACGTCGATATCTTCCTCGCGGTTAAAACTGACCGCACGGCGCAACAGCGCCTGCGATTCTGCCGCCGTGGCCGGAACCTGATGATGGCGGAACAGCCACTCGCTCACCGCTTCACGCGTGGGCGCACAGAGCATTGACGGCAACAGCGTACTGCCGTTTTCCATTTTCAGGAGCTGCGGTTGTCCGTTTTGCATTATCGCAACCGAGCAGTTTGCGGTGCCGTAGTCGAATCCAATAAACACAATAAATCCCCATGCCGGTGAGAAGGGGCGAGACTTTAGCGAAATGTCTGCCAGGCGACAACAGGAATATGAAAGCAAGGCGCAACGCTATCTTTCGGTTTATGCTGAGATAAATAAAAAAGGAGAGACAATGTACACCCTGAACTGGCAACCGCCCTACGACTGGCAGTGGATGTTTGGCTTTCTTGCCGCGCGTGCGGTCACCGGGGTAGAGACCGTCACGGAGGATTACTACGAGCGCAGTTTTGGCTATGCGGGGCAGCAGGGCGTTTTTCGGGTTACGCCGGACAGCGCAACCCATACGCTGGCGGTGTCGCTCAGCCCTGGCCTGATCCCGGTGGCGGACATCTGCCTCGACCGCATCGCCCGCCTGTTCGATCTTGATTGCGATCCGCAGCAAATTGCGCAGACGCTGGGCGATCTCGGCGCGGCGCGTCCGGGGTTACGTTTGCCGGGGGCGATGGATGCATACGAACAGGGCGTACGCGCCATTCTCGGGCAGCTGGTGAGCGTGGCGATGGCGGCAAAACTGGCGTCACGGGTGGTGGCGCTGTGCGGTGAACCCATCGAGGATGCGCCGGGCTACCTGTGCTTTCCTCCGCCAGACGTGCTGGCCGCGGCGGATCCGCTGGCGTTAAAAGCCCTCGGGATGCCGCTCAGGCGTGCGGAGTCGCTGATTCATCTGGCGCAGTCGGTGGTGGACGGTGAATTCCCGCTGTTCCCGCCTGCGGACGTGGAGGCCGGGATGAAGGCGCTACAGCAGCGGCCCGGCATCGGACGCTGGACCGCTAACTATCTGGCCCTGCGCGGCTGGCAGGCAAAGGACGTTTTCCTGCCGGATGATTACCTGATTAAGCAGCGTTTTGCCGGCATGACGCCCGCGCAGATCCGTCGCTATGCCGAGCGCTGGCAGCCGTGGCGCTCGTACGCGCTATTACATATCTGGTACACCGACGGCTGGTCGCCGTCAGTTGATGGCGAAATAGCTGGTATTCAGCAGTAAATCGAGCGGCTGGGCTTCCCCGATGGTATCGCCGTAAATAAAGTCAACGCCGATGCCCGACAGCGTATCCATCATGATCGACTGGTGGCACGGCCCGGCAATGGTTTTTAATCCCAGACGCCGGGCGTGGCCCTGGATGATGGTCACCATCATCTCGTCCATCAGATTGCCGTGGACGTTGGTCACCACGTCTGCATCCAGCAGCAGATAATCAGCGGTGGTGGCGCTGAGCTGACTGAAGACGTTCATGTCGCGTCCGACGCGGGTCAGCACCACGCGGCAGCCGGCATGACGAAGCTTTTGCAGACCCTGCTGCACGTTTTCGTCCGTGTTGTTCAGCACATCGACGGCGATCGCCAGATGCAGCAGCCGCGCCGGCAGCGGGCCTTTGGTAATCAGGTCGAGCAGTTCATCCACCAGCGTGACGCTGGCTAACCCTGCCTCTGAGAGCGGCAGCGCGACACCCATACCTTTGGCCGCCACCTGTGCGGCATAGGCACGGAAAAACTCGCTGAATATCCGTCGGTCAAGGGCGTGCAGCAGCTCCGCTTCTCCGAGCCCGGCGCGGAAGGCATGCTCCTCCAGCACTTCCCCCTGGCTGGTCCACAGCCGCAGGGAAATCAGCCAGAAGCTGCTGCTCTCGGGAATGCGCGGCGAGGCGACGCTGCGGGCGATCATCAGCAGATGATTATCTTTAATCATGTGCCACTGCTCATCCAGCGACATCATGCTGCGCGTGCTGTGGATCCGCTCCTGCTGGGGTTCATAGACGGTGACCACGCCGCGCCCGCTGTTTTTCGAGGCGTAACAGGCAATGTCGGCCTGAGACATCACTTCCGCAGCCTGATAATTGCTGTCGTCAATCAGCGTGATCCCCGCGCTGGCGCCAATACGGTGCAGGCGTCCTTCCCAGGAAAAATGGTAACTGTTGATGGCGTCAATCAGCCGGCCCGCAATGTAGCGTGCGCTTTCGACGTTGCAGTCCGGCAGTAGCAGGCCAAACTCATCGCCGCCCAGACGCGCCAGCACGTCGCTGGAGCGCAGCATGGTCAGCATTAGCGAAGAAAGCTCGCGCAGGAGAGCGTCGCCCGCCGCGTGTCCTGCCGTATCGTTCACCGCCTTAAAGCGGTCAAGGTCGATAAGGACCAGCGCGTGACGCTGATGGGTCTCCTGGACCATCTGCAACAGGCGCTTCAGGTGATTTTCGAAGCTGACGCGGTTCGCCAGGTGGGTAAGGGCGTCATGGGAGGCGCTGTAGCTCAGCTGGCGCAGCATTTTTCGTGATTCGGTTACATCCTGAATCACCAGCACCGAGCCGATAGTATGACCGTCCAGGGTGCTGAGCGGGGTAATGCTGTAATGAATGTCGAAACTGCCACCGTTCCGGCAGTTAAGCACCACGTCCTGTTCGATATCGGTACGGGACATGTCGCCGCTGTGGATGTTTTCCATTAACGGTCCCTTCTCGCCGAAGGTAATGTGCAGCACCTCCAGAACGGGCTGACCCAGCGCTTCGCTTTGCGACCAGCCGCTCATCTTCTCGGCGACCGGGTTCATAAAGGTGATGTTCATGTCGACGTCGGTACACAGCACCGCTTCGCCGATGGAGTCGAGGGTGATATGCAGGCGCTCTTTTTCCTGGAACAGCGCCTCGTTCAGCTGCTTCACCTCGGTCATATCCATGTTGATGCCTAACAGCCGCTCCACTTCGCCCTGTTTGTTCAGCACCCGGTTTGCCAGGGAACGAATGTGGCGAATGCCATCCTTGACGCGAATGCGAAATTCCAGCTTGAAGGGCACCCTGGCCTGGAGTGATTCACGCAATACCCGTTCGGCGTTCGCGCGATCTTCAGGCACGATGGCGTCATGCCAGAGCTGCCAGGAGGGCTTTATGTGCGCAGGGATCTCGTACAGCTCAAACATTCGTTTATCCCAGCTAATCACGTCTGGCTCAAGATCCCACTCCCAGATGCCAATCCCACCGGCTTCGTTAGCGAGAGTGATACGCTCCATCAGGCGCTTATTCACCCACTCGGTCTGCTTCAGGTCGTTGATGTCTTCAATCTGAGCAATAAAGTAGAGCGGCGTACCGTCGGCATGACGCACGACGGAGACGGCCAGCAGCGCCCAGACCACCTCGCCGTTGCGGGTGTAGTAGCGTTTTTCGAGGCTGTAGGTGTTAATCTCGCCGTGGATCAGCTGTTCGAGCTGTTCCAGGTCGGTATTTAAATCTTCCGGCCAGGTTAACTGCTGGAACGTGAGCGACTGGAGCTCCGACTGGCTGTAACCGAGGAAATTGCACAGCGCCTTGTTGGCCTGAAGCCACTGGCCCTCAATGCTCACCAGCGCCATGCCTATCGCGGAATATTCCATCGCATTACGAAAACGCTCTTCGCTTTCCGTGATGTGTTTACGCTCGGCCCGGAAGGCATACATCACCATCGTCATAATGTTGGCGGGGAGCAGCATCATCAGGAAGGGAAGCCACGGTGCGTTGAAGGTGACGATCATGCTGGAGGGCGTCATGGAAAGCGGGTTTCGCGCCATCATCAGGGACACCATCATGATGGTGAATAAAAAGATCAGGAATGCTTCCATACGCGGCAGGCGCACCGCGCTCCACATCAAAAGAACGATGATGCAGGTGAACGGCCACGGCAGCCAGGTAATTGCTGTCCAGCTCAGAACCAGCGTAACGACCAGGGTCAACAGCGTTTCCAGCAGCAGTTTCGGGTTGCGATGGCGCAGCAGATAATGCGGCTTAAACAGCAGACCTAACGGCACCAGCGCCAGTGCGCCAATGGATTCTGACAGAACCCAGAAAAGAAAATTACGCAGCGGCTCCGCGCTCGGCACCAGAAAATGCACCAGAATGCCGCCCACCAGCGGCGGCACCACGGCACTGCCGAGGGCGAGTCGGACCCAGTCGTTGAGGTTTTGCAGCGGGTTATACCACGGGAGAAGCTTACGCAGTAACAGCGCGCCGATTGTGGCCTCAATGATATTGATCGCCGTGTAGGTGATGCTGATCGATTCCCATGAGAACAGCATCCACGAGGCAAAAATATTGCCAAAGGAGCAGGCGAGCGCAATGCCGGGCCACATTTTTCCCGCGTGGCGGTAAAACGCCACCATCATGATCGAGGTCGGAAACCACAATGGCGCCAGCAGCGTACCGAAGCGAGTCAGCTCAAGGGAAAATAAGGTGAAGACGAACGTGACCAGACCCAGACAGACAAGCCGCAGTAAAGGATGTGGGGTAGTGACCAAAACCCGCTGGTATTGTTTATTCATTACCGCTCTATCCAGGGACGCCGTGTTGTCAGGAGCCAGGTCCGGACGCGTAAAAGTAATAATTTGGTTTATGCTAGTACAAACATTTTACAATTCATATGCTGAGTGCTCAGATTTTGACTTCATAGACTTATAAAATAGTGACTCTGCGAAGAAGGGTGTGGAAATGGCGAAAAAGCGCGCATAAAAATTTCGCTATAGGCGAGAAGGGGCGCTTTTCAGCCCGCCTCGCATAAGCTGCGCATTCGACTGGTATCACGCCCCCGAAATCCCTATAATTGCCGCGTTTGACGCTCCGGCGTCGTCCTTCCTTACATCCAGGTTAATCAGGTCGCTAAATTTATGACTGATAAGTCTCATCAGTGCGTCATCATAGGCATCGCCGGCGCATCGGCTTCAGGTAAAAGTCTTATTGCCAGTACGCTTTATCGCGAACTGCGTGAACAAGTGGGTGATGAGCATATCGGTGTTATTCCCGAAGACAGCTATTACAAAGATCAATCCCATCTTTCGATGGAAGAGCGCGTAAAAACTAACTATGACCATCCCAGTGCGATGGATCACAGCCTGCTGTTCCAGCATCTGGAAGCGCTGAAGCGCGGCGAGGCGATTGAACTGCCCGTGTACAGCTACGTGGAACATACCCGCACTCAGGAAACGATCCGCATCGAGCCCAAGAAAGTGATTATCCTTGAAGGGATTTTGCTGCTCACCGACGCCCGTCTGCGCGAATCAATGAACTTCTCGATTTTCGTCGACACCCCGCTGGATATCTGCCTGATGCGGCGTATCAAACGCGACGTTAACGAACGCGGCCGCTCCATGGACTCGGTGATGGCGCAGTATCAGAAAACCGTTCGCCCGATGTTCCTGCAATTTATTGAGCCTTCAAAACAATACGCCGATATTATTGTTCCTCGCGGCGGTAAAAACCGTATTGCCATTGATATCTTAAAAGCGAAAATCAGTCAGTTTTTTGAATAAGCCGCGTGAATTGTGTACCGTTCAGAGATAACCTGGTTTTGCCCTGACGCCGTAAAGCTTCAGGGCGCGATGCACGAAAGGAGAAAGTGCCATGCGTCTTTGTGACCGCGATATAGAAGCCTGGCTGGATGAAGGCCGCCTGTCTATCACCCCGCGTCCGCCGGTTGAGCGTATCAACGGCGTGACCGTCGATGTGCGTCTGGGGAATAAATTCCGCACCTTCAGCGGCCACACGGCACCGTTTATCGACCTCAGCGGGCCGAAAGACGAAGTCAGTGCGGCGCTGGATCGCGTCATGAGTGACGAAATCGTCATTGAAGAAGGCGAGGCGTTTTATCTCCATCCTGGCGAACTGGCGCTGGCGGTGACCTTTGAGTCCGTCACCCTGCCGGCGGATCTGGTGGGCTGGCTTGACGGACGCTCTTCCCTGGCGCGTCTGGGCCTGATGGTGCACGTTACCGCGCACCGTATCGATCCGGGCTGGTCTGGCCGTATCGTGCTGGAGTTCTTTAACGCCGGTAAACTGCCTCTGGCGCTTCGCCCGGGAATGATGATTGGTGCGTTGAGCTTCGAACCGCTGACCGGCCCGGCAGACCGTCCTTATAACCGCCGTCAGGACGCAAAATATCGCGACCAGCAGGGTGCGGTTGCCAGTCGTATCGATAAAGACTGATCTGTGAGGTCACTGAGGAAGCCATGAGAAGAGTTCTGACAACGCTGATGATTTTGCTGGTGGTGCTGGTGGCTGGCCTTTCAGCGTTGGTGCTGCTGGTTAACCCGAACGACTTCCGGGCCTATATGGTGCGACAGGTTGAAGCGCGCAGCGGGTATGAACTCAAGCTGGACGGGCCGCTGCGCTGGCACGTCTGGCCTCAGCTCAGCATTCTCTCCGGGCGCATGTCACTTACCGCGCCGGGCGCCGCGCAGCCGCTGGTGACCGCGGATAACATGCGTCTTGATGTCGCGCTCATCCCGCTCTTATCCCATCAGCTCCAGGTCGAACAGGTGATGCTGAAGGGCGCGGTGATCCAGCTTACGCCACAAACTGAAGCCGTTCGTCAGGCGGATGCCCCGGTCGAACCGCATGAAAATACCTTGCCTGACGTCCCGTCTGACGCTGGCTGGTCGTTCGATATTGGTAGTCTGAAGGTCGCTGACAGCGTGCTGGTTTTCCAGCATGAGGACGACGAGCAGATCACCGTACGCAATATCAACCTCAGGATGGAGCAGGACGCCAGCCATCACGCCACCGTGGAGTTCTCCGGGCGGATCAACCGCAATCAGCGCGATCTCAACCTGTCGATGAACGCGAACGTAAACGCTTCGGACTACCCGCATCAGCTGACGGCTGATATTCAGCAGCTCAACTGGCAGCTTACCGGCGCGGATTTACCCACAAAAGGGATCGCTGGCCAGGGTACGATGCAGGCGGTCTGGCATGAAGAGCGCAAACAGCTGGAACTGAACGCGCTAAACCTCCAGGCAAACGACAGTACTCTTAAAGGACAGGCGAGCGTCACGCTTGATGAAAAACCTAAGTGGGTGCTGGATCTGCAATTCGACAGGCTTAACCTTGAGAATCTGCTTCCGTCGCAACCGGTGAACGCAGCCGATGAGGGGGTCACGCAGGTAGGGCAAAGCCAGGTTACTCAAACGCGTCCGGTGATCTCCTCCAATCTCGATCGGCCTGACTACAACGGCCTGCGAGGCTTTACCGCCGACATCTTGCTGAAAGCGAACAGCGTGCGCTGGCGTGGGATTGATTTTACCGACGTCAGCAGCCAGATGTTCAACCACAATGGCCTGCTGGTTATCTCTGAGCTCAGCGGAAAAATGGGGGCAGGGAATCTCTCCCTGCCGGGCACGCTGGACGTACGCAAAGACGTTGCCAGCGCCGCGTTCCAGCCGCGTCTGGAAAACGTTGAGATTGGCACCATCCTGAAAGCCTTTAACTATCCGATTGCCCTGACGGGGCAACTGTCGCTGGCGGGGGATTTCTCCGGCACGAAGATTGATGCGGACGCCTTCCGCCGGAGCTGGCAGGGGCGGGCGCACGTTGAGCTGAACGATTCGCGCATGGAAGGGCTGAACTTCCAGCAACTGGTGCAGCAGGCGGTAGAACGCAGCAGCAGCGTGAAGGCGAAAGAAAACTACGACAGCGCCACCCGCCTCGACAGCTTTACCAGCGAGCTTGCCCTCGACAACGGTCAGCTCTCGCTCGACGAGATGCAGGGAACCTCGTCTCTGCTGGCGCTGACCGGAAACGGTGCGCTGGATCTGGTGAAAGAGACGGCTGATACCCGCTTTAACGTCCGCGTGAAGGCCGGCTGGGAAGGTGAAGGCCAGCTTGTTGAGTTCCTGAAAGAGACGCCAATACCGCTGCGCGTCTACGGAAAGTGGCAGGCGCTGAATTACAGTTTGCAGGTCGATCAGATCCTCCGTAAGCATCTTCAGGATGAAGCGAAACGTCGGCTGAATGACTGGGCGGACCGCAATAAAGAGTCCCAGTCAGGTAAAGACGTAAAAAAACTGCTCGATAAGCTCTGATGCCTGTTGTGCCGGGTGGCGGCTTCGCCTTACCCGGCCTACAAAAGCCAGACACCGTGGGCCGGGTAAGCGAAGCATTACCCGGCTTTTTTACACCTCAAAATCTATCTCATCGTCACCGCGCAGCGGGATCAGCTGCACCTTCTGCACGCGATGGCTCTCCACCTGCAAGGTTTTAATCATATAATCCCCCACCTGAACCTCTTCGCCCGGCTGCGGGATACGTTGCAGATATTCCATCAGCAAACCGGCGATGGTGTGGTATTCGCGCTTCTCGTCCAGCGGAAGCGGAACGAACTGCACCAGATCTTCAAGCGGCATGTGGCCGTTAGCGGTCCAGCTGCCGTCGGCGTTTTTCTGAATATCGTGGCGCGCGTCGATCTCATCCACCTCATTAGGCAGATTCCCGGCGATGGTTTCCATAACGTCGCTGAGCGTCACCAGCCCTTCCACAGAGCCAAATTCATCCACGACAAACGCGAAGTGGGTACGCGCGTTACGGAACTGCTCCAGCGCGGAGAGCAGCGGCAGCGCTTCCGGGAAAACCAGCGGCTGGCGCACCAGCGCGCGCAGGTTGAGCGGCTCACCGTGCAGCTGCTGTTGCAGCAGGTCGATCACGTGCACCACGCCCAGCAGCTCTTCTTCCTCGTCCCCGCCGGTGACGACCACGCGGGTGTGCTGGTTTTTATCCAGCAGGGCGCGGATCTGCTCTTCCGGCGCCGTCAGGTCTATATGCTCAATGTCGTGACGGGAGGTCATGATGCTGCTGACGGAGCGCTGGTTGAGATTGAGCACGCGCTCTATCATCCGGCGCTCCTGCGGGTTGAAGATCTGCCCGTCGCTGTGGTCGGCAAGCATCGCCGCGGACTCGGCGTCCAGCTCGGCATCCTCTTTCCTGCCGCTCAGCAGGCGCATCACCGTATCGGCTGTGCGCTGTCGCAGCGTCTGGTTCGCGGAGAGAAAACGGCGGCGGTTGAAGATGGCCAGCTGGTTGAGGAACTCAATCAGCACCGAGAAGCCAATCGCGGCGTACAGATAGCCTTTCGGGATATGGAAGCCGAAGCCATCCGCAACGAGGCTAAAGCCAATCATCAGCAGGAAGCTGAGGCACAGGATCACGATGGTCGGGTGGCTGTTTACAAACCGCGTCAGGGCCTTGCTGGCGAGCACCATCAGGGTGATGGCGATGATCACGGCGGCCATCATCACGGCCAGGTGGTCAACCATCCCGACGGCGGTGATCACCGAGTCGAGAGAGAAGACGGCGTCCAGCACCACGATTTGCGCGACCACCGGCCAGAACTTAGCACCGCGTCGCTGGGTGGGATTTTCGCTGTCTTTCCCCTCCAGCCGCTCGTTAAGCTCAACGGTGGCCTTGAACAGCAGGAACAGCCCGCCGAAAAGCATGATCAGATCGCGGGCGCTAAAGCTCAGGCTCTGAACGGTGAAGAGGGGTTTGGTCAGCGTGACCAGCCAGGATATAGAGGCCAGCAGCAGCAGACGCATCACCATGGCGAGCAGAAGGCCCGTCACGCGGGCGCGGTCGCGCTGCGAGGGAGGCAATTTATCCGCAAGGATGGCGATAAACACCAGGTTATCAATCCCGAGCACTAATTCAATGACGACGAGCGTCACCAGCCCGGCCCAGATTGATGGATCGGCAATCCATTCCATAGTAAACGCAATACCTTCTGTTATATGACGAATGTCACACTTCGATCATGGATAAAGCCGACGAAAATTGCAATGCCGGGGTGAGATTTCTCTTAATGCTACACTGAGGTAAAACCGATTTAGGGCGCGCTGTAAATAAGTTAATTGCGAAGATTTAATTACACTGAACGATATTTAGGATATATCGCAGGAAATGGTTTGGCGCGCAATTTTGTCAATATAAAGAAAATCCGAAAACCTCAAAACTTTGCTCTTAATATTAATCTTAAAAACGAATATTAGGACGGTTGTCTCCTTGCCTGCTATTAGGTTAGCTGCAACAATTCTCCCAGCATCAAATGTTAAATTTCCTTGTTGCTATTTTTGTTTCGGTCTTTAGTGAAGGTAATTCATTATCAACCGTGCCTTTGACGTGGTTGATATATTCTACAAAAGGCCATGTTCAGAAGGGTGTCTATCCATAACGCATTGTTTAGTCAGTGTATTGGTAACTGAAAGCCAAGGGCGGTAGCGTGCCTGAAAGCGTGTGAATCAGCCTCAATTATTCTGTCAATAGCCAACAGATGAATAAGCTTACTTTAGGACTGATGCCAGTTATATTGCTAAATGATTAACTGCATTCTGATTGTCACCACGACCCGCGCTTATTTAAATTGCACAGGATAATTACTCTGCCAAAGTGATAAATAATCAATGATGAAATCCAAAATGAAATTGATGCCATTATTGGTGTCTGTGACCTTGATGAGTGGTTGCACGGTCTTTCCCGGCAGCAATATGTCAACAATGGGTAAGGATGTGATTAAGCAGCAGGACGCTGATTTTGATCTCGACAAAATGGTGAATGTTTACCCATTAACCCCACGTCTGGTAGAACAATTGCGCCCGCGTCCAAACGTTGCTCAGCCAAATATGTCGCTGGACCAGGAAATTGCCTCTTACCAGTACCGCGTGGGGCCGGGTGACGTTATTAACGTGACCGTCTGGGATCACCCGGAACTGACCACGCCTGCGGGCCAATACCGCAGCTCAAGCGACACCGGTAACTGGGTCCAGTCCGATGGCACCATGTTCTATCCGTACATTGGTAAAGTGCACGTTGCGGGCAAAACGCTTGCTGAGATCCGTAGTGATATTACCGGCCGCCTGGCGCAGTACATTGCTGACCCGCAGGTGGACGTTAATATCGCCGCGTTCCGCTCCCAGAAAGCGTATATCTCCGGTCAGGTTAACAAATCCGGCCAGCAGGCTATCACCAACGTACCGCTCACCGTTCTGGACGCGATCAACGCCGCGGGTGGTTTAACCGACGGCGCCGACTGGCGCAACGTGGTGCTGACCCACAACGGCAAAGAGCAGCGCATTTCGCTTCAGGCGCTGATGCAAAACGGCGACCTGACCCAGAACCGCCTGCTTTATCCGGGCGATATTCTTTACGTGCCGCGCAATGACGATCTGAAAGTGTTCGTGATGGGCGAAGTGAAGAAACAGAGCACCCTCAAGATGGACTTCAGCGGTATGACCCTGACCGAAGCGCTGGGCAATGCGGAAGGCATCGATCTGACCGCCTCCAACGCCAGCGGCATCTTCGTGATCCGTCCAATCAAAGGCGAGAACGCGAAGGGCAAGATTGCCAATATCTACCAGCTGGATATGTCCGACGCGACGTCTCTGGTCATGGCAACGTCGTTCCGTCTCCAGCCGTACGATGTGGTCTACGTCACCACCGCACCGGTTGCCCGCTGGAACCGTCTGATCAACCAGTTGCTGCCTACCATCAGTGGCGTTCGCTACATGACGGATACGGCGAGCGACGTTCATAACTGGTAAGCCGCGATGTTTAACAAAATTCTGGTGGTGTGCGTGGGGAACATTTGCCGTTCCCCCACGGCTGAAAGGCTGCTGAAAAATTACCAGCCTGCGTTAACGGTCGACTCCGCAGGGCTGGGCGCGCTGGTTGGAAAAGGTGCCGACGAGCGTGCTTCAAGCGTAGCCCTTGAACATAACCTCTCACTCGACGGGCACGTTGCCCGTCAGGTCTCCGGCCGGATGTGCCGGGAATATGACCTGATCCTCGCGATGGAAAAACGCCACATTCACGCGCTGTGCGATATCGCACCGGAGATGCGCGGCAAGGTGATGCTGTTTGGTCACTGGGATGGTGAGCGCGAAATTCCCGATCCGTATCGCAAGAGCCGCGAGGCCTTTGAGGCGGTATACACCTTACTAGACCAGTCTGCCCGCCAGTGGGCGCAGGCACTGAAAGCTCAGCAGGGATAACAATGACAGAAAAAACAAAACCTTCTGCCGCCCCGATGTCGGGCAGTGATGAAATCGATATCGGTCGCCTTGTCGGGACCGTTATTGAAGCGAAATGGTGGGTGCTGGGTATTACCGCCATTTTTGCCGTGGCGGCGATCGTTTATACGCTGTTCGCGACGCCGATTTACAGCGCCGATGCGCTGGTGCAGATCGAACAAAACACCGGTAACTCACTGGTTCAGGATATCGGCTCGGCGCTGGCCAATAAGCCACCGGCGTCGGAAGCCGAAATTCAGCTGATCCAGTCGCGCCTGGTTCTGGGCAAAACGGTTCACGATTTGGGGCTGGATATTGCGGTCACCAAAAATACCTTCCCGGTGTTTGGCGCAGGCTGGGATCGCCTGATGGGGCGCAGTAACGATACGGTAAAAGTCACCGACTTCGTGATTCCCAAAGGGGCAGGGGATCAAACCTTTACCCTGACCGTGCTGGGACCGAAACAGTATCAACTGACCAGCGACGCGGGCTTGAGCGTGCGCGGTGAGGTGGGGCAGATGCTGACCAAAGACGGCGTGAGCATCAGGGTTGGCGCCATCCACGCGCACGAGGGCGGTGAGTTTACAGTCACCAAGTTCTCCACGCTCGGGATGATCAACAATCTGCAAAACAACCTGACCGTTACCGAAAACGGCAAGGACACCGGCGTTCTGAGCATGACCTTCACCGGTGAAGATAAGGATCAAATCCGCGACATCCTGAACAGCATCACCCGCAACTATCTTGAGCAGAATATCGAGCGCAAGTCTGCGGAAGCCGCGAAAAGCCTGGCGTTCCTCAGTAAACAGCTGCCGGAAGTGCGCGCCCGTCTGGACGACGCCGAGAACAAGCTGAACGCGTACCGTCAGGATAAAGACTCCGTCGACCTGCCGCTGGAGGCGAAATCGGTTCTCGACTCCATGGTCAATATCGACGCGCAACTGAACGAGCTGACCTTCAAAGAGGCGGAAATTTCCAAGCTCTACACCAAGCGTCACCCGGCGTACCGCACGCTGCTCGAGAAACGCCGCACGCTGGAAGAAGAGAAGGCGAAGCTGAACGACCGCGTGACCGCGATGCCGAAGACGCAGCAGGAAATCGTGCGCCTGACGCGTGACGTGGAATCTGGCCAGCAGGTGTATATGCAGCTGCTGAACAAACAGCAGGAGCTGAAAATCACCGAAGCCAGCACCGTCGGCGACGTGCGTATCGTTGACCCGGCGATCACCCAGCCGGGCGTGCTGAAGCCGAAGAAGGCGCTGATTATCTTCGGCAGCATTATTCTCGGCCTGATGCTCTCCATCGTCGGCGTGCTGCTGCGCTCCCTGTTCAACCGCGGTATCGAAAGCCCGCAGGTGCTGGAAGAGCACGGTATCAGCGTTTACGCCAGCATCCCGCTTTCCGAGTGGCAGAAGTCGCGTGACAACGTCAAAACCGTTAAGGGCGTGAAGCGTTACAAACAGAGCCAGCTGCTGGCCGTGGGTAACCCGACCGACCTGGCGATTGAAGCGGTGCGCAGCCTGCGTACCAGCCTCCACTTCGCCATGATGCAGGCCAAAAACAACGTCCTGATGATGACCGGCGTGAGCCCGTCAATCGGTAAAACCTTCGTCTGCGCCAACCTGGCGGCGGTGGTGAGCCAGACCAACAAGCGCGTGCTGCTGATCGACTGCGATATGCGTAAGGGCTACACCCATGAGCTGCTGGGGACCAACAACGTTAACGGCCTGTCCGAAATCCTGCTCGGGAAAGGGGAAATCAGCGAGAGCGCCAAGCCGACGTCGATTCCAAAATTTGACCTGATCCCGCGCGGTCAGGTGCCGCCGAACCCGTCTGAACTGCTGATGAGCGAGCGCTTCACGCAGCTGATCGAGTGGGCGAGCAAAAACTATGACCTGGTGCTGATCGATACCCCGCCAATTCTGGCCGTCACCGACGCCGCCGTCGTGGGGCGTCATGCGGGCACCACGCTGATGGTTGCACGCTATGCGGTGAACACCCTGAAGGAAGTGGAAACCAGCCTGAGCCGCTTCGAGCAGAACGGCATCGAGGTGAAAGGGGTCATCCTGAACTCCATCTTCCGCCGCGCGACCGGGTATCAGGATTACGGCTATTACGAGTACGAATACAAGTCTGACTCTAAATAACAAAACACACCCCACACCCCACACTCCTCACCCCGGTCCTCTCCCCTCAGGGGGAGGGTTAGGGTGAGGGGTGGGGGCAGGAGGAATACATGAGCACACAACGCCCTTTGATTTCTATCTATATGCCGACATGGAATCGTCAGCAGCTGGCGATCCGCGCGATTAAATCGGTCCTGCGTCAGGATTACGATAACTGGGAACTGATTATCGTGGATGACTGTTCCTCCGCTTACGAACAGCTGCAAAAATTTGTTGAAGACCTTAACGATCCGCGCGTGGTGTACACGCACAACGCCATCAACTCCGGGGCGTGCGCGGTGCGCAATCAGGCGATTATGCAGGCGAAAGGGCAGTATCTCACCGGTATCGACGACGATGATGAATGGACGCCAAACCGTCTGTCGATCTTTCTGTCGCACAAGGCGCAGCTGGTGACCCACGCGTTTCTCTATGCCAACGACTACGTCTGTCAGGGCGAGGTGTATTCGCAGCCGGCCAGCCTGCCGCTGTATCCGAAATCACCCTATTCCCGCCGCCTGTTCTACAAGCGCAACATTATCGGTAATCAGGTGTTTACCTGGGCCTGGCGCTTTAAGGAGTGCCTGTTCGATACCGAGCTGAAGGCCGCGCAGGATTACGACATCTTCCTGCGCATGGTGGTGGAGTACGGCGAGCCGTGGAAGGTGGAAGAGGCCACGCAGATCCTGCACATCAACCACGGGGAGATGCAGATCACCTCGTCACCGAAAAAATTCTCGGGCTACTTCCATTTTTACCGCAAGCACAAGGACAAGTTTGACCGTGCCAGCCGGAAGTATCAGCTCTTTACCCTCTATCAGATCCGCAATAAGCGCATGAACTGGCGCACGCTGCTGACGCTGCTGTCGGTGCGTAACGGCAAGCGTCTGGCTGACGGGCTTCGGGGGAAATAATGTTTCTGGAAGATTGCCGCGCAAACAGCTGGAGCCTGCGTCCGTGCTGCATGGTTCTGGCCTACCGTATTGCGCACTTTTGCTCGGTGTGGCGCAAGAAAAACGTACTGAACAATATCTGGGCCGCGCCGGTGCTGGTGCTGTATCGCATCATCACCGAATGCTTTTTTGGCTATGAAATTCAGGCCGCTGCCACCATTGGTCGCCGCTTTACCATTCATCACGGCTATGCGGTCGTCATCAACAAATTCGTGGTCGCGGGTGATGATTTCACCATTCGCCACGGGGTGACGATCGGCAACCGCGGGCCGGACAACCTGGCCTGCCCGGTCATCGGCAATAACGTCGAGCTGGGGGCGAACGTGGTGATGATTGGCGATATTAGCGTAGGCAATAACGTGACGATTGGCGCAGGCAGCGTGGTGCTGGACAGCATTCCGGACAACGCGCTGGTGGTGGGTGAAAAAGCCCGCGTGAAGGTGATTAAATGAACATTCTGCAATTTAACGTGCGCCTCGCAGAGGGCGGGGCGGCAGGCGTAGCGCTGGATCTGCACCAGCGTGCGCTGCAAAAAGGACTCCAGTCGCGCTTCGTTTACGGTTACGGCAAGGGCGGCAAGAAAAGCGTCAGCCATGATAACTATCCGCAGGTGCTGAAGCAGACGCCGCGTCTGACCTCCATCGCCAATATTGCGCTGTTCCGCCTGTTTAACCGCGATCTGTTTGGCAACCTGAATAATCTTTACCGCACCGTCACCCGCACCAGCGGCCCGGTTGTGCTGCACTTCCACGTGCTGCACAGCTACTGGCTGAATCTGGATGAGGTGGTGGCGTTTTGCGGCAAGGTGAAGGCGCACAAGCCGGATACCCGGTTCGTCTGGACGCTGCACGACCACTGGAGCGTGACCGGACGCTGCGCGTTCACCGACGGATGCGAGGGCTGGAAAAACGCCTGTCAGAAATGCCCTACGCTCAGCAACTACCCGCCGGTGAAGGTGGATCGCGCGCATCAGCTGGTTGAGGGCAAGCGTCAGCTGTTCCGCGACATGCTCTCGCTCGGCTGCACGTTTATCTCTCCAAGCCAGCACGTGGCGGATGCTTTCAATAGCCTTTACGGGGCAGGGCGCTGCAAGATCATCAACAACGGTATTGATGTGGCGACGGAAGAGATCCTGGCCGAACTGACGCCCGTGGCCGTTACCGCCGGCAAGCCGAAAATTGCGGTCGTCGCCCATGACCTGCGCTACGACGGCAAAACCAACCAGCAGCTGGTGCGCGACATGATGGCGCTCGGCGACAAAATCGAACTGCATACCTTTGGCAAATTCTCGCCGTTCGAAGGCGCTAACGTGGTGAATCACGGGTTTGAAACCGACAAGCGCAAGCTGATGAGCGCCCTCAACGGCATGGACGCGCTGGTGTTCAGCTCCCGCGTGGATAACTACCCGCTGATCCTGTGCGAAGCGCTCTCCATTGGCGTGCCGGTGATTGCCACCCACAGCGACGCGGCGCGTGAAGTGCTGGAGAAATCGGGCGGTAAAACGTTCGCAGAGCAGGAGGTGCTGCCGCTGGTGCAGCTGTCGAAGGCCGACATTGCGCAAGCCGTTTTTGGCACGGACCTGGAATCGTTCCGCAACCGCAGCCGCAAAGCATACAGCGGACAACAGATGCTGGAGGAGTATGTCTCGTTCTATCAGAATCTGTAGTTATCTGCTACTGCCGCTGATCTACCTGCTGGTCAACGTTAAGATTGCCCAGCTCGGTGAAAGCTTCCCGATCACCATCGTCACCTTCCTGCCGGTTCTGCTGTTGCTGTACGTTGACAAGCTTAACCTCAAAAAGCTGATGATTGCGCTGGGGATCGGGTTTGGCCTGACGGCGTTTAACTACATCTTTGGTCAGTCGCTGGATGCCAGCAAATATGTCACCTCCACCATGCTGTTTGTTTATATCGTTATCATTATTGGCATGGTATGGAGTATTCGCTTTAAAACTATTTCTCCGCACAATTATCGGAAAATCCTCAGGTTCTTTTATATTGCCGTTGGGCTGATTGTTATGCTTGCGGCAATGGAGATGGCGCAAATTATTCTCACGGGCGGCAGTAGCCTGATGGAAATAATTTCGAAATATCTTATATACAGTAACAGCTATGTACTGAACTTCATTAAGTTTGGTGGCAAGCGTACTACCGCGCTCTATTTTGAACCGGCGTTTTTTGCTCTGGCATTAATCTCAATTTGGCTCAGCATCAAACAGTTCGGTATCAAAACCCCCAAGACCGATGCTATGATTCTTGCAGGAATCGTTCTGTCTGGGTCGTTCTCAGGGGTAATGACGTTTATCCTGTTTTACCTGCTTGAATGGGCGTTCCAGTACCTGAACAAAGAGGCGATTAAGAAAAAACTGCCGCTGGCGATAATCTCTCTGACGGTATTTTTAGTGGGCGTCATATTCGCGTTTCCGTACATTTCAGAACGTCTGGGTGATTTGGGAACGGAAGGTTCGTCGTCCTATTATCGCATCGTGGGTCCACTGGTGATGGTGGGTTATTCCTTAACCCATATTGATGGCGTAGTAAGATTCGGCTCACTTTACGAATATGTTGCATCATTCGGAATCTTTAACGGTGCGGACGTCGGAAAAACCATAGACAATGGTTTGTATCTGTTAATTATTTATTTTTCCTGGTTCGCCGTACTATTGACACTGTGGTATCTGTTTAAAGTTTTCAAAATGATGATTAACGCGTTTGGTGATAACCAGAACTTTCGCGTGCAACTTTATCTGTTCACACCGGTGTCGCTGTTTTTTACCGGGTCAATATTTAGCCCGGAATATGCTTTCTTAATTGTCTGTCCGTTTATTTTGCGCAAAGCGCTCAATATTACGCGCGTATGACGAAATGAGGTGATTTATGTTTCTTAGCGTCATTACTGTCGCCTTTCGTAACTACGAAGGGGTGGTAAAAACCTGGCGCTCGCTGCGCAACCTGGCGCGCGATCCGAGCCTCACGTTTGAGTGGATCGTGGTCGATGGCGGCTCGAACGACGGCACGGCGGAGTTCCTGGAAAAACTCAACGGTGAATTTAACTTACGTTACATCAGCGAGAAAGATAAAGGCATTTACGATGCGATGAATAAAGGCATCAGCATGGCGCAGGGGCGCTACGCCATCTTCCTCAATTCCGGCGACGTGTTCCATGAGGATGTGGCGCTGTTTGCCCGCCAGCTGGCGCGCCAGAAAGAAGATGCGATGTTTATCGGCGATGCGTTGCTTGATTTCGGTGAAGGAAAAAAAGTGCTGCGCGGCGCGAAGCCAGGCTGGTATATCTACCACAGCCTGCCGGCCAGCCATCAGGCTATTTTCTTCCCGATGAGCGGCCTGAAAAAACAGCCTTACGATTTGCGCTATAAAGTGTCATCAGATTATGCCCTGGCCGCCAGCCTGTACAAATCCGGCTACCCGTTCCGTCGAATTAAAGGACTGGTATCTGAATTTTCAATGGGCGGCGTGTCAACTTCAAATAATCTGGAATTGTGTCAGGATGCCAAAAACGTGCAGCGTAAAATATTACGCGTGCCGGGGTTCTGGGCGGAATTATCTTATTTCTTACGTCTGAAAACGACGGGTAAAGCGAAAGCCTTATATAACAAAGCCTGAGATATAAGGAAACGTAATGCAGGAATTAAATGGATTCTCCGTGCCGAAAGGTTTTCGGGGCGGGAGCGGTATTAAGGTTCAACTGTGGTGGGCCGTTCAGGCAACGTTATTTGCCTGGTCCCCGCAAATACTGTACCGCTGGCGCGCATTTTTACTGCGCCTGTTTGGGGCAAAAATAGGAAAAAACGTAGTCATTCGTCCTTCGGTGAAAATTACCTATCCCTGGAAATTAACGCTTGGGGATTACGCCTGGGTAGGGGATGACGCAGTGTTATATACCCTTGGCGAGATTACGATTGGCGCAAATTCGGTGGTGTCACAGAAGTGTTATTTGTGCACCGGCAGCCACGATTTTATGAGCCCGCATTTTGATATTACCGCTACGCCTATTGTAATCGGTGAAAAATGCTGGCTGGCAACGGATGTTTTTGTTGCACCCGGTGTTTCTGTTGGCGATGGCACGGTAGTCGGTGCCCGCAGCAGCGTTTTTAAATCGCTACCGGCAAATAAAGTTTGCCGTGGCAACCCCGCAGTGGTGATACGCGAACGCGTTGAAACTGAAAAACTTTGATAAGTACAGAGGAATATAAACATGTCTAAAGTCGCTCTCATCACCGGCGTTACCGGACAAGATGGTTCTTACCTGGCAGAATTGCTGCTGGAAAAAGGGTATGAAGTTCACGGTATTAAGCGTCGTGCCTCTTCATTCAACACCGAGCGTGTCGATCACATTTACCAGGATCCGCATGCGGCAAACCCGAAATTCCATCTGCATTACGGCGACCTGACCGATACCTCCAACCTGACCCGCATCCTGCAAGAAGTGCAGCCGGATGAAGTGTACAACCTGGGGGCGATGAGCCACGTTGCGGTTTCTTTCGAGTCCCCGGAATACACCGCCGACGTGGATGCGATGGGTACGCTGCGTCTGCTGGAAGCGATTCGCTTCCTCGGTCTTGAGAAGAAAACCCGCTTCTACCAGGCATCCACCTCCGAGCTGTACGGCCTGGTGCAGGAAATCCCGCAGAAAGAGACCACACCGTTCTACCCGCGTTCCCCGTACGCTGTGGCGAAACTGTACGCTTACTGGATCACCGTGAACTACCGTGAATCCTACGGCATGTACGCCTGTAACGGCATTCTGTTTAACCATGAATCTCCGCGTCGCGGCGAAACCTTCGTGACCCGCAAAATCACCCGCGCAATCGCCAACATCGCTCAGGGCCTGGAGTCTTGCCTGCACCTCGGCAACATGGATTCCCTGCGTGACTGGGGCCATGCAAAAGACTACGTGAAAATGCAGTGGATGATGTTGCAGCAGGAGCAGCCAGAAGACTTCGTGATTGCGACCGGCGTGCAGTACTCCGTTCGTCAGTTCGTTGAGATGGCTGCGGCACAGCTGGGCATCAAGCTGCGCTTCGAAGGCACCGGCGTGGAAGAGAAGGGCATCGTTGTTTCCGTGACCGGCCACGACGCACCGGGCGTGAAGCCAGGCGACGTGATTGTCCAGGTTGATCCGCGCTACTTCCGTCCTGCTGAAGTGGAAACCCTGCTGGGCGACCCAACCAAAGCGCACGAGAAGCTGGGCTGGAAACCAGAAACCACCCTGCAAGAAATGGTATCCGAGATAGTGGCCAAAGATCTTGAAGCAGCGAAAAAACACTCCCTGCTCAAGTCTCATGGCTACGAGGTTGCCATCGCGCTGGAGTCCTGAGAATGACAAAACAACGTATTTTTGTCGCCGGTCATCGCGGAATGGTGGGTTCCGCGATTGTTCGCCAGCTGGAACAGCGCGGCGACGTCGAGGTGATTGTTCGCACCCGCGACGAGCTGAACCTGCTTGACAGCAAAGCGGTGGAGGATTTCTTCGCCAGCGAACGTATCGACCAGGTGTATCTGGCGGCGGCGAAGGTGGGCGGCATTGTCGCTAACAACACCTACCCGGCGGATTTCATCTACGAGAACATGATGATTGAGAGCAACATCATTCACGCGGCGCATCTGCACAACGTGAACAAGCTGCTGTTCCTCGGTTCATCCTGTATCTACCCGAAGATGGCGAAGCAGCCGATTGCCGAAAGCGAACTGTTGCAGGGCACGCTGGAAGCCACTAACGAGCCGTATGCGATTGCCAAAATTGCCGGGATCAAGCTGTGTGAATCCTACAACCGTCAGTATAACCGCGACTATCGCTCGGTGATGCCGACCAACCTGTACGGACCGCACGATAACTTCCACCCGAGCAATTCCCACGTGATCCCGGCGCTGCTGCGTCGCTTCCACGAGGCGACTGCCGAAAACGCCCCGGACGTGGTGGTGTGGGGCAGCGGGACGCCAATGCGCGAGTTCCTGCACGTGGACGACATGGCGGCTGCCAGCATTCACGTGATGGAGCTGGATCGCGAGGTGTGGCAGGAGAACACCGAGCCGATGCTGTCGCACATTAACGTCGGGACCGGCGTGGACTGCACCATTCGCGAGCTGGCGCAGACCATCGCGCAGGTGGTGGGCTACAAGGGCCGCGTGGTGTTTGACGCGACCAAACCGGACGGCACGCCGCGCAAGCTGCTGGACGTGACCCGTCTGCATCAGCTGGGCTGGTATCACGAGGTCTCACTGGAGCAGGGGCTGGCCAGCACCTACCAGTGGTTCCTGGAAAACCAGCACCGCTTCCGGGGGTAATGATGTTTTTAAGTCAGGAAGATTTTGCCACGGTGGTGCGTTCCACTCCACTCATCTCAATTGATTTGATCGTGGAGAACGAACGCGGCGAGTTCTTGCTGGGGAAACGAACCAATCGTCCTGCACAGGGCTTCTGGTTCGTGCCCGGCGGGCGCGTGCAGAAGGATGAGACGCTGGCAAATGCCTTCGGGCGTCTCACTCTGGCGGAACTGGGCCTGCAACTGCCGATGGCAGCGGGCCAGTTTTACGGGGTTTGGCAGCACTTCTATGACGATAACTTTTCGGGCACCGGGTTCAGCACGCACTACGTCGTGCTGGGGTTCCGCCTGAAGGTGAGTGAGGCAGACCTGCGTCTGCCTGATTCTCAGCATGACGATTACCGCTGGTTAATGCCAGAGGCGCTGCTGGCAAGCGACAACGTTCACGACAACAGTCGGGCGTATTTCCTCGCGGAACGTCAGGCCGAGGTGCCAGGCCTATGAAAATCCTCGTCTACGGAATTAACTACTCGCCGGAATTAACCGGTATCGGGAAATACACCGGCGAGATGGTCGAGTGGATGGCGAGCCAGGGACATGACGTGCGGGTGATTACCGCCCCGCCGTACTATCCGGAGTGGAAGGTAGGCGAACGCTATTCCAGCTGGCGCTATCGCCGCGAAGAGGGGGCCGCGACCGTCTGGCGCTGCCCGCTCTACGTGCCGAAACAGCCCTCGACGCTGAAACGTTTAATTCATCTGGGCAGCTTTGCCCTGAGCAGTTTCTTCCCGCTGATGGCGCAGCGTCGCTGGAAGCCGGATCGCATCATTGGCGTGGTGCCGACGCTGTTCTGCACGCCGGGCATGCGCCTGCTGGGAAAACTCTCCGGCGCGCGCACCTTGCTGCATATTCAGGATTATGAAGTGGACGCTATGCTCGGTCTGGGTATGGCCGGAAAAGGCAAGGGCGGCAAGGTGGCGAAGCTCGCCAGCGCCTTTGAGCGCAGCGGCCTGCACAACGTGGATTATGTTTCGACCATCTCGCGTTCGATGATGAACAAGGCGCAGGAGAAGGGCGTCCCGGCGGAAAAGGTGATCTTCTTTCCGAACTGGTCCGAAGTGGCGCGCTTCCGCGATGTAACAGAACACGATGCGCAGGCGCTGCGCGCGCAGCTCGGCTTGCCTGCGGAACAAAAAATCATTCTTTACTCAGGCAACATCGGTGAAAAACAGGGGCTGGAGAGCGTGATTGACGCCGCGCTTCAGCTGAGCGAACACCCGTGGATGTTTGTGATTGTCGGGCAGGGCGGCGGTAAGGCGCGGCTGGAGAAAATGGCCAGCGAGCGCGGACTGACCAACATCCGCTTCTTCCCGCTTCAGTCTTATGACGCGCTGCCCGCGCTGCTGAAAATGGCGGATTGCCATCTGGTGGTGCAAAAACGCGGCGCGGCGGATGCGGTACTGCCGTCCAAGCTGACCAATATTCTGGCAGTGGGCGGAAACGCGGTGATTACGGCAGAAGCCGGAACAGAATTAGGCCAGCTGTGCAACAGCTACCCGGGCATTGCCGTTTGCGTGGAGCCGGAATCGGTCCCTGCGCTGGTAACCGGAATTGAGCAGGCACTCGCCATGCCAAAAGAGAACACGGTGGCACGTGAATATGCCGAACGCACGCTCGAGAAAGAGAACGTGCTGAGCCAATTTATTGCAGATATACGGGGATAAATCATGAGTCAAACCACTTTGTATCCGGTCGTAATGGCGGGTGGATCCGGGAGCCGGTTGTGGCCACTGTCCCGCGTGCTTTATCCAAAACAATTTCTGTGCCTGAAGGGCGACCTCACCATGCTGCAAACGACGGTTAACCGTCTGCACGGCGTGGAGTGCGAAAGTCCGGTGGTGATCTGCAACGAACAGCACCGCTTTATCGTTGCCGAGCAGCTGCGCCAGCTGAACAAACTGACCGAAAATATCATTCTGGAGCCTGCCGGACGTAACACCGCGCCCGCTATCGCCCTTGCGGCGCTGGCGGCGAAACGCAGCAGCCCGGACTGCGACCCGCTGATGCTGGTGCTGGCGGCTGACCACGTTATCCAGCAGGAAGACGCCTTCCGCGACGCGGTTCGGGCGGCCATTCCTTATGCAGAAGACGGCAAGCTGGTGACCTTTGGCATCGTGCCGGACCTGCCGGAAACCGGCTATGGCTACATTCGCCGCGGCAGCGTAACGCCGGGCGAGGGCGACAGCGTGGCCTTTGACGTGGCGCAGTTTGTCGAGAAGCCTAATCTGGAAACCGCGCAGGCGTACGTGGCCAGCGGTGAATACTACTGGAACAGCGGCATGTTCCTGTTCCGCGCCGGGCGCTATCTGGAAGAACTGGAAAAATACCGTCCGGATATCTTAAGCGCCTGCGAAAAAGCGATGGCGGTGGTGGATCCGGATCTTGATTTTATCCGCGTGGATGAAGACGCCTTCCTCGCCTGTCCGGAAGAATCCATCGACTATGCGGTGATGGAACGCACGGCAGATGCGGTAGTGGTGCCGATGGATGCGGGCTGGAGCGACGTTGGCTCCTGGTCATCACTGTGGGAGATCAGCGCACACACCCCGGAGGGTAACGTCCATCACGGTGATGTCATCAGCCACAAAACGGAAAACAGCTACGTTTACGCCGAGTCTGGCCTCGTCACCACGGTCGGGGTGAAAGATCTGGTCGTGGTGCAGACCAAAGACGCGGTGCTGATTGCCGACCGTAACGCCGTGCAGGACGTGAAAAAAGTGGTGGAGCAGATCAAGGCCGACGGCCGTCACGAGCACCATATCCACCGGGAAGTCTACCGTCCGTGGGGGAAATATGACTCCATCGACGCGGGCGAACGTTACCAGGTGAAGCGCATCACCGTGAAGCCGGGTGAGGGGCTGTCGGTGCAGATGCACCATCACCGCGCCGAACACTGGGTCGTTGTGGCGGGTACCGCCAAAGTGACCATCGACGGTGAAGTGAAGCTGCTCGGCGAAAACGAGTCCATTTATATTCCGCTGGGGGCAACGCACTGCCTGGAAAACCCGGGGAAAATTCCGCTCGACTTAATTGAGGTGCGCTCCGGCTCCTATCTGGAGGAGGACGACATCATCCGCTTCCAGGATCGCTACGGGCGCGTGTAGCACTCCGCATCATGCCCGGTGGCGCTGCGCTTACCGGGCCTACGAATGACAAAAATAAATTTGGCCATTAATTGGTCAGGGCCAACTGTTGCCTGAAAAAGGGGTCATCATGGAAAAATTAACCTGTTTTAAAGCCTACGACATTCGCGGCAAGCTGGGCGAAGAGCTGAATGAAGACATTGCGTGGCGCATCGGCCGCGCCTACGGCGAATACCTGAAGCCACAAACTATCGTGCTGGGCGGCGACGTGCGTCTGACAAGCGAATCCCTGAAGCTGGCGCTGGCGAAAGGGCTACAGGACGCGGGCGTGGACGTGCTGGACATCGGCCTTTCCGGTACCGAAGAGATCTATTTTGCCACCTTCCACCTCGGCGTGGACGGCGGTATCGAAGTGACGGCCAGCCATAACCCGATGGACTACAACGGCATGAAGCTGGTGCGCAAGGGCGCGCGTCCTATCAGCGGCGACACCGGCCTGCGCGATGTGCAGCGTCTGGCCGAGGCCAACGACTTCCCGCCGGTGAATGAAGCCAGCCGCGGCAGCT
This sequence comes from Enterobacter genomosp. S, assembly GCF_001631805.1. Classification (NCBI taxonomy): domain Bacteria; kingdom Pseudomonadati; phylum Pseudomonadota; class Gammaproteobacteria; order Enterobacterales; family Enterobacteriaceae; genus Enterobacter; species Enterobacter genomosp. S. The sequence continues at coordinate 223,927 of NZ_LVVA01000012.1, read as the reverse complement.
ATAAGCAGATCAACCTGCAAAAAGAGTACATCGACCACCTGCTGGGCTACATCAACGTGGCAAACCTCAAGCCGCTGAAGCTGGTGATCAACTCCGGCAACGGCGCGGCAGGCCCGGTTGTCGATGCACTTGAAGCCCGCTTCAAGGCGCTGAACGTGCCGGTAACGTTCGTCAAAGTGCACAACACGCCTGACGGCAACTTCCCGAACGGTATTCCTAACCCGCTGCTGCCGGAGTGCCGCGACGACACCCGCAACGCGGTGATCGAGCACGGTGCCGATATGGGTATCGCCTTTGACGGCGACTTCGACCGCTGCTTCCTGTTCGACGAGAAAGGGCAGTTTATCGAAGGCTACTACATCGTTGGTCTGCTGGCGGAAGCGTTCCTTGAGAAAAACCCGGGCGCGAAGATCATTCACGATCCGCGTCTTTCCTGGAACACCGTTGACGTGGTGAAGGCCGCGGGCGGCGAGCCGGTGATGTCCAAAACCGGTCACGCGTTTATCAAAGAGCGCATGCGCGAGGAAGACGCCATCTACGGCGGCGAGATGAGCGCGCACCACTATTTCCGTGATTTTGCCTACTGCGACAGCGGGATGATCCCGTGGCTGCTGGTGACCGAACTGCTGTGCCTGAAAGGGCAGAGCCTGGGTGAGCTGGTGCGCGACCGCATGGCGGCATTCCCGGCCAGCGGCGAGATCAACAGCAAGCTGGCACAGCCCGCCGAGGCCATCGCCCGCGTTGAACACCACTTTGCCCTTCACGCGCTGGAGATTGACCGTACCGACGGTATCAGCATGGCGTTCCCGCAGTGGCGCTTCAACCTGCGCTCCTCAAACACCGAGCCGGTGGTGCGCCTGAACGTGGAATCCCGCGCTGACACGGCGCTGATGGAAGCCCGAACGAAGGACATTCTGGCGCTGTTGAATCAGTAAAAACTGCCCCTCACCCCAGCCCTCTCCCCAAAGGGGAGAGGGTGTTCAAGTTCCCTCTCCCCTTTGGGGAGAGGGGTAGGGTGAGGGGAAAGGTTTAGAACTAAAGGAACAACGATGACAAATCTAAAAAAGCGCGAACGAGCGAGAACGAATGCATCGTTAATCTCAATGGTGCAGCGTTTTTCTGATATCACCATCATGGTCGGCGGACTGTGGGCGGTGTGTTGGGTCAGCGGGCAGTCGTTCTTCTACATGCATTTGCTGATGGCGTTGATCGCGCTGGTGGTGTTTCAGATGATTGGCGGCATGACCGATTTCTATCGTTCATGGCGCGGCGTCAAAATGACCACCGAACTGATGCTGCTGCTCCAGAACTGGACCTTAAGCCTGATTTTCAGCGCAGGCCTGGTGGCGTTCAGCCATGATTTTGATAACCGCCTTGTGACCTATCTCTGCTGGTATCTGTTGACCAGCGTTGGCATGGTGGTTTGCCGCTCGCTGATCCGCTTCGGCGCGGGCTGGCTGCGCAACCGCGGCTATAACCGCCGCTTCGTTGCCGTGGCGGGGGATCTGCCGGTCGGGCATGTGCTGCTCGACAGCTTCCGCAAAGAGCCATGGTTAGGTTTTGAAGTGGTCGGGATTTATCACGACGCGAAGCCCGGCGGTGTGCCGTCCGACTGGGCGGGTAACTACGAACAGCTTATTGACGACGCCAAAGCCGGCAAAATTCATAACGTCTACATCGCCATGCAGATGAAGGATGAATCCCGCATCAAGAAACTGATGCGCGAGCTGGCGGATACCACCTGCTCGGTGATCCTCATCCCGGACGTGTTCACCTTCAACATTCTCCACTCCCGTATTGAAGAGGTAAACGGGGTGCCGGTTGTACCGCTGTATGACACGCCGCTGTCGGGGATCAACCGCGTGCTGAAGCGCGTGGAAGACATTGTGCTGTCGTCCCTGATCCTGCTGCTGATCTCCCCTGTGCTGTGCTGCATTGCGCTGGCGGTGAAGATCAGCTCGCCGGGGCCGATCATCTTCCGTCAGACCCGCTACGGCATGGACGGTAAGCCGATCATGGTGTGGAAGTTCCGCTCCATGAAGGTAATGGAGAACGACAAGGTAGTGACCCAGGCGACGCAGAACGATCCGCGCGTCACCCGCGTGGGCAACTTCCTGCGCCGTACCTCGCTGGATGAGCTGCCGCAGTTCATCAACGTATTCACCGGCGGGATGTCCATCGTCGGGCCACGTCCTCACGCCGTTGCCCATAACGAGCAGTACCGTACCCTGATTGAAGGCTACATGCTGCGCCATAAGGTGAAGCCAGGCATTACCGGCTGGGCGCAGATCAACGGCTGGCGCGGCGAGACCGACACGCTGGAAAAAATGGAAAAACGCATCGAGTTCGACCTGGAGTACATCCGCGAGTGGAGCCTCTGGTTCGATATCAAGATTGTTTTTCTGACCATTTTCAAAGGCTTCGTGAATAAAGCGGCGTACTAAGATGAGCTTACGAGAAAAAACCATCAGCGGCGCGAAATGGTCAGCCATGGCCACCATCGTCATCATCGGCCTCGGGCTGGTGCAGATGACGGTGCTGGCGCGCATAATCGATAACCACCAGTTTGGCCTGCTGACCGTCTCGCTGGTGATTATCGCGCTGGCCGATACGCTGTCTGACTTCGGTATCGCCAATTCCATTATCCAGCGCAAAGAGATCAGCCATCTGGAGCTGACCACGCTCTACTGGCTGAACGTCGGGCTGGGCATCTTCGTCTTTGTGCTGGTCTTCCTTCTGAGCGACGTGATTGCCAACGTGTTGCATAACCCGGACCTGGCGCCGCTGATGCGCACCCTGTCGTTTGCTTTTGTGGTGATCCCGCACGGGCAGCAGTTCCGCGCGCTGATGCAAAAAGAGCTGGAATTCAACAAGATCGGCATGATTGAAACCAGCGCCGTGCTGGCGGGCTTTACCTTCACCGTGGTTAGCGCTCATTTCTGGCCGCTGGCGATGACCGCCATTCTTGGCTACCTCGTTAACTCTGCCGTGCGCACGCTGCTGTTTGGCTTCTTTGGCCGCAAGATTTATCGCCCGGGGCTGCACTTCTCGCTGGCGTCTGTTTCGTCCAATCTGCGCTTTGGCGCATGGCTGACGGCAGACAGCATCATCAACTACGTGAATACTAACCTCTCCACGCTGGTGCTGGCGCGCATTCTGGGCGCGAGCGTCGCGGGCGGTTATAACCTGGCGTACAACGTCGCGGTTGTCCCGCCGATGAAGCTCAACCCAATCATTACCCGCGTGCTTTTTCCGGCGTTTGCCAAGATTCAGGACGATACCGAGAAGCTGCGCGTGAATTTTTACAAGCTGCTCTCCGTGGTGGGGATCATCAACTTCCCGGTGCTGCTGGGGCTGATGGTGGTCTCCAGCAATTTCGTGCCGCTGGTGTTTGGCGAGAAGTGGAACAGCATTATCCCGATCCTGCAACTGCTGTGCGTCGTGGGGCTGCTGCGTTCGGTGGGGAACCCGATTGGTTCGCTGCTCATGGCGAAAGCGCGCGTGGATATCAGCTTCAAGTTCAACGTGTTTAAAACCTTCCTGTTTATTCCGGCAATTATTGTGGGCGGTCACACGGCGGGCGCCATTGGCGTGACGCTCGGCTTCCTGCTGGTGCAGATCGTCAATACCGTGCTGAGCTACTTCGTGATGATCAAACCGGTGCTGGGCTCCAGCTACCGTCAGTACATTCTCAGCCTGTGGCTGCCGTTTTATCTCTCATTACCGACGCTTGCGGTGAGCTACGGTCTGGGCGTGGTGCTCAATGGGCATCTGCCGCTGGCGGCGCTGCTGGCGGTGCAGGTAGCAGCAGGCGCGCTGGCGTTCGGCGTGATGATTGTGTTGTCACGCAATGCGCTGGTGGTCGAGATGAAGCGCCAGTTTTGCCGTAACGAAAAAATGAAAACGCTGCTTCGCGCAGGCTAATTTTACGAGGCCATTATGAAATTACTTATTCTTGGCAACCATACCTGCGGCAACCGTGGCGACAGCGCCATCCTGCGCGGTTTACTGGATGCAATTAACACCCTTAAGCCTGAGACAGAAGTGGATGTGATGAGCCGTTATCCGGTCAGCTCATCCTGGTTACTCAACCGCCCGGTGATGGGCGACCCGCTCTACAGCCAGATGAAACAGCACAACAACGCTGCGGGCGTGATGGGGCGCGTGAAGAAAGTGCTGCGTCGTCGCTACCAGCACCAGGTGCTGCTTTCCCGCGTCACCGATACCGGCAAGCTGCGCAACATTGCCATCGCGCAGGGCTTTACCGATTTCGTGCGTCTGCTGTCCGGCTATGACGCCATTATTCAGGTGGGCGGCTCGTTCTTCGTCGATCTGTACGGCGTGCCGCAGTTTGAGCATGCGCTTTGCACCTTTATGGCGAAAAAACCGCTGTTTATGATCGGCCACAGCGTCGGGCCGTTCCAGGATCCGCAGTTTAACCAGCTGGCCAACTATGTCTTCGGCCACTGCGACGCGCTGATCCTGCGTGAATCGGTCAGCCTCGACATGATGAAGCGCAGCGAAATCGACACCACCAAAGTGGAGCACGGCGTAGACACCGCCTGGCTGGTGGATCATCAGGATGACAGCTTCCAGGCCAGCTACGCGGTGCAGCACTGGCTGGACGTGGCGGCACAGCAGAAAACCGTCGCTATTACCCTGCGTGAACTCGCCCCGTTTGATAAACGCCTCGGCACGACCCAGGCGGCGTACGAAAAAGCCTTTGCCGACGTAGTCAACCGCGTGCTGGACAGCGGTTACCAGGTGCTGGCGCTTTCCACCTGTACCGGTATCGACAGCTACAACAAGGATGACCGCATGGTGGCGCTGAACCTGCGCAACCTGGTGAACGATCCGTCCCGCTATCACGTGGTGATGGACGAGCTGAACGACCTGGAGATGGGCAAGCTGCTCTCCGCCTGCGACCTGACCGTGGGCACGCGTCTGCACTCGGCGATTATCTCGATGAACTTCGGCACGCCGGCCATCGCCATCAACTACGAGCACAAGTCCGCGGGCATTATGCAGCAGCTCGGTATGCCGGAAATGGCCGTTGATATTCGTCATCTGCTGGACGGATCGCTGGGTGCAATGGTGGGCGACACGCTCGGCCAGCTGCCTGCGATCAACGCGCGTCTGGCGGTGGCGGTAAAAGCCGAACGCGAAAAAGGCATTGGGATGGTGAAATCCGTCCTCGACCGCGTCCGGGAGGGGAAATGAAGGTTGGTTTCTTCTTACTGAAATTCCCGCTGTCGTCTGAAACTTTCGTGCTGAACCAAATCACCGCGTTTATCGATATGGGATATGACGTGGAGATTATCGCCCTGCAAAAGGGCGATACGCAGAACACCCATGCAGCGTATACCCAGTATGGGCTGGAGGCGAAAACCCGCTGGTTGCAGGACGAACCCGCCGGACGGATGAACAAACTGCGCCATCGCGCCGGCCAGACGCTGCGCGGCCTGCATCGCGCGTCGACCTGGCGGGCGCTGAATATGTCGCGCTACGGGGCGGAGGCCCGCAACCTGATCCTCTCCGCCATTTGCGGGCAAACGGCCCAGCCTTACCGCGCCGACGTATTTATCGCCCACTTCGGACCGGCAGGCGTAACCGCCGCGAAACTGCGTGAGCTGGGGGTGATTGAGGGCAAAATCGCCACCATTTTCCACGGTATCGACATCTCCAGCCGGGAAGTGCTGAACCACTACACGCCGGAATATCAGCAGCTGTTTCGCCGTGGCGACATGATGCTGCCGATAAGCGATCTGTGGGCCGGACGCCTGAAAACCATGGGCTGCCCGAGCGAGAAAATCACCGTTTCACGCATGGGCGTGGACATGGAACGCTTCACCCAGCGACCGGTCAAGGTGCCGGGCAAGCCGCTGCAAATTATCTCTGTGGCCCGTCTGACCGAAAAGAAAGGGCTGCACGTGGCCATCGAGGCCTGTCGCCAGCTGAAGGCGCGCGGCGTGGACTTCCACTACCGCATCCTGGGTATCGGACCGTGGGAGCGTCGTCTGCGCACGCTGATTGAGCAGTATCAGCTGGAAGACGTGGTCGAGATGCCCGGCTTTAAGCCGAGCCACGAAGTGAAGGCCATGCTTGATGACGCGGATGTGTTTCTGCTGCCCTCCGTAACCGGTGCCGACGGTGATATGGAAGGCATTCCCGTGGCGTTGATGGAGGCGATGGCGGTCGGCATTCCGGTGGTTTCGACGCTGCACAGCGGGATACCGGAGCTGATCACCTCTGAGCATTCCGGCTGGCTGGTCCCCGAAAACAACGCGCTGGCGCTGGCGGACCGTCTGGCCGCGTTCAGTAATATCGATCGGCAGACGCTGATCCCCGTGCTGGAAAATGCGCGGCAAAAAGTTGAAGCAGAATTCAATCAGCAGGTGATTAATCGCCAGTTAGCGAGCCTGCTGCAAACGCTGTAACGCTGAGGTTGTATGCTGAAAAAGATTACCCGACGCCGATTTGTCTCGTCTTTATCCGTCCTGGCCGCCATGCCGCTGTTGTCGCCCCGCGCTGCGCGGGCGGCGATCGGGAGGACGGTTTCTGTCGATCGCTACAACAATCACGACTGGATCGCCGCCTTTAAGCAGGCCTTTACCGAGGGCGATACCGTTGTTGTTCCCGCCGGGTTAACCTGTGAAAACATCAATACCGGCATCTTTATTCCTGATGGCAAAACTCTGCTGATCCGCGGCGCGCTGAAGGGCAACGGGCGCGGGCGGTTTGTGCTCCAGGAAGGCTGCAAGGTTATTGGGGAAGGAGAAGGGCGCACGCATAACATCACGCTGGACGTGCGTGGCTCCGACTGCGTCATTAAAGGGCTGGCGATGAGTGGCTTCGGCCCCGTCACCCAGATCTACATTGGCGGCAAAAAGCCGAGAGTGATGCGTAACCTGCTTATCGATCGCCTCACCGTCAGCCAGGCGAACTACGCCATTCTGCGGCAGGGATTCCATAATCAGGTGGACGGCGCGCGCATTACCAACAGTAAGTTCAGCCACTTGCAGGGTGATGCGATAGAGTGGAACGTGGCCATTAATGACCGCAACATCCTGATCTCTGACCATGTCATCGATAACATCAACTGTACCAACGGCAAGATCAACTGGGGCATAGGTATTGGGCTTGCCGGCAGCACCTACGATAACGACTATCCGGAAAAACAGACCGTTAAAAACTTTGTGGTGGCAAATATCACCGGCAGCAACTGTCGGCAGCTTGTCCATGTCGAAAACGGTAAACATTTTGTGATCCGCAATATCAAGGCCAGCAATATCACTCCTGACTTCAGTAAAAAGGCCGGAATTGATAACGCGACGGTAGCTATTTATGGCTGTGATAATTTCGTTATTGATAATGTCGATATGGTAAACAGCGCCGGAATGTTAATCGGGTATGGCGTGATTAAGGGCGATTATCTGTCGATACCGCAAAACTTCAAGCTTAACGATATTCGCCTGGATAACCGACAGCTTGCCTATAAGCTGCGCGGGATCCAGATTTCTTCAGGCAATGCCACGTCGTTTGTCGCCATTACCAACGTTGAGATGCAACGGGCCACGCTGGAACTGCACAACAAGCCGCAGCACCTTTTCTTGCGGAACATCAAGGTGATGCAGGAGTCGACAACGGGCCCCGCTCTGAAGATGAACTTCGACTTGCGCAAAGACGTGCGCGGGAAGTTTATGGCTAAAAACGATACGCTGCTGTCGCTCGCGAACATTCACGCGGTTAATGAAAAGGGGCAGAGCTCAGTGGATATTGATCGGGTCGATCAACATGTGGTGAATACGGAACGGTTGAATTTTGCGCTGCCGCACAGGTAATCACACAGACTATTTTGCGACTATTCCTGGAACAGAATCGCGATCTATTCAGATTACAACTACTGTAATTTGTGGTGGGGTGACCTAGGATTACGTCATATTTACGGCAAAACATGCTGGCGAAAACAGGTTTAAAAGCTATAATTCGTCAACCATTTTAAGGTGGAAGAAATAATGATTAATTTGAAAGCAGTCATACCGGTAGCGGGTCTGGGCATGCACATGTTGCCCGCCACAAAGGCCATTCCTAAAGAGATGCTGCCGATCGTTGACAAGCCGATGATTCAGTACATCGTCGACGAGATTGTTGCTGCGGGGATCAAAGAAATCGTTCTGGTAACGCACTCTTCTAAGAATGCGGTAGAGAACCACTTCGACACCTCTTATGAACTCGAAGCGCTGCTTGAGCAGCGCGTTAAGCGTCAGCTTCTGGCGGAAGTTCAGTCTATCTGTCCTCCAGGCGTGACCATCATGAACGTGCGTCAGGCACAGCCGCTGGGCCTGGGACACTCCATCCTGTGCGCGCGCCCGGTGGTGGGTGATAACCCGTTCATTGTGGTTCTGCCGGATATCATCATTGATACCGCCTCTGCCGATCCGCTGCGTTACAACCTGGCGGCAATGGTGGCACGCTTCAACGAAACGGGCCGCAGCCAGGTGCTGGCGAAACGTATGAAGGGCGATCTCTCTGAGTACTCTGTCATCCAGACTAAAGAGCCGCTGGAGACGGAAGGGCAGGTGAGCCGTATCGTTGAGTTTATCGAAAAACCCGATCAGCCGCAGACCCTGGACTCCGACCTGATGGCGGTAGGCCGTTATGTGCTGAATGCGGATATCTGGGCTGAGCTGGAAAAAACCGAGCCGGGCGCCTGGGACCGTATCCAGTTGACCGATGCGATTGCCGAGCTGGGGAAAAAGCAGTCCGTTGATGCCATGCTGATGACCGGTGACAGCTATGACTGTGGTAAGAAAATGGGGTATATGCAGGCGTTTGTGAACTACGGTCTGCGTAACCTGAAGGAAGGGGCGAAGTTCAGAAGCCGGATTGAGAAGCTGCTTAAAGAGCACTAAACCTTCGGTATACTCCCGCATAGTATGAATCTAAGGTGGTAAGCGTTCGGAATGGATAGAACGCTACCACCTTTTAATGTTTCTGACACAGGCAAGGGCGTTTTAGTACGATCGTCTATAACTTTTTGCTTGTTTCTAAACGAGATACGTCAGACAATTATCCGCATATTTTTAGGAACCGAAACTGCGTATTCGGCGTTCAAAAATTTGTTATAGAATATAAGCATGTTGGTAGCTTAGGAGCCAAGGGCGGTAGCGTGGCCCGACCATGTTGAGCGTTGTGGCTCATTCCCTTTATTAGTAATGCTAATATTTTACCTAAAGGCAGATTGATGGCATCTCTGTATTTTTTACTTCCACTTTTATATATTATTTGCACCATATACTTTATAAAAGGCGTATATATTCGCGTTTTTACTATTTTCTACTTTGTGGTGAATTTTGTATATTATCTTTCTGTCTGGATACAGGGTATTCCGCTGGAGGAGGGATATACTCAGGTATTCTGGTTCTCATTCTTAAGCTTATTCGCAATCCATTTATCGTATTTTATAACACCAATAAAAGTGTCCTCACGGTATAATAATCATTCAGATGACTTATCTAACTTATGGTTCAAAAGCATTAACTCAAGAATATTTGTCGTTTGTGGTCTGATTTTATATATTTTTGCATTGATGATCTATGTGAAAAATAATGGTGTAGCATTTGGCGGTGGTTACGAAGCTCGTCTTGAACAAAATTCTGGTGGCGGCCTTTCGATTATTCTAATGTACGCATTTGTGCCTTCCTCAATTGTATTCTTTCTTCGTAAGCCATCTAAGCTACGTTTTATATTGGCAACCGCATTGGCTATTTTCTGCGGTTCTGTTTATTACTACGTTATAGGCGGCTCAAGAAATGTAATGGGCGCAGCGGTTCTTGCTATAACTTATTTTGCCTATGAGAGAAAAGTACTTCGTATAAATGAAATAGCAATACTATCAGCATGTTGCTGTGTAGCTTTAATTGTATTAGGTGCTTTACGTTATGGGTCCAGTCTTGATGATGTCATTAGTATGATCCTGTCTGGTTCATCGGTCATGATTTCATTCGCGCTGGATTCTTTCTCTCCGATTTATGCAATAAAAGATATTATTGAATATATTGATAAAACAGGGAATATTCAGTACTTTTCCACCTTCTTCAATGAGTTTGCGATTATTGTTCCTCGTTTTTTATGGGAGTCAAAACCGATTAACTTTTTGAATAACGGCTATTTTTATACAACCTATATCCTGAATATGGATACGCAGTTGACCATATCACCAACGATTGTAGGTAGCTTTATCATTATGTTTGGCACAACTTGGTTTTGGCTTTGGGGACTTATTACAGGAAGTACATTAAAACTCATTGACGCAGTAACCAAAAAAACCAGGATGATTACGATAAAGATCACCTTTATAACCTGCATTGGCTACTGCTTCTTTTGGGTGCGTGACGGTTTAGAAGTGTTTATGTATATCTCATTTAAATTCTTTTTATGCGTAATGATCATTAAAGCGATTAGCACTATAGTTGGTTGTTTATTGAAAAGGCCTTCGAATGAAAATTTTGCTCATAAGTAATATGTATCCTGGTCCGGATACGCCATATCTTGGCGGGTTCGTTAAAAACGCAGCTGATTCGTTGCGTAATAATGGACATGAGATTGAATTATGTGTTCTTAATAAAATTTCTAAAAGCAAATTTACTAAAATTTATAACTACCTTATTTTTTATATCTCCATTTTGACTAAAGTTCTTTTGACCAAAAGTGATTGTCTTTATTTACACTATGCGTCTCATTGCTATCTGCCGGTAAAAATTGGAAATTGCGTAAGAAGAAAAAAAGTTGTGGTGCACGTCCACGGTGGTGACGTTAAGCGGCTTAACGGAACCAGCGGCATTTTCTTTCGTATAAAGAAGGCAATTGTTTCCAACGCGTTGAAAAATGCGGTAAAGATAGTGTTTCCCTCAAAGTCTTATCTGGACTTTACCAAAAAAGAGTATCAACTCGATGAACTTAAATGTGCAATAAGCCCCTCTGGCGGCGTTAATACCCAACTCTTTACGTTCAAAAACCGTGAATTCGGTGTTCCACTTAAACTGCTTTTTGCTGGACGACTCATCAAGAGTAAACGTGTGGATCTGGCAATACAGGCAATCGAAAACCTGTCCGACGACGATAAAGGGAAAATTCACTTAACTGTTGTTGGTGATGGTCCAGAACTGAGTTCGTTAGTGAAAAGTGCAGCTCATTTACCAAATATTCAATTTTCGCCTGCCGTAGGGCACGTTCGCTTGGCTGAAATTTTTCAGGAACATGATGTGCTGATCTATCCTTCAGAAAGTGAAAGCCTCGGATTGGTTCCTTTAGAGGCGATGGCTACGGGGATGATTCCACTTTTAAGTAATATCCCCTCTTTCAACGAGTTTGTCGATAATAACCAAAATGGTTTTATTGTTTATGAGGAGGGACACTATAAAAATAAAATTGAGCAAATGCTCAATATGTCATCACAAACGCTTCAAGAGATGTCTCATCAGGCTCAGCAAACTGTCTTAAACAGCTATACGAAAGAAATAGCGCAAACAAAGCTGCTTGAGGCGTTTAAATGTCTGTAATTAATAAATTGATTTGGCTTGGATATACTGTATCTTCTGGAGCAGCAAGAGTTGTAATCTTCTTCTTATTGACTCTTGTGTTTGTCCAAAAAGACATCGCGCTCTTTGCCGTTTACTATTCATTTTTAACTGTTGCAGTGATTTTCCTCGGCCAGGGACTTGGTACAACGCTTATTAAAGACGGCTCTGAAGTGAGCATGAAATACTTTAATTACGTTTTACTCCTTACTATTGCAGCAGCCTCTATTATTACCTTAGCGTTGGCGACTCCAACGCTAGGCTTAAATTCAATTGATACTTTAATATTTGCGGGCTCTCTTGCATGTCTGGCTATCAACCAAATCTATCGTTATTATTATATTTATTATAAAAAAGCACTGCCTGGCTTAATTTATGATTCGCTAGCGTTGGTTCTTTTCGCGGCAGGAATGCTGCTATGCAAACTACATCTTGTCTCTTTAAAACCTCTTGATATTTTCTTCCTGGCTTACTTCATCGCGACAATCATTAATCAAATTATTTACCATGTATATGTTAAGCGAGCGTGGATAACCGTATCTGATAGCAAGGCTTTTAATGGACTGGAATGGAAGTTCTCCCTAAATGTTGGCTTCGTGGGGCTCATTTCTACAGGAATCGTTTTTCTATTACCTTACTTTTCGCGAGAGATACTTCCCGATGAATTAATGTCGGTTTTGGGTCTTACTATTAGCATAATTGGGATTATATCTGTCTTTTCACGCGCATACATGAACTACTTTTATCGAGAGTTGGTGGAGTGTGCTAAGTCCAAAGAAGAAAAAGTTTATCAAGCGATCAATAAAAAAGTTATCATCATATCAGCGCTTGTATGCTTTGGTAGTATTCTGCCATTAATCTTTTATGTTAAATTATCGCTTTCCTACGTAACCTTTAATGAAATATTGGCAATCGTTGTGCCTGTAATGCTTTTTACTCTCTCTTCACAACTATCATTAGTTCAGTCGAATATAATCTTATTCCTTGGCAAAGAAAAAATCTCATTGATATTTAACTTTTTTGTATTTATTGTGATTTTGTCATTGTTTTTAGTATGGCAGTACTTCATTAGTATTTCGGTGATGTATCTTATCCCAATAATGTCTTTATTCCTAATGGTTTTATATTTAATCAGATACGCTTATTTTAAAACCCTGATCAGGACGGCTTTTAAGAATGGAGAAGCAGTTTAACATGAACAAAGAGGATAGCGCTTTATTCATTTATGGCGAGGGAGGACACCGAGCCCAGATGAATAGATTGATGAAAAGAATTGGTGAAGACATAAATAAAAATAAAATCAGTCTCTCAGATTATAAAATTAAGGAAGAGTGGTCTGATAAGCATTATGTCACTCGTGAATTTAGAAATAAATACTCAACGTTCACTAGTGTGCTTCGCTTCAATCAGTTACATCAGATCAAGGTCTGCCTACAGATCCACAAAACTCATCGGATAAAAGTGGTTGTTTCAACGGGACCCGGTGTAGCTCTTATTCCCGCTTTTTATTTTAAATATATCGTCGGCGCAAAAATAATTCATCTCGAAACATGGTCCAGATTCGAAACGAAGTCCTTCACTGGTAGAATCATGTCTTTAATTGCGGATGAGTTTTATGTGCAGCATAAGACGCTTTTAAAACAGTATAAAAAAGCCAAATTTTCCGGAGTGCTATGAAAATTTTAGTGACCGTAGGCACGACTCGGTTTGATAAACTTATCAAGCAAATTGCATCAATTTCAGCGCTTCCACATATGGCCAATCATTTTTTTATGTGTCAAAAGGCGAATGGCCTGTCAAACCCGGAAACCAAAAATTACAAGGAAGTTGAATTTATTCAGTCTATTGAAAATGAATATTCTAAATACGATCTTGTAATCAGTCATGCAGGCGCTGGATCAATATTTTCTCTATTAGATCATGAGAAAAAAATCATCATTGCCCCAAATTTAGATCGTTTAGATAAGCATCAGTCTGATATTGCTAAGTATATGGGTGAAAAGGAGTTTGCAATGATTTGTTGGGATATCGAAGATCTCGAAAATCTAATCATTAATGCAAGTTTCTTCCAGCCAAAGAAATTTGAATTAGTGCGATTTTTCAAGAATGATGAGTTTATTGACCATATAAATAACGCGTGATAGTGCTCGTTCGCTACAGCCATTTAATAAAATTTGCAGGTAACTTTTGATCATAAAAAATAGTTAATGCTTTTTGAAATTATTTGATAACGACTTTAGTATTGTTTAGAGTTATGAGAAGTGATTCCCAAGCCGCTATCATTCGCGGCGACCACACCTGACAGGAGTATGTAATGTCCAAGCAACAGATCGGCGTTGTCGGTATGGCAGTGATGGGGCGCAACCTGGCGCTCAACATCGAAAGCCGTGGTTATACCGTCTCCGTTTTCAACCGCTCCCGTGATAAGACCGAAGAAGTCATCGCTGAGAATCCAGGCAAGAAACTGGTTCCATTCTATACGGTTAAAGAGTTCGTTGAGTCTCTGGAAACACCTCGTCGTATCCTGTTAATGGTGAAAGCGGGTGCAGGTACCGATGCAGCCATCGACTCCCTTAAACCTTATCTGGATAAAGGCGACATCATTATTGATGGCGGTAACACCTTCTTCCAGGACACTATTCGTCGTAACCGTGAACTGTCTGCTGAAGGCTTCAACTTCATTGGCACCGGTGTATCCGGCGGTGAAGAGGGCGCTCTGAAAGGTCCATCCATCATGCCTGGCGGTCAGAAAGAAGCGTACGAACTGGTCGCGCCAATCCTGACCAAAATCGCGGCAGTTGCTGAAGATGGCGAGCCGTGCGTAACCTACATCGGTCCTGACGGTGCTGGTCATTATGTGAAGATGGTTCACAACGGCATCGAATACGGCGATATGCAGCTGATTGCTGAGGCATACTCCCTGCTGAAAGGTGGCCTGAATCTCTCCAACGAGGAACTCGCAGAGACCTTCACCGAGTGGAATAAAGGCGAGCTGAATAGCTACCTGATCGACATCACCAAAGATATCTTCACCAAGAAAGATGAAGAGGGTAAATACCTGGTTGATGTGATTCTGGATGAAGCGGCGAACAAAGGCACCGGTAAATGGACCAGTCAGAGCTCTCTGGATCTGGGCGAGCCGCTGTCCCTTATCACGGAATCCGTCTTCGCGCGTTATATCTCTTCTCTGAAAGAGCAGCGCGTTGCGGCATCCAAAGTGCTGTCCGGCCCGCAGGCTAAACCCGCTGGTGATAAAGCGGAGTTCGTAGAAAAAGTCCGTCGTGCACTGTACCTGGGTAAAATCGTCTCTTACGCGCAGGGCTTCTCTCAGCTGCGCGCAGCGTCAGATGAGAACAACTGGGATCTGAACTACGGTGAGATCGCGAAGATCTTCCGTGCCGGCTGCATCATTCGCGCACAGTTCCTGCAAAAAATCACCGATGCGTATACTGAGAATGCGGGCATCGCCAACCTTCTGCTGGCGCCTTACTTCAAGCAGATTGCAGACGACTATCAGCAGGCGCTGCGTGATGTTGTTGCGTACGCCGTGCAGAACGGTATTCCGGTTCCGACCTTCTCCGCTGCGGTGGCGTACTACGACAGCTATCGTGCTGCCGTACTGCCAGCAAACCTGATTCAGGCACAGCGCGACTACTTCGGTGCGCACACCTATAAGCGTACCGATAAAGAAGGTGTGTTCCACACCGAATGGCTGGATTAATATACGGTTAGCCATGCCATCAAGCCCGGTAGCGATACCGGGCTTTTTTATCTTGCCTGTCCACCTACTGTTTAATGGAATAGATTGCGTGAAAATTCTCGTTACTGGAGGCGCCGGTTTTATCGGTTCCGCGGTTATCCGACATATTATTAGCAATACTCGGGATAGCGTTGTTAACGTTGATAAATTGACCTATGCCGGTAATCTGGAATCCTTGCATGAAGTGAGCGATAGCGAGCGCTATGTTTTTGAGCATGCAGATATATGTGATAAAGAGGCAATGGCGCGTATTTTTGCTACCCATCAGCCTGATGCGGTAATGCACTTGGCTGCCGAGAGCCATGTCGATCGTTCTATTACCGGGCCCGCTGCGTTTATTGAAACCAATATCGTTGGCACGTATATCCTGTTAGAAACAAGCCGTGCTTACTGGTCTTCACTGGACGAGGCAGCAAAATCTACCTTCCGTTTCCATCACATTTCAACTGATGAAGTTTACGGCGATCTGCCTCATCCCGATGAATGTCATGATTCTTCCCCTTTACCGCTGTTTACCGAAAAAAGTGCATACCAGCCAAGTAGCCCTTATTCAGCGTCAAAAGCGTCCAGCGATCATTTAGTTCGTGCCTGGATACGCACCTATGGTTTACCCGGGATTGTAACGAATTGTTCAAATAACTACGGACCCTTCCACTTTCCTGAAAAGCTGATTCCTCTCGTCATTTTGAATGCGCTGGAAAATAAATCATTACCGATTTACGGTAAGGGCGATCAGATCCGTGACTGGTTATACGTTGAGGATCATGCTCGTGCGCTGTATACAGTTCTGACCAAGGGTAAACCGGGAGAAACGTATAATATCGGCGGCCATAACGAGAAAAAAAATATTGAGGTCGTCGAGACCATTTGCGATCTGTTAGACGAAATGGTACCGAAAGAAACATCTTACCGCGCGCAAATTACCTATGTGGCGGACCGTCCTGGACACGACAGACGTTATGCAATTGATGCCCATAAAATTAGCGACGAGCTCGGATGGACTCCTGTGGAAACCTTTGACAGCGGCATTCGTAAAACGGTTGAGTGGTATTTGAATAACCAGGAGTGGGTTTCGAACGTGAAAAGCGGCGCCTATAAGAGCTGGATTGAGCAAAATTATGGGGAGCGGAACTGAATGAAGAAACGTAAAGGTATTATATTAGCTGGCGGATCGGGTACACGTCTTTATCCCGTCACAATGGCCGTAAGTAAGCAATTGTTGCCAATTTACGATAAGCCAATGATCTATTATCCGCTCTCTACGCTCATGCTGGCAGGTATACGGGATATTCTGATTATCAGCACGCCTCAGGACACTCCCCGTTTTGAGCAACTGCTCGGAAACGGTAGCCAGTGGGGATTGCATATCCAGTACAAAGTGCAGCCGAGCCCGGATGGCCTTGCTCAGGCGTTTATTCTGGGTGAAGAGTTCATCGGTGAGGATAATTGTGCGTTGGTATTAGGCGATAACATTTTCTACGGACATGATCTTCCTCGCCTGCTTGAAGGCGCTGCAAGCCAGCAAGAGGGGGCGACCGTCTTCGCCTATCACGTCAGCGACCCCGAACGCTATGGCGTCGTTGAGTTTGATAAAGACGGTACCGCGATTGGCCTTGAGGAAAAACCTCAACAGCCCAAGAGTAATTATGCAATAACCGGTCTCTATTTTTACGACAACGATGTTATTGAGATGGCCAAAAGTTTAAGCCCGTCCGATCGTGGTGAACTGGAAATTACCGACATCAATCGCATCTATATGCAGCAGGGACGATTGTCCGTCGCGATGATGAGACGCGGTTACGCCTGGCTGGATACCGGAACGCATCAAAGTATGATCGAGGCGAGCAATTTTATTGCCACTATCGAAGAGCGACAGGGTCTCAAGGTTTCTTGCCCTGAAGAGATCGCATTCCGTCGAGGTTTTATCAATGCTGAACAACTTCGTGTGCTTGCTGAGCCACTGAAGAAGACCGGATATGGTCAATATTTGCTGAATCTGACCAAGGGATTAGTCTGATTTGACGCAGTAAGCATTATTCATTTGATGACTGCCAAGTGTCCTTTAAGGTCTTATTGTCGCTGAAAAACAGGTGCTTTGTTTAGTGTGGCGATAAGCCGTTTTGGTGAGCAAAAACATTTTTCAAAAATCCTGAAACCTTGACAGTGAATGAGTATTAGCGCTAAAAAACTCCTAGTTAATCATTGTGGTGGCCGTTTTATGGCTATCAAAAACTCAAACGTGTAGAAGTCAAACAAATGAAAATAACCATCTCCGGAACAGGCTATGTTGGTCTTTCAAACGGTATCCTGATTGCACAGAACCATGAAGTGGTTGCGCTGGATATCGTGCAGGCAAAAGTGGACATGCTTAACCAAAAAAAGTCCCCAATCGTCGATAAAGAGATTGAAGAATACCTGGCGACCAAATCGCTGAACTTCCGCGCTACCACGGACAAAGAAGACGCATACCGCGATGCGGATTTCGTCATCATTGCCACCCCTACAGACTACGATCCTAAAACCAACTACTTCAATACCTCTACCGTTGAAGCGGTGATTAAAGACGTTACGGAAATCAACCCTAACGCAGTGATGATCATCAAGTCGACGATTCCAGTGGGCTTCACCAAATCGATTAAAGAAGAGTTGGGTATTGATAATGTCTTCTTCTCGCCGGAATTTCTCCGCGAGGGCAGGGCGTTATACGATAACCTGCACCCATCCCGTATCGTGATTGGCGAGCGTTCCGAGCGTGCGGAGCGTTTTGCTGCATTACTTCAGGAAGGCGCAATCAAAAAAGATATTCCGGTGCTGTTCACCGATTCCACTGAGGCAGAGGCGATTAAGCTTTTCGCTAATACCTATCTGGCCATGCGCGTGGCTTACTTCAACGAGCTGGACAGCTATGCTGAGAGCTTAGGTCTGAACACCCGTCAGATCATCGAAGGCGTGTGTCTTGACCCGCGTATCGGTAACCATTACAACAACCCTTCATTTGGCTACGGCGGTTACTGCCTGCCAAAAGATACCAAGCAGCTGCTGGCAAACTATCAGGCGGTCCCGAACAACCTGATTTCTGCTATTGTAGACGCGAACCGCACGCGTAAAGATTTCATCTCGGATTCCATTCTCGCGCGTCAGCCGAAAGTGGTGGGCGTGTATCGCCTGATCATGAAGAGCGGTTCCGATAACTTCCGCGCCTCTTCCATTCAGGGGATCATGAAGCGTATTAAGGCGAAGGGCGTGCAGGTCATTATTTATGAACCGGCGATGCAGGAAGACGAGTTCTTCCACTCTCGCGTCATTCGCGATCTGGATGCGTTCAAGAAAGAAGCGGACGTGATTATCTCTAACCGCATGGCGGAAGAGCTCGCGGACGTGAAAGATAAAGTCTATACGCGCGATTTGTTCGGCAGTGACTGAGTAAAACGGTGATACAAAAAACCCGGCATTTTGCCGGGTTTTTTGTTTTAAACGTTATAGAAGTTGCGGTACCAGTCGACGAAGTTTTTCACGCCTTCTTTCACGGAGGTCTGTGGTTTAAACCCAATGACGTCGTACAGCGCTTTAGTATCCGCACTGGTCTCCAGTACGTCACCCGGCTGGATCGGCATCATATTTTTCACCGCTTCTTTGCCCAGCGCCTCTTCAAGCGCGGTGATGTAATCCATCAGTTCGACAGGTGAACTGTTACCGATGTTATATACGCGATACGGGGCAGAGCTGGTTGCCGGCGAACCGGTTTCGACTGTCCAGTCGGCATCGGCCTGAGGAATGACGTCCTGCAAGCGAATAATTGCCTCTGCAATATCATCGATATAGGTGAAGTCACGTTTCATCTTACCGTAGTTGTATACGTCGATGCTGTTGCCTTCAATCATGGCTTTGGTGAATTTGAACAGCGCCATATCCGGGCGTCCCCACGGGCCGTAGACGGTAAAGAAGCGCAGGCCAGTGGTCGGCAGGTTGTACAGATGCGAATAGGTATGCGACATCAGCTCGTTAGCTTTTTTGGTTGCCGCATACAGGGATACCGGGTGGTCCACGGAGTCGTCAGTAGAAAACGGCATCTTACGGTTGAGCCCGTATACAGAGCTGGATGACGCATACAGAAGATGTTGAACCTTGTTGTGGCGACAGCCTTCCAGCACGTTCAGGTGACCTACCAGGTTAGCATCCGCGTAGGCATGCGGGTTTTCCAGCGAGTAACGCACGCCCGCTTGGGCGGCAAGATGGATCACGCGATCAAATTTCTCAGTAGCGAAAAGCGCAGCCATGCCTTCGCGGTCCGCTAAGTCCAGCTTGTGGAAGGTGAAATTCTCGGATTTGAGCAGTTCGAGGCGAGCGAGCTTGAGGTTAGGGTCATAATAATCATTCAGGTTATCAATTCCAACAACCTTATGTCCTGCATCAAGCAGGCGCTTGCTGACATGAGAACCGATAAAGCCCGCCGCGCCAGTTACCAGAATTTTCATAGCTTCCCTCATTCACAGTGTTCTTGTTGATGCCCCAGACATCAGAATCCGACTATGATAGCGCGTCGCCTTGAACTTACATAACCCATCTTTCCGATATAACTCATCGGATTCTTATAGAAAATTCCGCAGCAACAGATACACTAAGGGAACAAGATTATTTTTGCCCTTTTTCATCTGTTAGGGATTGTATGACGCAAAACAACAATAACCTGGTCGCACGTAACAATGACCCGGAGCAAATTGATTTACTTGATGTAATGTTACAGCTGTGGCGTGGTAAGTGGGTGATAGGGGCTTTTATTGCTGCTTTTATCGTTCTTGCTGGGGTTTACATCACTGTAGCTAAAGAGAAATGGACGTCATCTGCCATCATAGCCCAGCCTGATGCGGCTCAAATTGCCACCTATGCCAATGCATTGAATATCCTTTATGGCGGGGCAGCTCCTTCAATGTTGGACATTCAGAATCGTGCTATTGGACGTTTCAATTCCTCTTTCTCGGCATTAGCTCAGGCGCTGGAGAATCAGGAAGATCCGGAAAAACTGACTATTGAACCTACCGTTAAAGGACAAAGTTTGCCTTTAACCGTAAGCTATCAAGGTGAATCCGCTGAAGCCGCTCAAAAGCAGTTGGCTCAGTACATTCAGCAGGTTGACGAGCAGACGGCAAAAGAATTGACGCTTGACCTCAGAGATAACCTCAAGCAGCAGATCACCACCTTGAACGACTCCCTCCAGAACCAGGAGAAAGTCGCTCAGGAGCAAAAAGACCTGCGTATCAAGCAGATTACCGAGGCGCTGAAGAACGCAGAAGCTGCGAAGATCAGCACACCGCAGCTTCAGCAGACTCAGGATGTTACTCAGGAAACCATGTTCCTGTTAGGTACCGTAGCGCTTAAATCAATGGTTGATAACGAAGCGTCTCGCCCGCTGGTGTTCTCAGGCGCTTACTACCAAACCAAACAGAATTTACTGGATATTCAGAACCTCAACGTTAACCCAGAGACTATTCACGTCTATCGTTACGTTATGAAGCCAAATCTGCCTATCCGACGCGACAGCCCGAAAATTGCTATTACCCTCATCCTTGCCGTTCTCCTCGGTGGGATTATCGGTTCTGGTGTCGTCCTTGGCCGTAACGCGCTGAGAAACTACAAACCAAGAGCCTGATTTACACACAAAAAAAGACCGGGTTTCCCCGGTCTTTTTTATTTATGCCGTTTCCGCAAATTCTCAATCACCGTCGTTAAATCCAGCTCCTGGTCCTGAAGCAGCACCAGCAGATGATACATCAAATCAGACGCTTCGTTCGTCAGCTCCTCACGGTCATGCACGGTGGCCGCCAGCGCCGTTTCAACGCCTTCCTCACCCACTTTCTGCGCAATCCGTTTGGTGCCGCTGGCGTACAGCTTCGCCGTATAGGAGCTCTCAGGATCCGCAGATTTACGCTCTGCCAGCAATTGTTCCAGCTGATAGAGGAACAGCCACTGGTGGCTCGCCTCGCCGAAGCAGCTGCTGGTGCCTTTATGGCAAGTTGGCCCAATCGGGTTGACCAGTACCAGCAGGGTGTCGTTGTCGCAATCTGGCGTCATGCTGACCACGTTCAGGAAGTGACCCGAGGTTTCCCCTTTCGTCCACAGGCGCTGTTTGGTGCGCGAGAAAAACGTCACCTTGCCGCTGTCGATGGTTTTCGCCAGCGCCTCCTGGTTCATGTATCCCAGCATCAGCACTTCGCCTGAGACGGCATGTTGTACAACCACCGGCAGTAATCCGTCAGTTTTTTCCCAGTCCAGCTGCGCCTGTTGTTGCTCTGTTAGCATACCCTGATCTCCACGCCCTGGTCGGCCAGGTACGTTTTTAACTCACCAATATTGATAATCTGTTTGTGGAACACGGAGGCCGCCAGCGCGCCGTCCACGTTCGCATCGCGGAAGGCTTCCAGGAAGTGTTCCATGGTGCCCGCGCCGCCGGAGGCAATCAGCGGCACCTGGCACACCGCACGCACTTTTTTCAGCTGCTCCAGGTCGTAACCGTTACGTACGCCGTCCTGGTTCATCATGTTCAGCACAATCTCACCCGCGCCGCGTTGTTGCACTTCCTGCACCCAGTCCAGCGTCTCCCACTGGGTTACGCGCGTGCGGCTTTCGTCGCCGGTGTACTGGTTGACGTGATATTTGCCCGTCGCGGCATCAAACCAGGTGTCGATCCCCACGACGATGCACTGCACGCCAAAGCGATCCGCCAGACGCGTAATCAGCTCCGGGTCGGCCAGGGCAGGGGAGTTAATGGAAATTTTGTCTGCACCGAAAGAGAGAATTTTCGCCGCATCGTCAGCGGATTTAATCCCGCCCGCCACGCAGAAGGGAATATCAATTACCTCTGCCACGCGCGCCACCCAGCTTTTGTCCACCACGCGGCCATCGCTGGAGGCGGTGATATCGTAAAATACCAGCTCGTCTGCGCCTTCATCGGCATAGCGTTTAGCCAGCGGAACAATGTCGCCAATGATCTCGTGGTTGCGGAACTGCACGCCTTTCACAACCTGACCGTCGCGCACGTCCAGGCAGGGAATTATCCGTTTTGCCAGCATTGAATCGCCTCCTTCACCGTAAATTTGTCTTCAAGCAGCGCACGGCCTACGATCACGCCGCGCACGCCGGTTCCGCGCAGAGCGGCGATATCCGCCAGGTCGCCGATACCGCCAGAGGACTGAAACGCCACCTGCGGATAACGCGCGCAAACCTCTTCATACAGCGAGACGTTCGAGCCTGCGAGCGTACCATCGCGTGAAATATCCGTGCATAGCACGTGCTTCAGCCCCACGGGGAGATAAATTTCGACCAGCTCTTCCAGCGTGACGCCGGAGTTTTCCTGCCAGCCGCTGACCGCGACCTGCTTGTTGCCCTGCTCGTCGATGCGCACATCCAGCGCCAGCACCAGCGCATCCGCACCGAAGCGGCGGAACCAGCCCTTGACCATTTCAGGATCTTTTACGGCAGTCGAGCCGACCACCACGCGCGCTACGCCCGCGTCCAGTAAAGCTGCAACATCGGCTTCCGTACGTACGCCGCCGCCCACCTGCACCGGGACGTCGACGCCAGCCACCAGCTTTTTGAGCAGTGGGATCTGGCGCTTCGCCGGATCTTTCGCGCCGGTGAGATCGACCAGGTGCAACACCTCAGCGCCCTCGGCGGCGTAAGCCTGTAATCGCGTCAGCGGGTCGTTGCCGTAGTCGCGCTGCTGCCCGTAATCGCCCTGATGGAGACGAACAACCGTGCCGTCAATCAAATCTAAAGCGGGAATTATCATCACATCTCCAGGAAATTTTTCAGCAGCTGCGCGCCGGCGGCGCCAGAGCGTTCCGGGTGAAACTGCACGCCGTAAAAGTTATCTTTTTGCACCGCGGCGGTGAACGCCTCGCCGTAATTGCACTGGGCGATGGTGTAGGTATTCACGGGCATGGCGTAGCTGTGGACGAAGTAGAAGTACGCGCCGTCTTCAATACCCTGGAACAGCCTGTTGCCCGCCTTCGGGTAAACGCGGTTCCAGCCCATGTGCGGCAGTGGCAGGCCGTGGTCGGTCATTTTCGGCACGTCTTCTTCTATAATGCCCAGCAAATCAACGCCGTTGTTCTCTTCGCTGCGGCGACCAAGCAGCTGCATGCCGAGGCAAATGCCCAGCACCGGTTGAGTACAGGCTTTGATGAGATCCACCAGCTCGCGCGCGTGGATCTGATCCATTGCCGCCTGAGCGGTGCCCACGCCCGGCAGAAAAAGTTTATCCGCGCGCAGCACCACGTCCGGGTCACGGCTCACTACCGGCTCGTAGCCGTGGCGCATAATCGCCGACCGTACGGAGTTCAGGTTGGCGCATCCGGTATCCAGAATCACCACGTTCATTACAGCACTCCTTTCGACGAGGGAAGGGCATCACCTTCAACGCGGATCGCCTGGCGCAGGGTACGGCCAAAGGCTTTGAACAGGCTCTCGACGCGGTGGTGATCGTTTTTGCCTTTGGTTTTCAGGTGCAGCGTCAGGCCCATGGTGTAAGAAAGCGAGCGGAAGAAGTGCTCCACCATTTCGGTGCTGAGATCGCCCACGCGCTGGTAGGTAAAGTCGGCTTTGTATTCCAGGTGCGGACGCCCGGAGATATCCATCGCGCAGCGCGCCAGGCATTCGTCCATCGGCAGGACAAATCCAAAGCGGTTGATGCCGCGCTTGTCGCCGAGCGCCAGCTTCAGGGCTTCGCCCAGCGCCAGGCCGGTATCTTCTACGGTGTGGTGATCGTCGATATACAGGTCGCCCTTAACGGCGATCTCCATGCGGAAGCCGCCGTGGGTGGCGATTTGATCCAGCATGTGGTCGAAGAAACCGACGCCGGTGTGGATCTTGCTACCGCCTTCGCGATCGAGCCAGACCTTCACGTCGATCTGCGTCTCTTTCGTGTTGCGTTCCACGTGCGAATAGCGGTCGCGTTTGGTCAGCTGCTCGCCAATCATCGCCCAGCTAAGCGCGTCCCGGCTGTAGCGCAGGCCCGCAATGCCCATATTTTCCGCCAGCGTGATGTCCGTGACGCGATCGCCAATCACATAGCTGTTGGCTTTATCCAGCGCCTCTTCCGCCAGATAGCGCTCAACAAGCTTCACTTTTGGCTTACGGCAGTCGCATTCGTCGGCAGGCATGTGCGGGCAGATCAGGACCTCGTCGAAGGCGATGCCCTGAGAGGTCAGTACCTGCATCATCAGGTTGTGCGGGCCGTCAAAGTCTGCCTGCGGGAAACTGTCGGTGCCCAGACCATCCTGGTTGGTGATCATCACCAGCTTATAGCCCGCTTGCTGAAGCTTCAGCAGCACCGGGATCACGTCGGGTTCAAACGCCAGCTTGTCGAAACGATCGACCTGATAATCGCTGGGTGGCTCCGATATGAGGGTGCCGTCACGATCGATAAAGAGATACTTCTGACTCATACTTTCTCCGCTTTCAGGGCGTCAATCACGCGCTGGCTCTCCGCGCGGGTGCCGACGGTAATACGCAGGCAGCCGCTCAGGGTAGGTTGTTTATTCTGGTCTCGTAAGATAATGCCCTGATCCCACAACGATTTAAATATCGCGCTTGAGGCGGTGAAGCGTACCAGGATGTAGTTGGTTTCCGACTCGAACACCTGCTCCACGCACGGAATCGCTTTCAGGGCATCAACAAGATACTGACGCTCTTCCAGGATCTGCGCCACCCGCTCGCGCATCGCGCTGATGCCCTGCGGGGCCAGCGCCTGTGCCGCAATATCGGCAACCGGCGTCGAGAGCGGATACGGGGCGATCACTTTCAGCAGCAGGTCGATAACCGCTTTATTCGCCAGCGTAAACCCGCATCGAAGGCCTGCGAGGGCGAATGCTTTCGACAGGGTACGCAGCACGACGAGATGCGGATACTCTTCAAGCCAGCCAGCAAGCGTGGCCTGCGGACAGAACTCAATATAGGCTTCGTCGGCCACGACCAGCGCTTTGCCGCGCGTCATTTCCAGCAGGGCACGAATATCCTGCGGATTGATAATCTGCCCGGTCGGGTTGTTCGGGCTACAGACAAACACCACCTTCACCCCGTCGAGGTTATTGGCGATGCCCTGCAAATCCAGCTGCCAGTTGTCCAGGGCCTGCACGTTGCGGCAGGCCACGCCGAAGGTTTCGGCGCTGACGCTGTACATGCCGTAGGTCGGCTGGCAGTACATCACCGCATCTTTACCCGGCTCGCAGAACGCGCGTATCAACAGCTCGATCCCTTCATCCGCCCCGCGGCTGACCAGCACCTGCTCAGGCTTCACGCCCGCGTACTGCGCGTAGTTCTCGATCACCGTTTTCGGCTGACACTCCGGGTAGCGGTTCAGCGTCTGCTGCGACAGCTCAAAGGCCACCGCCGTGGGATATTCGTTGGCGTTCAGCCAGACGTCGCCGTTCCCGCCCAGACGACGCGCAGACTGATAGGGCGTCAGGCGACGGACATTTTCGCGGGCTAATTCTTCGATGTTCATGCTTGCTCCTTCAGGGCGGCAACGCGCAGCGTCACGGCATTTTTGTGGGCAGCCAGGCGCTCGGCGGCGGCAAGGGTTTCAATGGTCGACGCCAGCGAGGCAAACCCTTCGCGGGAGAGTTCCTGCACGGTCATGCGCTTCTGGAAATCCGCCAGCCCCAGGCTGGAGCAGGTTGAGGTATAGCCATACGTCGGCAGCACGTGGTTGGTGCCGGAGGCGTAATCCCCGGCCGATTCCGGCGACCAGTCGCCGAGGAATACCGAGCCTGCGCTGGTAATGCTGTCGACCAGATCGCGCGCGTTGCGGGTCTGAATGATCAGGTGCTCGGGGCCGTACTGATTAGAGATGGCGATGCACTGGTCGAGATCGCGGGCCACAATCAGGCGGCTGGCAGACAGCGCCTGACGCGCTGTTTCCGCGCGGGGCAGGTCGGCTAGCTGGCGCTCAACGGCTTCGCCCACGCGTTTTGCCATGTCGGCATCCGGCGTCAGTAAAATCACCTGTGAGTCCGGCCCGTGCTCGGCCTGCGAGAGCAGGTCAGAGGCGACGAAATCCGGCGTGGCGCCGCTGTCGGCAATCACCAGCACCTCAGACGGACCGGCAGGCATATCAATGGCCGCGCCGTCCAGACGCTGGCTGACCTGGCGCTTCGCTTCGGTCACATACGCGTTGCCCGGACCAAAAATTTTGTCGACTTTTGGAATGGATTCGGTCCCAAACGCCAGGGCGGAAATCGCCTGCGCGCCGCCGACTTTATACACCGCCTGCACGCCGCAGAGTTTTGCCGCGTATAAGATCTCATCGGCGATCGGTGGCGGAGAGCAGAGCACCACGTTCTGACAGCCGGCAATGCGCGCCGGGGTAGCCAGCATTAATACGGTCGAAAACAGTGGGGCGGAGCCGCCGGGAATATACAGGCCGACGGACGCCACCGGGCGCGTCACCTGCTGGCAGCGCACGCCGGGCAGGGTTTCCACATCCACCGTCTGCAATGTCTGCGCGGTGTGGAAGGTATCTATATTTTTCACCGCGACGGCCATCGCCTGCTTGATGTCATCACCCAGACGATTGCTGGCATCAATGATTTCCTGCTCGGTAACCTGTAAAGCGCCGACTTCCGTCTTGTCAAACTTCGCGCTGTATTCACGCAGGGCGTCATCGCCACGGGCCTTGACGTTATCGAGGATCTCCGCCACGGTGCGGGTGATGCTCTCCGAGGCGGAGATGGCCGGGCGCATCAGCAGTTCGCGCCGTTGCGCGTCGCTACAGCTATTCCAGTCGATGATTGTGTTAAAGCTCATGGTCGTTACTCCATCATCTTCTCAATTGGCAGCACCAGAATGGAGCTTGCGCCCAGCGCCTTCAGTTTTTCCATGGTTTCCCAGAACAGGGTTTCGCTGCTGACCATGTGCATCGCCACGCGCTGCTGGTCACCCGCCAGCGGCAGAATGGTGGGGCGCTCTGCGCCCGGCAGCAGGGCAATGACTTCCTCGAGACGCTCGGTTGGCGCATGCATCATGATGTATTTGGATTCACGCGCCTGAATCACGCCCTGAATGCGGGTCAGCAGTTTATCGATGAGCTGCTGTTTGGCCTCTGCCATCTCACCGTCGCGCTGGATAAGGCACGCTTTGGAGCGGTAAATCACCTCCACTTCGCGCAGGCCGTTCGCTTCCAGCGTGGCACCGGTAGAGACGAGGTCACAGATGGCATCGGCCAGGCCCGCGCGCGGCGCCACTTCAACGGAGCCGTTCAGCAGACAGGATTTGAACTGCACGCCTTTTTGATCGAGGTAACGCTTCAGCAGGTGAGGATAAGAGGTGGCGATACGTTTGCCGTTCAGCGCGGCCGGGCCGTCCCAGGCTTCATCGACCGGCGTGGCCAGCGACAGGCGGCAGCCGCCGAAGTCCAGACGACGCAGGGTAAAGTAGCGCGGATCTTCGCCCTGCGCGCGGCGGGTTAATAGCTCTTCTTCCAGTACGTTTTCGCCGATGATACCGAGGTCAACGACGCCATCCATCACCAGGCCCGGGATATCGTCATCACGTACGCGCAGAATGTCGATCGGCATATTTTCAGCCAGGGCAATCAGGCGCTGGGTGTGCAGGTTGATTTTAATCCCGCAGCGTGCCAGCAGTTCGCGTGAATCGTCGCTTAAACGGCCTGATTTCTGAATAGCTATGCGTAAACGTGAGTTATCTAACATTCTGTGTTCCTCGTTAACCTGTTTTAACCTGTCTGAATGCGGTCCAAAAAAAAGCCCCCGGAAGATGATCTTCCGGGGGCTTTTTCATGCGTTCATGCACCACTGGAAGATCCAAACGTCTTCCAGCACACATCGCCTGAAAGACTAGTCAGGATGATGGTGATGATGGTGGTTTTTAAAAGGAACGCGTGTCATATAAATTCTCGTTGAATGCTTATGCATTTGATGTCTTTTAACCTAAACCAGTTATACGCCATAAAGCAAGGGCTTTTTTTGATCATTAATTCATTTCATATTGATGGTATGAATTGTGCGTTCCACCAGGCTGGCGTAGCCTTATAACAGGGGTAGTTAAGCGGAGAATGTACATGAAAAAGGTCGCGATTGTCGGGTTAGGGTGGTTAGGAATGCCGCTGGCGATGTCATTAGCCGCGAAAGGCTGGCAGGTGACAGGGAGTAAGACCACCCGAGATGGGGTTGAAGCGGCACGCATGTGCGGCATTGACGGTGTCGAGCTGCGCCTCGAACCCGAGCTTATCTGCGATACCGACGAGCTGGACGAACTGATGAATGTGGATGCGCTGGTCATAACCTTACCGGCGCGACGCAGCGGGCCGGGCGAGACGTTTTACTTGCAGGCGGTGCAGGAGATTGTCGACAGTGCCCTGGCGCATCATATTCCGCGTATCATTTTTACCAGCTCGACCTCCGTCTATGGCGATATCGACGGTACGGCGAAGGAGAACACCGAGCGCCGTCCGGTGACCGCCAGCGGTCGGGTACTGAAAGAGCTGGAAGACTGGCTGCACAATCTGCCCGGCACGCAGGTGGATATTTTACGTCTGGCCGGGCTGGTGGGACCGGGGCGCCATCCGGGGCGCTTCTTTGCCGGTAAATCCGCGCCGGATGGTCAGCACGGGGTTAACCTTGTGCATCTTGAAGATGTTGTCGGCGCAATAGAACTGCTTTTACAGGCTCCGAAAGGGGGGCACATCTATAATATATGTGCGCCTTCGCACCCGCCGCGCAGCACCTTTTATCCGCTGATGGCCCGCCAGCTTGGCCTGGCGCCGCCGGTGTTCAGTGATGCGCAGGGGGAACGCAAAGGCAAAATTATTGATGGCAATCGTATTTGCCATGAACTGGGATTTGAGTATCAGTATCCCGATCCGCTGGTTATGCCCATGGAATAACTGCATCAGCGGAGACAGTCGCACACCGCAAGGGGGCGAAGATGAAACCGCTGCTGGATGTTCTTGTTATTCTGGATGCGCTTGAAAAAGAGGGGAGCTTTGCCGCCGCCTCGGCGAAGCTCTATAAAACGCCTTCGGCTCTGAGCTATACCGTGCAAAAGCTTGAGAGCGATCTTAATATCCAAATCCTTGACCGTTCCGGGCATCGCGCGCGATTCACCCGTACAGGGCAGATGCTGCTGGAAAAAGGGCGTGACGTGCTGCATGCGGTGCGCGAGCTGGAAAAGCAGGCCGTTAAGCTTCACCAGGGCTGGGAAAACGAGCTGGTGATTGGGGTTGATGATACTTTCCCATTTTCACTGCTTACCCCGCTTATCGAGGCGTTTTATCAGCGCCATAGCGTCACGCGCCTGGTTTTTATCAACGGCGTGCTGGGCGGTTCATGGGACGCCCTGACCCAGGGCAGGGCGGATATTATCGTTGGAGCCCTGCACGAGCCTCCTCAGCTGAGTGAATTTGGTTTCGCCCGGCTGGGCGTACTGGAGCAAATTTTTGCCGTTGCGCCTCATCATCCGCTGGCAAATGAACCGGAGCCAGTGTCAAGACGCGTCATCAAAAACCATCGCGCCATTGTGGTGGGCGACAGCGCTCGTCCCGAGTGCGGTATTTCATCGCAGCTTCTGGATGAGCAGGAGGCCATCACCGTTTTTGATTTTAAAACCAAGCTGGAGCTGCAAATAAGCGGCCTCGGGTGCGGTTACCTTCCCCGTTATTTAGCCCAGCGGTTTATTGAAAGCGGCGCGCTGGTGGAAAAAAAGGTTTTAGCGCAGAGCAGTAACGAATCGGTATGGGTAGGCTGGAATGAACAGACCGCCGGGCTTGCCAGCGCCTGGTGGCGAGACGAAATTTTAGCAAATAGTGCTATCGCGACAGTTTACACTCAGGCAGATGATGGTAAATCAACCAGTTAGAAAAATTATTTTATGGGCTCGTTTCTCAATGTATTGCCTTTTGTATCTTGAATAGGGCAAAATGCCGCCGCTGCAAACAAATAAATAATCGACGATATAAAAGGCGTCGGTTATTTTTTTTTGCATGTACGAAACGAAACTAAAAACCAAGAGGCCGGGCTTCGTACCGGATAGATACTTACTAAAATCCGACAGTTGTTGTCGCTGAGGAAGAAAGAAATGGGGCAATTTTTCGCTTACGTGGCGGTTATCACCGTAAAGGAGAATAACTATGTCGCATAACGCAACTCCAAACACCTCTCGCGTGGAATTACGTAAAACGCTTACGTTGATTCCGGTTGTCATGATGGGCCTTGCCTATATGCAACCGATGACGCTGTTCGATACATTCGGTATCGTATCAGGCCTCACGGACGGTCATGTGCCGACGGCTTACGGCTTTGCACTGATTGCGATCCTCTTTACCGCGCTCAGCTACGGTAAACTGGTGCGCCGCTATCCGTCTGCCGGTTCCGCCTACACCTATGCCCAGAAATCCATCAGCCCGACGGTCGGCTTTATGGTGGGCTGGTCTTCGCTGCTCGACTATCTGTTCGCGCCGATGATCAACATTCTGCTGGCAAAAATCTATTTTGAAGCGCTGGTGCCATCGATTCCATCCTGGATGTTCGTCGTGGCGCTGGTGGCCTTTATGACGGCCTTCAACCTGCGCAGCATCAAGTCCGTTGCCAACTTTAACTCCGTTATCGTTGTGCTTCAGGTTGTATTGATTGCCGTGATCCTCGGCATGGTGATTTACGGTGTGTTCCACGGCGAAGGCGCGGGCACTCTGGCGAGCAGCAAGCCGTTCTGGTCTGGTGATGCGCATGTGATCCCGATGATTACCGGGGCGACGATTCTGTGCTTCTCCTTTACCGGTTTTGACGGTATCAGCAACCTGTCTGAAGAAACGAAAGATGCAGAGCGCGTGATTCCGCGTGCAATCTTCCTGACGGCGCTGATTGGTGGCCTGATCTTTATTTTCTCGACCTATTTCCTCCAGCTGTACTTCCCGGATATCTCTCGCTTCAAAGATCCGGATGCTTCTCAGCCGGAAATTATGCTCTATGTGGCGGGTAAAGCGTTCCAGGTCGGCGCGCTGATCTTCTCCACCATCACCGTACTGGCGTCCGGTATGGCCGCGCATGCAGGCGTTGCGCGTCTGATGTACGTTATGGGCCGCGATGGCGTATTCCCGAAAAGCTTCTTCGGCTACGTGCATCCAACATGGCGTACCCCGGCGATGAACATCATTCTGGTCGGTGCGATCGCGCTTCTGGCGATTAACTTTGACCTGGTGATGGCAACGGCGCTGATTAACTTTGGTGCGCTGGTGGCGTTCACCTTTGTTAACCTGTCGGTGATCTCTCAGTTCTGGATCCGTGAAAAGCGTAACAAGACGCTGAAAGACCACTTCCAGTATCTGTTCCTGCCGATGTGTGGTGCTATGACCGTGGGCGCGCTGTGGGTTAACCTGGAAGAGAGTTCAATGGTGCTTGGCCTGATTTGGGCAGGTATCGGCCTGGTTTACCTGGCCTGTGTGACGAAGAGCTTCCGCAACCCGGTTCCTCAGTACGAAGACGTCGCGTAAGTCTGTGTCGGGTGGCGGCTACGCCTTACCCGACCTGAATACCCTGTAGGCCCGCGTAAGCGAAGCGCCACCGGGCAAAAAAAACCGGAGACGATGGTCTCCGGTTTTTTTATCTCTGCATTTCAGACGAGCTCTTGCGCGTACTGGAACAGGGATTTCAACAGCGCCTGTTTCTCAGGATTCCCTTCATACTGGCCGTAAAGCATCTCCAGCTCCTGAGCGTAGCTGTTGAGAAACTCCGGGGTAAAGACGTTGCGTCGATGCTGTAGCCAGCGCTCCTGCTCAGCCTCATCCAGCGTACCGGGATAGTTGCGCGCACGGTAGTTAAACAGCAGCTTCTCAATGCGCGTGTCCGCAAAGGTGATATCCAGCGCGGGCAGATTACGCGGGTCGGTTTGCAGCACGATATTCATCGCCGCGCGGTCGGCGTCGCTGAAGAAGCCGTTATAAAGCTGCGCATCCACGTTTTCAGACGGCACGAACGGCTCTGCTTCGGCAAAAATGGCGACAACTTTCTCGCGCACCTGTGGGTTCTCACGCAGTACTTTCAGGTTGTCGAGGCAGTGTTGACGGTTAATCCCCAGCCGGTCGGCGTCTTCCGGGCGCAGCGTATTGGCCTGGGCAAGCACCGGACATTTATTAATATGCACCAGTTTAACCGGTACAGCGGGCAGGTCACCCAGCGCCTCTTTCGGCGTATACAGCCGTTCACGCAAGGTGTCGCTGTCAAGCTCAAGCAGCGGGGAGATATCCCCGGCAAGGTCCACCATGATGACGGCGTTACGGTTATCCGGGTGCCAGGCGAGGGGCGCCACCCAGCTCGTGTTCCCGCGCCACG
The DNA here is from genome assembly GCF_001631805.1 of Enterobacter genomosp. S. Lineage (NCBI taxonomy): Bacteria > Pseudomonadati > Pseudomonadota > Gammaproteobacteria > Enterobacterales > Enterobacteriaceae > Enterobacter > Enterobacter genomosp. S. The sequence continues at coordinate 191,249 of NZ_LVVA01000012.1, read as the reverse complement.
CCCCGAACATCCCTGAAATATGCACCAGCGGTTTCATCTGTGGCACATCAATCAGCGTCATCAGCTTCTGCTTGCTGCGGTGGCTCAGCAGATACTCAAACAGGCGCGGCTGCGCGGTTTTAACGAGTTTCGCCATAGCGATGGTCGCGTAAACGTCAGCCATCGCGTCGTGGGCATTGCTGTGCTCGATGCCGTTGGCGCGCGTCAGGTGCTCGAGCCTGAAGCTCGGCAATCCATCGTCGTTCTCCGGCCAGTTAATCCCTTCCGGGCGCAGCGCATAACAGGCGCGCATAATATCCAGCAAATCCCAGCGTGAATTGCGGTTCTGCCAGCTCCAGGCGTACGGATCGTAGAAGTTGCGGTAGAAGATATTACGCGTCACTTCATCGTCAAAGCGGATGTTGTTGTAACCCACCACGCAGGTATTGGGCACCGTGAACAGATCGTGGATGCGACGGGCAAATTCCGCTTCGCTGACGCCTTTATCCCGCGCTTCCTGAGGCGTGATGCCTGTCACCATCACCGCGCCCGGCTGCGGCAGATAGTCATCGGCGGGCTTGCAGTAAAATACCTCGGGTTCGCCGATGATGTTAAATTCGTCATCGGTACGGATAGCCGCAAACTGCGCCGGTCGGTCCAGCGCCGGATGGGTGCCAAAGGTTTCGTAATCGTGGAACAAAAAAGTCGGGCGCGCGGCAGAGTCAGACACCAGTAATCTCATCCTGTTAAAAATTGACGTCTCTATGGTAAACGATTGGGGTGAGCAGTCCGAATAAAAAGCACGGTCAGGAAAGAAATTTGCGAGATTTGTTCCAGAAAAATTTGCGCGTTGTCACATTTTTTTGCAATTAAGGCAGGTAACGACATCAGAACTGCCGTAAAAAGGTCATCGATTTTTACTGACCTGAGGATATACCGTTGAAACGCCGTCTGTTTATTGCTGTTTCTTTACTCGCTTCGAGTATTTCATCCGCGCTGGCCGCCGAGCCGCTGGATTTTTCACCTCAGCCGCCTGCCATTCAGGCAGGATCCTGGGTACTGATGGATTACACCACGGGTCAAATTTTAACGGCGGGCAACGAACATCAGCAGCGCAATCCGGCGAGCCTGACCAAACTGATGACGGGGTACGTTGTCGATCGCGCCATTGACAGCCACCGTATCAGCCCCGATGACATTGTGACGGTCGGACGTGACGCCTGGGCAAAAGGCAATCCGGTCTTTGACGGTTCATCGCTGATGTTTCTGAAGGAGGGCGACCGGGTTTCCGTGCGCGATCTCAGCCGCGGCCTGATTGTTGATTCCGGCAATGATGCCTGCGTAGCGCTGGCGGATCACGTGGCGGGCGGTCAGCCGCAGTTCGTCAGGATGATGAATGACTACGTCGAAAAGCTGAACCTGCGCGATACCCACTTCGAAACCGTACACGGGCTGGATGCACCGGGTCAGCACAGCTCCGCTTACGATCTCGCCGTGCTTTCCCGTGCCATCATTCACGGCGAACCTGAGTTCTACCACATGTACAGCGAGAAAAGCCTGACCTGGAACGGCATTACCCAGCAGAACCGTAACGGGCTGCTGTGGGATAAGACCATGAATGTGGATGGCCTGAAAACGGGGCACACATCGGGCGCGGGCTTCAACCTGATTGCCTCCGCGGTGGACGGTCAGCGTCGGCTGATTGCGGTGGTGATGGGCGCAGACAGCCCGAAAGGGCGTGAAGATCAGGCGCGCAAGCTGTTGCACTGGGGACAGCAAAATTTCGATACGGTGCAGATCCTGCATAACGGCAAAAAAGTAGGTACTGAACGCATCTGGTACGGCGATAAAGAGCAGATCGCACTGGGCACGGATCAGGACTTCTGGCTGGCACTGCCCAAAACGGAAGTGCCGAATATTAAGGCAAAATACGTGATGGATAAAAAAGAGCTGGAAGCGCCAATTGCCGCGCACCAGCGGGTAGGGGAGATCCAGCTGTACGATCGCGACAAGGTGGTTGCGCACTGGCCTCTGGTTACGCAGGAAAGCGTTGAAAAGGGCGGCCTTTTCTCCCGTCTCGGTGATTATCTGCATCATAAGCTCTAACCTTTCGGGCAGACTGGCAGTGTTGCGAGTCTGCTCGCATAATAAACACTCCCGGTTTGCCGATAATCGCGATTCTGTTTTATGGTGTATGTATATACAGTGATAAACGGAGGCAGCATGGACTACAGCGTCAGGCAGCAACAGAAACGTAAAATTGCAGGTTTTCATCTCGTGGGGCCGTGGGAAAAAACGGTCAAGCAGGGGTTCGAACAGCTTGTCATGTGGGTAGACGGGCGTCATATTCAGCCGCAGGAATGGGTAGCCGTTTATTACGACAACCCGGATGACGTGCCGGCGGAAAAGCTCCGCTGCGATACCGCCGTCACGGTCCCTGATGATTTCACTGTACCTGAGAACAGCGAAGGGGTGATGATGACCGAAATCGCTGCCGGGGATTATGCTATCGCCGCTGCCCGTGTGGAAAATCATGATTTTGCCACCCCCTGGAACCAGTTCTTCAACTCCCTTCTCCAGGACAACGCCTACCAGATTGCGCCAAAACCGTGCTTCGAACGTTATCTGAATGATGGCAATGCAGACGGCTACTGGGACATTGAGATGTTTGTACCGGTAGAACACAAGGTGGGATAAACCTGCGAAACGCAGGGTTTTTGAGGCGGGTGCGATCCACCCGCCTCAAAACACAGTACAATTGTGGTTTGCCGTAAAGCTGGAGACGGGTGTGCGCCCCGACAAGTCATTAACCCCATTTGAAATTCGGTTATACAAACATTATCGCGTGGTGCACGGTTGCCGCATTGCGCTGGCGTTTGTGTTGACCTTCGTACTGGTTCGTTTGCTGGATATCCCGGAAGGAACGTGGCCGCTGATCACGCTGGTGGTGGTGATGGGGCCGATCTCATTCTGGGGGAACGTGGTTCCTCGTGCCCTCGAACGCATAGGCGGCACCGTTTTAGGCTCGGCGCTTGGGCTTATCGCCCTGAAGCTGGAGCTGATTTCATTCCCGATCATGTTGCTATGGTGCGCGGGGGCGATGTTTCTTTGTGGGTGGCTGGCGCTGGGCAAGAGGCCGTATCAGGCGTTGTTGATTGGCATTACGCTTGCTGTTGTGGTCGGCGCGCCGGCGGGTGATATGACCACCGCACTGTGGCGAAGCGGGGACGTTATCCTCGGCTCGTTGCTCGCCATGCTGTTTACCGGCATCTGGCCGCAGCGCGCCTTCCTGCACTGGCGCATTCAGATGGCAAACTACGTCACGGCATTTAACCGCGTCTACCAGGCCGGGTTTTCGCCGAATCTGATCGAACGCCCGCGGCTGGAAAAGCACCTGCAAAAAATCCTCAATGACGTGGTCAAAATGCGCGGGTTGATTACCCCGGCAAGCAAAGAAACGCATATCCAGAAAGCCATTTTTGAAGCCATTCAGACGGTCAGCCGTAATCTGGTCTGTATGCTTGAACTGCAAATCAATGCCCACTGGGCTTCACGCCCCAGTCACTTTCTGATGCTCAACGCGCATACGCTGAAAGAGACGCAGCAGATGACGCAGCAAACCCTGTTGACCATCGCCCATGCGCTCTACGAAGGGAATCCACAGCCGATACGGGCAAACAGCGAGCGGCTGAACGAAATCGTCGCCGAGCTGAAACAGCTGATGAATGAGCGTCAGGCCGACAATGTGGCGGAAACGCCGATCCACGGCTATGTCTGGCTGAGTATGGAGCTGGCACGACAGCTGGAATTATTATCGCAGCTGATTTGCCGGGCACTGCGCAAATAAAAAGCGTACGTGATGCCTGCTGCTTCGATTCAGCAGCAATTAGGGTTATGATGGTTTTAAACGATATACTCATTGTCATTCGCAGCCGCTGTCTGTTAAAACGGTTGCCTTAACGAATCCGAATCTCACATTATCAGGGGTGTAAAAATGGAAACTATTAAGCCTTCGTTCCAGGATGTTCTGGAGTTCGTCCGCCTGTTCCGCCGTAAAAACAAGCTACAGCGTGAAATCCAGGACGTAGAGAAGAAGATCCGTGACAACCAGAAACGTGTCCTGCTGCTGGACAACCTGAGCGACTACATCAAGCCGGGGATGAGCGTTGAAGCTATTCAGGGCATCATCGCCAGCATGAAGAGCGATTACGAAGATCGCGTTGATGACTACATCATCAAAAATGCTGAGCTGTCCAAAGAGCGTCGCGATATCTCCAAAAAGCTGAAGGTGATGGGCGAAATCAAAAACGTCGACGCTAAAGGCGAGTAATCGCGCAATCTGTTGCCCGGTGGCGTTGCGCTTACCGGGTCTGCGATTCCGTAGGTCGGGTAAGGCGTAGCCGCCACCCGACAATTTTACCGAACGCAGAAAAGCAAAAAGCCTGCTTTGAAAGCAGGCTTTTTAAATGTGGCTCCTCTGACTGGACTCGAACCAGTGACATACGGATTAACAGTCCGCCGTTCTACCGACTGAACTACAGAGGAATCGTTGTGGAGGCTTATCTTAGCGGCGAAAAAACTTTTGTCAAACCTCATCTTAGGCAAAAGTGACTGATTGATGATTCTGTCGTCATTTTGTTGCCATTTCAGACATAATTTAATGGAAAATACTTTGCAGGATATGCATTTCTGCCCCATCATTTGAAATGGAGTTTCAACTTTCTCGCTAAGGTCCATTTTGAACGTCACCGCACCCATACGCCAGGCGATTATGCGCACGCCCTGGTATGCCAAACGTAAAAGTTATCGAGTTCTGTTCTGGCGTGAAATCACCCCCCTTGCCGTGCCTATTTTCCTGGAGAATACCTGTGTCCTGCTGATGGGCGTTCTCAGCACCTTCCTGGTGAGCTGGCTCGGCAAAGAAGCGATGGCCGGGGTAGGGCTGGCGGACAGTTTCAACATGGTGGTGATGTCCTTCTTTGCCGCCATCGATCTTGGGACGACGGTTGTGGTAGCGTTTAGCCTCGGCAAACTCGATCCGAAACGCGCCCGGGAAGCGGCCAGACAGTCGCTGATGATCATGACGATTTTCTCGATCGTTCTTGCGGCTGTTATTCATTACTACGGGAAAGAGATCATCGATATCGTCGCCGGCGAAGCGACCGGTGAGGTGAAGGCGCTGGCGCTCACCTACCTTGAACTGACGGTGCTAAGCTATCCGGCGGCAGCCATCGCGCTGATTGGCAGCGGCGCGCTTCGTGGTGCGGGCAATACCAAAATTCCGCTGCTGATAAACGGTGGGATGAACATCCTGAACATTATCATCAGCAGTATTTTGATTTACGGCGTCTTCTCCTGGGATGGCCTGGGCTTTGTCGGTGCCGGTTTAGGGCTGACGATTTCCCGCTATATTGGTGCGGCGGCGATAATTGGCGTCCTGATGGCAGGCATCACGCCGTCGCTGCGCCTGACGCTAAAAAGCTATTTCCGTCCGCTTAATTTCGCCATTATCTGGGAAGTGATGGGTATTGGGATCCCAGCCAGCATCGAATCCGTGCTGTTTAACGGCGGGAAACTGCTGACGCAGATGTTTGTTGCCGGGATGGGCACGGACGTCATCGCCGGCAACTTTATAGCCTTCTCCATCGCCTCGCTGATTAACCTGCCGGGTAACGCGCTGGGCTCGGCGTCGACCATTATTACCGGTAAACGCCTCGGCAAGGGGCAGATAGGGCAGGCGGAACGGCAGCTTCGCCACGTCTTCTGGCTTTCAACCATCGGGCTGACCGCGATTGCGTGGGGCACCGCGCCGTTTGCCGGACTGATGGCCTCGTTTTATACCCACGAAAACGACGTAAAAGAGGTCGTGAAGGTGCTGATTTGGCTCAACGCGGCGTTTATGCCGATCTGGGCCGCGTCCTGGGTACTTCCTGCCGGGCTGAAAGGGGCGCGCGACGCCCGCTTTGCCATGTGGGTCTCTATGCTCGGCATGTGGGGCTGCCGCGTCGTGGCGGGCTATACGCTGGGGGTGATGCTAGGCATGGGCGTGGTCGGCGTCTGGCTGGGAATGTTCCTTGACTGGGCCGTGCGCGGCGCGCTGTTCTACTGGCGCATGGTGAGTGGACGCTGGCTGTGGAAATATCCGCGAAAAAAAGCAGAACAGGCGGTTTCGGAAAGCGCAAACGCCTGACAAATGCGCGAAGTGGAGAATAAATCGGCAAACGATTGAAAATCTGCATTCACCCTTTGACATCCTCAGGGCGCATCGATAATATGCGCCCCGTTCACACGATTCCTCTGTAGTTCAGTCGGTAGAACGGCGGACTGTTAATCCGTATGTCACTGGTTCGAGTCCAGTCAGAGGAGCCAAATTTGAAAAGCCTGCTTTTATAGCAGGCTTTTTGCTTTTCTGCGTTCGGTAAGTTTGTCGGGTGGCGCTCCGCTTACCCGACCTACGAATCCCAGGCCGGGTGAGTGGTGTGTCCTTGTTATCAGCGGAACGGTGGCTCATTAAAGGTGCGCAGCTTGCGGGAGTGCAGTTTATCGCCCTCGGCACGCAGTAAATCTATAGCGCGAATACCAATCTGAAGATGCTCTGAGATCGCCCCTTCATAAAAACGGTTCGCCTGGCCCGGCAGCTTGATCTCGCCGTGCAGCGGTTTATCGGACACGCACAGCAGCGTGCCGTAAGGCACGCGGAAGCGGTAGCCCTGCGCCGCAATGGTGGCACTTTCCATATCGATCGCCACCGCGCGGCTGAGGTTAAAGCGCAGGGCGGAGGCGGAATAACGCAGCTCCCAGTTACGATCGTCGGTAGTGACCACCGTGCCGGTGCGCAGGCGCTGCTTCACCTCTTCACCCGGCATACCGCTCACCTCTTTAGTGGCGTCATACAGGGCGCGCTGGACTTCTGCGATGCTCGGGATAGGAATGTCCGGCGGCAGAACCGCGTCAAGGACGTGGTCGTCGCGCAGGTACGCGTGGGCGAGAACGTAATCCCCAATCAGCTGGCTTTCTCGCAGGCCGCCGCAGTGGCCAATCATCAGCCAGACGTCCGGGCGCAGAACCGCCAGGTGGTCGCAGATGGTTTTCGCGTTCGACGGCCCAACGCCAATATTAATCAGCGTAATGCCCTGGCCGTCGGCGGTGATCAGGTGCCAGGCCGGCATCTGGTGCTTTTTCCACGCCAGGTCAGAAATGGCCTGCTCCGGCGCTTCGGTTTCAGCGGTGATCCAGATCCCGCCCGCGCAGGAGAGGGCGACGTAAGGGCTGTCCGGATCGAGGATCTGGCTACAGCCCCAGCGAACAAACTCGTCCACGTAGCGGGTGTAGTTGGTAAACAGCACGAACGGCTGGAAATGCTCGGCTGGGGTGCCGGTGTAGTGGCGCAGGCGCGCCAGCGAAAAATCCACGCGGCGGGCGTCAAAGTGTGAGAGCGGCGAGAATTCTGCCGGGTGATAAATTCCGTCCGCCGTCTCGTCGCCAATCTGCGAAAGCTCGGTGGTCGGGAAGTGGCGCGTCAGCCCCGCGCTCATGGAGCGGTCCAGCGTCAGCGCCGAGCCGTCAATCACGTACGGGTAAGGGATTTCGTGCAGCGACGGTTCCACGGATATATGCGCGCCGTAATCCTGATACAGCAAAGTGAGCTGTTCTTCCAGGTAGGGGCGGAACAGCGCAGGGCGCGTGATGGTCGTGCTGTAACAGCCGGAGTGGGTAAAACGTGCATAGGCGCGGGTTTTCGGATTGCTGCTGGCGCTGCCGTCCCAGGTGACAGAGAGCGATGGATAAACGAAAAGGCCCTGAGTTCTGGCCTTTTCATCGGGAAGTTTCCCTGTTTCGATATATTCACTGATGGCGCTGCGCAGTGCGTTGACGGACTGCTCATACAGCGCGTCGAGTTTTTCCAGCGCCTGAGCCGGGGTCAGGCTGGAGCCCTTATTATTCATGTCTGTCTCCTTGTTCCACAGGTGTGCGGCGATACCCGATAGTATGTCACACGCCCGTGAAACTAAAGTGAGGAGATCTGTCTAGCGCGTTTCCTTCATGAACAAAGCGGTCGCGGCGGAGAGCAGGCAGCCTGCCAGCAGATAAATCGCCACGCTGTGCCAGTTCCCGCCGGAGAAGGTGACCAGCGCGGCGGCGATAAACGGCGTAAACCCGCCGCCGACCACGCTCGCCACCTGATATCCCACGCCCGCGCCGCTGTAGCGGTAGCTGGCGCCGAACAGCTCGGTAAACATCGGCTGCTGCACGCACACCACCATATCGTGGGCGATGTTGGCGAGCATGATGGCGAAGAAGACGATCCAGAACACCGACTGCGCCTCCAGTGCCATAAAGAACGGCCAGGCGCTGAGCGTGCCGATAAGCGCGCCCGTGATGTAAACCCGGCGGCGGCCAAACCGGTCCGCGAGCCAGGCGAAGCAGGGGATGGTCAGGCAGCTGATCCCGCCCACCACCAGGCCAATGTTCAGAAACAGCTCACGCGGCAGGCCGAGGTTCTGGGTGGAGTAGTTCAGGGCGAAGGCGGTGACGATATACATGGTCAGCAGTTCGCACAGGCGCAGGGCGATGATTTTCAGAAAAGCGCCAGGGTGCTGCACCAGCGCTTCCATCACCGGCAGCCTTTTTTTCGCGACCGGTTTTTCGCGCTGCTGCTGCTCAAACTCAGCCGACTCTTCCATGCCATTGCGGATCCACAGGGCCGCGATGACCAGCACAATGCTGAAAATAAACGGAATGCGCCAGCCCCAGCTCAGGAACTGCTCGTCTGTCGTGAGCTGGCTAATGAGCGACACCAGGCCGGTGGAAAGCAGTAGCCCCACGCCATAACCCACCTGCACGCCGCTGCTGTAAAACGCTTTCCTGTGCTTCGGCGCGCTTTCCACGGACAGCAATGCCGCGCCGCCCCATTCACCGCCGACGGCAAAGCCCTGAATGGCGCGCAATGTCACCAGCAACACCGGGGCCCACCAGCCAATCGACGCAAATGAAGGCAAAATACCGATAAGTGCGGTGGCAATGCCCATCATCCAGACGGTGAGCATCAGCATCCGTTTCCGGCCAAGGCGGTCACCGAAGTGTCCGAAAATAATTCCTCCCAGCGGACGAAACAGAAAACCGACGCCAAAGGTGGCAAACGCGGCGAGCGTGCCCATGGCGGGGCTAATCTGGGGGAAAAATTCGCGGTTAAATACCAGCGCAGCGGTAATACCGTAGAGCAGAAAGTCATACCAGTCGACGACGGCGCCTGCGAAGCTACCTAAGGCGGCGCGACGGGCGCGGTTCAGCGAAGGCGTCTCCTCGCTGCGGCGAGTGGAGATGAGGGTGGAGTCCATAGTTGTCCTGTCTGTACTGATTTTTAATTATTGGTATAAGAAAAGGTCACTCACATTGCGGCCGTCATCGTGACGGAAGGTATGAGACTACCGCGACGGGCGGCCAGAGAAAACGTTTTTATCTTTCCTGAAAGCGCTGAATAAATAAATTTCATCTTAACCGGGCCCAATATAAATCAGCTTGTTTGGCTCCGGTTAGGGCTGAATGGTTTACAGTAATAGTGATCGCTACGTGACGTAAGCTGAGGGAATAACGATGAAACGCCTCTTTCCTGCACTCTGGGTAGTCCTGTTTTTGGTGGCTTCGCCGCTGCATGCGGAGCCGAAAGTCTATGGCGAACAGCGCATTCACCGCTGGTGGGATGCGATAACGGACGATATTTCCCAGACCTGGGAACAGCCAGAGCGTTACGATCTCTACCTGCCTTTTCTGAGCTGGCACGCCCGCTTCATGTATGACAAAGAGAAAACGGACAACTACAACGAAATGCCGTGGGGCGGAGGGCTGGGCGTGTCTCGTTACAACGATGAGGGCAACTGGAGCGCACTCTTCGCCATGATGTTTAAAGATTCCCACAACGAGTGGCAGCCCGCGATGGGCTACGGCTGGGAGAAGGGCTGGTATATGGATAACGCGAAAGATTTCCGTCTGGGGCTGGGCGCCGCGGCGGGGATCACCGCGCGCGACGACTTTGCTAACTACGTACCGCTGCCGTTTATCTTCCCCCTGTTCTCAGCCGGATACAAGCGCGTTACCGTCCAGTTCACCTATATCCCCGGCACCTACAACAACGGCAACGTGCTGTTTGCCTGGCTGCGCCTGGGCTTTTAAAGGGTAATGACCTTTTTGGCCACCGCGTTGGAGAGGATGAGCAACGAAAACAGGACCGACGTAATAAAGGTGAGCACAATCAGGGCCAGCTTGATGCTCAGAGACGTCACCGGAATGAGCGCCGTCAGCAGGTGAAACACCGAATAGTGCATAATATAGACCCCGGTCATCGTTTTGCTAATGGCGGCCAGCACGGACTCCTTAAACTCCGCATTGCGGCGAAAGCGCACGCCGTTGGCCGCAATCACCAGGGCGATAATCAGAATGTAGATTTGCGATCCGGTGAGGATAAAGGCGTTTCTGTCCGCTTTAAACAGGGCGAAAAAGAAGTGCCGCTCATAAAACCACGTGAACAGATAGATAAACGGGATGGCAATCACCGCTGCCCTGACCACGTTTTTGCGGCCGATCCACGCCGCGATGTGCGGATCGCAAAAGAGTTGTCCCGTCAGATAAAACAGCAGCCACGTCCACAGGCGATACTGCGGCGACAGCGAAAGGAGATGAACGTCAGGATAGAGCGCTGACAGCAAATCGTACCCATAGGAGAAAAGCAGCAGGGCGGCAATCACCCCAACGAAAAGCGTTCGCCGCTGGCTGAGCCACTCCACCACCGGATGAAATGTGTAAATCACGATAAACGCGAACACGAACCAGGGCTGGATCAGATACCCGCGCTGATAGGGCTCCCACAGGTAATAAATGGTCACCCAGAACAGAAAGACGATCACCAGGCTTTTGATCTTATCAAGCTGCCAGCGGGTGCCATGGCGGGATTGTCCATCCAGATAGCCCGCCACTACAAAAAACAGCGGCGTGGCAATGGTCGAGATAAACGTTAAAAAGCCGAGGATCCAGTGATAGTCATAATCGTACCGATCCCAGGTATTGTAGATGGTGAAGAAGGTCACCGCCGTCATACAGCCCAGCGTCTTGATGATGTTCAGCCCTGTCGCATTCATTGTTGTTCAGCTTCGTCCTTACGATGGAAACACGCGTAAATTACCGGGAGTACCAGCAGCGTCAGGATTGTAGCAAACCCAAGTCCAAACATAATCACAACGGCCATGCTCTGGAAGAACACATCCAGCAGCAGAGGAGCGAGCCCGAGCACGGTGGTAAAGGCGGTGAGCAGGATGGGGCGCAGGCGCGAGGTGGCGGCGTAAACAATCGCGCTGTGCTGATCCTGCTGCGTTTTCTGCTGTTCTATCTCCTCTACCAGCACAATGCCGTTGCGGATCAGCATCCCGCTCAGGCTCAACAGGCCAATCAGCGCCATAAAGCCAAAGGGGATCCCTGTCAGTAAAAACCCCGGCGTCACGCCGATCAGCGTCAGCGGCACGGTTAGCCAGATAGCGACAGCGTTTTTCACCGAGCTGAACATCAGCACCGTGATCACAAACATCACCAGATAACCGAGCGGCAACGTGGTAAACAGCCCCTGCTGCGCTTCGCTGGAGTTCTCCGCGTCCCCGCCCCACTCGATGCTGTAACCGTGGGGCAGGGGGAGCGCATCAATTTGCGGCTTGACCCGGCCGAGAATATCGCCGGAGGTTTGCTGGCTTAGCGGGTCGGGATCGGTCTGCACGGTCAGCACGCGGGAGCGGTCGCGGCGCAGGATCAGCGGATCTTCCCACTCCAGCGCGAAGCCGCTGACGACGTTGCTCAGCGGGATATACTGCTGCCGGGTCTGGCTCCAGACCAGGACGTTATTCAGGTGATTGGCGTCCAGCCGCTCGCTTTCCGGCGGGCGCACCACCACGGGCAGCAGATCGCTGCCTTCACGGTACAGCCCCGCCCGACTGCCGGAGAAATTCATCTCCAGTGCGTTATCCACGTCCTGCTTATCCACGCCAAGCTCGCGGCCCAGTGCGGTAACGTACTGCGGGCGGATCACTTTGCTGCGGTTTTGCCAGTCGTTCCTGACGCTGTCCGTGGCCGGATCGCGCGTGAGGATGTTGTCTACCTGGCTGGCGATCAGGCGCAGCCTGTCCGGGTCAGGGCCTTTAATACGCACTTCAATAGCGCTGTCGCCGGAAGGACCAAACATCACCCGTTTCGTGCTGGCGTTAACCTGCGGATAGTTCCGGGCGATGTACTCATCAACGTGGCGGGTCAGGGCAGAGATGTTACGCTGGTCGTCCATCCGCACCATGATTTGCGCATAGTTGCTGTACTGGCGCTGTCCGCTGTAGGTCAAAATAAAACGCATACTTCCCTGACCGATCGTCGAGACCGTGGTTTCCACGCCTGGCTGGCCGTTGATGGTTTTCTCGATATCGGCGGTCATCTTCTCGGTCCATTTAATGTCGGTACCGTAAGGGAGCCAGAGGTCGACGAAGAAAATCGGCGTGCTGGAAGAGGGGAAGAAGTTCTGCCGCACCGAGCCAAAGCCCCAGATGGCGGCTGCCAGCAGTGCGGCCATTACCACCAGCGTTGGCGCTTTGCGCCGCAACAGCGCGCTGAGCAAACCCTGGTAAATGCGATAGATGCGTTTGTTGTAGGGGTCCGTTTTGTCGGCCTCTGGCGGCGCAGCGTCGTGTTTAAACAGCCACCATTTAATCAGCACCGGCGTAATGGTGAGGGCAGAGAACCAGCTCAGCATGAGCGAAATCAGCAGAACCTGAAACAGGGACTTACAGTATTCGCCAGTGGAGTCCTGCGACAGCCCGACGGGCGCGAAGGCCAGAATGGCGATGACCGTCGCCCCCAGCAGCGGCAGCGCAGAACGGCGAATAATGTGGTTAATGGCGCTCAGCAGGGGCGAGCCTTGCTGCCGGGCGATCAGTACCCCTTCGACAACCACGATGGCATTGTCGACCAGCATGCTGAGGGCGATGATCAGCGCCCCCAGCGAAATGCGCTGAAGTTCAATGCCCCAGAGATACATGATCAACAGCGTGCCCAGCACGTTGAGCGCGAGGGAAAAGGCGATAATGATCCCGCTGCGTACGCCCATAAAGATCAGCAACACACCGACGACAATCGCCAGCGCCATCAGGAAATTAATGATAAATCCGTTAACGGAATCACCGACCTCCGCCGCCTGATCGTAAAACAGGTCAATATGGATGCCTGCCGGCTTTTCGGCTGACATCTGCTCAAGCTTCGCCTCCAGCGCATGCCCCACGTCGATCACGTTTACGCCGGGGATAAAGGAGACGCCCATGGTGACGGCTTTTCTGCCGTTGGCATGGTAGATGCTGGAAGGGGAGGCATCCAGCCCGCGCGACAGGGTGGCAATATCCCGCAAGCGGGTAGCCGCCCCAGCGCCGGGCGGGGTCACGATAAGATCGGCAAGCTCGTCAATACTCTCGAATTCCCCGGTAGGATGCAGGCGAATGGACTCGGTCCCGGCGGGAATGTCTCCGGCGCTGGAGACCACGTTCAGCCTGCTCAACAGGCCGGAAAGCTGGTTCAGCGTTATCCCGCGGGCGGCCATTTTGGTCAGAGAGATGTCCACGTTAATCTGCTGGGTGATGGCACCCCCAATGGCGACTTTGCCCACGCCCGGCACAAGAACCAGCTCCCGGCGCAGCTGCTCGGCATACCGCACCAGTTCCGGATTGCTGAATTCATCCCCGGAAATGGCAAAGAAAAAGCCGAACACGTCGCCAAAATCGTCATTCACAAACGGGGCGACTACGCCCGGCGGAAACTGTCGGGCGGCATCTCCCACCCGGCGACGCAGCTCATCCCAGATTTGCGGTAGCTCATCTGAGTGGTAGCGCGAGGCAATATTGACCGTGATCTGCGACAGGCCGTTGGAAGAGATGGAGCTGACGTTGTCGAGGTAAGGGAGTTGCTGAAGCGCGTTTTCCAGCGGCAGGGTGACCTCTTCCTCAACCTGCTGCGCCGACGCGCCCGGATAATGGGCGATCACCACCGCAGTTTTGATGGTAAACGCCGGATCTTCCAGCCTGCCGATATTCAGCAGGGCAATAATGCCGCCCACGCCCAGCAGCAGAATAGTCAGCCAGACGCGAACCGGATTACTGATAAACTGACGAGAGATATCCATTACAGTCCCCGTTCACGCGTCCAGATGCGTACCGGCTGGTTGGCGTGTAGCTCGCCAACGCCTGCGGCCACCACGCGTTCACCGGCCTTAAGCCCGTCGACGACGACGATGCCCTCAGCGCTAACTTGCCCCACGCTGACCTTTCGATCTTCCAGGTGCAACGTTTCGCCTTCGCCCGTTACCACCCAGACGTGCGGCTCATTGCGCGGCTGGTTATCCGGGCTAAAGACCGCCTCAACCGGCACCACCAGCGCCTCGCTGCCCACGCCCGCCGGAAGGTCGGTTAAATTGACGGTGACCGTCCCGCTGACGCCGCCCACAACGGGAAAATCATCCGGGCGGGGCATGGTTAAAATCACCTGCCAGGTCAGCGTGTTGCTGTCGCTACTGCCCGAGTGTTCTTTGTAAACTGCGGTGAACTCACGCCCGGGCAGGGCATTAATCCTCACCACCGGTCTGTACTGCGCATTGCGGATATCGAAGGTTTTGAACAGATTTTCTGGAAGGTTGAACACCACGTCCAGCAGGTCTGTACGGGTCAATGTGACGACGGGCTGGCCGGCTGACACGACCTGATGATTTCGCACATGGACGCTGGCCGCTGTCCCGCTAAAGGGGGCGACGAGCGTCATCTGGCTCAATTCTTCTCGCGCAATCTGTAGCGCGGCGTTTGCAGAATCGCGGCTGGCGCGCTGGACATCCATCTCGGCCTTCGACACGGCCTGACGTCCCGCCAGCGTCTGGAAGCGGTCGAATTGCCTCTGCGCCAGGGTTGCCGCCGTTTGCCTGTCGTTCAGACGCTGCCGGGCTTCGCGATCGTTAAGACCGGCGAGCCGTTGCCCCTGTTTGACAACGGCACCCTGGCGAATGTCCAGGATCTCAATCTGCCCTGCACGTTTGAACGCGAGATCCGTAGCGTCGCCGGATTCGATACGGGCGGGAAAGACGCGCTGCTGCGCGTTGCCGGCCTTCACCACCTCTGCGACTTTTACCATTTTCGGCAGGGGTGCGGCGCGATCGGGTTTAGGATCGCACGCCGTCAGCAGTAATAACACAGCGGGCAGAAGAGAGACGTAGCGCTTCACAGTATTCCCCTGATAGTAATTGTTTTATTTATTTCGTCATCAATGCTGGGGTGGCGCTATTCTGCCAGGGCCGAGACGACCACATAGGTAAATAAACCGATTGCTGTGCTGGCGATAATGGCAAGCGCGATAAACAAACCAAGGCGAATCAGGCTTAAACCGTACATGCATTCCTCCATGAGGTAGAAGGTGGCACAGGGTAAATATGAATGAATGTATTGCATGTCTGACTATGAGCATAGTCGGTGAATAAATAAATGTTAAATAACCATTATTAGTGGCGTGGCAGGCTAAGGCGAAACACGTGTGACGATAGCGTATTCGCTTTGAATAACAACCTGATATTCCTGTGCTACGTTTAATAGCATTCATCCCTTTTTTCCGTAAAAGGCCTGCGCGCATATACCCCCTGGTTTGATGCGATCTCTCCTGATTCACTCACAGCTGTGTTGGTTATAAAAAGGATGCTTGATATGTATAAAACGATTCTGGTGCCGGTGGATGTTTACGAAACAGCGCTGTCAGATAAAGCGCTACAGCATGCCCAGTTCCTCGCGCAAAGCGCATCGGGTGCCGTTCATCTGCTGTACGTTATGCCAAAGTTCTCGGCTGAACTGACTCGCGGTTTTATTGCAGACGCGAGAAAGATGGATGAATATATGGTTAATAATGCTAAAGAAAAACTTGCTGCGCTGGTAAAAAAAATCAACCTGCCGGAAGAAAACGTTCATCTTCACGTTCGCAGCGGGAATATACGTGATGAGGCGATCAAACTGGCGGACGAACTTAACGCCGGCGCAATTATTGTGGGGTCGCGCAATCCAAATATTCAAACCCACTTATTAGGGTCAGAGGCGGCGAGTATCGTTCGTTATGCGCATGTTCCTGTTTTCGTTATTCGTTAATGGCATGAAAGCAAGGTGATTTCTGAAAAGAACCCGAGGAAGGAACGATGATAACAGAAAAGCCTCACCGTCCGTATTATCAACAGACCGTTGATGAAACCCTGACGAATATCCAATCCAGCCTGGACGGACTTAGCAGTGCGGAAGCCACCGTCAGGCTGGACAAATATGGTGAAAATGCCTTACCGCAAAAACCGGGTAAACCCGGCTGGCTGCGTTTTCTGGCCCATTTCAACGATGTTCTCATTTACGTTCTGCTGGTGGCAGCGCTGCTGAAGCTGATAATGGGACACTGGGTGGATATGTTTGTCATTCTCGGGGTGGCAGTCATTAACGCCCTGATTGGCCATATTCAGGAGAGCAATGCGGAGAAATCGCTGCAAAGTATTCGCAATATGCTCTCCAGCGAGGCGGTGGTCATCCGGCAGGGCAGCCATGAAACCATCCCCACCACGGCGCTGGTTCCGGGAGACATCGTGGTTATACGCGCCGGAGATCGCATTCCTGCCGACCTTCGCGTGATAGAGGCGCACAACCTGCGGGTGGAAGAGGCTATCCTCACCGGCGAATCCACCGTGGTGGAGAAAAGCAGCGATGCGCTCAGCGGCGAACTGCCGTTAGGCGACCGTTACAATCTGCTGTATTCCGGCACCACGGTCAGCTCCGGCGGCGGGAAAGGGCTGGTGGTAGCGACCGGCGGCGAGACCGAGCTCGGCCATATCAACCAGATGATGTCGGACATCGAAAAACACCGTACCCCGCTGATGGTGCAAATGGACAAGCTCGGCAAGACCATTTTCATCACCATTCTGGTCATGATGCTGGCGCTGTTTGTTTTCAGCCTCATCTTCCGCGATATGCCCGTTTCAGAGCTGGTGCTGTCGCTGATTAGCCTGGCGGTGGCGGCGGTGCCGGAAGGATTACCGGCCATTATCTCGATCATCCTCTCGCTGGGCGTGCAGGCGATGGCGCGCCGCAAGGCGATTATTCGCAAGCTGCCTACCGTGGAAACCCTGGGGGCAATGACGGTTATCTGCTCGGATAAAACCGGCACCCTGACCATGAATGAGATGACGGTAAAAGCGGTGATTACCGCGGACACCACCTACCGCGTGGAGGGCGACAGCTACGAGCCGGTGGGCACTATTCACCCTGTCGACGATCCGACGCCAGTCAGCGTGACCCAGGGATCTGTGCTAGAGCGCTATCTGCGCACCGTCGATCTCTGTAATGACAGCCAGCTAATCAAAGATGAACAGGGGTTATGGAAAATCACCGGCGGCCCCACCGAAGGCGCGCTGAAGGTGCTGGCGGCCAAAATTCCGCTTCCAGCAGTTGATGCCGAGTTGCGCAGTAAAATCCCATTCGATTCGCAGTACAAATACATGTCCACCCTGTATCGTCTGGGCCACGAAGAGGTAATGTTAATCACCGGTGCGCCGGACGTCCTTTTCCGTCTTTGTCAGCACCAGCAGACCCATAGCGGGCTCGAGCCGTTCAACCTGCACTACTGGGAAGAGAAGATTGAAGAGTATGCGCGCGAAGGGTTGCGCATGGTGGCTGCGGCCTGGAAGCCGGCCGCCAGCGGCCAGCGCGAGCTAACCCATGCCGACCTGCAAGAGGGCGTTATTCTGCTCGGCATCGCGGGCATGATGGATCCCCCGCGCCCGGAAGCCATTACGGCCATTGCCGACTGCCTACAGGCGGGCATTCGCGTGAAAATGATCACCGGGGATCATCCGCAAACGGCGATGAGCATTGGGCAGATGTTGGGTATTGGCAACGCGGCGAGCGCCATCACCGGGCGCGAGCTGGAGGCGATGGACGACCATCAGCTGGGCGAGGCGGCGCAAAAATACGATATCTTTGCCCGTACCAGCCCGGAAGATAAATTCCGCCTGGTGCAGGCGTTGCAAAGTAAACAGGAAGTGGTCGGGATGACCGGGGACGGCGTGAACGATGCGCCGGCGCTGAAGCGGGCGGATGTTGGCATCGCGATGGGGATAAAAGGTACTGAAGTCACCAAAGAAGCCGCCGACATGGTGTTAACGGACGATAACTTTGCCACCATTGCCCGGGCGGTCCATGAAGGGCGCCGGGTCTACGACAACCTGAAAAAGACCATTCTGTTCGTGATCCCCAGCAACATCGCCCAGGCTCTGCTGATCATTATTGCCCTGCTGGCGGGGAACCTGATCCCGCTAACACCGGTACTGATCCTGTGGATGAACATGGCAACCTCGGCAACGCTGTCGTTTGGCCTGGCGTTTGAAGCGGGTGAGAAGGACATCATGAACCGGCCGCCGCGTAAGTCTAACCTGCATGTGATGGACGGTTACGCCATCTGGCGCGTGGTGTTTGTCGGCCTGATGATTGCCATAAGCGCCTTTGTGCTGGAGGCCTGGCTGCAACCGCGCGGCTACTCGCCGGAGTTCATTCGCACGGTGTTGCTGCAAATGCTGGTGACTGCCCAGTGGTTTTACATGCTCAACTGCCGCGTCACCGACGGCTTCTCCCTGAGTAAAGGTCTGCTGGCTAACAAGGGGATATGGATTGTGAGCGGCGTGCTGCTGGCGCTTCAGCTTCTGATCGTCTATGCGCCGTTCATGCAAATGCTGTTCGGTACCGAAGCGCTGCCGTTCCGCTACTGGATCATTACTTTCCTGGTCGGGTTTGCGATGTTCATGATCGTTGAAGCGGAAAAAGTCCTTACCCGGAGATGGCGCACGACGAAAAAGTGATTGTGTGAGTATGATAAGCCTGCCCACCGGCAGGCTTTCTCTTTTGGATGAGTACAGAACACTATGATTCGATTTGCCGCGTTCGTTTTTACGCTTTGTATGCTGGTTCCCGCTGCATCTGCTGTCACTTACCCGTTACCTCCCGAGGGGAGCCGCCTGGTGGGAGCGCCGATAACCGTCACCGTACCTGAAGGCAATACCCTGCCGCTCGAAGCGTTTGCAGCGCAGCACGGGCAGGGGTTGAGCAATATGCTGGAAGCTAACCCGGGGGTAGATCCGTTTTTACCGCGTGCCGGTACACAGCTGGTAGTGCCGCAGCAGTTAATTTTGCCGCCAACGGTGCGCGAGGGGATTGTGGTGAACGTCGCGGAGATGCGTCTTTACTATTATCCACGCGGCAGCAATACGGTTGAGGTCCTGCCTATTGGCATTGGTCAGGCGGGGCGCGAGACGCCGCGTAACTGGGTAACCGCCGTTGAGCGCAAGCAGGAAGGCCCAACCTGGTCACCGACGCCCAACACGCGGCGCGCTTACGCAAAAGAGGGGAAAACGTTGCCCGCGTTCGTCCCTGCCGGGCCGGATAACCCGATGGGGCTGTATGCTCTCTATATCGGCAGGCTGTACGCGATTCACGGTACCAACTCGAATTTCGGCATCGGTCTGCGCGTCAGCCAGGGCTGCATTCGCCTGCGTAATAACGATATCAAATACCTGTTCGATAACGTTTCGGTGGGGACGCGGGTACAGCTTATCGATCAGCCCGTAAAAGTGACCACCGAGCCAGACGGCAGCCGCTGGGTGGAAATTCATGAGCCATTATCACGTAATCGCGCAGAATTTGAATCGACAAACAAGGTGCCGCTGCCCATTACGGCTGCACTGCGGTCGCAGCTCGTGAGCGAGGGCGCGGCCGCTGAGCTGGAACGGCGATCGGGGATGCCGGTGAAGCTTGCTATGCCCGGTGGCGCTGCGCTTACAGGACCGTAGGTCGGGTAAGGCGCAGCCGCCACCCGACAAACTTACCGAACGCAGAAAAGCAAAAAGCCTGCTTTAAAAGCAGGCTTTTCAAATTTGGCTCCTCTGACTGGACTCGAACCAGTGACATACGGATTAACAGTCCGCCGTTCTACCGACTGAACTACAGAGGAATCGTGTGAACGGGGCGCATATTATCGACCTGCGTACGCCTTGTCAAAGGATGGATCGCTGACTTTTAACTGTTTGCTGACAAAACCAGCAAAGTGACGTTTTTGCCAACGGAATGCACCCTTTTTGTGCAGACATACCCCGAATGGGGCAGATCGGAAACCACTGTCCCGGTCTCAAAACTGGCGTCAGCGATTGGCTTTCCTTATTTTCAGCCGCTTAGCGCAGATATTTTCCCGCCGCCAAAAACTGGCATCCATATTGCAAAACCTGTTTAACAACACAGCCGTTACCGGCACGCTATTTTCGAACAGGGGGCAACATGAACTTAAGACGACTGAAATACTTCGTAAAAATCGTCGATATCGGCAGCCTGACCCAGGCGGCTGAAGTGCTGCATATCGCGCAGCCTGCGCTGAGCCAGCAGGTCGCGACTCTGGAAGGCGAAATGGACCAGCAACTGTTGATCCGCACCAAACGCGGCGTAACGCCTACCGAAGCGGGAAAAATTTTATACACCCACGCCCGCACGATCCTGCGTCAGTGCGAACAGGCGCAGCTGGCCGTTCATAATGTGGGGCAGACCCTGAGCGGGCATGTCTCCATCGGCCTGGCGCCGGGAACGGCCGCATCGTCTGTCACCATGCCGCTGCTTCAGGCGGTGCGCGCTGAGCTACCGGAAGTGCTGGTTTATCTGCATGAGAACAGTGGTTCCGTGCTCAATGACAAACTGCTCAACGGTCAGCTGGATATGGCCGTGCTGTACGACCGCTCACCGGTTGCCGGGATCACCAGCCAGCCGCTGCTGAAGGAAGATCTTTATCTGGTCGGGACCCGGGATTGCCCCGGCCAGAGCATTGATTTAACCGCCGTGGCGGAGATGAATCTATTCCTGCCGCGCGACTATAGCGCCGTGCGCGTGCGCGTCGACGAAGCGTTCTCGCTGCGCCGTCTGACGGCGAAAATTATCGGAGAGATTGACTCCATCTCCACGCTGACTGCCGCCATTGCCAGCGGTATGGGGGTTACGGTACTGCCCGAGTCTGCCGCACGTTCACTGTGCAGCGCGGCGAACGGCTGGATGGCCCGCATCACTACGCCATCCATGAGCTTACCGCTCTCTTTGAATATGTCCGCGCGCGGCTCACTGACACCGCAGGCGCAGGCGGTTAAAGAGATCCTGATGTCTCTGGTCAGTAAGCCGTCGCTGGAAAACCGCGAGCTGCAACTGGTCAGCTGATATTCCAAATAAGCATAAGATGCTGGTTTTTATTATTTGTTCTACAGCCCGGCTGACTCTAACAATAGCCTTATGTCAGATGCGCCGGAGTGAATCGTGAATTTCCAGCAACTTAAAATTATTCGTGAGGCGGCCAGGCGGGATTACAACCTGACCGAAGTCGCCAACATGCTCTACACCTCCCAGTCGGGCGTCAGCCGACATATCCGCGAGCTGGAGGAGGAGTTAGGCATTGAGATTTTTATCCGTCGTGGCAAGCGCCTGCTGGGCATGACGGAGCCAGGCAAGGCATTGCTGACCATCGCTGAGCGCATTCTCAACGAGGCCAGCAACGTTCGCCGTCTGGCAGATCTCTTTACCAACGACGCTTCGGGGATGCTGACCATCGCCACCACCCATACGCAGGCGCGCTACAGCCTTCCGACGGTGATCAAAGCCTTTCGTGAAATCTTTCCTGACGTACGGCTCGAGCTCATCCAGGGCACGCCGCAGGAAATCGAAGTGCTGCTGCATAACGGTGGGGCAGATATCGGTATCGCCAGCGAGCGGCTGAGCAACGACCCACTGCTGGTGGCATTCCCGTGGTTCCGCTGGCATCACAGCCTGCTGTTACCCGCCGACCACCCCCTGAACCAGGTTTCGCCATTGACGCTGGAAGAGATCGTCAAATGGCCGCTGATTACCTACCGGCAGGGCATCACCGGACGCTCGCGCATTGATGAAGCGTTCAAGCGTAAAGGGCTCACGCCGGACGTGGTGCTGAGCGCGCAGGATTCAGACGTGATCAAAACCTACGTTGAGCTAGGGCTGGGGATTGGTCTGGTGGCCGAGCAGTCTGGCGCAGAGCGTGAAGCCGATAATCTGGTGCGTCTGGATACGCGTCACCTGTTCGACGCGAACACCGTCTGGCTGGGGCTGAAGCGCGGGCAACTTCAGCGCAACTACGTGTGGCGATTTATCGAGCTCTGCAATGCGGGACTTTCCGTGGATGAGATCAAACGCCAGGTGATGGCGCCGGAAGAAGTGGCGATTGATTATCAGATTTAGTCACTAATCCGTATGCCGGGTAAGGCGCAGCCGCCACCCGGCAAATTTACCGAACCTACAAAAGCAAAAAGCCTGCTATAAAAGCAGGCTTTTCAAATTTGGCTCCTCTGACTGGACTCGAACCAGTGACATACGGATTAACAGTCCGCCGTTCTACCGACTGAACTACAGAGGAATCGTGTGAACGAGGCGAATATTATCGACCTGCGTGCGCCTTGTCAAAGGGGAAAACGACGTTTTTGTTCGTTTGCCGAGAATTTCAGCAAACCGATGATTTAATAGCAGATTTGCTTTCAAATTGCACAGCGAATTGCGCCGCCCGCTGGCAGGCGGCGCGAAGGATCAGAACAGAACGGAGTAGTTCAGACCAAACGTACGTCCACGGCCTTTGTAAGTATACAGACCCGGTGCGCCGTAGGTTGGGCTATACAGCCCCGGTGCGCGCTGGCCCCAGACGGTGGTGTAGTCTTTGTCCAGCAGGTTTTCCACGCTGAAGCTGACTTTCCCTACCGGCAGGGCGTAGCTGCCGAGGAAATCAATGGTGTTATAGCCATCGATCTTCTTACCGTCGGCATCCGACACGTCGAAGGTTTGTGTGCTCTGCACGCGCAGGGCCCAGTCGCCCGGCGCCCAGTTGACCCATGCGCTGGCTTTCGACGGGCTGGCGCTGTCGACCGTCAGCTTCTCCCATTTCCCGTTTTCACGCGTTTCGGACTTGATGGCGTTAAAGTTTGCCCCGGTGCTCCAGTCGCTGTCGGTGAAGAAATAGTCTACCTGGCCTTCAACCCCGTAGATACGACGTTTGTCGTCTTCCAGATTGATGGTCATGTCGCTCTTGTTGATGGTGATGGTTTTATCCGAGAGCGAGTAGTAGGCCGCCACCTGCGTACGCAGGTTATCACCGGTGAAGCGCCAGCCCAGCTCGTAAGCGTTGACCTTAATCCCGTCCAGCGTCGAGTCGTTCACGTTCACGCTGTTTTGCAGACGATAGTGACCATCCACCAGCTGATAGGTGCCGGAACCGTAGTACTTCGCCAGATCCGGGATCTCAAAGCCCTGGGAGAAGTTAAACCACAGCTGCTGCTGTTCGGTCAGACGTCCAAGGATCCCGGCGTTAAACAGGAAGTTGTTGTAATCGGTTTTCCCGCCCGGCACCGCGTCTGCGGAGGTCGCTTTGCCCGTGGCGATGGCCTGCTGCTGGGCGTAACCGACAAAATCATCCACCTTGTTTTCGGTGTACTGGTAGCGCACGCCGCCGCTCAGGGTGATGGCGTCAATGTCATAGCTGGCTTGCAGGAATGGCGCGAGGTTAGTAATGCTGTAACCCGGATAACGGCCCACGTTGTAGGCGTTGTCCAGCTCCATGCCGCCGCTCGCTGCCGCTTTGCTTAAGTCGAAGAACTGCTGGTTGGCGTCGAACGTTTCATGGTCGGCATCCACGCCCCAGGTAAGGGTCAGATCGTCCATCGGCTTGCTGTTCAGCGTCAGCTTGCCGCCGTAAAAATCGGTTTTCTGCTGGGATGCGCCAATGCTGGTTACCGCGCCTTTGCTCAGCGTCGGGAACGGGTAGTAGGTCAGGCTCTCATCACGGTAGTAAATTTGCGCAACCAGATCCTGGCCCCAGAAGTCGGTGTTGGAGTATTGCAGATTAATCAGGTGACGCTCTGTGCCAGGGATACGGTCAGAGTTCAGATTGTCTTTGTTATAGGCTTTGGCATCGCCCGTGACCGCAGCAAAATTCTCCTCGAGGAACAGGCCATGTTTCCCGTCGGATTCGCTCTTGTAGTACTGCGTGGTTAACTGAAGCTGCTGATGATCGTCGATGTTGATGGTGCCTGTTCCCATCACGTCGATACGGTCAGAATACTGCAAGCCGGTCTGGGTGTTATCGATAATCACTTCGTCGCCGTTGCCGTCATACCAGCCGCCGTAGCGCTGATACGAGACCGACAGACGGCCAGACGCGTTATCGTTGCCGCCGCTCACGGCGGCAGAGACGTTCTCATCATGGTCGTTATGGCTGTTAAATCCGCTTTTTGCCCCGGTCTGGAACTCGACTTCGGTCTCCGGCTGGCCTTTTTTGGTGACGATGTTCACCAGCCCGCCGGTACTGCCGCCGCCGTAGAGCGAGGTGGCGCCGGAGATCACTTCGATGCGGTCAATGTTGAACGGATCGATAGAGTCGAGCTGGCGGCTGTCGCTGCGGGAAGAGTTCAGGCGCACGCCGTCCACCATCACCATCATGGAGCGACCGCGCAGGTTCATGCCGTAGTTGGTACGCCCCTGACTGCTGACGTCCATGCCGGGGATCAGCTGGGCCAGCACGTCTTTAATCTCTTTCCCGCCCTGGACCTGCTGCTCAATTTCCGCCCGCTCAATAACCCAGGTGGTCTGTGCCATCTCGGCCACGCTGCGGTGGGCACGGCTGGCGGAGACCACAATATCTTCTTCCTTTTGTTCTTCCGCCCACGCAGAGGTAGAAAGCATGGCAAGCAGGCACGGATTTAAAACCCAAAGATGAGAACGTTTCATTGTTATGTTGATCCTGAATGTGTGTGTCAGTACTCGGTGGTCTTCATTAATGATTTAAAAACCTGGCTATTCTCCGGGCTAGTGGTGCTTCGCCAGTGGATAACGCCGGGGGTGGTTGCCAGTTCAAACGGCTCGTCATCGTGAGCGCGATTCAGAATTCGCGCCGCGCGCCAGGCCATCAGGCTGAGCTGGGGTTCGGCAATACCGAGACGGTGCATCCCGGCGTTGACGGCAAACAGGCGGTTGCGCTGCGGGCCGTCCCATTCAAGGGTGAAATCATTGTTAATGCAGAAGGCGTCATCCTCATCCAGACGCAGTCGGGATGAGAGCGGGGCCAGAAACGCGGGCTGCACGGCGCGGTAGCCGGTGGCGAAAATCACCACGTCGCTCTCCAGCTGTTCATGCCCGCCGTCGAGATGATGCTGTATGCTCAGGCGCTGCCCGTTTTCCAGGCGCGTCAGCGCCGTCACCGAGCGGGACGGCATCAGGTGCGCCCAGGGTTTTTCGCGCAACACTTCGAAACGGTGGTACATGGCGCGGTAAATGGCCAGTAACGACTCCGTGGTGATCCCGTCGGAGGTCATCTTCTGTTCCTGCAACATCTGACGACGCGCGTCGTCACCGAGCGTGGAGAAGCTGTCCACATACTCCGGCGTGAAATACTCGTTAGCAAACGCGGCCTCATCCAGCGCGTTGTAATTGTTGCGGCGCGATACCCAGTTGAGGCTCAGCGGCTGGCCCCATTCCCCTCGGAAGATATTCAAAAACAGATCCGCGCCGCTCTGGCCGCCGCCGACAACGGTGACGCGTTTTCCCGCTAAATCCGGCGCGCGCAGCATCATTTCGCTGGCGTGGAAGCAGGTATCATCCTGCGCGGTGACGCACTCGGGCAGATTGATCTGCTTACCAATCCCCACGCAGACGTGGCGCGCAAGGAAGCGATCCCGCTGGGTCACCACCTCAAACAGGCCGTTTTGCTCATCAAAGCTGACCTGCTGCACCTGCTGGCTGAAGGCCAGATTCGTCAGGTTATCCGCCGCCCAGCACAGGTAATCGGCAAACTCCTCGCGAGAGACGGTGCGCTGCTCGGTGGTCAGAAAACGGTAGAACTTCTTACGCAGAACGAGGTAGTTCAGGAAACTGTGGCGGTTGGTCGGCTCCACGGCGCTGACCAGATCCTTCAGGAAGCTGGTCTGCATATGGCAGTCCGGCACCATCATCCCCGGGTGCCAGGAGAAGTGCGGCTTGCGTTCAAGAAACAGCGAGCTAAAACCGTCCAGCCCCTCTGCCAGCGCGGCGATGCTGAGGTTGAACGGACCGATACCGATGCCGATGAAATCATACGTTTTCATTGCGCTGACTCCTGGGAGACCAGAAAAAGAGGGTTATCAAGATCGCAGACGTAGTTCGGCAGCATGCGGCTGCCGCCGTCGTGTTCAGAGAAGGTCAGTTTGACCGGGTTGAGGATCACGCGAATAATCTGCGGTTTAAACAGGTCGAACTTCGCGAAGCGCGCCGCAAGATCCGGATGGGCGGCCATATAGCGGTGCAGCACCTGTGCCAGGATCTGATAGAAACGCGTTTCGCTCACGCCGCATTGCAGGGTGAGGCGCGAAATAAAGCGCAGCACGGTGACAAAGTTGCCGGTTTGCAGGTCGTGGATGATGTAATCCGCACTGAGGCGCGCGGTGACGGCTTTTACCTGTTCCGGCAGGCTCTGCGCCTGGGGGAAATCTTCGTCTACCAGGCGCATATCGCCCTGAAAATCCTTCAGCAGGATGCGCTGTGGAACGTCGTCTTTCATCACCAGCGTGACATTCTGGCCGTGGGCGATCAGCGCCACGCCGTAGCGGCAGAGCAGGTGATAGAAGGGGATCACCGTCGCCTCAAACAGCCTGTCCAGCCATGCGTCAGCGGTTAATCCCGAGCGTTTGATCCACGCGTCAATCAGCGGGCGCCCCTGGTTGTCGGTTTCCATCAGCGCCGCCATCAGCACCGCCTGTTCGCCGTCCTGTAAATAGCAGGATGGGTTCTCACGCCAGATCACGCCCAACATCTCCTGATAGCGGTACGGCGCCTCAGGCAATGCGGCATAACCCGGATGGGACAGATAGCCGGCTGCGGGTTCGCCAAGCACCTGCGCCCCGGAGCGAATCAGCGTGGCATCGCTGGCGAACTGCTGCTGTAGCCAGCGCGAGGCCAGCGGACCGGCGGCAATGTACTTGCCCGGAATACCGCGGTAGCAGGAGGTGTTGTAGATGGTCAGCGGCAGCTTGATGTCATACGGTGCGCGACGGCTGGCGTTAGTTAGCGTGCGCAGGGACTGCTGCGCCAGATACTCATCGCCAAACTCGCCCAGCTCGACCATTTCGCCGCGCGCGAGCTGCGCCAGGAAATGAATGGCAATTTTTTGCTGCCACTGCCACGGATGCAGCGGCACGGGCAGCCAGTGATCGTCCAGTTCCAGCGCCTGCCAGCGGGCGTCGAACCGGGCGCGCTCGGCATCGTCCATGGCGCTGGCGAGCAGGGCGTTAATGTCGCAATCGGCGTCGCTGCTCCAGACCAGACGCTCGCGCTGCACGGCTACCCAGTGCAGGCGAAAGCGACCGCGATATTCCGGCGCGTACTGGCGTAGCGCATCCAGCCCCCAGCCGCGGCGTCCCTTGTTGAAGATAAACTTTGGGTGACCGCGCATCAGGCACTGTAATTCGTCCGGGTCGAGCTGGATCAGCGCATCGGCGTCCAGCGCTTCACGCGCCTGCACCAGCTGCATGTCGCCGCGCAGCGTGGCATAAAGATCTTCCATGTGCTCCGCCGTTTGCGCGTCGCTCATCTCCAGCACGGTGGCGAGTTGCAGCAGCGCGCTTTCCGCTTCGACCGCCGCGCCGCTGGCGGTGGTCAGGGTGTCCGGATTGATATGCAGCCAGCCCCAGATCCCACGCGTGGCGCGAAACTGCCATGACGCGTTGCCCATGGCGATGCGCCAGCCGTCCGCCGAAACCGGCTCGGCGCGCAGGGTGCGTTCGTATTCCAGTTCAGCAAGGATTTTCGCCACCATCTCGCGGTTCACTTTCTGCCAGAGCGCGTTCACAGTTCCACCTCATGAAAGAAGCGGTGACGCTCGCTCATGATCAGACGAGAGCGCTTGTGCGGGAAGTCGAACTCCTTCACCGTGTCGAAACCGGCGGACGCCAGGTGGCGGAACAGACGCTGGTTGTCGAAGTGCGGCTCGGCGACAATACGCGCCGTGCGCGGTTCATCGAGATACAGATAGTGGCTCAGCCCGCGCAGCCAGCTGCGAATATACTGCGCCCCGCGCCAGCTCTCTTCCCCGACCAGCATGTGCAGCCCACGGTCAAAGGGCTGCCAGCGGTAGTGGCGGCCAATACGGTCTTCTGGCGCCCAGTAGAGTTCAAAATAGCCGAACGGCTCATCGTCAAAGCAGCCGATCACCGGATAGCAGTACGACGAGTCGAGCTGACGACGCAGGTAATTTTCCTGTTCGGCCTGCGGGCCGGCCATCTCCCAGAAGGCGTTCACGCGCGGGGTGTTCATCCAGCGGGTAAAACGCTCGCCGTCCAGCGCCACGTCCGCCACGCGGAAACTCAGGGTACGCTTAATCTGCGGATCGTAACGGCGATAGACTTCACCCTGCGGGCGGTGAGGGCGCAGCGGGAAATAAAGCTGGCGGCTTTCGTCAAACTGCATGCCGCCGCTCGGCTGCGGACGTTCGCCTTTCAGCCACAGCGGCAGTTGCCAGAAACGTTCACGCGCCAGATAATCTCCGCTTACGAGGCTAAACAGCGCCTGCGCCTGGGGTTCATCCTGCCAGGCGGCCCACGGCAGGGTAATGCCCGTCAGGGCGGGCGCGGCTACAAACAGCTGGTCGAGCGCCTCCACCAGCCAGCCGTCCGGGATCCCGGCCAGGCGCTCCAGGACCGCGCTGCCGTCAAGACCCAGGGTCAGCGGCAGGTTTTTTTCCGTGGACGTGCAGCGGAAGCCGTAGCCGGAATGGACGATATTCGCAATGGCCATCACGCCTTCTCCTTATAAAACGGGTTGCTAAAGTCGAAATAGATCACCGCCGGATCGGCGATGGTGTTTTCGTTGCGATCGTGCAGGTAGCAGAAGAAGTTGCCCTTACAGTTCCAGGTCGGGCTGTCGAGCACGTAATCGAGGCAGCGGGTCTGCTTCGCCGTCTTGCGCAGGTCGGCCAGCGCGTCCCGCACGCGGGACATCAGGCTCTCTTCACTGTCGAAGCCGGCAGCGGCGAGGGCGGCGGTCACGGCAAGGGTGGAGTTCAGTAGCAGGTAGTACGGGAAGTAGCGCAGCAGCTGGCTGTCGCCAAAGCGGTTTTCCACGTCGGTTTCGCCCGCTTCTTTAAGCCACGCGTCGGCCCCTTCGGTCCATGCGCTGCCCTGGCAGTCACGGTAGATAAGCCCGACGGGAAAATCCTGCTGCATCTCAACAAGGATATTTTGCTGGTGCGCCAGCAGCACCAGACCGTAGTCCGCTTCGGCGCTGAACAGCGGGAGTAATACGCGGTCGCAGTAGGCATCCAGCCAGCAGCGCGCGGCCTGGGCGAGCGGGAGATCCAGACGTTCGCTCAGCCGGCGAATCGCCGCCGCCAGCAGGCTGTCGCCGCCGTCCGGTGCGGCCTGCGTCAGGCTTACCAGCACGTTGGTTTGCGTTTCAGGGGCAGGGAACAGCAGGTTGACGCGCAGGGCCATCAGGCTCTCTTCCTGAACGACGCCGTGCTCGTCGCACAGGCCCGCCCAGCCGTCTTCCTGCATTACGCGCATGGTCGGGTAGCGCGCCTGTAGCCCCTGCCAGCGTTCCGTTTTCGCCAGTCGCGCCAGGCGCATTCCGCGCTCAACCTCTTTCACCGACAGCGTGCGCACGGAGTTGGTCAGGCGCACGCTCAGGGAGAACTTAATCATGTCACTGTTGGTTTCGCTGTACAACGAGCGGGAGGAGCTGGTGGGCAGCCACTGCGCTCCCGCTTCGCCCAGGTCCTGAAGGGCACCTTTTTCGACCAGACGCTGGCACCAGGGCTGTTCCAGCAGACAGTCAGCCTGCCACGGGTGCATCGGCAGCAGCCAGCGGGTATCGGTGAAGTGGCCAAGCAACGCCGGGGCGCTTTGCGCCGCGAAGCGCAGCAGCCGCTCCCGCAGGGAGACATTCAGGCTATCGCCGGTAATCTGCTTACTCTCAACCGCGAACCAGCGCAGCGGGAAGCGGGAGGCAAAATCCGGCAGATAGCGGCGCGCCTCAGCGTCGTTAAACGGCTCGTGCGACTTAGGTGCCGGGTGAAAGGCGTGGCCGACCAGCAGCGCTTGTTCCGCTTCGGCAAAGGTCAGCGGCCTGGCGCGGAGGTTGGCCCAGTTATGGCGTAAATCAATGGCCTGCCAGGTATGCGTATGGCTTTCCAGCACGCGCTGCGTAAAGCGCGCCAGCGTATCGGCATCCAGAGATCCTTTGACCGACGGTTTTTGCAGAATGAAATCAATCAGTTGATGAAATGTGACCGCGTCACCACCGTCGCTGTCGGCCTGAATTAGCGTGGCCGGGAAACAATACTGGTGATGCTGCGTGGGGGAGAAATAGCGTACTGGAACCCGAATGGCCTGGGTTGGGGAGAGCGGGATATGAATCTGCGATAACTCATCCGCACGGGTTGCGGGAAGATAATGCCAGTCCTTCGTTTCGCGCAGCAGCGCGTTCAAAAAACACTGGGCCGCAACATCTGTACCGGCAGAGCGGGGCAGAGCACGCATAAATGTACCTCATTCCATGACTGATAATAATTCTCGTTATGATATTCATTCTGTTTACAGTCGCAACTATTTTTGCAATATTTGTTTTCATAAACTTCATAATTTCCACACATTTATTGACATTATCTTCACAATTCTATGCGCGCCTCTATTGATAATTTGACTGATGATATTGCCCCGAAGGCCAACTGGCCCCTGGCCCTGGGCGCCGGTTTACTGGGCATCGGACAAAACGGTTTGCTGGTCATGCTGCCGCAGCTGGTATCAATGACCGGTTTTTCGCTCTCCGTCTGGGCCGGGCTGTTGATGTTCGGCTCGATGCTCTTTTTACCCGCATCGCCCTGGTGGGGACGCCAGAGCGAGCGGCGCGGCTGTAAGATCGTTATGCTGGCCTCGTTAGGCGGCTATCTGGTGAGCTTCGTGGTGATGGCGCTGGTGGTCTGGGCGATGGCGAACGGTGCGCTGAATGCCTTCTGGGGAATGGCGGGCCTGATTCTGTCGCGCATGCTGTACGGCCTGACGGTCTCGGGGCTGGTGCCTGCGGCCCAGACGTGGGCCATTCAACGTGCCGGGCTGGATAAAAGAATGGCGGCGCTGGCGACGATAAGCTCTGGCCTTAGCCTCGGGCGTCTGCTGGGGCCGCCGCTGGCCGCGCTGATGCTCAGCCTCAGTCCGGTCGCACCGCTCTGGCTGATGGCGCTGGCACCGCTTATCGCACTGCTGCTGGTGTTGCGCGAGGCTGCGGATCCGCCGCTGCCGCCGGTGGCGCATCAGTCGACGCGGTTACAGGCCTCGATGCTGCCTTTCCTGGCGCTGGCGCTGCTGCTGGCGGCGCTGGTCAGCCTGATGCAGCTTGGCTTATCGCCTCATCTCCACCCGTTATTCAATGGCGATGCCGTGCAAATCAGCCATCATGTCGCGATGCTGCTGAGCCTGGCCGCGCTGGCGACCCTTGCGGCACAGTTTCTGGTGGTGCGCCCGCAGCATTTTAGCCCGAGGGTTTTACTCTTCATTGCCGCAGTTTTGATGGTGGCGGGGCTTGGGCTGATGTGCCTCGCAAGCGTAGCCCTGTTTTACGTGGGCATTGTCATCACCTCGCTGGGTGCCGCCATGGCCACGCCGGGATACCAGCTTTTGCTCAACGATCGGCTGACGACGGGCAAAGGCGCAGGGGTCATTGCCACCAGCCATACGCTGGGGTACGGGGCGAGCGCGCTGCTGGTGCCCGTGGTGACGCGCTTGTACGGTGAGCAGTTCTTGATTACTGCCGCATGGGGTATGGCGGTGCTGTTTCTCGCGGTGAGCGTGTGGGTACGATCAACCGATCGTACCCCTTAAACATTAGTGGAACGGATGTGAGGACGTGCTCGCAGCGTCCTCGCTTTGCCGCAGACGCTGGAGCGGATCCTGCTGGTAAAACTGGCAAAAACGCTGCCACAACGCCGGGAAGCGAGGGGCGAAAAGCTCGGGTGCGCTAAAGAAATACTCGGACAGTACCGCAAAGCACTCGGCGGGATCGGTCGCTGCGTAGGCATCAATGCTGGCCGCACTCTCACCCACCAGGTCTATCTCATCCTGAATGTTTTCCATCGCCGCGTGAAGGTCATGCTCCCAACCTGCGACTTCACGCAGCGGGATCAGCGGCACGCCGCTGGCGCGATCGCCGTTGCGGGTATCCAGCTTATGCGCCACTTCGTGAATAATCAGGTTGAAACCCGAGGCATCGAACGAGTCCTGAATGTCCAGCCAGTTGAGGATGATCGGCCCTTGCTGCCAGCTTTGTCCGGACTGCACCATACGCTGGTTATGCACCAGGCCAATGTCATCCTCCCACTCGTCATCAACGATAAACGGTGCCGGGTAGATCAGCACTTCGTGGAAGCCATCCAGCCATTCGATGCCCAGCTCCAGCACCGGCAGGCAGAAGAGCAGGGCGATGCGCGAATTTTTAAGCGGGTCGAGCTCGAAGCCCTGTAGCGGTACCAGACGTTTTTGCTGTAAAAAACGCTCTGCCAGCTGAATCAGCTTTGATTGCTCTTCAGGCAAGAGATTCGCCAGCACGGGGATCGCCAGAGCCTCATCCCAGGGCAGCGCCATATTTCGACCAGCGTCGTTCGTTTTCCAGGGCCACTTAATCATCGCTTTGCTCGTTACTCGCACGTGAACAAAATGGAAAGGTCAGGGGCTGTTAGCATGCCAACATACTCTGTATAGCAGTATGACACTCCTCTTCGGCAGTTTGCAGACGGGCAGCCTGTTTAAGAGGAATCCAGCCCGCATAAACTATCACTATGTGCCGTCTGGTTGATAGCGCTTTAGGGGTATCCCCTTCATTTTGTGAAGTATGTCGTGCGCGGCTATGATAAATCTCTTCATACCCTATGTGCTTAAGGATCCCGTCCGTATGCCCGTCAATTTTGACCTCAACGATCTCTACGCCTTCCGCGCGCTGCTGGAATACGGCAATTTCCGCCTTGCGGCAGAGTCTATCTGCCTTTCCCAGTCGGCACTGAGTCGCAGAATTGAAAAGCTGGAGGCGGCGCTGGGGGCAAAGCTTTTCGACAGAACCACCCGGCGCGTCACGCTGACCCTGTATGGTCAGACCTTTGCCGACCGGTGCGGGCAACTGCTTGCCGACGTGGAGTCCATGCTTTCGGATATCGATAAAGCCAGCGAGGAGCGCACGGGGCTGATCACCGTGGCGACCGTGCCGTCAGCCGCGTGTTACTTTATGCCGGACGTGATCCGTCGCTTTCAGTCTCGCTACCCCCGCGTACGCATAAAGCTGATAGACAGCAGCGCCGGGAATGTTATTGAGGCCGTCACCCGCGGACAGGCGGATTTTGGTATCTGCTTCGCCCAGAATTTGCAGCCCGACATCGAATGTGTCCCGCTGGTGGAGGACGTCTACGTCGCCGCCTGCCGGCGCGACAGCCCGCTTGCCAAAAGAAAAAGCCTGACGTGGCAGGCTTTTTATCAGCAGGATTATATCGGTCTGGATAAGACGTCCGGCAACCGCAATCTTCTCGACCAGCGGGTCGGGCATATTCGTCCCGAGCGCCCCAGCATCTGCGAAACGCGGCACGTGACGACCATGCTGGGGATGGTTGAAGCCGGGATCGGCATTGCCGCCGTTCCCGCGATGTCGATGCCCCGCGCCGAGTATTCGCTCCTGACGTCGGTCCCTTTAACCGAGCCCGAAGTCAGGCGGACCGTGGGGCTGATTCGCCGTCGCGGGCGGATCCAGTCCTATATTGCTGCCGAACTGGAAGCGCTGATCACCGAGCAGTATCGCGATCTGCGCTAACGGGCTGTAGGCCGGTTGCCGTCACGATCGGTGCTGCATCCGGGGAAGAGAGAAAGGCCAGCAGCGCTTTCCCCCGTTCAGGATGGTCGGCGCTCTGCGTTACGGCGCCGGCAAAGCGGGTTATGTACTGCATGTCGTCAGGCAGCTTGCCCACAAACGTCACACCTGGCACCGGCAGAAGTTCGCTGACCTGCTGAAAGCCGAGGTCGTATTTCCCTTTCGCTACCTCAGACGCCACCGGGATGCGTTCAACCCGGTGCGCTTTACCGTGAACCTGGCCGTCGATGCCCAGTTTCCCGAACAGCTCGCGCTCGACATACCGGCCGCTGGCGCTGTCGGAATACGCCATGGATTGGGCCTTCAGCAGCGTTTGTCGAAGGGCAGCCACCGTACTGATATCCGGCACCGGCGCGCCCGCTTTAACGACCATCCCGACGGGCGAATCCGCCAGCTCCACGCGGGAACCCGGCGCCGTCCAACGATCCTGTTCAAGCTTCTCCAGCGCATCGCCAACCATAATCACCACATCCGCTTTTTCGCCCCGGGCGAGCCGGGCCGGAATAGCCTGCGGCGTTTTGCCCATCGACGGGCCGGAGATCAAAATGAGCCTGTCGCCGCTTTTGGCCTCATACTGGGGCGCCAGCTTCTCCAGCGCCGCTCTGAAGCCGCCTGAAATCATCACTGTAACGTCTTCGGCAAGCGCGCCCGCGCTGAGGGTGGCGAAGGTCAGGGCGGCAATTACCGTTCTGAATTTAAGCATCATCAATCACTCCTCAACGGCGGTGTGCAGGGCTAACGTACGGCGACGATAGAGATAGAGCGTTGCCAGCAGGGCGCAAACGGCGGCAAAGCTCATCCAGTAGCCCGGAGAGGCTTTGTCCCCGGTGTACTCAATCAAGGCGGTCGAGATCACCGGTGTGAAGCCGCCAAAGACGGCGGTCGCCAGGCTGTAAGCCAGCGAGAAGCCCGCCACGCGAACTTCTGTTGGCATGATCTCCGTCAGGGCCGGGATCATCGCGCCGTTATACAGGCCATAGAGGAAAGAGAGCCACAGCAGTACGGTCAGCATCATGGAGAAGCTCGGGGCGGCGGCGAGCATCGTCAGCGCCGGATAGCTGGTTGCCAGCGCCAGCAGCGTCATGGCGATCAGCACCGGCTTCCGTCCGAAGCGGTCCGAAAGCGCGCCGCCGATCGGCAGCCAGATAAAGTTGGACACCGCCACCAGCAGCGTGACCAGCAGGCTGTCCGACGCGCTCAGCATCAGCACTTTTTTACCGAAGGTCGGCGCATAAACGGTGATCAGGTAAAAGGCGGTGGTGGTCATCGCCACCATCAGCATGCCCGCGACGACAACCTGCCAGTTGGCGAGCAGCGTTGTGAAGACCTGACGCATCGCCAGATGGTGGCGACGGGCGCTGAACTCCTCGGTCTCCTCCAGCTTGCGGCGCAGGAAAAAGATGAACGGCACAATCAGACAGCCAAACAGGAACGGGATACGCCAGCCCCACTCGCGAATGGCGCTCTCTTCCAGCACCACGTTCAGCGCGAAGCCCATCGCCGCCGCGACCATAATGGCGACCTGCTGGCTGCCCGACTGCCAGCTGGTGTAAAAACCCTTGCGGCCCGGCGTGGCGATCTCCGCCAGATAAACCGAGACCCCGCCCAGCTCAGCGCCTGCCGAAAAACCCTGCAACAGGCGGCCGGTCAGCACCAGCAGCGGCGCCCAGAGGCCAATGCTTTGATAGGAAGGGATCAGCACAATCAGAAACGTTCCGGCGGCCATAATCGACAGGGTGACGATCAGCCCTTTACGGCGGCCCACTTTATCAATGTAAGCCCCGAGGACAATGGCCCCGATCGGACGCATCAGAAAGCCCGCGCCGAAGACAGCGAAGGTCATCATCAGCGAGGCAAATTCACTGCTGGCCGGGAAGAACGTGTGGGCGATGTAGGTGGCGTAAAACCCGAACAGAAAGAAGTCGAATTGCTCAAGAAAGTTGCCCGACGTGACGCGGAAAATCGCGCCGGCTTTCGCCCGGACGGTAGCAGGTGAGGTTGAGGAAACCATGGTTATCTCCAGTTTTTATAGCGACGTTATGCTCGTCTGTTTCTGAAAACTGGATCAGGATGTGAAAATTAATAAGCGCAAATAGCGCATGAATTGATGCGTGCGGCGCATGAATGACAATGTGTTGACCAGGATTTACATAGGCAACAATAACTTAACATTTGAGTGATCTTTTATTTACCTGTTTTCGCTAAGTTGCTGAAATCGCTGTTTTGTGACGTCGCGCAGAGGTGAAGCCAGGCAAAGCCTGGCTTCGGTAATTTAGCGCAGCGCGTTGGCAATGGCGCTAAACATCAGCGACGCTTCCAGCGGCTGGGCGCTGAATGACGGCTCCGCCTGTGGCCAGGTGGACCACTGGACAATCACCAGGTTTTCCTTCTGATTGACCATAATCATCTGGCCGAAAATACCCAGCGCCCAGAGGGAGTCCTTCAGCGAATCCTCGACCTTTGGCGCTACGTTTGTGGCGTTGGCCGGCACCTCATTGTTCCACCACTGATAGCCGTAAAGGCCTTTCGGATGCGCGGCGGAGACAGAACCTTTTGCCTGCGTCCACTCGGAGGACTGCTTCACCCAGCCGTCAGGGAGGATCTGCTTCCCGTCCGGCAGCGTACCGTTATGCAGGATAAATTCCCCGAAGCGTCCCCAGTCTTCCAGGGTTGCGTTAAATCCGTGCGCGCCCACGTCGTGCTCGCCTTTGCTGTAGGCATGCCATACGCCGTCGCTGGCCATGCCGTACGGCTGCCAGATGCTTTTCTCCAGATACGCGGCGAGCGTCATGCCGGTGGCGCGTTCAAGCACATCGCCTAACAGCCACGCGCCGCCCGAGGAATAGGACCAGTTTTCCCCCGCCGGATGTTCGCGGCGTAATCCTTTCACCAGCGTGCGCACGCAGTCGTACGTGCCCGGCTTCGCTTCGCATTCGGTAAGCCGGGCGAAGTCTGACTGCGGGTTGGTGTAATCTTCATTCCACGCCACGCCGGAGGTGTGGGTGATGAGCTGCTTCAGCGTGACGCCGTCCCAGGCGGTGCCTTTTAAATCCGGTTCGTATTGGGTGACAAGGTCGTCCAGGGAGTGGATTTTACCCTCTTTGATCGCCACACCCACCAGCGCGGAGACCACGGATTTGCCCACGGATCGTGACGTCCAGAGCGTTGAGTCGGTATTGCCTTCTGCCAGATATTTATAGGCCACTTTGCCATTTTTCAGCACCAGCATGCCGCTGACGTTCTGGCGCTTCAGGTAATCATGAAGATCATAGCTCTTGCCATTCACCTGATAGCGGGCATCTGTGAGCGGTTTTTCTGCGGCGAGCAGCGGCGAGGCGTTGCCGTGGCGGAATACATCGCCTGCGTAGTTGCGGTAGTCATTGCGAAAGCCCACCACGCGGTCGGCCTGGCTCCAGGTGAGCATCGTATGGGCGTTTGGGAGTTTGGCATCGAAAGGCGCCGGACAGGTCGTGAGGTCGGTGCCGCCACAGGCGGCCATAGCGGCAGGCGAGACCAGACTACCGACGACAAGCGCCGCGAGCAGCGTGCGATTGGTTTTGTTTTTCATATTTATCTCGTTTGGCTCAGGAAGGACTTCAGTTTAAGAACCCGCGCCCTATAATAAAAAGCGCGTTATGGGGGAAAATCCCCCGTAAAAATCGCGGGGAGAATGACGTGGCAAACCTGATCTACTCTTTTGCTCAGCTTGAGGCGTTCACCGCCGTCGCTGAGCACGGCAGCCTGATGAAGGCGGCCAGTAAACTCGGCAAAGATCGTACTACCCTGCGCGATCTGATCGATTTTCTTGAGGATGGACTAGGCTACGCGCTGTTCCTGCGGGAAGGGCGCAGCCTGCGCCTGACGCCGGAAGGGGAGCAGCTTCAGCGGCAGGCGCACCTGCTGATGCGGCAGGTGAAAGCGTTTGAGGCGTTTGCCCGTACGGTGCCGGACAGCGCCACGCAGGACATTGCCCTCGTTTACGATCCGTTCACCCCCAGAGCCTTTTTGCAGGCGCTGATTGCCACGCTGGCGACGCAAAAAATTCGCCTGAGCCTGACCAGCGCATCGCGCGATGAGGCGGAAGCCATGCTGGCGAGCGGTCAGGCCGATCTGGGCGTCTGCCAGGCGCGCAACCGCAGCGTGGGCAATGAGATGGAGTGGCGGGCATTAGGGGCAATCGAAATGGATTTTTACGCCGCAACGGCGCTTTTTGCGGAGGTGGCATCGCCGGTGTCGCTGCTCGATCTCTCCCTGGTGCCACAGGTGATTATGCATGCCGCATCCGACGAGCCGGTTGCGCGTCGCCTGCAAATTTCAGGGCACACCCTTTTCACTAACGAACTGGAGATGCTGCGCGGCCTGCTGGAGCAGGGATGCGGCTGGGGCTTTTTGCCGACCCATCTTCACGCGGCGCGGTGGAAAAATGTAAAAAGGCTGCCCACCGAAGTGGGCAGCCAGGGGATAAGTCAGACGATGGTCACCATCTGGAAGCCGGGCAGCGACAAGCGCGGGCTTATCAACGATACGCTGACGCTGCTGCCGGCATTATGGAAACGCTCAGCGCTGTGAGCACCCTTTGCACTGTTTGTTCTGGATCTGCTGGAAGAAGTCGTTGCCTTTGTCATCCACCAGGATAAACGCCGGGAAGTTCTCCACTTCAATTTTCCAGATCGCTTCCATTCCCAGTTCCGGATACGCCACGCACTCCAGGCTCTTGATGCTGTTTTGCGCCAGCACCGCCGCCGGGCCGCCGATGCTGCCGAGGTAGAAGCCGCCATGCTTATGGCAGGCGTCGGTGACCTGCTGGCTGCGGTTACCTTTTGCCAGCATAATCATGCTCGCACCGTGGGATTGCAGCAGGTCTACATAGGAGTCCATACGCCCCGCGGTGGTTGGGCCGAGTGAGCCAGACGCATATCCTTCCGGGGTTTTGGCCGGGCCGGCATAGTAGATCGGGTGATCTTTCACGTACTGCGGCAGCGCTTCGCCGTTATCGAGCAGTTCCTTCAGCTTCGCATGAGCGATGTCGCGTGCCACGATGATGGTGCCGTTAAGGGACAGCCGGGTAGAGACCGGATGCGCGGAAAGCTGTGCCAGGATCTCTTTCATCGGTTTGTTGAGATCAATGCTCACCACGTCGCCTTCACCCTGCTGGCGCAGGGATTCAGGAATATACTGGCCCGGGTTGTGCTCCAGCTTCTCAATCCAGATCCCATCGCGGTTAATCTTCGCTTTGATGTTGCGGTCAGCGGAGCAGGAGACGCCCATGCCGATTGGACAGGAGGCTCCGTGGCGCGGCAGGCGGATCACGCGAATATCGTGGGCGAAGTATTTTCCGCCGAACTGCGCGCCGAGGCCGAGGTTTTGCGCTTCCTGAAGCAGCTCCTGTTCGAGCTGAACGTCGCGGAACGCCTGGCCGTGCGCGTTGCCTTCGGTTGGCAGTTCATCGTAGTAGCGCGCAGAGGCGAGCTTGACGGTTTTCAGCGTGGCTTCTGCGGAGGTGCCGCCGATAACAAAGGCAATATGGTACGGCGGGCAGGCTGCGGTGCCGAGGGTCCGCATCTTCTCAACCAGATAGTTTTTCAGCTTCGCCGGGGTTATCAGCGCCTTGGTTTCCTGGTAGAGATAGGTTTTGTTGGCAGAGCCGCCGCCTTTCGCCATGCACAGGAATTTATACTCGTCGCCATCGACGCTGTAGAGGTCAATCTGTGCGGGCAGGTTGGTGCCGGTGTTTACCTCTTTATACATATCCAGCGCCGCATTCTGCGAGTAGCGCAGGTTATCTTCAATATAGGTGTTATACACCCCCTGGCTCAGCGCCGCTTCGTCACCGCCGCCGGTCCAGACGCGTTGGCCTTTCTTACCCATAATGATTGCCGTGCCGGTATCCTGACAGGTTGGCAGCACGCCTTTCGCCGCGATGTCCGAGTTGCGCAGGAATTGCAGGGCCACGTATCGGTCGTTCTCGCTGGCCTCCGGGTCGCTCAGAATAGCCGCAACCTGCTTCTGGTGAGAGGTGCGCAGCATAAACGCGGCGTCGTGGAAGGCCTGCTGTGCCAGCAGGGTCAGCGCTTCGGGCTCCACCTTCAGCACTTCCTGACCGTCAAACTCGGCAACGGAGACGTGCTCTTTGGTCAGCAGATAGTATTCGGTGTCGTCATGCGCGAGCGGGAAGGGGTTCTGGTAGAAAAACGGTTTGTTTGACATAGCGTATTGCTCCACAAAAATAAAACCGCCGGAGGAGAAGTCCGGCGGTCAGGAATCAGAACATCATGGACATCCACGGATAGCCAATCAGCAGCAGGGCCGCCAGGAAGATGGCGCCGAAGATGGTGCCGAGGCGCCAGTAGTCTTTGGTTGGCAGGTAACCGCTACCGTAGTAAATCGGGCTTGGACCAGTACCGTACGGGGTGATGATCCCCATCACGCCCAGCGAGGTCACCATCAGCAGGACGAACACTTCCATATTCATGCCCGGAATGGTGGAGGCGATGGTCAGCATCGCCGGCAGCAGCGCCGTGGTGTGCGCGGTGGTGCTGGCAAACAGGTAGTGCAGCAGGTAGAACGCCAGCAGCAGGACGATGGTCGCCACGCCCGGAGAGATACCGCTCATCAGCAGGCCGCCTTCTTTACCCAGCCAGCTGATAAAGCCGGTGGAGGAGAGGCCATCCGCCAGCGCCACCAGGGTGGCGAACCACACGAAGGTGTTCCAGGCGGCTTTGTTGCCGGTGATGTCGTTCCACTCCAGTACGCCGGTCCACAGCATCAGGCCGACGATAAGCAGGGCAGCCATTGCGGGCTCAATCCATGCGGCGGCGAAGATCCACATCAGCAGCGCGCAGCATACGAACACCAGCAGCAGGATCTCATTGCGCGACAGCTTGCCCAGTTTTTCCAGCTCACGGGTCGCCCACAGCGGCACTTCGTTGTTCACCTTCACTTCCGGCGGGTAGAACCAGTAGGCCAGCAGCGGCATGGTCAGGATCAGCAGGATGCCCAGCGGCAGGAAGGCGAGGAACCAGGTGCCCCAGGAGATATCAATCCCAACGGTGCTTTTCACCAGCGCCAGCGCCAGCAGGTTCGGCGCGAGCGCAGAGAGGAACATGGAGCTGGTGATACAGGCCGCGGTAATGGCCACCCACATCAGATACGAACCGATTTTACGCGCGCTTGGGTCGTTCGGTTTTGAACCGTACAGCGGCGGCAGGTTAGCGATAATCGGGTAGATGGTCCCACCGCTGCGCGCGGTATTGGACGGGGTAAACGGTGCCAGCAGCAGGTCCGCGAAGGTAATCGCGTAACCGAGCGTCAG
Source organism: Enterobacter genomosp. S (assembly GCF_001631805.1). Lineage (NCBI taxonomy): Bacteria > Pseudomonadati > Pseudomonadota > Gammaproteobacteria > Enterobacterales > Enterobacteriaceae > Enterobacter > Enterobacter genomosp. S. Next base: position 149,930 of record NZ_LVVA01000012.1, on the reverse strand, counting down.
GCTGCGACGGCCCAGATATTTCACCAGAATCAGCGCCAGGCGGCGGCCGAAGCGGGTTTTGTCGTAGCCCGCGGCAAACATAAAGGCACCGAAGATCAGCCACACGGTGGAGTTACCAAACCCGCTCACCGCCCATTTAAAGGAGGCGCCCGCCAGCTTGAATTTCGGGTCAGCCAGCTGTTCGGGGCTAAAGAGCACCCACTGGCTGCACAGCGCAATCGCCACCACGCCGGTGAGGCCGATTACGGCGCCCGGCAGAGGTTCGAAAATCAACCCGACGATGACGCCAACAAAGATGGCGAAGTAGTGCCACGCATAAGGCGGCAGCCCTTCAGGAACGGGGACAAACAGCAGCAGGACGGCAACGATGATGGGCAGGGCCATCATCAGCAGGCGTTTTGCTGTTCCATTTGATGCCAGATTCGCCGCAGGAGGCGTTACAGCAGTTTTTGTTTTCATAGTTTCACGTCTTAAGTTGTCAAAAATTCGTCGTACAGCGAAAACACAAATTCGATTACTTTATTCATTTTGCTTTTTTTAGTTATTTAAGGTGCGTTTTTGTGTTTTCAGTAATAGCGATTTAACGCATTTTTGTTTACGCTAAATAAAAAATGATGATGTTTTTATATTGCGCCTTTGGATGCCATTACTATTGATCGCGATCAAAAAAATAGAATTATGAGCGTATTTTTATACTTTTTATAATAACCACTCTGAGTAGTGTGGTTATTCGCTGGTTTTACGCATTTTATGTATCAAATTTATAACATATTAAAATTGGTATTTATGTTATTGTTTGATTTATATGGATTTCTATTGGTGTAGGTGTATTGGTTTGACCTTTGCTTATTTAACTTTTTTTAAATTAATGTGAATGAGTGAAACATTCCTTCTAACACCAATGTGTTATTAATGTTACCGCAGGGATTAAATAGTTTATTAACTAACGTAATAGCTTTGGAAACTAAAAAAAGCATTATATTACTTCCATGACATCGGCAAAAATACGAAATAAAACGATCCCGATACCGAATTCTTAATTTTAAAGTTTGGAGTTTCTATTATGAGCACTAACGAACGAATTTTAAGCCCCTTCACATTACCGAATGGTACTGAACTCAAAAACCGTTTGTTAATGGCCCCAATGACAACCTGTACCGGTTATTACGATGGCACCGTGACCAGCGAGCTGGTGGAGTACTATCGCGCCCGCGCTGGCAGTATCGGCACCATTATCGTTGAGTGCTGTTTTGTTGACGATCTCGGCCTGGCGTTCCCGGGCGCAATTGGGATTGATAACGACGAGAAAATCGCAGGGCTGGCGAAAATCGCTGACGCTATCAAGTCCAAAGGCTCTAAAGCCCTTCTGCAAATTTACCACGGCGGCCGTATGGTCGATCCAAAACTGATTGGGGGTCGCACGCCGGTTGGCCCAAGTGCGGTTGCTGCGCCGCGTGACGGTGCCGCGACGCCGGTTGCCCTGACCTCGGAAGAAGTGGAAGGCATGATCGGCAAGTTTGGCGACGCCGTACGCCGCGCGATTCAGGCTGGCTTTGACGGCGTCGAAATTCACGGGGCGAATACCTATCTGATCCAGCAGTTCTACTCCCCGAATTCAAACCAGCGCGACGACGAGTGGGGCGGCAGCCGCGAAAATCGCGCGAAATTCCCGCTGGCGGTGCTGGACATCACCCACAAGATGGTGCGCCAGTACGCGGACGACGCGTTCATCATTGGCTACCGTTTCTCTCCGGAAGAGCTGGAAGTCCCGGGCATTCGCTTCGAAGACACCCTGTATCTGCTGGAAAAACTGGCCGCACGCGGGGTGGATTATCTTCACTTCTCCCTTGGCGCCGCCCTGCGTCCTTCTATCGTCGACACGCAGGATCCGACGCCGCTTATCGAAAAATACTGCGCGATGCGTTCTGACACGCTGGCACAGGTACCGGTAATGGGCGTCGGCGGCGTGGTGAATGCTACCGATGTGAATGAAGCGCTGGATCATGGCTACGACCTGATTGCCGTAGGCCGCGCCACTATCGCCTACCCGGACTGGACCGATCGCATCGCGGCGGGCGAAAGCCTTGAGCTGTTTATGGACAATACCCGACGCGAAGAGCTGAACATCCCGGAACCGCTGTGGCGCTTCTCGCTGGTAGAAGCGATGATTCGCGACATGAGCATGGGTGAATCGAAATTCAAACCGGGCACCTTCGTTGAAAAAGTACAGGACGATGCCAACGAGCTGGTGATCAACGTCAGTCTCGAAACCGATCGCATTGCTGATATCGAGCTGGCGTCAGGCCCGAGCGAAGACGTGGAGTTTGTCACCAGCTTCGAAGAGATCCGTACCCGCATTCTGGATGCTAATACCCCGCACGTGGACGCCATCACCGGCGCAACCAGCCAGAGCGAGGCGGTGAAAAAAGCGGTCTCGAAAGCGATGCTGAAATCCAGCAAAGCGCTGGCGGCAGAAGAGGGTGCAGACCCGAATGAAACCAGAAACGTCGACGTGGTCGTGGTCGGCAGCGGCGGTGCAGGGCTGGCGGCGGCGATCCAGGCGCATGACGAAGGCGCGAGCGTGCTGATCGTTGAGAAAATGCCAACCATCGGCGGTAACACCATCAAAGCCTCGGCAGGGATGAACGCGGCAGAGACCCGCTTCCAGCGCGTGAAAGGTATCCAGGACAGCAAAGAGCTGTTCTACCAGGAAAGCCTGAAAGGCGGCGGCAACAAAAACAACCCTGAACTGCTGCGTCGCTTTGTCGAGAACGCGCCGGAGGCGATTGAGTGGCTGGCCACGCGCGGCATTATGCTGAACGACATCACCACCACCGGCGGGATGAGCATTGACCGTACGCACCGTCCGAAAGACGGTTCCGCGGTAGGCGGGTATCTGATCAGCGGCCTGGTGCGTAACGTCAACAAACGCAACATCGAAGTGATGCTGGATACCTCCGTCAGCGACATCATCTTCGAAAATGGCGAAGTCACCGGCGTACGTCTGACCACCGAAGAGAACGAAACCCTTACCGTGGCAACCAAAAGCGTGATTGTCGCAACGGGCGGCTTCAGCGCCAACAGCCAGATGGTGGTGAAATACCGTCCGGACCTGGAAGGGTTCGTGACGACTAACCACAAAGGCGCAACCGGCGGCGGTATCGCGCTGCTGGAACGTATTGGCGCGGGCACCGTGGATATGGGCGAAATTCAGATCCACCCAACCGTGGAGCAGAAAACGTCGTACCTGATTTCCGAATCCATCCGTGGCGGCGGGGCGATTCTGGTCAACCAGCAGGGGAACCGCTTCTTCAACGAAATGGAGACCCGCGATAAAGTTTCGGCGCAAATCATCGCGCTGCCGGAGAAATACGCTTACATCGTCTTTGACGAGCATGTCCGGGCTAAAAACAAAGCGGCGGATGAGTACATCGCGAAAGGCTTCGTGACCAGCGCCAGTTCGCCAAAAGCGCTGGCGGAAGCGCTCGGTATGGATCACCACGCTTTCCTGGCGACCCAGGAACGCTACAACGGTTTTGTGGAAAAACAGCACGACGATGATTTCGGCCGCACCACCGCGCTGCGCGCGCCAATCAACGAAGGGCCGTTCTACGCCATTCAGATTGCTCCGGGCGTACACCACACCATGGGCGGTGTGACCATCAATACCGATACCTGCGTGCTGGACAGCAACCACAACGTATTGCCAGGGGCGTTTGCTGCGGGTGAGGTTGTCGGGGGCATCCACGGCGGTAACCGCATCGGCGGTAACGCGGTGGCAGATATCATTATTTTTGGTACGCTTGCAGGACATCAGGCGGCTATGCGTTCGAAAACACGGTAAGGCTCCTGTTTCCCCGGCGGCGCGGTGCCTGCCGGGGCTACATATGAGGACTCATGCAATGCCTGATAGCCATCGCGTTTACAGCTACTCCGCCGTTCTGATGGGCTCGCCCATCCTCCTGAAACTCTTTTCCCACGACGAAGCGCTCGCCTCCCGCGTGTTTCGCCTGATCAAACAGTACGAAGATCTGCTTACCGTTAACCGCGCGCATTCGCAGGTGATGGACGTTAATCATGCTGCCGGTCAGCATCCGGTTGCCGTCAGTCGCCCGGTGTTTGACCTGATCCGCTGTGCGAAAGCGGCCAGCCAGATGGAAGACAGTGCGTTTAATCTGGCGATCGGCCCGCTGGTTAAACGCTGGAAAATTGGCTTTAAGGGTGACGCCGTGCCGCCCGCAGACGAGATCGCTGCCTTGCTGAACATCACGCATCCTGCGGACGTGGTGCTGGATGAAGCCAGCAGCAGCGTATTTCTCACTCGCCCGGGAATGGAGATCGACCTGGGCGCAATCGCCAAAGGCTATATCGCTGACAGGGTCCGGGACCTTCTGCGCAAAGAGGGGGTTGAGCTGGGGTTAATTAATCTCGGCGGCAACATCCAGACGTTAGGCTCGCCGGAGGGCGGCTGGCGCGTCGGCCTGAAAAAACCGTTTGCCGAAGACGCGTTGATTGGGACGATGACGGTAGAGAACCGGTCGGTCGTGACGTCAGGCACCTATGAGCGCTACTTCGAGCAGAACGGCAAACGCTATCATCACATTCTTGACCCGCGCACCGGCTACCCGCTGGATAACGAACTGGACAGCGTGACGATTGTGTCGAAAGACTCCATCGACGGCGATATCTGGACCACGCTGATCTACGGCATGGGCGTGGAGAAGGGGTGTGCCGCGCTGCGTTCGCGCCCCGATATTGAAGCCATCTTTGTCACCAAAACAAAAGAAGTGGTGATCTCCTCGATGCACCACTTCCGCTTTACCCTTCTGGACGACAGCTACCGCATTACTGGCAGTACTGTTTGAGCAGCCCGACCTGTTCCGGCTGCAAACGGTAGCGATACACCGGTCTGCCGGTCGCGCCGTAGTGAATGCTGGTAAACAGGATATTAATTTGCGCCAGCCAGATCAGGTATTTGCGGCAGGAAACGCGCGAAATGTTGACCGCATTCGCCAGATCGTCAGTGGAAAATTCCATTTCCGGATGGCTGTCGATCCACTGGCAAATCGTGCGCAGCGTCTGTGGGGTTAATCCTTTCGGTAATTTTTTGCTGTCGGCCAGCTCCGGCGCGCCGCCGTGGATCAGCCTGTCGACGTCGGCCTGTTCATAATACTGATGCGATCCCATCAGGCTGCGCTTGGCCTTCCAGCCGTTCAGCGCCTCTTCAAAACGCGGGAACTGGAACGGCTTAATCAGGTAATCCACCACGCCATAGTGCATCGACGTCTGGATCGTCGCGGCGTCGGACGCCGACGAGATCATGATGACGTCGATCGGGCGGCCCGACGCGCGGATGATGGGCAGCAGATCCAGCCCGTTATCCTGCTGCATATACACATCCAGCAGCACCAGATCGATCGGCTGGCCAGGGTTTGCGATCAGCGCCTCGGCCTGGTTGAGCGTGGACGCGACGCCGCAGCAGCTAAAACCCTCAACGCGGTTTACATACAGACGGTTGAGGTCGGCTACCATGGCGTCATCATCGACAATTAACACATTTATCACGCGATATTCCTCTCGCTATCCCAGGGGATCTGAACAAAAAATTGGGTAAATACGCCAGGCTCCGACTCGACGGTAATATCGCCGCCCAGGTTCTGGATCTGCTGACGTGCAAGGAACAGCCCAACGCCGCGGTTTTCACCTTTTGTTGAGTAGCCCTTTGTAAAAATAGCCTCCAGCCGCTCGGGATCAATCCCGGGGCCGTCATCGCTGACCTCTCCGCTCAGCCAGCCGTTCTGGTAATGGAGTAGCAGGCCGATCTCGCCTTCCGGCTGACCTTCCATCGCATCCAGGGCATTTTCGATTAAATTGCCCAGCACGGTGATCAGCACCGCAACCTGCTCTTCATTGGTGGAGTCTGGAAGCTGGCTCTCCTCCGCCAGCGTCAGGGTCACCCCGGCCTCTTTGGCGCGGTTAATTTTACCCAACAGGAAACCCGCAATGATCGGTGATTTAACCTTGCGCTGTATCGCGCCAATATCAGTCTGATAATTCTGCGCGGTCTGGATGATGTACTCCTCCAGCTTATCGTAGCGCTTCATGTGCAGCAGGCCGAGGATCACGTGCAGTTTGTTCATAAACTCATGCGTATGCGAGCGCAGGGCATCAACATAATTGACCATGCCATCAATACGCTGCATTAGCTGGCTGATTTCGGTTTTATCGCGGAACGTGCTAATTGCCCCGATTACCTGATTCTGGCTTTTCACGGGGACCATGTTGCACAGCAGCAGCCGTCCGTTACAGCCGATCTCCTGGTCCTGGCGAGCGATGCCGGTTTTTGACACTTCCCGGAGGCTGGCCAGCAGCGGTTCACTGCTGCTCTCGGAGTGCTGGCCCGAGGTCAGGAGTAAAATTTCTCTGGCGGTGTGGTTAATCATCGTCACGCGACCGTGCATATCCACGGCCATCACGCCTTCTCGCAGGGACTGTAACATGGCCTGACGCTGCTCAAAGAGGGCGGAGATCTCGTAAGGCTCCAGCCCGAAGAGGATACGCTTCAGCACCCGGACCAGGCCCCATATCGCCAGTGAACTCATCAGAACGCTGAACAGGATGGTCCACACGGCGTTGAGCCGTCCGCGGGCAATCTGATCTTCCACCTTATTCAGCGAAATCCCTACCACCACTACGCCGATCTGGTCGTGCCGATCGTCATACACGGGCGTAAAGACGCGCAGCGCTTCCGCAAGCGCGCCGCGGTTAACGGAGACATTCTCTTTCCCTTCCAGGGCAGGCGTCAGATCGTCGCCGATAAAATGCAACCCTAACAGCGCTTCATTGGGGTGGGAATAACGAACACCGCGCAGATCGGTGACCACGGTAAACAGCAGGTCGTTGCGCTTCGTCACCGCCTGGGCAATCGGCTGGATGATGCCGGCCTGGGGTGAGGCCATCAGGCCACGCTTGATATCGGGGCTGTCGGCCAGCGTTCGGGCAATACCCAGCGCGGTATCCTTCACGTCATCGCGCGTGGCGCGGGTGATCTGCACGGAGTACAGCGCGAACACTACCAGCAGCACAGAGCCGATAATGGCGCACACCATCAGCGTAACCAGCGTATTCAGCTTCATAGGACGCTTGCGCATCGGGGGGAAGGGCCGCAAATCGCTCATTAACACTCCGCGATAAAAAAGAAAGGGCTAATTATCGCTGATGAAGGCCATTTCATAAAGCCATGTAAAGAGAGGCGTTTCGTGAGCCTCCTCTCAGGTGACCTATATAAAACACTTTATAGTGTGTGGGTACTCATAATAAGGAGGCAGTTTATGAGCATTATGCTTACCGGTACGGCCAGGGAAAGACGGCAGGCCAGCACGACGAACATCGACAGATTATCCACGCTGGATATGCTTAACGTCATTCATCAGGATGACGCGCAAATCGCTTCTGCACTTACCCCCCACATGACGATGCTGGCCCGCGTGGTAGATAACGCGGCGGCGACGCTGAGTCACGGCGGACGTCTGATTTTGACCGGCGCGGGCGCGTCCGGACGCGTGGCGGAGCAGGCGGCAGAAGCGTTCGCGCCGGGAAAACATCCCGTTATTGCGATCACAGCAGGCGATAACGCCGGAAGCTACGCGCTCGGCGTTGCCGATCTCCAGACCATTGATTTTGGTGAGCACGACATGATGCTGGCGCTGTCCGTCAGCGGCAAAACGCCCTGGGTGTGGGGTGCGATGCGTCATGCGTGGTCTCTGGGCTCAACGGTCGCGCTCATTACGGAGGATGCGCAAAGTGAAGCGGCGCAGCTGGCGAGCATGGTCATTGCGCCCGAGCTGGGGGCTGACGTGGTTGCCGGGTATGCCAACACCAAAGCGGGCATTGCGCAAAGCATGATTATGCATATGGTTACCACCGGTCTGGCGGTACGGACCGGACGGGTGTACAGCAACCTGCGCGTCGATCTGGAAGCAAGCAGCACCAAATGGGCCGAGCGACAGATAGCCATTGTGATGGAAGCCGGGGGATGTTCCCGGGCGCAGGCGAAGGCCGCGCTGGAAAGCTGTAACCACCAGTGTAAAACGGCGGTACTGATGGTGCTGACGGGTCTGGATGCGTGGAAAGCCCATGAGCTGCTGGTGCAGAATAACGGGTTTATTCGCCTGGCCTTGCAGGAAGCGCCGTAAATAAAAAAGCCCGCATTGCGGGCTTTACTGTTTGCGCGGATTAGAACTGATAGATCATGCCGACGCCAACGATGTCATCGGTTGCAATACCGTTGTCATTGTAGAAGGCGTCATCTTCGTCCAGCAGGTTGATTTTATAATCAACGTAGGTGGAGAAGTTCTTGTTGAAGCTGTAGGTCATGCCTACGTCAATGTAGTTAACCAGATCCTGGTCAACGTAGTCATAGCCGTTGCCTGGGTGATAATCGTTACCGCCCAGGTCAATGCCTTTTGAATAGACCCACGCCAGGGATGGACGCAGACCGAATTCAAACTGGTATTGCGCTACGGCTTCAAAGTTCTGCGTTTTGTTGGCGATGCCGTCACTGCCGTACGGCGTCATGTTGCGGGTTTCCGCATACATCATGGCCAGGTAGACATCATTCGCATCGTATTTTGCGCCAACTGTCCACGCTTCCGCGCGTTCACCGCCCGCATATTTGCTGAAGCGGTTGTAGCGGCCATTACCAGCTGCGACCTGGTCGTTGGTACGGTCAGAGGAAGAATACGCCGCACCTAGCGTCAGGCCGAAATCGAAATCATAGGTGGAAGACATGCCGAAGCCGTCGCCGTTCTGGAAACGAACGTCATCATGGCCGTTCTTAGTGCCTTCCTGATCTTCGTTTGCATTGGCGCCTTCATTTGCGCCCTGGTATTGCAGCGCAAAATTAAGACCGTCGACCAGACCATAGAAATCATTATTACGGTAGGTCGCCACGCCGTTAGTACGGCCAACCATATAGTTGTCGGTCCAGGTGTAGGAATCACCACCAAATACCGGCAGCATATCGGTCCAGGCTTCAACGTCATACACCACGCCGTAATTACGGCCGTAATCAAACGAGCCGAAATCGCCATATTTCAGGCCCGCGAACGCCAGACGGTTAAAAGAGGTATCGCCAGCGTCTTCGGTGTCGTTTGCGTAGGTTTTATATTCCCACTGGCCGAAGCCGACCAGATCGTCAGTAATCTGCGTTTCGCCTTTGAAACCAATCTGAACGTAGGTTTCATCGCCGTCGTCGCCCGCGTTGTCTGAGAAGGTGTGGCGCGCATCAACCTTGCCGTACAGGTCGACCTTGTTGCCATCTTTGTTGTACATCTCAGCCGCACTGGCTGCGCCAGCCATTAATAAAGCGGGTACAAGCATTGCCAGAACTTTTCTTTTCATTATATATTCCCTTTAAATATAATTTCTCTGAATATATGTAACTACTCTCCGTAATTACATGGCTGATACTATTCTATGGATTGTTATTTAGGTTCAAAAATAAATGTAATTAAAATAGTAAAGATATTACAAAATATTTCTTTTTATCTCTTTATTTTTCACGTGAATTAATGCTTTGAATATATAACGGGTAATTATTATTAAGTATTTCGCAATTCTATTTTTTAAAGCCTTTTATTTGGATATATTATAATTTCACGCTTTCGAACTACAGGACGTCATAATGGAACATGCGCAGTGGCAGCACCGCTTTGAACGCTGGCTCAATGAAAATCATTCTACCGAGGACGCGGCGCATGATATTGCGCATTTCCGCCGCGTCTGGATGACCGCGCAGACCATCATGGCCGGGGAGGGCGCCGATCCGCTGGTCGTGCTGGCCGCCTGCTACTTCCACGACATTGTCAGCCTGCCGAAAAACCATCCCGAGCGGAGTCAGTCCTCGCGGCTGGCGGCGCGCAAAACGCGCGAGATCCTGAGCGGCGCGTTTCCGGACTTTCCGGCAGAACGCTATGCAGCAGTTGAGCACGCTATCGAGGCGCACAGCTTCAGTGCGGGCATTGCGCCGCAGAGTACAGAGGCGAAAGTCGTGCAGGACGCTGACCGGCTGGAGGCGCTGGGCGCCATTGGCCTGGCGCGTGTGTTTGCCGTGTCGGGGGCGCTGGGCGTCGCGCTGTTTGACGCCGACGACCCGTTTGCCGGGGCGCGAGCGCTGGATGATAAAACCTTCGCGCTCGACCACTTTCAGACCAAACTCCTGCGCCTGCCGGACACCATGCAAACCGCGCGAGGCCGGGAGCTTGCGCGTCACAATGCTGATTTCCTGATCCAGTTTATGGCGAAGCTGAGTGCCGAATTACAGGGGGATTACCTCGGAACAGATAGCCAGGTGCTGAACCATTTCCGTCGCAGTCTGCGATCCTGAACTGTGGTACTCTGTTTTCTGTCTTTATTGCCCGGTTAAGAGAATGCAGGAAAATCCATCAGTGACTGTGCCCGCGCCCGAGCGGGTTGAGAAATCAACGGCAGCCGTGCAGGCACTCCTGCGTCAGCTGCTGGAAATGTATGATGCTAAAACGCTGGCAAACCAGCTGGAGGCCCATGGCGAGAGCCACTGGAGCCCGGCGATACTCAAACGGCTGCTGATAAGCGACAGGGCAGGACACCGCCTCAGCGACGGCGAGTTCCGCTACCTGCAAAATTTGCTGCCGCGTCCTCCTGCGGCGCATCCGAATTATGCTTTTCGCTTTATCGATCTCTTTGCCGGCATCGGCGGCATTCGCCATGGCTTTGAAGCCATTGGCGGGCAGTGCGTGTTCACCAGCGAATGGAACAAACATGCTGTGCGAACCTATAAAGCGAACTGGTACTGCGACCCCGACGCGCACCAGTTCAATGCGGATATTCGTGACGTCACCCTGAGCCACAAAACCGGCGTCAGCGACGAAGAGGCCGCCGAACACATCCGCAACACCATTCCGGCGCACGATGTGCTGCTGGCCGGTTTCCCGTGCCAGCCGTTCTCGCTGGCTGGCGTATCGAAGAAGAACGCGCTGGGGCGCGCGCACGGCTTTGCCTGCGATACGCAAGGCACGCTGTTCTTTGATGTTGCCCGGATTATTGATGCCCGTCGCCCGGCGATTTTTGTGCTCGAGAACGTTAAGAATTTAAAGAGCCATGACGGGGGCAAAACCTTCCGCATTATCATGCAAACTCTGGATGAACTGGGCTACGACGTGGCGGATGCAGAAGATATGGGGCCGGACGATCCGAAAATTATCGACGGCAAACACTTCCTGCCACAGCACCGCGAACGCATCGTGCTGGTGGGTTTCCGCCGCGATCTCAATCTGAAAGGCGACTTTACGCTGCGTGATTTGCCCTCGCTCTATCCGGCGCGTCGTCCGACGGTGGCCGAGCTGCTGGAGCCCGCCGTCGATGCAAAATTTATTCTGACGCCGGTGCTGTGGAAATACCTCTATCGTTATGCCAAAAAGCATCAGGCAAAAGGCAACGGCTTTGGGTTTGGCATGGTTAATCCGCTTAATCCCGACAGCGTGACGCGCACGCTGTCGGCGCGCTACTACAAAGATGGCGCGGAAATTCTTATCGATCGCGGCTGGGATAAGGCGCTGGGTGAAAAAGATTTCGACGATCCGCAGAATCAACAGCACCGGCCAAGGCGCTTAACCCCGCGCGAGTGCGCCCGCTTAATGGGGTTTGAGACGCCGCAGGGCTACCGTTTTCGCATCCCGGTGTCGGACACCCAGGCCTACCGCCAGTTTGGCAACTCGGTGGTGGTGCCGGCTTTCGCCGCCGTCGCAAAACTGCTGGCCTCTCGCATCAGCAAGGCTGTTCAGCTTCGTCAGAGTGAGGCCGTCAATGGCGGACGTTCACAATAAGGCCACGCGCAGCAAGAACATGCGCGCCATCGGCACGCGTGATACCGCGATTGAAAAACGGGTCGCTGGCCTCCTGACCGCCGTCGGGTTTGAATTCAGGGTTCAGGATGCCACGCTTGCGGGGCGTCCTGATTTCGTGATCGACGCGTACCAGTGCATCATCTTTACTCACGGCTGTTTCTGGCATCATCACGACTGCTATCTGTTTAAAGTTCCGGCGACGCGCACCGAGTTCTGGCTGGAGAAGATTGGCAGGAACGTCGAGCGGGATAAACGCGACGTTTCGCAGCTTTACGCCCAGGGCTGGCGGGTGCTGATTGTCTGGGAGTGCGCGCTGCGCGGAAAAATGAAGCTGAATGATGTGGAACTGACGGAACGGCTGGAAGAGTGGATCTGCGGCGGCGGTCAGGCCGCGCAGATCGACACCCAGGGCATTCACCCGATCACGGTTTTTCCACCCCACACGGCGTGACAATTGGCTTCGCGGGCAGCAGATATTTACCCAGCGTGACCAGCACCACGGCAAAAACAATCACACCCAGCGCCAGCCATTCAATTGGCGACAGCACTTCGCCAGCGAAACCGGTACCCAGCAGCACGGCAACCACCGGGTTAACGTAGGCGTAGCTGGTGGCAACCGCCGGGGAGACGTTACGGATCAGGTACATATAGGCGTTAATGGCAATAATCGAGCCAAACAGCGCCAGATACCCGACGGCCAGGAAACCAGAGAGGCCTGGCATCGCCGTCAGTTTTTCACCCGCCAGAGTGGAGGCAATCAGCAGCACGATCCCTGCCGCGAGCATCTCAATGGCACCCGCCATCATTCCGGAGGGCAGCTCAATGCGGGAGCCGTAGACCGAGCCGAAGGCCCAGCTCATGGAGCCGATCATGATCATCACCGCAGCCCACGGATTCCCGCTCAGGTTACCGCCGCTGTTAAGCATGATGATGCCCGCAAGCCCAATCGCGATGCCCAGCCATTCGAGCTTGCGGGTGCGGATCCCAAACAGACGACTAAAGCAGAGCGTAAACAGCGGCACGGTCGCGACAACCACCGCGGCGATCCCCGACGGCACGTTCTGGTGTTCAGCAACGGTTACTGCACCGTTGCCCACCGCCAGCAGCAGCAGGCCGATCAGGGCGGCGTTAAGCAGGGGGCGCAGCGGCGGAAGCTTATGGCCGCGCAGCAGCAGAAACGTCAGCAGCAGCACGCCGGCCGCAAGGAAGCGAACGCCTGCCATCATCAGCGGGGGCCAGCTCTCCACGCCAATGCGAATGACAAAATAGGTGGATCCCCAGATGATATACAGGGAGAAAAGCGCTCCAATGAGCGGTAATAAATGCCGGAAACGCATAGTCCCTCACGACGGAATAAAAAGGTCGCTCATAGTTAACGCCAAAACTATCTCGCTGGCGAGCGCTTTAATTGGGCTGCATATGTGAAATTTTTGTTGACGCGAGGTGCCAGTTTCCGGGCGGTGAGTTTTGTTCCATACTATTCACTTAATTAGCAAAAAAAGAAGGATAGAGATTTTGGCAGGAAGTAGCTTATTAACATTACTGGACGATATCGCCACCTTGCTGGATGACATTTCGGTGATGGGAAAACTGGCGGCGAAAAAAACCGCCGGGGTACTGGGAGACGATCTGTCGCTGAACGCGCAGCAGGTGACCGGCGTGCGGGCGAACCGTGAGCTGCCGGTGGTGTGGGGGGTAGCGAAGGGGTCCTTTATTAATAAGGTGATCCTCGTTCCGCTGGCGCTGCTCATCAGCGCCTTTATTCCCTGGGCCATTACGCCTCTGCTGATGATTGGCGGGGCGTTCCTGTGCTTCGAGGGCGCCGAAAAGGTGCTGCATATGCTTGCGGCGCGCAAAGAGAAAGACACCCCCGAGATGCGCCAGCAGCGTCTGGAAGCGCTGGCCGCGCAGGATCCCAAAACCTTTGAGCGCGATAAAATCAAAGGCGCGGTTCGTACCGATTTCATCCTCTCGGCCGAAATTGTGGCGATTACGCTTGGGATCGTCTCCGAAGCACCGCTGATAAATCAGGTACTGGTGCTTTCGCTGATTGCCATTCTTGTCACGGTTGGGGTGTATGGCCTGGTCGGGCTGATCGTCAAGCTGGATGATATTGGCTTCTGGCTGGAAAAAAAATCCAGCGCCATTGCACGCGGTATCGGCAAAAGCCTGCTGGTGCTGGCCCCGTGGCTGATGAAAAGTTTGTCGATAGTGGGAACCCTGGCGATGTTCCTGGTCGGCGGCGGTATTATCGTGCACGGCGTGGCCCCGCTGCATCATGCTATTGAACATCTGGCGTCAGGATATGGTTCGGCGATCGCCGCCATTCTGCCGACGCTGCTTAATCTCGTGCTGGGCTTCATCGTCGGTGTCATTGTGGTGGCAGTGGTTAAGCTGATTGGAAAAGTACGCGGCACAGCGCATTAATTATTGATGCGCTGCGGATGCAAAAAGGCTATTCCTCGTCTAAATTGAAAACGTTTCACCCTGATACAGGAGGCAGGTATGGTCTTTTTGGTCAGTGATGAAGTTAAGCCTAAAAGTGGTGGTCCAGGCATGATTGTCACCGGTTATTCCAGCGGAATGGTGGAGTGTCGGTGGCATGACGGATACGGCATTAAGCGTGAGGCTTTTCGAGAAGACGAGCTTCAGCCTGCGAATAACCGGCAAGAGCGCGACAAGGCTTAATCACACAACGCCCGGCCATGCCGGGCGTTTTACTGGCAGAAGACGTATCCTGTCGGATAGCGGGCGACAATCAGGGAGTGGGTGTGCAACACGATACCTTTGTTGAAAAACAATCTTTGTTGCAGTGGCTGCATAAGCGTAGCAATCCCGGTTTGATTGTTAATCTCTGTTTTATTGTTGTCCTGATCTTTTCCACCCTCCTGACCTGGCGCGAAGTCGTGGTGCTGGAGGAGGCCTACATCTCCAGCCAGCGTAACCATCTGGAAACGGTGGCCAGCGCGCTGGACAGACAGCTCCAGTTTAGCGTCAATAAAATGCTCTATTTTCGCCACAGCATGCTTGATGCGCTGGAGACGCCGCTGGCGTTTGGGGTTCTGCAAGAGGCGGTAAAGCGGTTTGAACGCGTGAGGCGTTCTCCCGTCTGGCAAATCGCGGTCGATCCAAAACGCACGTTACCGATTAACGGCGTTTCGGATGCGTTTGTTGAACAAACAACGCTGCTCAACCGCGATGACGATTACCTGGATAAAGAGATTTCCGCCGCCCTCGAAGTGGGCTATTTGCTACGCCTGGCATCCACGAATTCACGTCACGAGGAGCGGATATTATACGTTTCTCGCGCGGGTTTTTTTCTGGAAACGGATACGCCTCCCCATCACAGTGATATTGCACAGCGCTATTACCATCTGGTAACGCAGCCCTGGTTTACGCAGCAGACCGATCGTGAAAACCGGGCGCGAGGGGTTCGGTGGTTTATCTCTCCTCCCTCGGCCTTTGCCGGAAAACAGCCGCTTATTACGGCCAGCGTGCCGGTTTATTACAAGCATGTCTGGTATGGCGTGGTAGCGATGGATTTTACCTTTGCCACCATGCGCGAGCTGCTGGTGGAGGCGATGGACGACCACACGGAAGGGGAGTACCAACTGTATGACAGCCGCCTCAACATGCTCGCGACCACCGAGAGGCCAGCGGACGAGGTGAATCACTTCGATGAGCTGGAATTAGCGCAAATCGCGCACGCTGTAGAACTGGACACCGTGGGCGGTATTCGCCTGGGAAGCCGCTTTATCAGCTGGGCGCGCCTCGATCATTTCGACGGCCTCGTCCTGCGGGTCCATACGCTGGATGAGGGTGTGCGCGGAGATTTCGGCAGCATCAGCATTGTTTTGGCCCTGCTTTGGGCGCTGTTCACCGCGATGCTGCTGATCTCATGGCTGGTGATCCGGCGCATGGTCAGTAATATGTATTCGATGCAGAACTCGCTGCAATGGCAGGCCTGGCACGATCCGCTGACCAGGCTGAATAATCGTGGGGCGCTCTTCGAGCAGGCAAAAAGGCTGGCGAAGCAGTGTGAACAGCAGTCGCTGCCGTACTCGGTCATTCAGATCGATCTCGACTGCTTCAAGAGCATCAATGACCGGTATGGACATCAGGCGGGTGATAAGGTGTTGTCCCACGCCGCCGGGCTGATTGCCAGTACCCTGCGCGCGAATGATATTGCCGGACGCGTCGGTGGCGAAGAGTTCTGCGTCGTGTTGCCCGGCCTGACGATTGAAGAGGCGGCAGACGTCGCAGAGCAGATCCGCGAGCGTATCAACAGCAAAGAGATCCTGATTAAGAAAAGTACGACCCTGCGCGTCAGCGCGTCGTTTGGCGTTTCCTGCGCCCAGGAGAAGGGCGATTACCACTTCGAAAATCTGCAATCCTCCGCCGATGCGCGGCTGTATGAGGCGAAACAGCGCGGGCGTAACCGGGTCGTCTGGCAGGCTCACGACAAAAAGTGATCGAGTCCTTCACGCCAGCCGGCCGGTCCGGTGTGCTGAGTATGGTAGACCCGCGCGGGATCGTTATTTTTAAGGCTGACACCCTCCCGGTTGAAGCCTTTCACCACCACGGCGAAGCCTACGCTGTCCAGCAGCGGCGCATCGTTAGGGCCGTCGCCCAGGCCCAGCGTCGTCGGCTCTTTTCCCTCGTGCAGGCGATACTGGCCCACAAGCCAGTGAACCGCCATGTCTTTGCCGCAGGAGTCGTCCAGAATGTGCCAGAAGCGTGCTCCCTGGACGATATTCAGCCCCTGCCGGGCCAGTTCGGTTGCGAAGCGCGTCATCTGTTCATCACCGTCACGCCAGATAAGCGTCACGGACGCCTCATGTTTGCGTGCCAGCGCCGAACGTGGGCGGCTCAGCCCGGTCCATTCGGCGACCACGCGCTCATCCACATCATCAAAGGTGGTAAATTTCAGGTGCAATTCCTGACGAACCCGGTCAATAAACTGCCGGATTTCGTCATGCTTTTTTTCTGAGATGAACCGGGCGGCGTTTTCCCACCGTACGTCAGGCTGGATCACCGCGCCGTTTTCCGCAATGTAAGGTAGCCCGACAAGCCCAAGCTCCTGCTGGATGTCCTGCATCTCGGACGCGGTTTTGCTGCTGCACAGAATGACCGGTATCTGCTCATCCTGTAATCTCTCCAGCCAGGGGGCGGCAGGCTGCCAGTCAAACGTGTGAAAATCCAACAGCGTGCCGTCGAGGTCAGTAAAGACCAGCAGCGTCTCCTGAAGCGAAGGCATAAACTCTCCTGGAAGATGGCGCGTTTTATGAGAAAATTCTTAAAAAAGAGAGGCGTTGTCACCCCGTTGAACCGGTAACGATCCCGACAAACCCACACCGCACGCAGGTTTATACTCATAACAAAAATTCACATGTATAAAATATTATATTCGCTCAGAGAATATATGCTTGTAAGAAAATTCCGTTGGGGATAATGTCTTACCTGCATCAGATTTCCTGGTGTAACGAATTTACAAGTGCTTCTTGCATAAGCAAGTTTGATCCCGGTCATCCCCATGACCGGGATTTTTTTCGCCTTAGCGGTTCGTCTCCGAGACGCTAAAGTCATGGATATCCAGCTCGAACGCTTCGGCCAGCTCGCGGTAGGTATGGTAATCCCGACCGTTGACCACGACGCGGTCTGAATTATCCTCCGCACGATGAACTTCGGACTCACTGATTTCATTGATGGCGGCAAGCAGGGCATCGACGTCCACCTCAACCTCACGCTTAATGGTGTCGCTGTACTCTTTGTCGGTCTTCATTTCGGGCTCCTCATTTAACCGTCTCCACAGCTAAGTATAGACCGCACACAAAAACGCCATTCGCGCCGGGCGGCGATGCCAGAGAAGGTAATTTGTTCTACACTGGCTCAAAACCACAGGAGAAATGTATGAAGGTCAACGATCGGGTAACCGTCAAAACGGACGGGGGGCCGCGCCGCCCGGGTGTGGTGCTGGCGATAGAAGAGTTTAATGAAGGCACGATGTATCTGGTGTCGCTGGAAGATTACCCGCTCGGCATCTGGTTCTTTAACGAACTGGGCCACCCGGATGGGATCTTTGTCGAAACGGCGGAATAGGGCGGCGTCGGGGGCGTTGTCTCCCCGGCTTCGGCTGCTGAAAAGCAAAATCTCTGGCCAGGCCAGAGATCAAGGTAGGGTACAACATGGCCGTGCAACTTAGCGCATATTAACGAAAATCCCATTCGTCACATTATCTGTCAGGCGTACGACATGATAAATCACTTGCTTATTATGCGTTTTAATTTTCCTTTTAATATTTCCTTTGTGTGACGATACTGTTTTTGCCTTGATATTCATCTGGTCTGAGATCTGAATTGTCCCTTGTCCTGCCATCCACATTCTTAACATACTTGATTCAGTTCTGCTTAATGATAGGGTGGGTAAGTTAATCGCACCTACATTCTTTACTTCTTTATTCAAATAATCGCCCAGAATGTCGTCAAGCGACTCTGGTTTAATCGATTTCGAACTGATTAATAAGTTTTTACGCACCAGCAAATACTCATCGAAATGAATATTGGCGATTGCCATAAAAACAATAAACAAGGTCTTAGGATGCTGATTAATGATCTGCTTAATGTGCTGACTGTTAGCGGGGTCGTGAATGAAACAGTCCTCATTAATAAACACCACGCCTGGCTTGTGGACGTCACAAGCGGCTGCGAGTTCTTCAACGGTGTGCGCATCGTTGATGTCTCTCTTTCTTACCCCTCTGCTTGCTAAGTACCCGGTTAACCCTAGCCGGGTGTAGCTGCATAAATCCATAATGATCGTTGACATGGCATACCCTCACTCAATGCGTAACGATAATTCACCATCTGCCTGAGAGCTCATAAACAGCCATACGGGATGGAAAAAAGCTAATAAAACCTGTGAGCATGACAAAGACTTTCAGGCGAACTCACTATCCCGTAAAGTTACGTATAATTTGCCAGGAATCATCTTAAAGTAAAGTAAATATTAAGTATTGTGAGGTGGTTAGAAACATTTAAACCGCGTCAGATATATCCTGGTAGATGTTTTTCGAGATTATTTTTAGGAATATCCTCAGAAAGACATTGCAAACGCTAGGGGTTATTATTTGCGTGGAAGTTCGCTGACAATATCCGCTAACAGATTGAATATCTCGCTGAATAAATGTTCGCAGAAGGGGGCGATAAGAGGCATCAATAATGACATTAATAAAAGGCCAACCGTCAATGTCACCGGAAAACCGATGACGAAAACCGACAGCTGCGGGGCCATTCGGTTGAGTAAACCTAATGCGAGGTTAACCGTGAGCAGCAGGGTAATGATCGGCAACGCCAGCATCAGCCCGTTGAGGAAAATGAGTCCGGCAGCCCGCACCAGCGCCAGAAAGGCGTTACTGTTTACCGGGTTGTCACCAATCGGCAGCGTATGGAAAGTATCCACCAGCATAGAGATCAGCCACAGGTGGCCGTTGAACGAGAGAAACAACAGCATTGCCAGCAGGTCGATAATGCGCGCCAGCACGGGCATATTCAGATGGCTGCCGGGATCAACGAACGTGGCGAAGGAGAGACCCATTTGCAAGCCGATCAGTTCCCCCGCCGTTCGTACCGCGGCAAAGGCGAGCTGCATCGTGAACCCGACCGCCACGCCAATCATCACCTGTTGCAGGGCAATCCAGATCGCATTCGGGGAAAAAATGGGAATATCCACCGCCGGCAGGGAAGGGGCTACGATAACGGTGATAACGATGCCCAGCCCAATTTTAACGCGTTTAGGCACCGACTTTTCACTGAGAATGGGGGCGGTGGAAATCAGCGCCATGATGCGCAGCATCGGCCAGAAATAGATCCCGAGCCACTGGACAAACTGATCGCTGGTGAAATGCAGCATCGTTCGTCAGCCGATGATGTAAGGCAGATTGGTGAACAGGTTGCGCATATAGTCCAGCAGCAAATTCAGCATCCATGGCCCGGCGACGATAATCGCCACGAAGACGGCAATGATCTTAGGGATGAACGACAGGGTCATTTCGTTAATCTGCGTGGCGGCCTGGAGAATACTGATAATCAGACCGGTTACCAGCGCTACCAGCAGCAAGGGCGCGGCCACGGCAATCGCAACTTTCATCGCCTCCGTGCCCATCATCATGACCGATTCAGGCGTCATTGCGCGCTCCTCAACTGTAGAAACTCTGCGCCAGCGAGCTGACCAGCAGTTGCCAGCCGTCGACCAGCACGAACAGCATGATCTTAAAGGGCAGGGCAATGGTCGCGGGCGGAACCATCATCATCCCGAGCGCCATCAGGACGCTGGCGATCACCAGGTCGATAATCAGGAACGGAATGAAAATGGTGAAGCCAATCTGGAACGCGGTTTTCAGCTCGCTGGTGACATACGCTGGCAGCAGGATGCGCATCGGCACCGCTTCCGGCCCCTGTAGCTCCCCCGTGTTCGCGAGACGGGCAAACAGGGCTAAATCCGCTTCGCGCGTCTGGCGAAGCATAAATTCACGTAATGGCTGAGCCCCCTTTTCCAGGGCGACCTGCATGGAAATTTTATCTTCGCTGAACGGCTGATACGCCTCGGTGTAAATCTTGTCGATCACCGGCGACATAATGAAAAAGGTCAGGAACAGGGCTAAGCCCAGCAGCACCTGATTGGGCGGCGCGGACGGCGTGCCGAGCGCGTTGCGCAACAGGCCAAACACGATGATGATGCGGGTAAAACTGGTCATCATCAGCAGGATCGCCGGGATAAAGGTCAGCGAGGTGATGAACACCAGCGTCTGCACGGACAGGGACCAGCTTTGACCCCCGTTTGCCAGCGGCGTGGAAACCAGTCCCGGCAGTTGTGCATACACGGAAGGCGCGAACAGGCCCAGGCCTGCCAGCGTAAGGAATAACAGACGACGCATCAGGATCTCCCGGAACGCTTGAACAAACTCTTCATAACGGACTGGAAATCCGCAGGGGCCGGGGCGTTTGCTTCTACCGCGGCAGGCGCAGGGGGCAGCGTGTGCAGAACGTTGATGCTGGAGGCGGTCACGCCCAGCACCAGTCGCGCATCTTCCACTTCCACAATGACCACGCGTTCGCGTGGCCCGAGCGTGGTGCTGGCGCAGACCTTCAGCCCGCGCGTACCGGCCGTTTTCCCCGCCAGACCGAAACGCTTCGCCAGCCAGGCGGCGAGAAGGATAAAGGCAATAATACCGAACAGCGCGCCGCTCACCTGAAGCAGCGGTGAGCCGGGTACGGCGGAGGGCGCGGACATTGTTGCCTGGGTTTTCATGCTTAACGGCTCAGACGACGCATACGTTCGGAAGGAGTAATGATATCGGTGATACGCACGCCGTATTTATCGGCCACCACCACCACTTCGCCTTGGGCAATCAGGTAGCCGTTGATCAGAATATCCAGCGGCTCACCGGCTAAACCGTCCAGCGCCACCACGGAACCCTGCGTCAGGCGCAGCAGCTCTTTAATGGTCATCCGGGTGCGGCCCAGCTCAACGGTCAGCTTGACCGGAATGTCCATAATCAGGTCAATGTCCTGCAACGTGCCGCTGACGTCACCGCCGCCTAACTGCTGGAATACCGCGTCTGCCGCGCTTTTCGTCGGCGTCGTTTTTTGCTCGTTTAACGCGTCAGCCCACAGATCGTCCAGTGCTCCGCTGTTTTCATCGGACGGATTGTTCATGTCACTCATTTGGGCTGTTCCTCATTCAGCGAATTCAAAATCGGGTTGATCAAGTGCTCAACGCGTAACGCATACTGGCCGTTAATCGTGCCGTACTGGCTTGTCAGCACGGGTACGCCATCCACATGGGCAATAATGCGGTCGGGTTTATCTATCGGCAAAACGTCGCCGGGTTGTAATTTCAGGATCTGCGATAACCGCATGGAGATGTCGGCGAAGTTGGCCACCAGCTCCAGCTGCGAATGCTGCACCTGACGCACCAGGTTCTCACGCCAGTTCTGATCTTCATGGCGTGAGTTCTCCAGCGGCGGGTTCACCAGCAGTTCGCGCAGCGGTTCAATCATGCTGAACGGCAGACAGATGTTGAACTCGCCCGTCAGGTTGCCGATCTCCACGTGGAACGGGGTATTCACGACGATGTCGTTAGGGGAGGTGGTGATGTTGGTAAACTTCACCTGCATCTCGGAACGCACGTACTCCACTTCCAGCGGGTTAATCGCTTTCCACGCGTCGCTGTAGGATTCCAGCGCCAGCTTCAGCATGCGGTTAATCACCCGCTGTTCGGTATGGGTAAACTCGCGGCCTTCCACTTTGGTCGGGAAACGACCGTCGCCACCGAACAGGTTATCCACCGCGATGAACACCAGGCTTGGCGAGAACACGACCAGACCGGTACCGCGTAGCGGCTTGAGATGGATCAGGTTAAGGTTGGTTGGCACCGGCAGGTTGCGGGCAAACTCATGATACGGCTGAATGCGGATCGCCCCGACGGTGATATCCGGGCTACGACGCAGCAGGTTAAACAGCCCCATACGGAACTGACGTGCAAAACGTTCGTTGATGATCTCCAGCGCCTGTAATCGCTCGCGCACCACGCGACGCTGGGTATTGGGATCGTAGGGACGAACATTATCGTCGCCGGTTAAACTCGGCTTCGGATCGTCACTCTTATCGCTGTCGCCGTTGAGCAGCGCATCGATTTCTGCCTGAGAAAGAATACTGTCGCCCATGTCGTTACCGCAGAATGAAGGCTGTATACAGAACGTCAGTGACTTCCTGCTTAGGTTGGCCGTTGACCAGCGGGGTCGCCAGCGTCTGTTTGATGGCATCGACCAGCTTTTGCTTGCCTACATCGGTGGCGAGCGCGGAGGCGTCCTGACGAGAAAACAGCAGCAGCAGGCGGCTACGTACTTCTGGCAGGTAGTCGTTCAGACGTGCACGGGTCGCTTCATCTTTCAGGCGCAGCGTAATGCCCACGTACAGCACGCGATCCGCATCGCCCAGGTTAACGGTGAATGTATCCAGCGGAAAGAAGACCGGCGCCGGCGGAGGCGGCACGTCAGCTTTGGCGGCTGCGCCGGAGGGCTCCTGCTGCATACGCCAGTAACTGTAGCCTGCGGTGGCGCAGGCCGCGAGGGTAATCAACACCAGCAGCGGGATCCAGATGGAACGCTTGCTTTTTTTGGTGATAGCGGAGTCTGTCATCTGATACGAGCTTCCTGTTTCGGTACAGCCTAATACGGTGATTATCCCGTGTCCGGCTTAGGTCAAAGCGTGGAAAAGACGGAGATAATCACGTTACCTCTGGCGTTTAGGCAAAGATGTCTACGGCACGGCTGCCGCGCGCGGCTGATTGCAGGGCGGAAGGGGTTGGCAATAACTCTTCGCTCTCATCGTTAAACCCGGCGGGCTGGCCGGAGCGCGAAGCGTGCTGTTGCTGCCCGGATGAAGACTGCTGCTGCCCGGCAAAGCCCTCGCTGCTGACGCTGCTTTGTGAAAGCTGAATACCGTTTTCCGCAAGCTGCGTGCGCAGGATCGGCAGGGCCGCTTCCAGCGCCGCGCGAACGTGGCTGTGGGGCGAAACCATCTGCAACTGCGCCTGGTTGTCATCCAGCTTAAGCGAAATTTGTACCTGACCCAGATCCTCCGGGTGCAGACGCAGCTCCGCGGTCTGCTGTCCCTGCTTTGTGAACAGGGTGATGTGCTGGCTCAGATTCTGCTGCCATTCGTGCGTGCCCAGCGGCTGGCTTAACACCGGTGCTGTCGCAACGGTTGCGGCAGGCTGGGATGCAGGCAGATGACTGACGACCGGGGCCAGCGTTGCGGTTGGGCTGGAGGCTGGCGACGCCGTGCTCGCTACGTCCTGCTTCTCCACGACGGCGGCGACAGCTGGCGTAACGGATGCCGTGGCGGGCAGCGACGTATCGCTATCCTGAACCGGCATTTTTTCCTGACCCGGTAACGCGTGGCTAAGCGGCTGTTGCTGGCCGTTATCCGTCTGGGCTATCGCAGAGGCGAGGGCGGCGCGGGGCGCAATCCCCGTCGTACTTGCAGGCGTCGTCACCACCGGGGTGGCGATTTGCTGGTGCGGTAACATCGCCATCAGCGCGCTTAACCCGGCCAGCTCTTCCTCTTCGGTTGCGGTGTCGCTGCTTGCCTTCGCGTCCGTCTGAGTCAGCACCTTCAGCGCGTCCGTATTCGCTGTGGGCTTCAGGCCAGAGACGAGACTTTGCAGGGAGAGGGCAGTTTCCTCTCCGGTCAGCGACTCCTGGCGGGAGAGCAGCTCGGCGATTTTGGCCTGGAGCGTGGTATCACCGCTTTTTTCCCGTGCCGCTGTCGACAGCTTGCTGCCCGCAGCTTTCAAATCGGCCAGCGTCAGCGGGGCATCTTTACCTTTACCGGTGGTCTCCGTTAGCGCACCAGCCAGCAGAGAGAGAAAATCCTGCGCGCCCTCAGCGACTTTTCCGGCCAGCGTGCCGCCGGACGGGTCGCTGTCGGTCATCAGCAGTTGTTGCAGTGTGATCATTCTGGTTTCCTCATTGATGCGCGCTGGGCAAACTCATCCATTTTTTTCTGATCCAGACGGTTTTCCGCCAGGGTCGAGGCTGCAATTTGCCGGTCCTGTAAGGTTTGCCAGGCCTGCAACCGCTGTTTTTTCTCGCGCCAGAAGTTCAGCGCGGTATCGACTTTTTGCGTCCACTGGTTGAGCTGCTGGCGATGCTGCTCAATCGCCTTTTCCAGCGTCTGGATAAACTGCTGATAGTTGATCCAGCGCTGGCTACCAATGCCCTGCGTCATGTCGGTGTTAAGGTTGGTGCGGTATTCATGCTGATAGTCGATTAACATCTTCAACTGTTCTTCAGCCTGCTGGCACCCGCGCCGCATTGCGCCAAGCTGCAATGCGGCATCATCAACTTCTTTTTCAGCCAGATCTTTCAGCGTTGATAACGCGCTGTTTTGCGCCATGACCTTCGCCCTCCACCTGTGTTACACCTGCGGGAAAATCAACTCCAGTGCCTGGAGGGAATCTTCCCAGTCAGCGCGTTCAAAAATACCTTGTTGCAGAAACGCCTCCAGCTGCGGCCACAGGGCGATCGCTTTATCGAGCATCGGATCGCTGCCTTTAGCGTACGCCCCGACGCTCACCAGATCGCGGTTGCGCTGGAAGCTGGAGAGCAGTTGTTTGAAGTTACGCACGCGGGCGTAGTGCTTCTCGGTAATCAGCGCCGTCATCGCACGGCTGATCGAGGCTTCAATATCAATGGCCGGGTAGTGCCCGGCTTCGGCCAGACGGCGCGACAGCACGATATGGCCGTCGAGGATCGCCCGCGCGGAGTCGGCAATCGGATCCTGCTGGTCATCGCCTTCGGTCAGTACCGTATAGAACGCGGTGATGGAGCCGCCGCCGCTGATGCCGTTCCCCGCGCGTTCCACCAGCGCGGGCAGTTTGGCAAATACCGACGGCGGGTAACCTTTGGTGGCCGGCGGTTCGCCGATGGCGAGCGCAATCTCACGCTGCGCCATCGCGTAACGGGTCAGGGAGTCCATGATCAGCAGCACGTGCTGGCCCCGGTCGCGGAAATCTTCCGCGATCCGCGTGGCGTAGGCGGCGCCCTGCATACGCAGCAGCGGCGACACGTCGGCAGGCGCGGCGATCACCACCGAGCGGGCGCGTCCCTCCGCACCCAGAATGTTTTCGATAAAATCTTTAACTTCGCGTCCACGCTCACCGATCAGGCCGACAACGATCACGTCCGCCTGGGTATAACGCGCCATCATGCCGAGCAGGACGGATTTACCCACGCCGGAGCCGGCGAACAGGCCCATACGCTGGCCGCGTCCCACCGTGAGCAGGGCGTTAATCGGCCGCACGCCGGTATCCAGCACGTGCTCTATAGGGGTACGTTGCAGCGGGTTGAAGGGTTGAGTGATGAGCGCGCCGGTTTCGGTGGTATCGGGGGAGGGCAGGCCATCGAGCGGTTTGCCGCTCCCGTCAAGCACGCGGCCCAGCAGTGCCGGACCGAGCGGCAGCTGTTTTCCGCTTTGCAGGCCGTCGCCGCTGATGTTTTTCGCGTAGACGCGGGCGCCGGGTAAAATCCCTTCCACCTCTTCAAGGGGCATCAGGAACAGGCGATGACCGTTAAACCCGACCACTTCGCTTTCCACTTCGCGCGTGTCGCCCCCGTCCTGACGCTCAATCACGCAGGTGGCGCCGAGCGGAAGTTGCAGCCCCGTGGCTTCCAGCACCAGTCCGGTGGCGCGCGTCAGGCGTCCATAACGACGAACGGACGGCAGCTGCGCCATCTTCGTTTCAAAATTATCGAGCGTATTAAGCCAGCGCGTCAGGCGAGCGGTCATCAGACGACTCCCGGTGCCGCCAGACGGCACAGTTCCTGCCAGCGGGTGGCGACGCTGGCATCCAGATCGCCTTCATCCGCCGAGACCTTACAGCCCCCGTGATGAAGTGACGGATCGCCGCGCAGCCGCCACCCGTGCAGGCTCAGCGTCGCGCCGAGACTCTCCTCCACGCGCTGCAAGTCATCAGGATGAACGCGCAGCTGCGGTTTGCCGCTGAACAGCGGCTCCTGCTGGAGCAGGGCCTGGATCTGCTTAATCAGCGCGGCGTTATCCACCACCGGCGTCTGGCCGATCACCTGACGGGCCGCCTCCAGCGCCATCTGCATCAGGCGTGAGGCAATCACGCTGTCCAGCGCATCCAGGGTATGCTGAAATTCGCTCACCAGCTGCTGCATGCGGGCATGTAGCGGCGCCTGCTGCTGGCGAGCCTGCTCGATGCCCTGCTCTAAACCTTTCGCCAGCCCTTCCTGATAGCCCTGCGCGTGCCCGGTCTGACGGCCTTCGTTCATCCCGGCGTTGAAGCCCTGCTCGTGCGCCTGCATTTGCATCTGGGCCAGCAGCTGGGCGCGCTGTTCCTCTTCACTCAGTTCCGGCACGCCCGCATCGGTATCGCCCTCGTCGGACGACTGCATGGCAGGGGTGAACTCTGCGGCAGGAGGGGAGAGGTCGTCAGGCGTCCAGCGCTTCCACGGCAGTTCATCAGACATAGGTGTCGTCTCCGCTGCCAATCACCATCTCGCCGGTTTCCGCCAGACGACGAACGATAAGCAGGATGGCTTTCTGTTCGTTTTCCACCTGAGACAAACGCACCGGGCCGCGGTTGGCAAGGTCGTCGCGCAGGATATCTGCCGCACGCTGGGACATGTTGCGCAGGAATTTCTCGCGCAGCGGTTGCTCGGCGCCTTTGAGGGCGATAAGCAGAGATTCTGAATCCACTTCCTGGAGCAGGCGCTGAATGCTGCGATCGTCCACTTCGACCAGGTTTTCGAACAGGAACATCTCGTCGATAATTTTCTGCGCCAGTTCGCCGTCGAACTCGCGTACCGCCGTAATAACCGCCTCTTCCTGCTGGGTTTTCATCAGGTTGATGATTTCCGCTGCCGTTCTCACGCCGCCCATTTTGCTGCGCTTGAGGTTCTGGCCGTCGAGCAGGTTGTTCAGCACTTCGGTCAGCTCCGCCAGCGCGGCAGGCTGGACGCCGCCGAAGGTGGCAATACGCAGCATCACGTCGTGGCGCAAACGCTCGTCGAACAGCGCCAGAATATCGGCCGCCTGGCCCCGTTTGAGGTGGACCAGAATGGTGGCGATAATCTGCGGGTGCTCGTCGCGAATAAGATCGGCGGCGCTTTGCGGCTCCATAAAGTTGAGCGTTTCGATCCCGCTGGCGGTATCGCGCGTTTCGAGAATGTCTTCCAGCAGGCTGGCGGCGCGCTCTTCGCCCAGCGCCTTAACCAGCACGGAGCGCAGGTATTCGTTGGCGTTGACGTTGAGTGCCGCAAACTGTTCTGCTTCCTGCTCAAACTCCGCCAGCACTTCGGTCAGTTGCTTGTTGGAGATCTGGCGCACGTTGGCCATCGCCGCACTGAGGATCTGCACTTCTCTCTGGGAGAGGTGTTTAAACACCTCCGCCGCGCGGTCTTCGCCAATGGTCATCAGCAGGATGACGCTCTTATCGGTGCCTGTAAGCGTATTACTCATGTTCGTTACCCATCCAACCGCGGATGACCAGCGCGACGACGCGCGGATCGTTATCTGACATTTCGCGAATGCGCTGGCTCATCACCTCTGCGCCCATGCGCTGGTTAGCACGGCGCTGCTGCATCTGTTCATCTTTGCTGAGACGAACCTCGACCGCTTCTTCCTCGTCCTGACGCGTGCTCTTCTGTTCCAGCGCGGCTTTCTCAGTTTCAGCACGACGCTGAAGCTGAGGACGGACGCCTTTACGCCACAGCAGCCACGCGACAATCAACACCAGCAGCCAGCGGCCTGCGGACATCAGCTGATCGAAGAACGCCTGCTGTTGCCAGAACGGCAGTTCACCACCGGTTTCATCCACCGGGTTGAACGGTGAGTTCACGACGTTGAGGGTATCGCCACGTTTTTCAGAGAAGCCCATCGCTTCGCGGGTCAGGTTTTCGATCTGCTTCATCTGCTCCGCCGTGAGCGGCAGCGGTTTACCGTCCGGCAGCGTTTTGTAGTTCACCACCACGGCCACGGAGAGGCGCTCGATATCGCCCGTGTTCAGTTTGGTATGGCGGATGGTCCGGTCGACTTCGTAGTTGGTCGTTTCGTTACGGCTGCTGTTACGCGGGCCGGCACTGTTCGCGGTCGAGGTCGTCTGCTGATTCGTTTGCTGACCGTTCTGCTGGTTTGCCGGCGGCGTGGAGATTGGCGCGGCGTTGGCAGGTGCAGGCTGGTTAGAGAGCGCACCCGGCACCCCGCCAGGATACTGGCCGCCGACCTGTTCCGTCTCATTGATCTGACGCGAGCGTAACACGGCGCGGGAGGCATCCCCGTTCGGAGCGTACTGCTCTTCGGTCTGTTCTTTATTCGAGAAATCAATCTGCGCGGTGACCTGCGCGTGCACGTTGCTGTTGCCCACCACCGGGCCCAGAATCGCTTCGATGCGACGCTGGAGACGGCCTTCCACATCGGCGGCATATTTCAGCTGGGCGTCGTTAAGATCGCGCCCGGCGGTGTTGGACTGCGTCAGCAGATGACCGCTCTGATCCACCAGCGTGACGTTACCCGGCGGCAGACCGGCTACCGCACTGGAGACCAGGTGCGTAACGGCGCTGATCTGCCCCTCATCCAGCGCGCGGCCAGGTTCGAGGTTAACGGTCACAGAGGCGGAAGGGGACTTTTGTTCGCGGACAAACAGGGACGGCTTAGGCATCGCCAGGTGCACGCGGGCACTTTTCACCGGGCCTAAGGTTTCAATCGTACGGGCCAGCTCGCCTTCCAGCGCGCGCTGGTAGTTAACCTGCTCGCTGAACTGGCTGATGCCGAATTTTTCCTGATCCAGCAGCTCAAACCCAACCGCGCCGCCTTTCGGCAGCCCCTGCTGGGCGAGACGCAGGCGAAGCTCGTGCACTTTATCTGCCGGCACTTCAAGCGCACCGCCGTTATCGGCAAAGCGATACGGGATGTTCATCTGGGTCAGCTGGGTGACGATGGCACCGCCATCCTGGTCGGAAAGGTTGCTGTAGAGCGTGCGGTAATCCGGGCTTTTTGCCCATAAGATCATCGCGACAATAATCGCAATGGCGGCAGCGCCTGCCACAATCAACGGGATCTTAGGGTTAGCGCGAAGGCGGTTCATCCACTCAAGTGATTTATTCTGCGGCGCTGTCGATGCTGCTGTCGCACTCATTGCGCACCTCTTAAATCCTGGTGGTTTACGTTATTCGTGTAGAGAAACAAAACTGACTCCCGGGTCGGCAAACACGACAAAAGTTCCATACTGATGGCCCAGCCATTATTTGATGATTCGGGATTTTCTATGCGTCAAATAACCTGGTTTTTTAACGCTATTTACCGCCTTTATCTTATTGACAAGCTGTTAGTCTTGACCCCGTAAAAAACCATCCAGGGGAGAGTCATGGCTATACAGGGCATTGAAGGGGTACTCAGTCAGTTACAGGCAACGGCGATGACGGCCCGCAACCAGAGCGTGGCTGACCAGCCGCCGGGCATTAGCTTCGCCGGTCAGTTGCATGCTGCGCTGGACCGGATCAGCGACAAGCAAAACGCGGCCCGTACCCAGGCTGAGAAATTTACCCTCGGTGAACCCGGCGTGGCGCTCAACGATGTGATGGCCGATCTGCAAAAAGCGTCGGTGTCGTTGCAGATGGGGTTACAGGTGCGGAATAAGCTGGTGTCGGCGTATCAGGAAGTCATGGGGATGCAGGTTTAAACATTACCTATCTTACGCTGGCAGCCTGATGGCTTTAATGCCACAATATTTTTTTCTTCGCATGCAGGAAAGATGATGAAAAAAGTAGCAATTGTGGCTGCGATGCTGACGTTAGCGGGATGCGTTCAGGTCGAAAACTATCAGGAAGTGGTTAAGCATCCGGCACCTTCGCATCTGGCAGGTTACTGGCAGTCGAAAGGGCCGCAGAGCGCGATGGTGAGCCCGGAGGCGATTGCCACGCTGGTGGTGACACAAGAGGGTGATACCCTGGACTGTCGTCAGTGGCAGCGCGTTATCGCGGTGCCGGGTAAGATCATGCTGCGTTCAGATGATTATTATAACGTGACCGAAAAACGGGACGTCTATCCGCTGGAGCGCGATGGATCCACGCTTGAGTATGACGGCATGGAGCTGCAAAAGGTTGACCGTCCAACGGTGGAGTGCGCAGATTTTCTGAGCAAGAATCCGCTGGAGAGTAAGCTTCCGTAGCGGTAAAAGCAAAACGGCAATCATATTGCCGTTTTTTGGGTTTGCTCCCTCTCCCTGTGGGAGAGGGGCGGGGTGAGGGCATCAGGCCGCCCCCTTCCCGTACCAGAGCGCGTCCTCAATCACCCACACGCTGACGCTTCCCCCGTTACAGAAGAACGTCCCTTCGCCATCCGCCGCCGTGGTTACGGTTTCCTCGCGATTGCCTAAAAAATCCCGCCATGTCTTATTGCCGTAATTCTCACCGAGGCAGATCGTCTTCTCGCCGTCATCACCATTCGACAGCACCACCACGCAGCCCGGGTGATCCTCTGTCCCGCTGCGGCTAAACGCAATGCAGTTTGGATGATCGAAAAAGAGCGTCTGCACGCCGTGGGCAAAACGCTGACGGGCGAGTATCAGCTCGTGGAGCTGTTCAATCACCGGCATATCAATGTGATACGTCTCGCCGTCACCCCCGGTGTCGTCATAGCTGGCGCCAAAAAGATCCGGGTAGAACACGCTCGGCACGCCGTTTTCACGCAGCAGGATGAGCGCGTAGGCCAGCGGTTTAAACCAGGCTTCAACCGGGGCTTCCAGCGCCTGCAAGGGCTGGGTGTCATGGTTGGCCACCAGCGTCACGGCATGGAACGGATCGGCTTCCACCAGCGTACCGGTGAAGATCTGGCTCATATCGTAGTCGCGGCCCTGGCGTGACGCCTCATGAAATTTCATTTGCAGCGGCGCATCAAACAGCATGGTCTTGCCGTCTACCTGATCGATGTAATGCTGCAATTTATCCACTTCGTGAGACCAGTATTCCGCCACGATAAACAGCGGCTGCGGGGCCACCTCCTGGACGTGCTCAATCCACTCTTTATAGAACCAGGCCGGGATGTGTTTTACCGCGTCCAGGCGGAAGCCGTCGCAGTGGGTTTGCTCCATCACCCAGCGCGCCCAGTATTTGATCTCTTCCGTCACCGCATGGTTGCGAAAATCAATATTTTCGCCCATCAGGTAATCGAAATTGCCCATCTCGTCGTCGACCTGATCGTTCCAGCCTTCGCCGGTGTAGTCGTTCACGATTTTGAAGATACCGTCCTCATTGGGGTTTTCAATGTGGTCGATACCGCTGAAGCATTTGTAATCCCAGACAAACTGCGAATACTGACCGGCACGAACGGGGAAGGTGTAGCGCGTCCAGGCTTCACATTCGATGATCTCATCGCTGATTTGAGTGCGATCCTGCGCATCCACGCGCTGGACGCGGACGGGTTCCTTTTCATCGGCACCCATTTTATGGTTGACTACCACGTCCAGAAGCACCGCAATCTGGTTGCTTTTTAAGGCGTTGATGGCCTCCAGCAGCTGGGCTTTATCGCCGTATTTGGTGGCAACGCTGCCTTTCTGGTCAAACTCACCGAGGTCGAAAAGATCGTAGGAGTCATACCCGACGGAATAGCCTCCGGACGCGCCTTTGTACGCCGGCGGTAACCAGACCATATTGATGGCGATTTCGTTCAGGTTGGGGGCTAATGCCGTGACTTCTTGCCACAATTCACCGCCGGTGGGGTAGTACCAGTGAAAACATTGTAAAAGTGTTGGGTTGCGCATGCACCATCTCCATGAGGTCGCGAAACTCAAGTATGGAGCAGGTTTGGCAGAAATGCCTGGCGAACGAAACGGTTAACGCTTGCCCGCCAGTTAAATAGCTAATTAATATCGCTATTACTTTGCGGAACCAGGACATGACCGCCCTGATTACCGTAGGTGGAGAGAACGGTTTTCTGGATAGAGGATTGCCCAACCAGTTTCGCCAGCTCATCCATTCTGGCTTGTAGCAATGTTTTTACCTGGCCTTCGTTGTCCAGGATCACCCGCAGCGTCGGGCGAAGCTGTTCCTGAATCTGCATCGAAGGTTCACTTTCCTGAGTGAGACGAGCCAGTGAGTGCACCGCATTAACATAGTCGGTTTCACAGATGATCAGATCATCCCATAGTCCCTGCCGGGCCAGTCGCAACATCAACTGGCTCTGCTCAAGGAGTTGCTGATAAAGGGCATAAAGTTGCGGTGCGTTACTCATTAGACGGCGTCCTGGACAAGAGTTGGAATACCTGCTGCCTCCTTCCAGCCATCCGCAATATTGCGCAGTAAATTCTCCACCTCTTCGATGGCACTGGCATCATTGCGAATGTTGGCCTGAAGCAGGCGACGAACCATATAGGCATAGAGAGCAATCAGGTTTTGTGTTAACTCATCTTTACTCTCATCATCCAATCCGACCTTCAGGCCATTTTCGATGATATTAATCGCTTTGGAGAGCGCCTGCCCTTTTGCCGGGATATTACCATCTGCCAGGAACAGACGCGCGCGTACCAGTGCGCTGAGGGCTCCGTCAAATAGCATGATAACCAGCTGCTGCTGGCTGGCGCTCATCACCGCGCTTTCAACTTCTATCTTTGCGTAGGCTTGCGTGCCTTTTGCGCCGTACATGTTATCCCCCTCGGGTCTGATTATCTTTTACTACTTGCTGGAAGACGTATTCTCGAACTGCTGTGTAAGGTAGCTGCTCGTAGAGTTCAGCGAGTTCATCATGACGTCCAATTGTGTAAACTGTTCTTTATAACGCGCTACCATGGTGTCGATACGCTCGCTGGCCGCGTTGTATTGCTTAGTTAAATTGTTCAGGGTTTTACTGACGCCATCTTTGGCAGCCTGAATGATGCCGGTGCTGGAGAGCCAACCAGTCAGATTCGTCCCTACAGTGGTAGTGATCCCCGATGTCTTCCCGTCGCCTACCAGCAGTTCCTTCATACCAGCAGAGTTTGTTTTCATTGCTGCGCTAAGTTTGTCATCATCCACTTTTAGTTTGCCGGTGCTTGGGTCGGTCGTAATGCCAGCTTGTGCCAGGGTCTTAATATTGGAACTGGTGTGAGGGTTATTCAGCACGCTTTTCAACTGAGTCTGAATGGTGCGTAGTGTACTGTCGCCTAACAACGCGCCGTTGCTGGTATTCTGTGCGTCTGAACCCGCATCCACGGCAGTATATTTTGTGAGGCTGCTGAAAGTATCTTGCAGAGAGTTATACGCCGTAACCCAATCGTTTATCGCTTTGGTTGCTTTAGTGTTATCGGTAGTGATTGTTAAGGTCTGATTACCGGTAGTCACGTCGTTCAGGTTGAGGGTGATATCTTCCAGCGCATCACTAATGGTATTGCTGCTGTTTTCAATATCAACGTTATTAACTTTCAACAGCGCATTTTGAGCCGTAACGCTTTCCAGCATGCCGTTAGCGGTGTCTGCGCTATTGCCGTTGTAGCCCATGAAGGACTGAAGTGCCGTATCGCCGCTGACACTAATCGTCATGGCATTGTCTTTACCGGTATCTTTCGACGTAATGGACAGACGATACTCACCATTTCCGACGTTAATAATGCTGGCACTTACGCCGGCATCCGCTTTGTTGATTGCATCTCGGATACCCGTTAGAGAACTGTTTTCTGCACTGATATTAATGGTGACAGGTTTCTTGTCACCACCTTGCTGAATGGTGATGGTGCTGTCTGCTGTCGCAATCGCCGTTTTATTATCGCTTTGCGTTTTTGCTGTTGTCAGGGTTTGCGCCTGCGCAAGCTGCGATACGTTAATGGTGTATTTACCCGCAATCGCACTGCCGCTGGTTGTGGCACTGAAGGCTGTGCTGCTGCTGGCGGTTGTGGTCGCTGTAAACAGATCGGCTTTGCTAAGTGCAGTATTTGCCGTCTGGAAGGATTCCAGTGCACTTTTCAGCGTGCCGTAGGCACTAAGTTTTGCTGTATAGGAAGTTTGCTGCTTAGAGATCGGCGTCAGCTGTGCTTTTTGTGCAGCGGTCAGACTGTCCAGAATGTCACCTAACTGCAAACCTGAACCGACTCCCAACGTAGAAATACTTGCCATATTTATTCCTTAATGTAACGACACGTAGAACGAATAGTGGGGTTATCGGCCTCAACTCAGGAAAGTTTACGATTATGTTCTTTTTTTTAATGGCGAGAATAACGTTAATAGAGAAGAGTATTTCTGTGGCTAAAAAAAATGACGCGATCCTGAAAAAAAATCTAAAGGTTGTTTTGGACCAGACGATAACACCATTGACGGCGATGAAGCCGAAGGGTGGAAACCCAAATCTAACCAAACAGATTTGATGAACAACAGGAAACGTAATCATGGCACAAGTCATTAATACCAACAGCCTCTCGCTGATCACTCAGAACAACATCAACAAGAACCAGTCGTCAATGTCTACCGCCATTGAGCGTCTGTCATCCGGTCTGCGTATCAACAGCGCGAAAGATGACGCTGCGGGCCAGGCGATTGCTAACCGCTTCACCTCTAACATCAAAGGCCTGACTCAGGCTGCACGTAACGCTAACGACGGTATCTCTGTTGCGCAAACCACTGAAGGCGCGCTGTCTGAAATCAACAACAACTTGCAGCGTATCCGTGAGCTGTCTGTGCAGGCTTCCACAGGCACCAACTCCGATTCTGACCTGGCATCTATTCAGGACGAAATTACATCTCGTCTGGATGAAATTGACCGTGTATCTGAACAGACTCAGTTCAACGGCGTGAACGTGCTGGCTAAAGACGGTTCAATGAAAATTCAGGTTGGCGCTAACGATGGCCAAACTATCGAAATCGACCTGAAAAAAATCGACTCTTCTACCCTGGGTCTTAAGGGTCTTAACATTCAGACTGCAAATGTTTCTACTGGTAAAGAGCTGACTACCGTTCCTACCAATGTGACTCTGGACACTACTGCGTTTGACACTGCTGTTGATGGTTTAGAAACGGGTAACACTACTGCTACTATCGTAAAAGGTGAAGATGGTAGTTATTTTGCAAAAGTAACAGGTGCGACTACTGATACAACCAAAAATGGTTATTACTCAGTAAGCATCGATAACGCTTCTGGTGCAGTGACTCTGGGTACCAAAGTCGCAGACCAAACTTCTGTGAAATCAGATGATGTTGCGCAGACCTCTGTAACCGTAGACAAAGCGATTAACATGAGCGATGCCTCTGTTACTGCTATTCCAGGTGCAAAACTGTATCAAGTGACCAATGCGGCGGGTGATAAAGCGTATGCATTAAAAGGTACCGACAACAAACTCTATGCTGCTGATGTTACCAACGGTGTTGTAACAGCAAAAACTATCAACTATACCGATGCAGACGGTACCGCTGTAACAGGTGCTAATGTAACGCTGGGCGGGACTAACGGCCTGACCGAAGTAGTAACCGTAGGTTCAGGTGAAAATGCCAAAACTTACAAATCCAGTGACCTTAGCGGTGCTAATCTCCAGACTCAAACTCTGTCTGCAATCAAAACGTCTACCAGCAATCCTCTGGCAGCGCTGGATGACGCGATTTCAAGCGTAGACAAATTCCGTTCTTCATTGGGTGCTATCCAGAACCGTCTGGATTCAGCTGTAACCAACCTGAACAACACCACTACCAACCTGTCTGAAGCGCAGTCCCGTATTCAGGACGCTGACTATGCGACCGAAGTGTCCAACATGTCTAAAGCGCAGATCGTTCAGCAGGCCGGTAACTCCGTGTTGGCTAAAGCTAACCAGGTTCCTCAGCAGGTTCTGTCTCTGCTGCAAGGCTAATCGCCTGATGACGCTTAAACCCCGCTTCGGCGGGGTTTTTTCTATCCACGCACACGCGTAACCCCCCAAATAACCCCTCATTTCACCCACTATTCACCCGATTAAAACCCCTCCAGAATCGGATAATCATGCCGATAACTCAACTAACGCAGGGCTGTTTATCGTGAATTCACTCTATACCGCTGAAGGTGTAATGGATAAACACTCGCTGTGGCAGCGTTATGTTCCGCTGGTGCGTCACGAAGCATTGCGCCTCCAGGTGCGTTTGCCGGCGAGCGTGGAACTGGACGATCTGCTACAGGCGGGCGGTATCGGGTTATTGAATGCAGTTGACCGGTACGACGCTCTGCAAGGAACGGCATTTACGACTTACGCAGTGCAGCGTATTCGTGGTGCGATGCTGGACGAGCTGCGCAGCCGCGACTGGGTGCCGCGCAGCGTTCGCCGCAACGCGCGCGAAGTGGCGCATGCGATGGGGCAGCTGGAACAGGAGCTGGGGCGCAACGCGACGGAAACCGAAGTGGCGGAGCGTCTGGGCATTCCTGTTGAAGAGTATCGTCAGATGTTGCTCGATACCAATAACAGCCAACTCTTCTCTTATGATGAGTGGCGCGAAGAGCATGGCGATAGCATCGAGCTGGTGACGGATGAACATCAGCAAGAAAACCCGTTACACCACTTACTGGAAGGGAATTTACGCCAGCGCGTGATGGAAGCCATTGAAGCTTTACCAGAACGTGAGCAACTGGTGTTAACCCTCTATTACCAGGAGGAGCTCAATCTCAAAGAGATTGGCGCCGTGCTGGAGGTGGGCGAGTCTCGGGTGAGCCAGCTGCACAGCCAGGCCATTAAACGCCTGCGCACCAAACTGGGTAAGTTATAGGTGAGTGATTCGCCTTGGTAATGCCGCACAACGTATTGACAACCAGGAGTTATCATGACGGTGCAGCAATCTAAAAGACGGCCTTTAAGCCGCTACCTGAAAGACTTTAAACACAGTCAGACGCATTGCGCCCACTGTAAAAAATTACTCGACCGAATCACGCTGGTTCGTCGCGGTGAAATCGTGAATAAGATTGCGATTTCCCGCCTCGACACGCTGATGGATGAAGCCGCCTGGCTTGAAGAGCAAAAAGAGTGGGTAGCGCTTTGCCGTTTCTGTGGCGATCTCCACTGCAAAGAGCAAAGCGACTTCTTCGATATTATCGGCTTCAAGCAGTTCCTGTTTGAACAAACTGAGATGAGTCACGGCACCGTGCGTGAATACGTGGTTCGCCTGCGCCGCCTTGGTCAGCATCTGACCGTGCAAAATATCTCCCGCGATCTGCTGACGACCGGCTACCTGGATGAAAATCTTGAGCCCTGGCTGCCCGCCACCAGTACCAACAATTACCGCATCGCGCTGCGTAAGTACGCGCAATATAAAGTCCAGATGCCGGGCGCCCTAAAGCAGAAAGTCCACGCCGGAACAACTTCTGATATATATTAAAAAAGAATAAGATGTAGCGCAGCCGCCTTTGACGTTGCAGGCGATTTCTCTACACTACTCAAAAATTCCACTGTATCGGAGTACTTATGAAATTAGCACTTCTGGGTCGTCAGGCGCTGATGGGGATGATGGCCGTTGCGCTGGTCGCGGGGATGAGCGTAAAAACGTTCGCGGCAGATAATCTGCTCAATAAAGTCAAAGAGCGCGGCACGCTGCTGGTTGGGCTGGAAGGTACCTATCCTCCGTTCAGCTTCCAGGGCGACGACGGTAAGCTGACCGGTTTTGAAGTGGAGTTTGCGCAAGAGCTGGCAAAACACCTCGGTGTAAAAGCCTCTCTGAAGCCGACCAAATGGGACGGTATGCTGGCGTCACTGGACTCCAAACGTATTGACGTGGTGATTAACCAGGTGACCATTTCTGACGAGCGTAAGAAGAAGTATGACTTCTCCACGCCGTACACCGTGTCCGGTATCCAGGCGCTGGTGAAGAAAGGTAACGAAGGCAGCATCAAATCCGCCGCGGATCTGAAAGGTAAGAAAGTCGGCGTCGGTCTGGGCACCAACTACGAAGAGTGGCTGCGCCAGAACGTGCAGGGCGTTGACATCCGCACCTACGATGATGACCCGACGAAATACCAGGATCTGCGCGTAGGCCGTATCGACGCCATTCTGGTTGACCGCCTGGCAGCGCTGGATCTGGTGAAGAAAACCAACAATACCCTGGCTGTTGCCGGCGATGCGTTCTCCCGTCAGGAATCCGGCGTGGCGGTGCGTAAAGGTAATGAAGATCTGCTGAAAGCCATTGACGGCGCCATTGCTGAAATGCAGAAAGACGGCAGCCTGAAGGCGCTTTCTGAGAAGTGGTTCGGCGCAGACGTGACTAAATAAGTCTCTGCTCGACAAAAAAAGGCGCTTTTAAAAGCGCCTTTTTTATTTCTCGCGCGTCTGCGTGCATAATGAAATAACAATTGTTTGCGTGACCGGAGGAACCATGTCACTACAGAATTTAACGCGCTTTCCCCGTCTGGAGTTTATCGGCGCACCCACGCCGCTGGAGTACCTGCCGCGATTTTCTGACTATCTGGGGCGCGATATATTCATTAAGCGTGACGATGTGACGCCCATGGCGATGGGCGGTAATAAGCTGCGCAAGCTGGAGTTTCTCGCCGCCGATGCCCTGCGCGAGGGCGCGGATACGCTGGTCACCGCCGGGGCCATTCAGTCTAACCACGTTCGCCAGACGGCGGCCGTGGCGGCAAAGCTGGGCCTTCATTGCGTAGCCCTGCTGGAAAACCCGATTGGCACGCAGGCTGAGAATTACCTGACTAACGGTAACCGCCTGCTGCTGGATCTGTTCAACGTGCAGGTTGAAATGGTTGACGCGTTGACCGACCCGGCTGCACAGCTTGATGAACTGGCGACGCGCCTGGAAGCGCAGGGCTTTCGTCCGTACGTCATTCCGGTTGGCGGCTCGAATGCGCTGGGTGCCCTCGGCTATGTTGAGAGCGCACTGGAAATCGCGCAGCAGTGCGAAGGTGCGGTGAGTCTGTCATCGGTGGTGGTGGCGTCCGGCAGCGCGGGTACTCATGCCGGTTTAGCGGTCGGGCTTGAGCAACTGATGCCCGACGTTGAGCTGATTGGCGTAACGGTTTCCAGAAGCGTTGCGGACCAAAAGCCGAAAGTCGTCACGCTGCAACAGGCGGTGGCTGAACAGCTTGCGCTTGAGGCGAAGGCGGAAATTATGCTGTGGGATGACTACTTTGCGCCCGGCTATGGCACCCCCAATGATGAAGGGATGGAGGCCGTTAAACTGCTGGCGCGTCTCGAAGGTATTCTGCTTGACCCGGTCTATACCGGCAAAGCAATGGCGGGCCTTATCGACGGCATTGCCCGGAAGCGCTTTAAGGATGAAGGACCCATTTTGTTTGTTCATACTGGCGGGGCGCCTGCGCTGTTTGCCTATCATCCTCATGTCTGAAAATCAGGTCGAAAAATAATAATGCAAGAAAGTATTCAACTGGTTATTGATTCGCTGCCGTTCTTACTTAAGGGCGCGGTGTTTACGTTACAGCTCAGTATCGGCGGGATGTTTTTCGGGCTGGTGCTCGGGTTTGTGCTGGCACTGATGCGCATGTCAAACATCTGGCCGGTGCGGTGGCTGGCGCGGTTTTACATCTCCGTGTTCCGCGGAACGCCGCTTATCGCCCAACTGTTCATGATCTACTACGGGCTGCCCCAGTTCGGTATCGAGCTGGACCCGATCCCGGCGGCGATGATTGGTCTGTCGCTGAATACGGCGGCGTACACCTCGGAAACGCTGCGTGCGGCGATCTCGTCCATCGATAAAGGGCAGTGGGAAGCGGCGGCCAGTATCGGGATGACCCCGTGGCAGACGCTGCGCCGGGCGATCCTGCCGCAGGCGGCGCGCGTGGCGCTGCCTCCGCTGAGCAACAGCTTTATCAGCCTCGTAAAAGACACCTCGCTTGCGGCGACCATTCAGGTGCCGGAGCTGTTCCGTCAGGCGCAGCTGATCACTTCGCGCACGCTGGAAGTGTTTACCATGTATCTGGCGGCCTCGCTGATTTACTGGGTGATGGCGACGGTACTGTCGGCCCTGCAAAACTATTTTGAAAACCAGCTTAACCGCCAGGAGCGAGATCCAAAATGAGTGCAATTGACGTCAAAAACCTGGTGAAAAAATTCCACGGGCAAACGGTGCTGCACGGCATCGACCTTGAGGTTGAGCAGGGCGAAGTGGTGGCCATTATCGGCCCGAGTGGGTCAGGGAAAACCACGCTGTTGCGCAGCATTAATTTGCTTGAGCAGCCCGAAGGCGGGACGATCCGCGTGGGCGATATCACCATTGATACCGGGAAATCTATCAGCCAGCAAAAAGGGTTGATTCGCCGCCTGCGCCAGCATGTCGGCTTCGTATTCCAGAGCTTTAACCTCTTTCCGCACCGAACGGTGCTGGAAAACATTATTGAAGGCCCGGTCATCGTCAAAGGTGAACCAAAGGAAGACGCGACGGCCCGCGCCCGCGAGCTGCTGGCGAAGGTTGGCCTGGCAGGGAAGGAGACGAGCTATCCGCGTCGCTTATCGGGCGGGCAGCAACAGCGTGTCGCCATTGCGCGCGCGCTGGCGATGCGCCCGGACGTGATCCTGTTCGACGAACCCACCTCCGCGCTCGATCCGGAGCTGGTCGGGGAAGTGCTGAACACCATCCGCCAGCTGGCGCAGGAAAAACGCACGATGGTGATCGTGACGCATGAAATGAGCTTCGCTCGCGATGTGGCCGATCGGGCCATTTTCATGGATCAGGGGCGAATAGTAGAGCAGGGCCCGGCTAAAGCGCTGTTTGCCAATCCGCAGCAGCCCCGCACCCGTCAGTTCCTTGAAAAGTTCTTAATGCAGTAGCATTTTTGCACTCAATTTGCTCCAGATGCCGCTTCTGGAGCAAATTATCCTCCCTTAAAGTCGGGTATGTTGCTTTTTTATTCCGGCCAATGTGGTTAAGCCTTCTTCAAATTAAAGATAATCTGCCCGTGGCCGATATTTTATATAAATAATCATGCTTTATGTGTTAGGTTATATTCACCATAATAATGATTATCTATTTCAGAGGCTTCATTCACTAAGTATGAGGGATATAGACTTTTTCACCTGGCGACGGGAATGCTTCCTTCGGTTTCAGGAAATGACCTGTGCTGACGAGGTATATCAGGAGCTTCAGCGACAAACGCAGGCGCTTGAATTCGATTATTATGCGCTTTGTGTTCGACACCCTGTGCCATTTACCCGCCCGCGAACCTCCGTCCATTCCAGTTATCCGCAACAATGGATGGCACAATATCAGTCCGAGAATTATTTCACCATCGATCCGGTACTGAAGCCGGAGAATTTCATACAGGGACATTTGCCCTGGACGGATGAATTATTCGTGGATGCCCAGCAATTATGGGACGGCGCCCGCGACCACGGTTTACGCAAGGGAATAACGCAGTGTCTGATGCTGCCAAATCATGCGCTCGGCTTCCTCTCCGTGTCACGGACCAGCATAGAAGCAAACGCCATCACCAAAGAAGAAGTTGAGCTGCGTTTGCAAATGCTGGTCCAGATGGCGCTCACAACCCTGTTGCGTTTTGAACATGAGACGGTGATGCCGCCGGAAATGAAATTCAGCAAGCGTGAACGGGAAATACTGAAGTGGACCGCAGAAGGGAAGACGTCGGCAGAAATTGCCATCATTCTATCCATTTCGGAAAATACCGTGAACTTCCATCAGAAGAATATGCAGAAGAAATTCAACGCGCCGAATAAGATCCAGATAGCGTGTTATGCCGCCGCGACGGGACTTATCTGACTGCTCTCACGTTCTGCGTGTCAGACGAGGAAAAGGCTGAATGCACTGCATCCAGCCTTTTTTGTTACTGGCGGTAGGCTTGTTTAATTTGCTTAACCGTATTGGCAAAAACAGCGGATTCCGCCTGGTCTTCCATCTGCGCGATCTGTTTTTCCATTTTAATGATCACACGTCCAGCATCAGCCTGGCCCATCGCTTGTAGCATAAGCGTCAGCAGCGACTTCAGGCAGTTAACTTCCTGTGCCAGTTCCTGGTTATTCTCGGCAGTGGCAAATTCAGGTGTGCTCATTTATTTTCCTCATTATAAAACAGCGCATGAGCGCGACGATGAAAGTTAAGGCGGCGGAGTATACCACAAGCTGCGGCAAAAAATGCAGTGGTTGTTTTTTATACTTTTCCGCGTATTGATTATTGGCTGGTGCGGATTATGAAGGTAATCTGTCCAATATGTTAGCGACAATTAAATGTTTATCGCCGGTACGTCATCCGTTAATTGTTGTTACAAAAAAATGAGGGCATTTTTTAGTTTACGTTAACAAATGTTTTGGTAGCTTTTTGAATGTTGGAGCCAAAAAATAGCGGTAAAGCCCAGCGTACAAGGGTTTTCTTTCCACTTACTGTACAGCCTAATTTCCAAAAACGAGACCCGAATCGTATAGCCGATTTTTTAGCGTTTTAATCTTGCATGGAAAACCGTTAATATAAACACAATTAGCAGTCAGTAGCGTTATCCCTATTCTGGAGACATTTCCTTTGATCAACGTCCTTCTTGTTGATGACCACGAACTGGTGCGCGCAGGGATACGACGCATTCTTGAAGATATAAAGGGTATTAAAGTTGCCGGCGAGGCATGCTGTGGTGAAGATGCCGTCAAATGGTGTCGTACTCACTCAGCAGATGTGGTGCTGATGGATATGAACATGCCCGGCATCGGCGGGCTTGAAGCCACGCGTAAAATCGCCCGCATGTTTGTTGATACCAAAGTCATCATGCTGACCGTACACACTGAAAATCCGCTGCCCGCCAGAGTTATGCAGGCAGGTGCCGCAGGATACCTGAGTAAAGGCGCCGCGCCGCAGGAAGTCGTCTATGCGATCCGTTCCGTACACGCAGGGCAGCGCTACATTGCTTCTGATATTGCTCAACAGATGGCGTTGAGTCAGATTGAACCGGAAAAAACGGAATCGCCGTTTGCCAGTTTGTCTGAGCGCGAATTGCAGATTATGCTGATGATTACTAAAGGTCAGAAGGTGAATGAGATTTCAGAGCAACTGAATCTCAGCCCGAAAACGGTCAACAGCTATCGTTATCGAATGTTCAGTAAACTGAACATTCATGGTGATGTCGAACTGACTCACCTGGCCATTCGCCATGGTTTGTGCAATGCGGAGTCGTTATTAAGTCAGTGAGTGAAGCGTTCGATTCAAAAGCATTTCTGAAAACCGTCACCAGCCAGCCGGGCGTCTACCGTATGTACGACGCTGGCGGTACGGTTATCTATGTCGGTAAGGCGAAAGATCTCAAAAAACGCCTTTCCAGCTATTTCCGCAGCAACCTTGCTTCTCGTAAAACCGAAGCGCTGGTCGCCCTCATACATAACATTGATGTCACCGTGACGCACACGGAAACGGAAGCGCTGCTCCTTGAGCACAACTACATAAAGTTGTATCAGCCGCGCTACAACGTTCTGCTGCGCGATGATAAGTCCTACCCGTTTATCTTCCTGAGCGGTGATACGCACCCGCGGCTGGCGATGCATCGTGGCGCTAAGCATGCGAAAGGGGAATATTTCGGCCCCTTCCCGAACGGTTATGCCGTACGGGAAACGCTGGCGCTATTGCAAAAAATCTTCCCCGTTCGCCAGTGCGAAAACAGCGTCTACCGCAACCGATCCCGACCGTGCCTGCAATATCAGATTGGCCGCTGTCTGGGGCCGTGCGTTGAAGGGCTGGTGAGCGAAGAAGAGTACGCGCAGCAGGTGGAATATGTACGCCTGTTTTTAGCCGGGAAAGACGATCAGGTGCTCACGCAGCTGATTGCCCGCATGGAAAAAGCCAGTGCGGGGCTGGAGTTTGAGGAAGCCGCTCGCATCCGCGATCAGATCCAGGCGGTGCGCAGGGTGACCGAGAAGCAGTTTGTTTCCAATACCGGCGACGATCTCGATGTTATCGGCGTAGCTTTTGACGCCGGTCTCGCCTGCGTTCACGTGCTGTTTATTCGTCAGGGTAAAGTGCTCGGCAGCCGCAGCTACTTCCCGAAGGTGCCTGGCGGCACCGAGCTGGGTGAAGTGGTGGAGACTTTCGTCGGCCAGTTTTATTTGCAGGGCAGCCAGATGCGTACGCTGCCCTCGGAGATCCTGCTCGACTTTATGCTTGACGATAAAACCCTGCTGGCGGATTCGCTTTCAGAGCTGGCAGGCCGCCGGGTGAATGTCCAGACGAAACCGCGCGGCGATCGCGCGCGCTATCTGAAGCTGGCGCGAACCAATGCCGCCACGGCGCTGACCACCAAACTTTCCCAGCAGTCGACCGTCAGCCAGCGTTTAACCGCGCTTGCGGCGCTGCTCAAGCTGCCGGAAGTGAAACGCATGGAATGTTTCGATATCAGCCATACGATGGGTGAGCAGACCGTGGCGTCGTGCGTAGTCTTTGATGCCAACGGTCCGCTGCGGGCAGAATATCGACGCTATAACATCACCGGCATTACGCCCGGTGATGATTACGCCGCCATGAACCAGGTGCTGCGTCGTCGCTATGGTAAAGCGATAGAAGAGAGCAAAATTCCTGACGTTATCCTTATTGACGGCGGGAAAGGGCAGCTGGGC
Organism: Enterobacter genomosp. S; assembly: GCF_001631805.1. Taxonomy (NCBI): domain Bacteria; kingdom Pseudomonadati; phylum Pseudomonadota; class Gammaproteobacteria; order Enterobacterales; family Enterobacteriaceae; genus Enterobacter; species Enterobacter genomosp. S. The sequence continues at coordinate 104,985 of NZ_LVVA01000012.1, read as the reverse complement.
CAGGCGAAGGCGGTGTTTGAATCGCTCGACGTGGAGTGGGACAAAAACCATCCGCTGCTGTTAGGGGTGGCGAAAGGTGCGGATCGTAAAGCGGGCCTGGAAACGCTGTTCTTTGAGCCGGAAGGCGAGGGGTTTAGCCTGCCGCCAGATTCCCCGGCGCTGCACGTGATCCAGCACATCCGCGATGAGTCGCACGATCACGCCATCAGCGGGCACCGCAAAAAACGGGCGAAGGTGAAAAATACCAGTACCCTCGAGACTATCGAAGGCGTTGGGCCAAAACGTCGCCAGATGCTGTTGAAGTATATGGGCGGATTGCAAGGATTACTCAATGCCAGCATGGAAGAAATTGCAAAAGTGCCGGGTATTTCGCAAGGGCTGGCAGAAAAGATCTACTACTCGTTGAAACATTGAGGGCTCTGTAGCAACATAGAGCTAAATTTTACTGACAACAGACAGTTACCGTCATCATGCGATTTAATATCCCTACGTTGCTCACCCTTTTTCGCGTTGTGCTCATTCCGTTCTTTGTACTGGCATTTTACCTGCCGGTCGTCTGGGCGCCTTTTGCCTGTGCGCTGATTTTCCTGATTGCCGCCGTGACGGACTGGTTTGACGGGTATCTGGCACGCCGCTGGAATCAGAGCACCCGCTTTGGCGCGTTCCTCGATCCGGTCGCGGATAAGGTGATGGTGGCGATCGCGATGGTGCTGGTGGCGGAGCATTATCATACCTGGTGGGTCACGCTGCCCGCCGCGACCATGATTGGCCGTGAAATTATTATCTCTGCCCTGCGCGAGTGGATGGCGGAGCTGGGGAAACGCAGCAGCGTGGCGGTATCCTGGATCGGTAAAGTCAAAACCACCGCACAAATGGCGGCGCTGGTGTGGATGCTGTGGCGTCCGAATGCCTGGGTCGAGTGGGCCGGCATTGGCCTGCTGTGGGTTGCGGCAGTGCTGACGCTGTGGTCAATGCTGCAATATTTGAACGCTGCGCGCGGTGATTTGCTTGAACAGTGATCGTTTCGGCTTAATTTTCAGCAAACGATCCTGAGATGCAAAAAATAACGTTGACTCAAAACGTCATATCAGTAGAATGCAACGCATCGAACGGCGGCACAGTTAGCCGGACGATAATGAAATCAAGTGGTTAGTAGTTAACTTGATAACATGCGGGAATAGCTCAGTTGGTAGAGCACGACCTTGCCAAGGTCGGGGTCGCGAGTTCGAGTCTCGTTTCCCGCTCCAGATTAAAGCATCGGCAGTTTGCGGGTGCGTGTCGAAAGACAAAAGATTTAAGGCGCGTTAGCAAAGCGGTTATGTAGCGGATTGCAAATCCGTCTAGTCCGGTTCGACTCCGGAACGCGCCTCCACTTTCTTCCCTGGCCGGATGGTGGAATCGGTAGACACAAGGGATTTAAAATCCCTCGGCGTTCGCGCTGTGTGGGTTCAAGTCCCACTCCGGCTACCATGGGAAACAAAGAATAATCAAAGCAATAAGCAGTGTCGTGAAACCACCGAAAGGTGGTTTTTTTGTGCCCGGCCTTCCGCTAATCATTCTCCTTCATCCCTGTTCTGCACTTAAAACACAGCGTTCCTTTCGCAACGGAATTAAACAGATACGCATTATGCTATCGTGTAGCGGGCGCGATATGCGGTTTGAACACGTGCACGTTTGCGACCCCGATTCCCCATCTCATCACGTTATGTAAGGGACGCTATGTCTTTACCGCCATTGTATGCACTGCGTGCGTTTGAAGTTGCTGCGCGGCTGAACTCCTTTAGTAAAGCCGCTGAAACGCTGAATATTACGCCGGGCGCGGTCAGCAGACATGTTCGTACCCTTGAACAATGGTTCGACTGCGAGCTTTTCAAAAGGCAAGGTCCTCGCGTGGAGGTCACTGAAGCCGGGCGGGTGCTTGCCGGACAGTTGAACGAAAGCTTCACGAGCATTGAATGGGCCTGCCGGGCATTTCGCAGTGAAAACCATCTGCTGCGGTTAAAAGCACCCAGCACCCTGACCATGAGATGGCTTCTCGACGTACTGCGATCTTTTCGCAACAACCATGCAAAACCACAGGTGGAAATTGCCAGCGTCTGGATGGACATTGACACCGTTGATTTCAATCTTGAGCCATACGACTGCGCCATTCTTCTCGGCAATGGCCGTTTTGGTGAGACAACGGAAAGCCAGCTGCTTTTTCATGAATGGCTTATTCCGGTTTGCACCCCATCGCTTCTCGAATCGGCCCGGAAGCAGCTTTCGAAATGCGATCTGATCCATCCTTCACCGGACAGACGGGACTGGAGGCGCTGGCTGCGAAGGACGGGCTTGTTCCCGGGGCTCGATATGAGCAGCGGCATGGTGTTTGACACCCTTGAACAGGGAAGTATCGCCGCGATGAACGGGCACGGCATCGCCATCGCCGACCTGCATCTCACGCTTGATGCGCTGAAAAGCGGCCTGCTGGGGCTGCCGTTCAGGGAAGCTATCGCGACGGGAGATGGCTACTACCTCGTCTGGCCAAAAAATTCGCTCAAAAGAGAGAGCATCCAGCACCTTCTGGCGTGGCTGCAAAACCATACCCCGGTCATTCCGGCTCTGGATATTCTTTATCTGGAATACGATGAAAGCCGGGTGTATTAATACCGTTATGAGTAAGAGATGTTTGCCATCTTTTTATAGCGTTCTGGCAAAGCGCTGTTCAGGCTGAGCACCTTATCGAGAATATAAAAAGCAGGGGTATTTTTTTGCTGCTCAGCCTCGATGATTGCGGCGCGTAATATCGTGGCGGCAGACGAAATCTTGTGAAAATATGCCTCGGACTCGGGCGTCTGAAATTCACCCGATGTGGCGTAACGCACATGCGGCCAGCCGGAGAAGTCGAGCAGCGGAAGGGGCTTTCCTGCTTCAGGATGACAGGCTGAAATCAGCGCAGCTGCTTGTTCAGGGTCGCGATGGGCAACGGAAAGCATGTACACGCGCTGCGAAAACGGTGACAGAGCTTCTGAGTGATGTTTCGTCGCCATAAGCATGGCCATAAAATCCTGTAAATCATTGGCTGAATCGGTGTCAGGTGGTAATACAGTTTTCATTAACTGATATAACGCATCTAGTGTCATGTTTGCCCCGGATCCTCTTATCATTATTATTCAGTTTACGGCTGAACGTTTATCGGCCCGCGCAAAGGCGGGTCGTGAGGATGATATTTGAATACGGCCGCATCAGAAAAACGATTAATAATGGAAATCATTGTGAGTTTTTCTCACTATAGCCTCCAGGCTTCACACGCCACCCAGATACGCCTTCCTCACCTCCGGATCCCTCAGCAACGCCTCGCCGCTGCCGCTCAAACGAATTTGCCCGTTAACCATCACATAGCCGCGATCGGACAACTTCAGCGCATGGTGCGCGTTCTGCTCTACCAGAAAAATCGTCATCCCGTTACGGGCCAGCTCGCGCAGCGTCTGGAAGATCTGCTTAACCACGATGGGCGCAAGACCGAGACTGGGTTCATCCAGCAGCAGAAGTTTGGGGCGGCTCATCAACGCCCGGGCGATAGCCAGCATCTGCTGCTCACCGCCGGAGAGGGTCATCGCCCGCTGGTTGCGTCGCTCCCTGAGGCGGGGAAACAGGTCAAACATGCTTTGCAGATCTGCCGCCGCATGGTGATTGCCGATGGGGATTGTCCCCATCAGCAGGTTCTCTTCTACAGACATATCCGGGAAAATGCGCCGCCCCTCAGGTGCCTGCGCGATGCCGCCGGTGGCCACGTAGTGGGTGGATTTTTGGCTGATATCCTCCCCGCAGAAGAGGATCTGCCCATTGCGGATCCGGGGCTGGCCAAAAACAGACATCAGTAATGTGGATTTCCCCGCGCCGTTAGCGCCAATCAGGGCCACGGTTTCCCCTTTATTCACCTCCAGCGAAACCTGCTTCAACGCCTGGATCGCCCCGTAGAACACGTCCACATCATGAAACTGAAGCATCGGTTCGCTCACAGATTTACCTCGCTTTCGTCGGTGCCCAGGTACGCGGCAATCACCTTTTCGTTGTGCTGGATCTCGGCGGGTTTACCTCTGGCAATAACGTCGCCGTGATCGAGCACAATAATGTCGTCCGAAATGTCCATCACCATCCCCATATCATGCTCAATCAGCAATACCGTGATGTCGTGGTGGTCGCGCAGGAACCGAATGATATCGCTCAGCTTGTGCGTCTCTACCGGGTTCAGGCCGGCAGCGGGTTCATCAAGACAAATCATCTCCGGGCCGGTACACATGGCGCGGGCGATTTCGAGGCGTCGCTGCTGGCCATAGGACATTTCACCGGCCAGACGGTTGGCGCAATCCACCAGATCCACCACCTCCAGCCAGTAAAACGCCCGGTCCAGCGCATCGTTCTCTGCCCGACGATACGCAGGGGTGTTCAGCACCCCCGCCAGCAGGTTACGGTTGACGCGCATATGCTGTGCCACCAGTAGGTTTTCCACCACCGACATCTCGCGGAACAGGCGGATGTTCTGAAACGTGCGCGCAAGACCCGCGCGGTTCACCAGATGCGTGCCGCCAAACATCTTATAGAACAGGCGTTGACCAAGCTGCGCCGGGTTGAGCCAGTCGCCGGGCTGGAATTTCTGTCCGAGCACCTGAATGACGTTGGTGGTTTTATGCCGGGCATTGAACAGAATGTTGCCGCCGGAGGCCCGGTAGAAACCGGTCAGGCAGTTAAAGACGGTCGTTTTCCCCGCGCCGTTAGGGCCAATCAGGGCGGTAATTGAACCGCGCAGCACCTCAAGATTGACGTCATTCAGGGCCTTGATCCCGCCGAAATGCATCATCAGATGTTCTACACGCAAAATCGTTGCGTTCATGGCGCCACTCCTTTCCGTACGGCAAATCCGCTGCGGTTGATGCGGATCAGACCGCGAGGACGCCAGATCATCATCACCACCATCAGCATGCCAAAGAGCAATACGCGGTATTCCGCAAAGCTGCGCAGCAGCTCAGGCGTGACGGTCAGCACAAAGGCGGCCAGCACAACGCCCACGGTAGAACCCATCCCGCCCAGAACCACGATCGCGAGGATCAGTGCCGATTCAAAAAAGGTAAAGGAGGTGGGGTTAACAAATCCCTGATAGGTGGCAAAAAACACCCCGGCAATACCTGCCGTTGATGCGCCCAGGGTGAAGGCCGAAAGTTTGACCAGAACGTGGTTAAGCCCCATGGAACGGCAGGCAATCTCATCCTCACGGAGCGCTTCCCACGCCCGTCCGATGGGCATTCGGGTCAGCCGGTGTTTAATGTACAGCACCAGCATGACCACCAGAAAAAGCACGGCATAGATGAAGATAAACTTCATGTTGGGGTTATAGGTCAGGCCGAAAAACTCGTGGAAGGGTACGCCGCCTTCTTTGGCCCGTCGGCCAAACTCCAGGCCAAAAAAGGTCGGGGCAGGGGCCGAAACGCCGTTTGGCCCGCCGGTGAAGGTGAGCCAGTTGTTCAGCACCAGGCGGATGATCTCGCCAAACCCGAGCGTGACGATGGCGAGATAATCCCCGTGCATGCGCAGCACCGGAAAGCCGAGCAGGGCACCCGCGCCTGCGGCCATCAGCGCCGCCAGCGGCAGCATACTCCAGAACCCAAGGCCCAGATACTGATATCCGAGCGCCAGGCCGTAAGCGCCAATGGCGTAAAAGGCGACGTAACCCAGATCCAGCAAACCCGCGAGCCCGACGACGATGTTCAGCCCAAGGCCGAGCAGAACGTAGATCAGCCCGAGAATAGCAACCGTCAGCACGTATTTGGTGGCAACAAACGGGAAGCAGATCGCCAGCGCCATAATCAGCGGAAGGATCCAGCGCAGGCGGCTTTTATATTCCGGTGGCCGGACATACACCCCCGTATTGTCGGATTCAAACCGCGCCTGTAAACGCTTTCCAGCCGCCGTGCCCGTGAAGGCGCTCAGCAAAAAGCGTCCCAGCATCACGATGCCAACAATCCACGCCAGACGCTGGCCGTCAAAGTTAAAGCTGTAACCATCCAGTATGACGCCCGCAATCGGGCCGAAAATAATCAGGGCGATCATTCCGGAAAAAATGGCGTCCAGAATGCAGCGCTTCAGGGAAAAACCGTCAGAGGTCATCGCGTTGTTCCTTACACTTTAGCCACGACAGGGCGGCCTAACAGCCCCTGAGGACGGAAGATCAGAATTAAGACCAGCAAACCAAACGAGAACACGTCTTTATAATCTGAGTTCACCATCCCGGAGAATTGTGCTTCTGCGACGCCCAGAATCAGCCCGCCGAGCATCGCCCCGGGCAGAGAGCCGATGCCGCCCAGCACCGCCGCCGTAAAGGCCTTAATGCCGATAACGAACCCGACGTAGAAATCAAAGGTGCCGTAATTCATGGTGATCAGCACGCCCGCCAGCCCGGCCATGGCTGCGCCGATAACAAACACCAGCGAAATAATTCTGTCGGTATTGATGCCCAGAATAGAGGCCATTTTGCGATCCTGCTGCACCGCACGGCACATCCGCCCCAGGCGGGTACGGTTGATAATCCAGGTCAGCACCAGCATGCCCGCGAACGAGGCGATGAGAATAAAGACTTTGGTATAGGTTATCTGAACAAACCCTTCGCCCAGGTGGAAACGCAGCACGCCATCCAGCAGGGTGGGCACGCCCTGCTGACGCGGACCCTGACTGAGCTGGGCGTAGTTTTGCAGTATCAGCGACATCCCGATAGCCGAAATCAGCGGCGCCAGACGCGTCGAATTGCGTAGCGGCTTATAGGCGATGCGCTCGATCGTCCAGCCGTAAACTCCGGTAACCACGATGGTGAAAACCAGCGTTCCCAGGATCAGCAGCGGAAAGGACTGAAGTCCAAAAAACGCCAGCAGGGCCAGGCCAATGGCCGAGAGATAGGCGGAAATCATATACACTTCGCCGTGGGCGAAGTTAATCATACCGATGATGCCGTACACCATGGTATAGCCGATGGCGATAAGGCCGTAGACCGAACCCAGCGTTAAGCCATTAATTAACTGCTGTAGGAAGAATGTACTCATTGTCGCGCACCTGAATAAAGGGTTACGCCGACAGGCAGACCTGCCGGCGCAGAGCAGATTCCGTCCCGTTATGGCACTTCTTTATATTTGCCTTTGTCGTCCCACTGGTAGACCACGTAGTCAGACACCTTGAGGTCACCTTTGCTGTCCCAGGCTTTTTTACCCATGACCGTGTCGACAGGGTTGGCCTTCAGCCACTCGCTGGCTTTCGCCGAATCCGTGCCTTTTGTGGCCTTGAAAGCCGCCGCGATAGCCTGCACGGAAGCGTAGGCGTAGAGGGTATACCCTTCTGGTTCAAATTTACCGGCGCGGAATTTATCAATCACGGCTTTTCCGTCGGGGATCATGCGCGGATCTTTACCGAACGTCATGTAAATACCGTTGGTGTATTGCGCTCCGCCGGCAGCGGTGACCATCTCTTCATTGACGATGCAGTCCCCAGAGAAGAACTTCGCCTGCACACCCTGCTCACGCATCTGGCGAACCAGCGGGCCCGCTTCCGGATGGCAGCCCCCGAAGAACACCACGTCCGGTTTTTGTGCGCCAATTTTGGTCACCAGTGCGTTAAAGTCTTTTTCCCCGCGCGATAATCCTTCGTACATCACATCCTTAACGCCGCGTTTCGCCAGCGCCGCCTTAGTGGCGTCCGCCAGCCCCTGACCGTAAGTGTCCTTATCGTGGATGATGACCACCCGTTTGGCCTTCAGCTTATCAAGAATAAAATCGCTGGCGACCTGGCCCTGCTGGTCGTCACGACCGCACATGCGGAACACATCGCTCATGCCGCGCTCGGTAATCAGCGGGTTCGTTGAGCCGGGCGTGATGGAAAGGATCCCGGCATCGCTATACACCTCGGAGGCGGGCATGGTCGACGAGGAGCAGAAGTGGCCGACGACCGCTTTCACCTTGTCCTGATCGACTAAGCGGTTGGCGACGGCAACGGCCTGTTTGGGTTCGCAGGCGTCATCGCCCTGAACCAGTTTGATTTTCTCACCGTTGATCCCGCCTGCTGCATTGATATCTTCCGCCGCCTGCGTAGCGCCATGCCAGTACTGATCGCCGTAGGTTGCGTTCGGGCCGGTAAACGGCCCGGCCACGCCGATGACGATATCGGCCTGCACGGAAAAGGCCGTCATCAGACAGCCGGCCAGCACCAGGGAGAGGGGAGTTTTGGTAAATTTCAGCGACATTATTATGTTCCTTAGCAAAGAGGTTTTTGCACCAGGTATAAACCCGAACGCCTGATGGCATTGTTAATCCAAAAACAAGAGCGAGAACAAAATGCACTTTAGAAGCAATCTTCTGCTTAATACGGCGAGGATCCCACGCACCGTGAAGCGCGCAGAACATTAAGCAAAAAGGTTGCCAGAATGGTTAATCCCTTGACCGGGGCACAACATGTTGAGTATAGAGTGCCGTTTTAAGCCGCTTTGCGGGATAAGATGAATTTTCAGCGGAGATCACATCTCCTTAACAACAAAGCCCATAAGTTGTGCAACGGTCACGATTTGCACGTTTTTGCAGCAGCAAAGACCTCAACTTGAGATAGGCACGGGCGGCGATATATGTCAGGATCGTTTTTTTTATCAGGAGTATCCGCAATGGCTGAAGGCCCATTAAATGAAAGCGAGATGGCGTGGCTGGAAGAGACGTTAATGTCTTACGGTCACGACGATGCATCCGTGATTGACGTGTCCGAACTGGACGGCATGCTTACCGCAGTACTTTCCGGTCCCGTTGTGGTGGAGCCCGACACCTGGCTGGTGGCGGTCTGGGGTGGTGAGAAGTATATTCCGCGCTGGAAAAACGATCGTGAAATGAACCGATTTATCGATCTTTGCTTTAAGCACATGAACGATATTGCCGAGCGTCTGAGCGAATACCCGGATCAGTTTGAACCGCTGTTTGGTTATAACGACGTTGACGGCCAGAGCTACACCGTGGTGGAAGAGTGGTGCTATGGCTACATGCGCGGCGTGGCGCTGACGGACTGGTCATCCCTGCCGGAAGCGCTGGAAGCGGATCTGGCGGTGATTGCCCTGCACGGCACGGAAGAGAACAGGGAGAAGCTGGATGCACTGACCGAAGAGGAGTATATGGCCAGCATCGAGAGCATTCAGCCTGCGGCGCTGCGTTTGTATAACTACTGGGTCGCTAACCCGCAGCAGCCGGAAGCGAAAAAGCCGATAATCAACGGGGCGAAAGTGGGGCGTAACGACCCATGCCCGTGCGGCAGCGGGAAGAAGTTCAAAAGCTGCTGCCTGCACTGAAAAAAGGGGCTATTCATAGCCCCTTTTTTTACCCCACTTCCGGCAGCATTCCCGCTGCAATCAGCACCTGCACCAGAATAATCACCACCCCACAACCAAACACCGCGCACAGCATTGGCGTACCGCCCGCCACGCGATACCCCTGTTGCGGATGCTGCTGGCGGCTTTTCCACGCCAGCAGAGAAGGCAATAGCAGGGCCAGAACCGATAACGCCACGCCGGCATACCCCAGCGCCATCACAAATCCGCGCGGGTAAAAGAGCGCGAAGGCCAGCGGCGGCAGGAAGGTCATCGCCCCCGTCTGTAAGCGTCCGGCAACGGTATTGCGACGCTGGAGCAGATCCGCCATATAGTCAAACAGGCCAAGCGCCACGCCGAGGAACGAGGTTGCCAGCGCCAGGTCCGCAAACAGATGTACCGCCAGCTCTACGTGTGAAGAGGCCACCACGTTACGCAGGGCAACCAGGAAACCATTCAGACCAGAATGCTCGGCCATCAGGCCAATAAAAGTGGTGGAATCGATGCTGCCCAGCGTCACCAGCTGCCAGAACAGATAGGCAATCAGCGGAATGGCGCTGCCAATGACAAAGACGCGGCGCAGCTTGCGTGTGTCGCCATTCATATAGCTCACGATGCTCGGCACGCTGCCGTGAAAACCGAACGAGGTAAAAATCACCGGGATGGCCGAAAGCGCCAGACCTTTCTCCAGCGGCATCGTCAGCAGGTTGATCTTATGAACGTGCGGGGCCAGCAGCACCAGCATCACAACAAGGAAGAGAATTTTGGCGCTGAATAAAAAGCGGTTAAACAGATCGACCAGCGACGTGCCCGCGCAAACCACGCCGCCACCGATCAGCGCAAAGACAATGGCGCCTGTTTCCGGTGAAACCGACGCCCCGAAGCCGTCATTGATACTTGACGCTATCAGTTCCCCGGCGCCGCTGATGTAAGCGGCAGTCAGCGCGTACATCAGGAACATCATGCTAAAACCGGTGATCCACTGCCCGTAGCGTCCAAGATAGCGTGCCGCCAGGGAGCCTAAGCCGGTATCGGCAGGGACGTGCTGATAAACCTCCAGCAACAGGAGCGCGGTGTAACACATCAGGGCCCACAACCCGCCAAGTAACAGTACGGTCACGCCAAATCCGACGCCGGCAGCCGCCAACGGCATAGCCAACATTCCTGCGCCAATTGTCGTTCCGGCGACGATAAAAATACTTCCCAGAGTTCTGTTCTTCACGCTTTCCTCTACATCCCTTCCATACCGCGACTCATTCTGCGGCGCAGAGTAAGGGAAAAGCACCATCTCGTCAAATCACCGTTACATAGGGTGTAATGATTAATTTACAAAAAGAAAAGGGGAACCTGCGCCAGCGCAAAGCGTGTCGTGGAGGGAGCGGTTAGTCTGCTTTTTATTTGCGAGACGTAACCATGTCAATTCACGGTCACGACGTGCTTAATATGATGATTGAGTCAGGTGAGCGCTATACGGAGCAGAGTCTGGTTGAGGCAATTCATGCCCGCTTTGGCGAAGCAGCGCGATTCCATACCTGTTCGGCTTCGGAGATGTCCGCCGCAGAGCTGGTGGCGTTTCTGGCGGCGCGCGGAAAATTCATTCCGGCAGAAGACGGATTTGCTACGCACGAAAGTAAAATTTGCCGTCATTAAAATAAAACGGTGCTGAAAAGTCAGCACCGTTTTGATATTAATTCTGAGTATCAAGAGTCGACAGCTCTTTATCGATGAAGTAAAGGCCTTCCCCGGATTTCCCCGCCAGCGATAATTTATCCAGCACGGATTTAAACAGCTTCTCTTCTTCGTGCTGTTCAGCCACATACCACTGAAGGAAATTAAAGGTTGGATAATCCTGGCCGGTCATGGCGGCATGAGCCAGTTCATTTATTTTCTGAGTGATCAGCTGTTCATGCTCATACGTAGCGCGGAACAATTCATCCAGAGAGCCGTACTCGGCGAAAGGCGATGCTACGTTATCAATGCGCGGCAGGCTGCCGGTATCCGTCAGATAATCAAACAGACGCTGCATGTGCGTCATCTCTTCCTGAGCATGACGACGCAGGAAGGCGGCGGCCCCTTCAAAGCTGTGATAGCTGCACCAGGCGCTCATCTGCTGATAAAGCAGGGAAGAAAAAAGCTCAAGATTCATTTGCGCATTGAGCTTGTCAATCATTTCAGTTTTTAGCATGGTGCAGCTCCGGTTTATTATTTCTGGTTCAGGATGAGCGACACTATAATTTGTTATTTAATTATTTGCAAAAAGTAAAATAAATATCTCTTTATTAAAAATACGAATGGGAATAAAACGCATTGTCGCTATTTATTTTTATTAATGAGAATTATTTTTGTTCTTATTAAATAAACTGCCAGTGTGACTGGCAGTACCGGTTAATACCACGGATTCTGGCTGCCGGCGGTTACGGCATAACCCTGACATTTATACTGAATGGTCACGCTTTCATTCAGACACAGCGAGCCGCTGATGAGCGTACAGGTTTTAATGGGCTGTCCGTAGGCTGACGCGGTGGCATAGCCCATGTTTTGACAGGCTTTTGTTGCCGTGCCGTTATTGACATAGTCATCAGACCAGGCGTTTTGCAGCATGGCCTGGCCATAGTCGAGGCGCACAATCCCGTTAGGGGCATCGGTACTGCTTACTTCTGCCTCACGGTTGATGCTGCACCCTGCGAGCAGCAGGATCGTTCCGGCGATGATTACACTTTTCATGGTTCACTCTGCGTGACGGGAAATATGCAATTGTAACCAACGCGATGGGACGCAATGGCTGGAATAGCCGGAGGATCTTACCCTTCACCGTGCAACGAGCCGGTCCAGCTTGCGAAATTGTGAGCGCCTCTTTGTTTTTTAAAACAAGTTTTCACTTAATTTGAAAGTGCGTTTGTTTGATAGTAAGGTTAAGTGGAAAAGGTATCCACAGCGGGATAGCCCGCCATGCATTCAGGAGAGACGAGATGAAAATTGCACTGATGATGGAAAACAGCCAGGCCGCTAAAAATCCCATCATCCTTAATGAGCTGAAAGCCGTTGCTGATGAAAAAGGTTTCCCGGTCTATAACGTCGGTATGAGTGATGAGAACGATCATCATCTCACCTATATTCACCTGGGCATCATGGCGAGCATTCTGCTGAACGCGAAAGCCGTCGATTTTGTTGTTACCGGCTGCGGTACCGGGCAGGGCGCATTGATGTCCCTGAACATTCATCCGGGCGTCATTTGCGGCTACTGCATCGATCCTGCGGATGCTTTCCTGTTTGCACAAATCAACAACGGTAACGCGCTTTCTCTGCCATTTGCGAAGGGCTTTGGCTGGGGGGCAGAACTGAACGTCCGCTTTATCTTTGAAAAAGCCTTTACCGGACGCAATGGCGAAGGCTACCCGCCAGAGCGTAAAGAGCCGCAGGTGCGGAACGCGGGGATCCTCAATCAGGTAAAAGCCGCCGTGGTGAAAGAAAACTATCTGGATACCCTGCGTGCAATCGATCCTGAGCTGGTTAAAACCGCCGTCTCGGGCCAGCGCTTCCAGCAGTGCTTCTTCGAAAACTGCCAGGACAAAGAGATCGAAGCCTTTGTGCGCGGTATTGTTGGCTAATGACGTTGTGCCGGGCGGCGCGTTGCCTGCCCGGCAAGAAGCCTTACTTTTTCGATGATACCGCGCTGCCTGCATCTTTGGTCAGGCGCAGCGTGTCAAACATCCCCACCAGGCAGATTAGCGCGATCGCCACAAATGCCAGCCGGAAGCTCATTCCCGGCATGTCGGTAAGCCCCATCGCCTCGCTGACTGTTTCCCCGATACGAATACCAATTGCCCCGAGTGAGATCCCAAGCCCCACGGCAAGCTGCGTTGCGGTTGAAAATAACGTATTGGCGTAGCTCATCTGCGCCGGGGGCACATCCGCAAAGGCCAGCGTACTGACCGCCGTAAACTGAACCGAGCGGAAAACGCCGCCCAGATAGAGGATCAGCATCACGAGCCACACCGGGGTCTGCGGAGTGAGAAACGCGCAGGCCAGCAATGCCACCACATTCAGCGCACCGTTAATCAGCAAAAGCCGCTTAAACCCCAGCCCGCGGATCAGGGGCGTCGTCGCGGGTTTAATGGTGAGATTGCCAACGAAAACGGCCAGTACCAGCAGGCCCGAATGGAACGCATTCATGCCAAAGCCGACCTGAAACATCAGCGGTAGCAGGAACGGGACCGCGCTGATGGAGGCGCGAAACAGCGATCCGCCGTACAGGGTGACGCGAAACGTCGGCACCTGCATCGCATCGAGACCGATCATCGGCCAGGCTGCACGTTTAAAATGACGCAGCGCCAGGCCCAACGCGACGAAACCGACGATGAACAGCGTGGCCGTTAATCCTGTCCGGAGAGGCTGTCTTCCCATCAACTCCATCGCGTACACCAGGCTTACCATGGCAAGGGTGGTGACAACAAAACCCGGCAAATCAAACGGCCGTCGCGTATCTTCATGCAGGTCAGGAATGATGCGCAGCGCAAGCAAAATGGCGATGAAACCCAGCGGCACGTTAATAAAGAAGATCCAGCGCCAGTCGGCATAGCTTGTGATGAACCCGCCCAGAGGCGGGCCGATGATTGGCGCAACCAGTGCAGGCCAGGTCAGGGTGGCGATTGCCGTGATGAGCTGGTGTTTTGGCGTTGTGCGTAACACGGCCAGGCGGCCAACGGGCACCATCAGCGCGCCGCCTATGCCCTGGAGCACGCGCATCGCCACGAACTGCTCAAGCGTGGTGGACAGGCCGCAAAATACCGAGGCAAGCGTGAAGATCGCCAGCGCGAGGGCGAACACTTTGCGTGCGCCGAAGCGGTCGGCAATCCAGCCGCTGGCGGGGATCAGCACGGCCAGGGTAATCAGATAGGCGCTGATACCAATATTCAGATCCACGGCCTGTACGCCAAAGCTCTTTGCCATATCCGGCAGCGCGGTGGCAATCACCGTCCCGTCCAGAAACTCCATAAAGAAAGCACCGGCCACCAGCAGCGCCGCAGGTGAGAGTCCACGGCCCTCTTTGCCGGTTAGGTTTTCACTCATTATCTTCCTGCCCGTTCAAAAAATTTTATAAAAATTTACTGGAATTTATAGGTCTGTAAGGTGCGGATTTATCTTGGCTTTTTTTAACAAACCAGCAGCACTGTGGGGTTAATAATCGTGATGCAGGTCACAAAACGGTTGATTTTTGTGATGGTGGTCATATTATAAGCGTATTGACAATAACACCTGCATAACACGTTACTGGAGCAACATAATGAAACTGCGCAAAATCCTGAAAAGCATGTGGGCGAACTACTGCACGACGTTCAAAGACGTCCCACCGGGTGCGATGTTCTGATAAAAAAACCTGCTTCGGCAGGTTTTTTTATGTCTGCGAACGACGAGAGGAAGATAGAAGGGCGTCTGTTTTGCTACTATGGCGGCCTTTCAATAAGGAGAAACCCATGTCACAAAACCTGAGCGCCGATCAGGAACTGGTATCAGACGTCGTCGCCTGCCAGCTGGTTATCAAACAAATCCTTGATGTAATTGACGTTATCGCGCCGGTAGAAGTGCGCGAAAAAATGTCGACCCAACTGAAAAACATCGATTTCACCAACCATCCTGCCGCGGCGGATCCGGTTACGCTCCGCGCGATCCAGAAAGCCATCGCGCTGATTGAACTCCGCTTCACGCCGCAGGGTGAGTCACACTAAAATAAACCGATGTTTTAAAATTAAAAACTGTTTTCTGATTTTACGTCGAAGGGCGACAGTGCCTGTCGCCCGCACTAAGGTCAGAAGAATGTCTGCACCAGCAGATAGCTCACCACGCAGGCGCAGCTGACGCCAATCAGCCCCGGCAGAATAAAGCTGTGGTTAATGATGAATTTGCCGATGCGGGTGGTGCCGGAGCGATCGAATCCGATACAGGCCAGATCGCTCGGATAGGTGGGCAGCACAAAGTAGCCGTATGACGCCGGGAAGAAGGCAACCAGCATTTTCGGATCGATGCCCAGCATCAACCCCATCGGGGCGACGGCGGTCAAGGCCGCGGCCTGGCTGTTGACCAGTTTTGAGACCAGAAACAGCACGATGGCATACGTCCAGGGATGGCTCTTCACGACCCCCTCCAGCGCCATTTTCAGCTCGCCGAGATGCGCCTGAAAAAAGGTATCGCTCATCCACGCCACGCCAAACACCGAGAAGATGGCGACCATCCCCGCCTTAAACACCGCCCCGTTTGAAATTGCCGACGCATTGACCTTGCAGGTCATCAGCATGACGGCCCCGGCGATCAACATCATCATTTGAATGACAAGATTCATCGACAGGGCCGTCATTTTACCTTTGATCTCAAAGGCCGGGCGTAGCGCTGGCACTGCCCCCAGCAGCACCACGACGGCAATACCGGCGAAGAAAATCCACGTTGACCAGTAGGCCTGTTTCGGGAAGCGCTGATCCATCAGCGTCTCTGTTCCCCCGTAGATAAACTCCCGCTGTTTCGGATCTTTCAGCTTTTCCTGAAACTCGGGATCGTCTGCCAGGTTCTTCCCGCGACGTAAGCTCCACAGCGCGGCGATAGCGACGCCACACAGCGAGGCCGGTACGGAGACGGCCAGGATTTCGAGGATCCCCCACGCGTGGCCGATGCCGTGCTGCGCACCCAGAATGGACACCAGCGACACGACGGCCACGGAAACGGGCGAGGCGGTGATCGCCATCTGAGATGCTACCGAGGCCACTGCCATTGGTCGTTCCGGACGTATGCCTTTTTTCAGGGCAATATCCGCGATAATGGGAAACATGGTGTAAACGACGTGGCCGGTCCCGCAGAGAAAGGTCAACGTCCAGGTGGTAAATGGCGCGAGAAGGGTGATGTGCTGGGGATGTTTACGCAGCAGACGCTCCGCGAACTGCATCATCACGTTCAGGCCACCCGCAGTCTGTAGCGTGGACGCGCAGCCGATAACCGCAAGGATCGTGAGCATCACGTCAACCGGGGGTTTACCGGGTTGCAGACCAAAGACAAAACTCAAAATAAACAGGCCGATGCCGCTTATCAGCCCCAGGCCCATACCGCCGAAGCGTGTGCCTATCAGCAGGCAGAGGATAATGACAATAAACTCAATGGTGATCATGATGCTCCCTCGTCAATGAATGTAATTAAACAAATCATTACACGATGTGTGGTTATTCATTGGGAGCAAGATCTGATTTGTTAAATGTCAGTAAAAGCAGAGAGTTGGTACCCACTCCCTGACGGGAGCGGGTGAAAGGGATTAGTGGTGCTGAACGGTGGCAATGTCCAGAACATGGCGGTCCGTCTGCTCCAGGCAAATACCCGCGCGCTTCGCGTTGCGGATTTCATCTGCGAGCGTTTTCAGCAGCATGCCATCCTGCTGTTGCTCTCTGTCCATATCTCGTAAAAACCTGAAGGTCGTGATGTCCTGTTGCGCTTTGGCTTCATCAGCCAGCTTGCTCAGCGTCGCACAGCGCTGCTCATACTCTTCGAGCGTTTTCTGGAACAGTTCTTCCAGAGAAGAGTAATTATCTTCAATCGTTTCAAGCTCTTTTACGGTGGGGTTTGCCCCGACGGCTTTTAAAAAGTTAAAGACACGCATCATGTGCGTGACGTTACTTTGCGCCTGAGTACGAAAGAAGGTGGCAGTGCCGTTGAGGCTTTTTCTGGAACACCACGCGCTCAAATGCAGATGCAGATTTGAAGCGTAAAACTCCAGGTTCATCTGGGCATTCAGTTTTTGCATCATCGTTTGGGTAGTCATACTCATATCCTTATTGACTGTGGGACTTGATGTCCGCTACTTAATCTGACCCGGCAGGCATTGACGATCGAAGGGCAGAAAAAGATTTCTGCAAGATAAAGAAACTCGAAAATTCACTTCCTGTGTTCGATTTAAATAAGCATACGCTTCTCTTTAAATTAAGAAAACTCTTAGTTGGGCTGTGTTTACCATACATTACAAATTAAAATATAGCGCAGAATAGAAAACAGGTAGCGAGATGGAACTATTCTTATTTGACTGATTTTATTGGTTTAAAAACGAATTGGGCTCATTTTTATCGTTTCAGTAAACCTTCTTTGGCGGGAAATTCTGCGAAAGCTATAAATGAGAAATAATATCTATAAATATATCCTGTTGTAGCAAATTTGAGCTAAATCAATTTTCCCGCAATATACGGTTCTGTGATCGCGTCGCAAGATTGTTATCTAACAAGATGTGAAAATGAAACAATGTTTTATATCGTTTCGTCCGATGAGGTTTATGATGACTAAAGTTGCGGTGCTGTTGGCACCAGGTTTTGAAGAAGCAGAAGCGATTATCACTATTGATATTCTGCGTCGCTTGCAGATTGAGGTGGAAACGCTGGCCTGCGCGGAGTCCCGTGCGGTAGTGAGTTACCACAATATTCCCATGGTGGCCGACAGTACGCTAACGGAGCGCAGTGAGACGCTTTATGATGCGGTGGTGTTACCTGGCGGGCCGCAGGGAAGCATTAGCCTCGCGGCTAACCGCGAGGTGATACGCTTTATTTCCGCGCACGATGAGCGCGGCAAGCTTATCTGTCCCATCTGCTCTGCGGCAGCGCGGGTTCTGGGCGGCAACGGATTGCTCAAGGGGCGCCGCTACGTCTGTTCCGGCGATCTGTGGGAAACCATTAATGACGGGGTTTATGTAGATGCGCCGGTCGTGGAGGATAACAACCTTATCAGCGGTAAGGGGCTGGGACACGCTTTTGACTTTGCGCTGACGCTCTCTGCTCGTCTGTTGGGCGACGACGCCCCCGTTCGCGATCATGCGGAACACATCTATTATCCCTGGTAATTTCTCTGCCGGGCGCCCAGGCGTCCGGATGACAGGGACGTCTTAGCTGACCTTATGGATAATTCTGCTTAATCCCTTCCCATTTGTAGGACAATTACGGCCTTTTTTATGTCATTTTTCGCTGAATTTATGTACGCAATTACTGTAATTCTGCGGTGTGATGGCGCTCTCTTATGGATGATTAATTTCCCGCTAAAACTATCTCCAGCAATAACGCTTATGACGAGGTAAGCGCTAATGCCTTGTTTTAAGTCCGATTAAATAAGCTGTTCGCCATTATTCCCTACAGATAAGAATACTTAAGCTGGAGTTTACCATGCACAAATTTACTAAAGCGCTGGCGGCCATCGGCCTGGCTGCCGTTATGTCACAATCCGCTATTGCTGAAAATTTAAAGCTCGGTTTTCTGGTCAAACAGCCTGAAGAACCGTGGTTCCAGACCGAATGGAAATTTGCTGATAAAGCCGGGAAAGATTTGGGATTTGAGGTGATTAAAATCGCAGTGCCTGACGGCGAGAAAACGCTGAACGCCATCGATAGCCTGGCGGCCAGCGGCGCGAAAGGGTTTGTTATCTGTACCCCGGATCCAAAACTGGGTTCGGCTATTGCTGCGAAAGCGCGTGGTTACGATATGAAAGTCATTGCCGTGGACGACCAGTTCGTGAATGCCAAAGGCAAACCGATGGATACCGTTCCGCTGGTGATGATGGCGGCCACCAAAATCGGTGAGCGTCAGGGTCAGGAACTCTATAAAGAGATGCAAAAACGCGGCTGGGATGTGAAAGAGACCGCCGTAATGGCCATTACCGCTGACGAGCTGGATACCGCCCGTCGTCGTACCACGGGCTCCATGGACGCGCTAAAAGCGGCCGGCTTCCCGGAAAAACAGATCTACAAAGTGCCGACCAAATCCAACGATATCCCGGGCGCCTTTGATGCGGCGAACTCCATGCTCGTCCAGCATCCGGAGGTGAAACACTGGCTGGTGGTGGGCATGAACGACAACACCGTGCTGGGCGGGGTGCGTGCAACGGAAGGTCAGGGCTTTAAGGGACCGGACGTGATTGGGATCGGCATTAACGGTGTTGACGCCGTGAGCGAACTGTCTAAAGCGCAGGCGACCGGGTTCTACGGCTCCCTGCTGCCAAGCCCGGATGTCCACGGCTATAAATCCAGTGAAATGCTCTACAACTGGGTGACCAAAGGGGTTGAGCCGCCGAAATTCACCGAAGTGACCGACGTGGTGCTGATCACCCGCGATAACTTCAAAGAGGAGCTGGCGAAAAAAGGACTGGGCGGTAAGTAATACGCTGTGGTTGCGCCCCTCACTCGCCGTGAGGGGCCAGACGTACACACTACAGGAATCACGGAGTCGTTATGCAACAGTCTGATCCGTATCTCTCTTTCCGCGGCATCGGTAAAACGTTCCCCGGCGTAAACGCGCTGACCGATATCAGCTTCGACTGCTATGCCGGCCAGGTTCACGCCCTGATGGGGGAGAACGGCGCGGGAAAATCCACGCTGCTAAAAATCCTCAGCGGCAACTACACGCCCACTACCGGTACGCTGGTCATTCGCGGCGAAGAGGTGGCCTTTGCCGACACCACGGCCGCGCTAAACGCAGGTGTCGCCATCATCTATCAGGAGTTGCACCTTATTCCTGAGATGACCGTGGCGGAGAATATTTATCTGGGCCAGCTTCCGCATAAAAGCGGCGTGGTCAACCGCTCGCTGCTCAACTATGAAGCGGGCTTGCAGCTTAAGCACCTTGGGCTGGATGTCGATCCGCAAACCCCCCTTAAGTATCTCTCCATCGGCCAGTGGCAGATGGTGGAAATTGCCAAAGCGCTGGCGCGTAACGCCAAAATCATCGCTTTCGATGAGCCAACCAGCTCGCTCTCCGCGCGCGAAATAGAAAACCTCTTTCGCGTGATCCGCGAGCTGCGCAAAGAGGGCCGCATCATTCTGTACGTTTCTCACCGTATGGAAGAGATTTTTGCCTTAAGCGATGCCATCACGGTGTTTAAGGATGGCCGCTACGTGCGCACCTTTACCGATATGCAGCAGGTCAATCATGATCAGCTGGTGCAGGCGATGGTCGGACGCGATCTGGGTGATATCTACCACTGGAAACCACGGGAATACGGCCCGGAGCGTCTGCGTCTGGATAACGTTAAAGCGCCCGGCGTTCGCACGCCCATCTCACTCTCGGTGCGTAGCGGCGAAATCGTTGGGCTGTTTGGCCTGGTGGGGGCAGGACGCAGCGAGCTGATGAAAGGGCTGTTTGGCGGTACGCGCATCACCCAGGGCCAGGTCTTCGTCGACGGGAAAAAGGTGGATATTCAGAAGCCTGCCCAGGCGATTAACGCGGGCATCATGCTCTGCCCGGAGGATCGAAAGGCCGAAGGCATTATTCCGGTACATTCGGTGCGCGACAACATCAACATTTCTGCCCGGCGCAAGTTCATCCGTGCGGGGTGCCTGATTAACGATGGCTGGGAGGCGAGCAACGCGGATCACCATATCCGTTCGCTGAACATCAAAACCCCCGGCGCTGAACAGCTGATCATGAACCTGTCCGGCGGCAACCAGCAGAAAGCGATTCTGGGCCGCTGGCTGTCGGAAGACATGAAGGTCATTTTGCTCGACGAGCCGACGCGCGGCATCGACGTCGGGGCGAAACACGAAATTTATAACGTCATCTATCAACTGGCAAAACGCGGCGTGGCGGTGCTGTTCGCCTCCAGCGATCTGCCCGAGGTGCTCGGCGTTGCCGACCGTATCGTTGTGATGCGCGAAGGCGAAATTGCCGGTGAATTGCTGCATGAACAGGCGAATGAACAACAGGCGTTGAGTCTCGCCATGCCTAAAGTTAGCCAGGCTGTCGCCTGAGTAAGGAGTTAATGATGTCCTCTGTTACTACATCCGGAGCGCCGAAGTCGGCCTTCAGCGTTGGCCGCATCTGGGACCAGTACGGCATGCTGGTGGTTTTTGCTGCCCTGTTCGTTGCGTGCGCGATTTTTGTGCCAAACTTCGCGACCTTCATCAACATGAAGGGGCTGGGGCTGGCGATCTCCATGTCCGGCATGGTGGCCTGCGGAATGCTGTTCTGTCTGGCCTCCGGCGATTTTGACCTGTCGGTCGCCTCGGTGATTGCCTGTGCCGGCGTCACCACCGCCGTGGTCATCAACATGACCGAAAGCCTGTGGATCGGCGTATTTGCCGGGCTGATGCTCGGCGTGCTGAGCGGCCTGGTGAACGGCTTCGTGATTGCGCGTCTGAAGATTAACGCCCTGATCACGACGCTGGCGACCATGCAAATCGTGCGCGGTCTGGCCTATATCATCTCTGACGGTAAGGCGGTGGGGATTGAAGACGAGCGCTTCTTTACGCTGGGCTATGCCAACTGGCTGGGCCTACCCGCGCCAATCTGGCTGACGGTCGCCTGCCTGATCCTGTTCGGTTTCCTGCTTAACCGTACCACCTTTGGCCGTAATACCCTGGCAATTGGCGGTAATGAGGAAGCGGCGCGCCTGGCAGGTGTGCCGGTTGTGCGCACTAAGATCATTATCTTCGTGCTTTCCGGGCTGGTATCGGCGGCGGCGGGGATTATTCTGGCGTCGCGCATGACCAGCGGCCAGCCAATGACCTCTATCGGCTATGAGCTGATTGTTATTTCAGCCTGCGTTTTGGGGGGCGTTTCCCTCAAGGGCGGCATCGGAAAAATCTCATATGTGGTGGCGGGGATCCTGATTCTGGGGACCGTGGAGAACGCCATGAACCTGCTTAATATTTCTCCGTTCTCTCAGTACGTCGTGCGCGGCCTGATCCTGCTGGCAGCGGTGATATTCGACCGTTACAAGCAAAAAGCGAAGCGTACTGTCTGATTTATTTTTAGCCACTAATATGCTCAACTATTAACCATAGTTGACCCCCTGACCGGCCCGCCAGTTTTGCTGACGGGCCGGTTGCTAAATGGCGAGCAGCGTCACACTGTCTATACTTACATGGCTGTTTTGCTAACCGTAAGGAGGATTAGGGTGGCTGACTTGTTAACCGCACCGCCTGTACTGCCCGGAAAATTTGCTTTCTTTTTTGACCTCGACGGGACGCTCGCCGGGATTGAACCGCATCCTGACGATGTCGTTGTACCGGATACGGTGTTAGAGAATTTGCAGCAGCTCTCACGACAAAACGAGGGGGCACTGGCATTGATTTCAGGGCGCTCAATGGCCGAGCTGGACGTGCTCGCCAGTCCTTATCACTTTCCGCTGGCCGGTGTACACGGAGCGGAGCGCCGCGATATCCATGATCAACTGCACATAGTTTCACTCCCCGATACGCTGATTCAGGCGCTGCATGCGCAACTCTCTTCGGCACTGGAACTGCTTCCCGGTACGGAACTGGAAGCCAAAGGCATGGCCTTTGCGCTGCACTACCGTCAGGCACCCCACCATGAGTCGGCGATCTTTACGCTGGCAAGAAGCGTGGCGGAAGCCCATCCGGAGCTGGCCTTACAGCCGGGTAAATGTGTGGTTGAGATTAAACCGACAGGCATTAATAAAGGCGCTGCCATTGCAGCGTTTATGGCGGAAGCACCGTTCAAAGGGCGTACGCCAGTCTTTTTTGGGGATGACCTGACCGATGAGGCCGGGTTCAGCGTGGTAAACCAGGCCGAGGGCATGTCTGTCAAGGTCGGGCCTGGTGAAACCATTGCCGGATGGCGTCTGGAAAATGTCGCCAGCGTCTGGCAGTGGATATCTGACGTCGCTAACCAGCAACAACAACAAATAGCGCAAAACAACGGGAGAAATCATTATGGGTCGCTTAGTCGTCGTCTCTAATCGCATCGCACCGCCGGATGATAAAAAAGCCAGTGCCGGTGGACTGGCGGTCGGGGTATTGGGTGCCCTCAAAGCCGCGGGTGGTCTCTGGTTTGGCTGGAGCGGTGAAATCAGTAATGATGAAAAACCGCTAAACAAGGTGTCGCGGGGCAATATCACGTGGGCCTCTTTCGCGCTCAGCGAAAAGGACTACGATGAATATTATTCCGAGTTCTCGAACGCTGTGCTGTGGCCTGCGTTCCACTATCGTCTGGACCTGGTGAAGTTCCAGCGTGAATCGTATGAAGGCTATATGCGCGTCAACGCGCTGCTGGCAGATAAACTGCTGCCGCTGATCGAAGAAGACGATATTTTATGGATCCACGATTATCACCTGCTGCCCTTCGCCAGGGAGCTGCGTAAACGTGGCGTGAATAACCGCATCGGCTTCTTCCTGCATATTCCCTTCCCGACTCCGGAGATTTTTACGGCGCTGCCGCAGCATGAAGAGATCCTGGAGGCGCTGTCCGATTACGACCTGCTCGGGTTCCAGACGGAAAACGACAGGCTGGCCTTCCTCGACAGCGTGTCGGGTAAAACGCGGCTGGTCACTCATGGCGGAAAATCTCACACCGCGTGGGGGCGAAATTTCCATACCGAAGTTTACCCGATTGGTATTGAGCCTGACGAAATTGCCGAGCAGGCCTCCGGCCCGCTGCCGCCGAAGCTTGCGCAGCTTAAGAACGAACTTAAGCACGTTAAGAACATCTTCTCGGTCGAGCGACTGGACTACTCCAAAGGGTTGCCGGAACGATTCCTTGCATACGAAACCCTGCTGGATAAATACCCGCAGCATCACGGCAAGATCCGCTATACCCAGATAGCGCCAACCTCGCGCGGTGAGGTTCAGGCCTATCAGGATATTCGTCACCAGCTGGAGACCGAGGCAGGGCGCATTAACGGACGTTACGGTCAGCTCGGCTGGACACCGCTTTTCTATCTGAATCAGCACTTTGAGCGCAAAATCCTGATGAAGGTATTCCGCTATGCTGACGTAGGCTTGGTCACGCCGCTGCGCGACGGGATGAATCTGGTGGCAAAAGAGTATGTTGCAGCACAAGATCCTGCTGACCCTGGGGTGCTGGTGCTGTCACAATTTGCCGGTGCGGCAAACGAGTTAACCTCAGCGCTGATTGTGAACCCTTACGATCGCGATGACGTGGCCAATGCCCTGAACCGCGCGTTAACCATGCCGCTTGCGGAACGTATTTCACGTCATTCGGAAATGATGGAGACCATCGTTAAGAATGATATCGACCGCTGGCAGGCGCGTTTTATTGACGATTTACGCGCGATCCAGCCGCAGAGTCAGGAAGGCGACCTGCAAAAAAAGATCGCGACATTCCCTAAACTCGCCTGATTTTCTCCGGGGGCATTAATTGCCCCCGAGAGGCACCAGCAGTACATCTACCCGGCTTGATGAAACAATGGATTTTGCCGAGCAAGCCGCACGAGAAAAAAAGCTCTGGTTATGATTCCCGCAAATAACCAGGTCAATATTCTCTTTCTGGCACATGTCGAGAATATGCGCGCTTAATTCACCCGTCGCGATGACGGTTTGATGAATCGGATAGTCTGCCTTCAGTGCCAGCTCTCGCAAAAATTGCTGCGTTTCCTCCTGTAACACCTCACGAATATCCTCCAGCATTGGCGCAGCCAGCTGATTATACATTTCGGGTTCGGCGGCCAGCGTGATCAGGCTGATGCGGGCGTTTGCGGGGCGGGCGATGGACACGGCTCGGGCGACAAGCTGATGGCTTTCGGGAGAAACAGCAACGGAAACAAGCAGATGGGAGTAACTCATCACGCACTCCTTTGATGTCAGAATGACAAGTTTCCCCAGCTTTACCGCGAAACTGACCTTACTGCAAGAGGTGAATGCGTCATTAGTGTGAAGCTTATCATAATTATTCATTAATTATTCTTATAAGAAGAATAACTGAAAAGTTGGGCTAAATGAAAATAATTAACAACTTAACGTAAATCACACATTTAAGCTTCCGGGCGGTTTACCCGGCTTGACGCAACGTCATCCCGACGAAGATCGT
Source organism: Enterobacter genomosp. S (assembly GCF_001631805.1). NCBI lineage: Bacteria > Pseudomonadati > Pseudomonadota > Gammaproteobacteria > Enterobacterales > Enterobacteriaceae > Enterobacter > Enterobacter genomosp. S. The sequence continues at coordinate 79,839 of NZ_LVVA01000012.1, read as the reverse complement.
TACGCAACGAAACTGTTTTTTAGGTTACCAACGTTAACCTGCTGTTTTTACTTTATTAATTAAATGTCGTTTCAACGTGACGTTTTCCCCATAGCAGGTTATCGCGAATTTGCCCTGTTCTCGCCTTTCCCGGACCCAAATTTCCCGTCCGGATGCATGAGTATTCGTTGCTTAAGAATATAAACAAGCTTCGGTTGGGTGAAAAACACTCAAATTACAAGTCACGCTGATGGATTTATGGGTTACATTCGCGTAAATTATGTGACGCAGATCACATTTTTTTTAAATTCCAGGGGGGGCTGCATTGTATGTGTCAAAACTGACGAGTAGAGTTTGCGTCGAATTAGGAAAAATCTTAGTTATTTGTAAGAAAAGATAAAATGTGTAACCGACATTTTGGCCATGTTAGCCGGTCACGCGCTTTACGACGTACAAACCTAAATTCAACTATGCATTTGGCCTTTTCTTTTTTATACCGGGTGATTTCCCGGCGACATCACGGGGTGCGGTCTTTCCGCATAAAAATAATTGTTGGTTATTCGGGATGGGAAAAATGCATACATCCGAGTTGCTAAAACATATTTATGACATCAATTTGTCGTATTTATTGCTCGCGCAGCGTTTGATTAGTCAGGACAAACCGTCAGCGATGTTTCGTCTGGGTGTGAACGAAGAAATGGCAACCATGCTGGGCGGATTAACGCTTCCGCAGATGGTCAAGCTGGCGGAAACTAATCAACTTGTCTGCCAGTTCCGTTTTGATAATCCCCAGACCATTACGCGTCTGACTCAGGAATCCCGCGTGGACGATCTGCAACAGATCCACACCGGTATTCTTCTCTCCACCCGCCTGCTCAACGAAATCAGCCAGCCTGATGACGTAGCCCGGAAGAAAAGGGCTTAACAATGAGCGAAAAAAGCATTGTTCAGGAAGCCCGTGACATACAGCTGGCGATGGAGCTGATCACGCTGGGCGCGCGTTTACAGATGCTGGAAAGCGAGACGCAGCTGAGCCGTGGACGTTTGATCAAGCTGTACAAAGAGTTACGTGGAAGCCCGCCGCCGAAAGGCATGCTGCCATTTTCAACTGACTGGTTCATGACCTGGGAACAGAATATCCACGCTTCCATGTTCTGCAACGCCTGGCAGTACCTGCTTAAAACGGGCTTATGCAGCGGCGTTGACGCCGTGATCAAAGCCTACAAACTTTACCTTGAGCAATGCCCGCAGCAGGAAGAGGGTCCTCTGCTGGCGCTGACGCGCGCCTGGACGCTGGTGCGTTTTGTTGAAAGCGGAATGCTTGAATTGTCGCGCTGCAACTGCTGTGACGGCAATTTTATTACCCACGCGCACCAGCCTGCGGGCAGCTTCGCCTGTAGTTTGTGCCAGCCTCCATCCCGAGCCGTAAAAAGACGTAAACTTTCCCGGGATGCTGCCGATATTATTCCACAACTGCTGGATGAACAGATCGAACACGCTGTTTAACCCGAACCTGTGGGCAAGATTCCAGCAGCGGTAAGCCATTACCGCTGCTTTTTTTTACCCTGCGTTCCGGTCATGCGCTCGAGATGAACGTCCTGCCATAGTCACTAGCGGAAGGATGATGTCGTGCTTATCTTATTAGGTTACCTGGTAGTTCTCGGTACAGTTTTCGGCGGTTACATGATGACCGGCGGGCACCTTGGAGCACTCTATCAACCGGCTGAACTTGTCATCATCGGCGGTGCAGGGGTAGGGGCTTTTATTGTTGGGAACAACGGTAAATCGATCAAGGGCACGCTGAAGGCGATTCCGCTGCTGTTTCGCCGATCAAAATACACCAAAAGCATGTATATGGATCTGCTGGCGCTGCTCTATCGTCTGATGGCCAAGTCACGTCAGCAGGGAATGTTCTCGCTGGAGCGCGACATTGAAAACCCGAAAGAGAGCGAAATTTTCGCCAGCTACCCGCGTATTCTTGCCGATGCGATGATGCTCGATTTTATCGTCGATTACCTGCGCCTGATCATCAGCGGCAACATGAACACCTTCGAAATTGAAGCTCTGATGGATGAAGAGATCGAAACCCACGAAAGCGAATCTGAAGTGCCGGCCAACAGCCTGGCGCTGGTGGGCGACTCGCTTCCGGCCTTTGGGATCGTGGCGGCGGTCATGGGTGTTGTTCATGCCCTGGCCTCGGCGGATCGCCCGGCGGCAGAACTGGGGGCACTGATTGCCCACGCGATGGTGGGAACCTTCCTCGGTATTTTACTGGCCTACGGCTTTATCTCCCCGCTGGCGAGCGTGCTGCGCCAGAAGAGCGCCGAAACCACCAAAATGATGCAGTGCGTAAAAATTACGCTGCTCTCAAACCTCAACGGCTATGCGCCACCGATCGCCGTCGAATTTGGTCGTAAAACGCTCTACTCCAGCGAACGTCCGTCGTTTATCGAACTGGAAGAGCACGTACGGACGGTGAAAAACCCTAACCAACAGACGACAACCGAGGACGCATGAAAAACCAGTCCCACCCGATCGTCATCGTAAAAAAGCGCAAGCATAAGGGGCACGGGCACGGTTCTCACGGCTCCTGGAAAATCGCCTACGCCGACTTTATGACCGCCATGATGGCCTTCTTCCTGGTGATGTGGCTGATCTCCATCTCCAGCCCGAAAGAGCTTATCCAGATTGCGGAATATTTCAGAACGCCGCTGGCGACGGCGGTCACCGGCGGGCCGCGTATTTCGAACAGCGACAGCCCGATCCCCGGCGGCGGTGACGATTACACCCAGCAGCAGGGCGAAGTCAAAAAACAGCCTAATATCGACGAACTGAAAAAACGGATGGAGCAGGCGCGCCTGAAAAAACTGCGCGGCGACCTGGATCAGCTGATTGAAGCGGACCCCAAACTGCGCGCGCTGCGTCCGCATCTGAAGATCGACCTGGTACAGGAAGGGCTGCGCATTCAGATCATCGATAGCCAGAACCGGCCGATGTTCAAAACCGGCAGCGCCGACGTGGAGCCCTATATGCGCGATATTCTGCGCGCGATTGCACCGGTGCTGAACGGCATTCCTAACCGCGTTAGCCTGTCCGGTCACACGGATGATTTCCCGTACGCCACGGGGGAGAAAGGATACAGCAACTGGGAGCTTTCTGCCGATCGCGCCAACGCCTCGCGACGCGAGCTGGTGGCGGGTGGGCTTGATGATGGCAAGGTCCTGCGCGTGGTCGGCATGGCTGCAACCATGCGCCTTACCGACCGCGGACCGGATGACGCCATCAACCGTCGTATCAGTCTTTTAGTGCTGAACCAGCAGGCGGAGCAGGCCATCCTGCACGAAAACGCCGAAAGTCAGAATGAGTCACTGGACGATTTAAAACAGCCTGGGGCCGTCCCTTCGGCTGCCGTTCCAACATCGCCACCAGCCAATCCGAGGTGATAGCGTGAGCATGGATATTACCGATTTTTACCAGACATTTTTTGATGAAGCCGACGAACTGTTGGCCGATATGGAGCAACATTTGCTGGATCTGGTGCCCGAAGCACCGGACTCAGAACAGCTCAATGCCATCTTCCGTGCGGCGCATTCCATTAAAGGCGGAGCCGGCACGTTTGGATTTACCATTTTGCAGGAAACGACCCATTTAATGGAAAACCTGCTGGATGAAGCACGACGCGGTGAGATGCAGCTCAATACCGACATTATCAACCTGTTTTTGGAAACGAAAGATATTATGCAGGAACAGCTCGACGCCTATAAAAGTTCGGCAGAGCCTGATGCCGCCAGCTTTGAATACATCTGCAACGCGCTGCGTCAGCTCGCGCTGGAAGCCAAAGGTGAGGCGTCTGCGCCCGTTGTTCCTGCGGCAAAACTGAGCGTTGTTGACGCCGTTGCTGAGCCAGATACGGCTCCTGAAGCGCCCGCAGGGAAACTGCGCGTGGTGCTGTCACGCCTGAAAGAGAGCGAGGTCAACCTGCTGGAAGAGGAGCTGGGCAACCTGGCGACGCTCAGCAACGTGGTGAAGGGCAAAGACAGCCTGGCCGCGACCCTCGACGACGGGATCGGCCAGGACGACATTGTGGCGGTGCTGTGCTTCGTTATTGAAGCGGATCAGATTGCTTTTGAAACCGACGCTGCGGCGGTTGAAGCGCCCGCTGCGGAAGAAAAGGCCCCTGCGGTGGTCCCTGCTGCCCCTGCGCTGAAGGCCGTGCCTAAAGAGACGGCATCGCCGGCGCGCGGTGAAAAACCGGCGGCGCGTTCCAGCGAGTCCACGAGCATCCGCGTGGCGGTAGAAAAAGTGGATCAGCTGATCAACCTGGTCGGTGAACTGGTTATCACCCAGTCGATGTTGGCCCAGCGCTCCAACGAGCTGGACCCGGTGACCCACGGGGATCTCATCACCAGCATGGGCCAGTTACAACGTAACGCCCGCGATTTGCAGGAATCGGTGATGTCCATCCGCATGATGCCGATGGAGTATGTCTTCAGCCGCTTCCCCCGCCTGGTGCGCGACCTGGCCGGCAAGCTCAACAAGCAAATCGAACTCACGCTGATGGGCAGCTCTACCGAGCTGGACAAAAGCCTGATTGAACGCATTATCGACCCGTTAACGCACCTGGTGCGTAACAGCCTAGACCACGGCATCGAACTGCCGGAAAACCGCGTGGCCGCCGGGAAATCGCCGGTTGGCAACCTGATCCTCTCTGCGGAACATCAGGGCGGCAACATCTGCATCGAAGTGACCGATGACGGCGCGGGCCTGAACCGCGAGCGTATCCTGGCGAAGGCGATTTCGCAGGGGATGGCGGTCAACGAAAACATGACCGATGAAGAAGTGGGCATGCTGATTTTTGCCCCGGGCTTCTCAACCGCAGAGCAGGTCACCGATGTTTCCGGCCGTGGCGTGGGCATGGACGTGGTGAAACGTAACATTCAGGAGATGGGCGGTCACGTTGAGATCCAGTCTAAGCAGGGCGCGGGCACCACGATTCGTATCCTGCTGCCGCTGACGCTGGCCATTCTTGACGGTATGTCCGTTAAAGTGGCGGACGAAGTCTTTATTCTCCCGCTGAACGCGGTGATGGAATCCCTCCAGCCGCGTGAAGAAGATCTCCATCCGCTGGCGGGCGGCGAGCGCGTGCTTGAAGTGCGCGGCGAGTACCTGCCGCTGGTGGAACTGTGGAAAGTGTTCGAAGTGGACGGGGCAAAAACCGAGGCGACGCAGGGTATCGTTGTGATCCTGCAAAGCGCTGGACGCCGCTACGCGCTGCTGGTCGATCAGCTGATTGGTCAGCATCAGGTGGTGGTTAAGAACCTGGAAAGTAACTACCGCAAAGTGCCGGGGATCTCTGCTGCCACCATCCTGGGTGATGGTAGCGTCGCGCTGATCGTCGATGTATCGGCACTTCAGGGATTAAATCGTGAACAACGTGTGGCGAACACAGCCGCCTGATTAAGTAAAAGGTAATAACATGACCGGTATGAGTAACGTAACGAAACTGGCGGGCGAGCCATCTGGGCAGGAATTCCTGGTTTTCACTTTAGGGGATGAAGAGTACGGGATCGACATTCTGAAAGTGCAGGAAATTCGCGGTTACGATCAGGTAACGCGCATTGCGAACACGCCAGCGTTTATCAAGGGTGTGACCAACCTGCGCGGTGTGATTGTGCCTATCGTGGATCTGCGCGTGAAGTTCAGCCAGGGCGACGTGGAGTACAACGACAACACGGTGGTGATTGTCCTGAATCTGGGGCAGCGCGTGGTAGGGATCGTCGTGGACGGCGTGTCTGACGTGCTGTCGCTGACCGCCGATCAAATCCGTCCTGCGCCGGAGTTTGCGGTCACGCTGTCGACGGAATACCTGACGGGTCTGGGTGCGCTCGGCGAGCGTATGCTGATTCTGGTCAATATTGAGAAGCTGCTGAACAGTGAAGAGATGGCGCTGCTGGATATCGCGGCGAATCACGTGGCATAAAATTAAAGCCGGGCGGCGGCGTCGCCTTACCCGGCCTACACATGGCTCGAACACGGAGGCCGGGTAAGCGTCAGCTTCACCCGGCTCTTTTGTAGCCTTACGCCTCCTGTTCCACCAGCTCTGCCTCCGCTTCCCGCGCCCCTTCATTCTGCGACAGCATCGCCGTCGCGATCCCGTTCCCCAGCACGTTGATGGCCGATCGCCCCATATCCAGGAAATGGTCAATTCCCATCAGTAGCAGGATCCCGGCGACCGGAATGTTAAAGCTCGGAATGGTTGCCGCCAGCACCACCAGCGACGAGCGCGGTACGCCCGCAATACCCTTCGAGGCCAGCATCAGCGTGAGCATCAGCACCGTCACCTCGGTGAAACTCAGGTGAATATTGTACGCCTGGGCGATAAACATCGAGGCGAACGAGCAGTACACCATGGAGCCGACCAGGTTAAATGAATAGCCGATTGGCAGGACGAAAGAGGCGATATTACGTGAACAGCCGAAGCGCGCTAGCTGCTCCAGCGTTTTTGGGTATGCCGCTTCTGAACTGCTGGTGGTAAACGCCACCAGCACCGGATCCTTCAGCATCGCCACCAGACGGAAAACCTCTTTTTTCAGCACCATGTAACCGACCGCCAGCAACACCAGACAGGTCAGGAGGATCGCCACATAGTAACCACCAATAAACGAGGCATAGTTCAGCAAAATGCCCAGCCCCTGCGTGGCAATCACCGACGAAATCGCTGCAAAAATGGCCAGCGGCGCAACGTACATCACGTAGCCCGTCACTTTAAGCATAATGTGGGACACCACATCCAGCGCCGCGACCAGCGGGGCGTTGAATTTTTGGCCCAGCGACGCGCCGCCAATGCCGAAGAACATCGAGAAGACCACAATTTGCAGGATCTCATTGTTGGCCATCGCGCCGGCAATGCTGGTTGGAATGGTGTGTGACAGGAAGGCTTTCAGCGACATCCCGCTCACGGCCAGGCCGGTATCAACCGTCTCTGTAGGAATGCTCAGGTTCAGACCGCTGCCGGGTTGTTCAAGGGTAACGATAAAAAGCCCCACCAGAATGGAAAGCACGGACGAGCTGATAAACCATACCATCGCTTTACCACCGACGCGTCCAATCGTCGACGTTTCACCCAGCCTCATAATGCCCACCGTCAGGGTGCTGAACACCAGCGGGGCAATCACCATTTTAATCAGCCGCAGGAAGATATCGGTCAGTAGCGTAATGTTCTCCGACCAGGCCTTAATCACGTCGGGTGAAGCATATTCATGGATTGCCGCACCTGAAAGAATACCCGCCAACATGAAAATCACGATGAAGAGCGTGAGTTTATTTGCACTTGCCACAAAAAGATCCTCAATGCGCTAAAAGAGTTTCCTGCGTTAATGCATACAAAATTTTTATTTAAGCGCAGGAAAATATTCGGGGAATAAATTGAAGTAAAGCTGAGTGACTTACAACTTGTTTTTAATTTTTATGAAATTTGTTGTTTTACGCGTGACGATATATTGTGACGCAGATCACACTACAGGCGATATATCCTCAAGCTAAGCAAAAATAATGCCCCTCTTTTTTTGCTAACCCTTTGTAATGTTTGTTAATAGCCTGTTAATTATGGCGGAGTTGTCCTCTTTTTGATGAAAGTGGTTGAAGTGCTAACCATAAACTAAATTCTCAATAACCGCGCCGGGGAATGTTTTAGCGGGGCTAACATACTGAACAGTATGAATAAAATATGGCAAGCGAACCTATAATCTTCTGGAGAGTGGTAAATGAAAAGAAAACTTCTTTTTATCTGCGCGGGCACGCTTCTGACGGCGACAACGGTCGGTCAGGCTCTCGCGGTCACCAGTAGCGGCACTATCGGCGCGACGCTGACGCTGACCAACGGCTGCTTGATCAACGGCTCGCCAACGCAAAACGGCATTAACTTCGGGACGCTCGATTTCGGCACCCATCCTGCTACGTTTTCAACGCTGACAACCCAGTTAACCGGTGCCAGCGGAGGAAACACCTTTACCATTCAATGTACCACCGCCAGCTATACGGTGGCGATCACTGGGAACACCAACGCAACCGCACCCGGAACCGTCGTCGGCACCCCAGGTACGCCGGGCCGCTATTTGGTTAACACCGCCAATGCGGCGCAGGGCGTTGCCTACAGCCTGTTCAGCGATAGCGGTTACAACAACGTGGTTGCGAACAATGCCGCGCTGCCGGTTGCCTCTACGGCGGGCGGGGTGGATAGCTACACCCTTTACGCACGCATCACGGGCGGCGGCAATAGCGTAACGGTCGTACCGGGAACCTATACCGACACGATTAACGTCAGCGTCACCTACTGATTCAGCCATGAAGGCACTGTGTTTATGTCTGCGCGTCAGCGCAGAGGGCCTCGTGCACCCTTTTTTGGCCCTGTTCGTCGGGCTGGTGCTGCTTCCCGACGCCAGGGCGGTGACGTCCCAGTCATTCAGGGTGAGCGCGACGGTGGTACCCGGATGCTCGGTAAGCACCGGCACCGGCGGGCGTTTCGGTACGCTAAATTTCGGGACCCGCAGCGGTGTGGAAAGCGCGCCGGTCAGCACCAGCTTTGTCGCCGACGGCGCGTTGTCCATTGCCTGTACGCCGGGCGTGGCGCTAAGCATGAGCATTAACGGCGGGCAGAACTACAGCTCGGTGCGGCGGATGACCCGTTCAGGCGGGACGGAGGTGGTTGGATACCGCCTCTACAGCAGCAGCTCTCTGGCCGCAAACAGTGAAATTGGGGTTAACCAGGCCATACCAATTACCTATACCAACAGCAATAACATCGCGCTGCCGCTTTTTGGCGTCGCGCTGCTGACCGGGTTTAGTCCGTCAGGAACTTATTCAGATCAACTCACCGTGACCTTGTCATGGTAGGAAAGGGAGAGCATCGATGAAGGCATTATTCAGGCGGTCAGGCCTGATAAGTCTGTTGGGGGTAACGGCCCTCGCGGCGGTAAAGGCGCAAGCAGCGGCAACCATTCTTCTGTGGCCCATCGATCCGTGGCTTTCGGCAGAGGCCAAAGCCACTGAATTGTGGATCCAGAACCAGGGCAACAGCGCCACGACAATGCAGATACGTATTGTGCGCTGGAAACAGGAGGGCGGATATGAGCGTTACACTGCCCAGCAGGATGTGGTCGCCAGCCCGCCGATTGTGACCATCGCAAACGGCAGTAAACAGCTTATTCGCCTGATCAAGCAGGGGACGATCCCGTCGGGCGTCGAGCAAGCCTACCGCATTATCGTGGATGAAATTCCCCAGCCGGATGCCAAAGCGGAACCGTCCCTCGGCCTGAAACTGCAAATGCGCTACTCCATTCCTTTATTCGTCTACGGCCAGGGGATCCCCACTCTCAATGAAGGAGCGCATCACGCGCTGGCGAACACGCAGCAACTCAGCTGGCGGGTCATTCAGGAGGAAGGAAAACCCGCGCTTCAGGTCCGCAATCAGGGGAACGTTCACGTCAGGCTCAGCCAGGTTGCGGTTGAGCAGGGCGGGCAAAAACGCACGGTTGCCGAGGGGCTACTGGGTTACGTGCTGCCAGGCAGCACCCGAAGCTGGCCGCTTCCGGCAGGGATTTATCAGCCGAATCGGATGAGCGCGCAAATTAATGCCAGGGATACGCAATGGCAATCGACGCCCGACAGCTGAAACCGGCGATGATAATGCTGCTTTGCGTCAGTACCAGCGCCTTTGGCGAAACCGGCGACGACAGTTTACCGCCGCCGCCGGACGCGCAGACGATGAACGGTGAAGCAGTATTCCAGCTCGCCCTGGTGCTGAACCACTATGACACGGGTCTGGTGGTGCCGGTGACGCAGCGCGAGGGCGCCTGGTTTATTTCAGGGGCAGATTTGCTTCGCGCCGGGCTGCCGCCGGAGCATGTGCCTGCCGGAGAGGTGAACCTTTCAACGCTTTCATCGGTACGCGTGGAGTATGACAGCAGCGCCCAGCGGCTAATGCTGACGGTCCCCCGGGACTGGGTTGCGGCGCGGATCACCTCGTTTAACGGTCAGAGCGCGCAAAGCAAACCGCATTACGGCCGGGGTGCGCTGCTCAACTACGACGTTTATACCAACCATACCGAGCACACGGGCGGCCAGGCGTCGCTGTGGCATGAGTTCCGCTATTTCAACGAAGACTATTCGTTTTCTTCAACAGGGTACGCCCGACAGAATTTCGCCGGAAGCAGCGGGCAGCAGGAAGGGTACGTGCGTTATGACTCGACCCTGCTGATCACCAATGAAGAGGATGCCACCACATGGACCGTCGGGGACGTTATCAGCGATGCGCTGAGCTGGAGCACCAGCGTGCGCATGGGCGGGATCAGCTACGGGCGCGACTTCTCCCTGCGTCCGGATCTGGTGACGTGGCCGCTGCCGGAGTTTTCCGGTGAGGCGGCGGTGCCGACCTCGGTCGATCTGTTTATCAACGGCTACCGTTCAGGCTCCACCCGGCTTCAGCCGGGGCCGTTTACCCTCACGAATCTGCCGTATATCAACGGCGCGGGGGATGCGGTACTGGTTACCACCGACGCGCTGGGGCGTCAGGTGAGCACCACGCTGCCGTTTTACGTCAGCAGCGATGTGCTGAAGCAGGGGTTAAGCGACGGCGCCGTGACGCTGGGCAGCCTGCGGCGCAACTACGGTATAGACAATTTCGACTATGGCCCGGCGGCGGGCAGCGGATCGTATCGCTACGGGTTGACCGACTGGCTCACGCTGGAAGGGCACGCGGAAGGGGCGGAATCGCTGGCGCTCGGCGGCGCGGGCACGGTGGTGAAGCTCGGGCGTTTTGGCGTGGTCAATACCGCTTATACCCAAAGCCGGATGCGCGGCGACGAAGGGGGACAGATGAACTGGGGCTATCAGTACAGCACCAGCGAGTTTAGCGTAGCGACCCAGCATACCCGACGCGATCGCGGCTTCGGCAACCTCGCCCTGTACGATCAACCCACCGTTTATGATGAATATGATAACCCCATTGCCAGCCTGAGCCGCAATACCGACCAGTACTCCTTAACCTTTAACCTCGGTGATTACGGCAATATCGGCGCGGCGTGGATCGGCGTTGAGAGTTTTGACAGCCGCAAAACCGAGCTGCTTAACCTCTCCTGGAGCCGCAATTTGTGGGGCTCAAGCAGTATTTATCTGGCTGCCAGCCGTGACCAGCAGCGAGGCGACTGGACGGTTGCGCTGTCGTTGCAGGTTCCCCTCGGCGAACGTGACAGCGCCGCCGTCACCTTTGAAAACACGCCTGACGCAGGCAGCACGCAACGCATTAACTATAACCACTCGATGCCGTCTGACGGCGGCTTTAGCTGGAACATGGCGTGGGCCAACCAGTCGCGGTCGAGTAACTATCAGCAGGCCACCCTCGGCTGGCGCAATAACAACGTTGAGCTTCAGGGCGGCGGCTACGGCGAGAAGGGCATGATGACCTGGTGGGGCGAGGCGATGGGATCCATCGTGCTGATGGACGGTGAACTGTTTGCGGCGAATAAAATCAACGACGCGTTTGTGGTGATCAGCACCGACGGACACCCGGACGTACCCGTCAGCTACGAGAACCAGCCGGTGGGGAAAACCAATAACAAAGGCTACCTGCTGGTGAGCGGCGTTTCTGCCTACTATCCGGCAAGCTACCGCATTGATACCCTGAACCTTCCGGCAGATACCCGGCTGAAGGAGACCGAACGTCGGGTAGCGATTCGTCGGCATAACGGCTATCTGGTGGATTTCCCGATGGAGCAGGAGCGGGTTGCCAGCGTGATCCTCCACGACGCGCAGGGCTATGCGATCCCGGTGGGAAGCCAGGTCAAACGCGCGTCCCGCAGCAGCGCGGTTGTCGGCTATGACGGCCTCGCCTGGCTGGAAAACCTCAACGATGTGAATCCACTGGAGGTTATCACCCCGGACGGTAAACGCTGTACCGCAACGCTGACCGTGGGCGCAAACCCCGAGCATAAGCTGCAAACCTACGGTCCGCTGACCTGCCGGGAGGCGCCATGAAACGTTTGATGATAGCCATACTGCTGCTGTTCTCGGGCAGCAGCTGGGCGGCCTGCACCGTCAGTACGGTGAACGCCTCGTTTGGCAGCGTCACCTCGTTCGCCCTGAGCAGCACGGGGGAGGTGCAAACCACCGGCACGCTGGTGGTCTCCTGCGATACGGTCCTTAACCTCCTCACCAACGACTCGGTGACGCTGACCTACACCTCGGCATCGATAGCCGCCAACAGCCGCGCCACCATGAAACGAACCGATAACGCGGCTATCGCGGACGTTATCCCCACGCGCCTGTGCGGTGCCACTGGCTGTGGCGGAAACAGTGAAGTGCAAATCAGTAAATCCTATACCTGGAGCGGCAACACCCTGCTCGGGCTGCTGGGGTCCAGACGCTACAACATTCCCCTTTATTTCCGTACCGTGCCGGGGCAGAACGTCACGGCCGGGCCGTACCAGGTGTTGCTAACGTTCAGCATCAACTACAACGTGTGCGCCGTTGGCGCGGTCGGGGCGTGCCTGACCCCGCAAACCGGCACGGCAACCACTTCTATCCTCCTTAATATGACCGTCACCAACGATTGCAGCACCATGACCACGCCGGACGTGAACTTCAACAGCGCGCCGCTGGTGCAAAATTTCCCCACCGTTTCGCAGTCGATCGCCGTCACCTGTACCAAAGGCAGCACCTACACCATAGGGATTAACAATGGCGCAAACGCTCTGAACAACGTTCGTCGTATGGTTAGCGGCAGTAACTTTATGAGTTACGACATCTATAAAGAGGCGACCAGCAACCGCTGGGGCGGCAGCGGCAGCGAGCGCTGGGCCAGCGCCAGCTCGTCCCAGGTCAGTACCGACGGGCTCTTACGCACCTACAACTACACCGCTAAAGTCCTGACCAGCCAGGCCACGCCGCCTGCCGGAACCTACAGCGACACGCTGATTGTTGACGTCGCGTTCTGATCCTCCGCGCTTTTCCCTTTCGCAAATGTAAAGTTCCCGTGGCCCGTGCCGATAACACCGTTAATCAATCGATGAGAAGGTGTTGTATGTTGAACCGTATCCGCGTTGTCACAATGCTAATGATGGTGCTGGTCATTTTCGCACTTCTTCAGCTTATTTCTGGCGGCCTCTTTTTCTCGTCTTTAAAACAGAACCAGGACAGCTTCGCGGCCTCGAACGATTTGCGGATGCAGCAAAGTGAACTCACCACGACCTGGGATCTGATGTTGCAGACGCGTATCAACCTGAGCCGCTCGTCCGCCCGTATGATGATGGACCCGAACAACCAGCAGAGCAGCGCCAAAACGGAACTGCTGAAGAACGCACGCGCCACGCTGGCAGACGCGGCAAAACACTACCACGCCTTCAAAAAAATCGCCCCTCAGCCCGCAATGGCGCAGGTGAGCGCGAATATAGATGAAAAATATCAGGCCTACTTTGCCGGTCTGACGGAGCTGGTGCAGTTCCTGGAAAAGGGCAATATGGATGCCTATTTCGCTCAGCCGACCCAGGGCATGCAGAACGCCCTCGGCGCAGCGCTCGGCGAATACGCCAAAGCCAGCGGCGAGCTTTATCACTCGGCGTTTACGCAAAGCCAGAACGACTACCGTTTTGCGAAATGGCAGATGGCGGTTCTCGCCCTCGCGCTGGTCATCGTGCTGATGGCCGTCTGGTACGGCATTCGCCATATCCTGCTGAACCCGCTTGGCCGCGTCATTGCGCATATCCGTGACATTGGCCGGGGCGATCTCACTAAAACGCTGACCGTTTCTGGCCGCAACGAGATGACCGAGCTGGCGACCAGCGTCGACCATATGCAGCGTTCGCTGATTGATACCGTCGCCAACGTGCGTGAGGGGGCGGATGCCATCTACACTGGCACGAGTGAAATCGCGATGGGTAACAACGATCTCTCGTCCCGTACCGAACAGCAGGCGTCTGCCCTGGAAGAGACGGCGGCCAGCATGGAGCAGCTCACCGCAACCGTGAAGCAGAACGCCGATAACGCCCGCCAGGCGTCTCAGCTTGCAGAAAGTGCGTCCGATACCGCCCAGCGCGGCGGTCGCGTGGTCGACGGCGTGGTGAAAACCATGCACGACATTGCCGACAGCTCGAAGAAAATCGCCGACATCATCAGCGTTATCGACGGCATCGCCTTCCAGACCAACATTCTGGCGCTGAACGCGGCCGTTGAAGCGGCGCGAGCGGGCGAGCAGGGACGTGGATTTGCCGTGGTCGCCGGCGAAGTGCGCAACCTTGCCAGCCGCAGTGCCAACGCGGCAAAGGAGATCAAAGCCCTGATCGAAGACTCTGTTTCACGCGTGGATACCGGCTCGGTGCTGGTGGAAAGCGCGGGTGAAACCATGAATGACATCGTGAATGCCGTGACGCGCGTGACGGACATCATGGGTGAAATCGCCTCTGCATCGGACGAGCAGAGTCGTGGTATTGACCAGGTCGCCCTGGCGGTATCGGAAATGGATCGTGTGACGCAGCAAAACGCCGCCCTGGTGCAGGAGTCCGCTGCGGCGGCCGCTGCGCTGGAGGACCAGGCGAGCCGCCTGAAAATGGCCGTCTCGGCGTTCCGTCTTACTTCAAAAACAACAAATACGGTCAGCTCGCGGTCGGCGTACGGCGAAGCGGCTCCGGCGCCCGTGACAGCACGTACGCGCGCAGCGGTGACCGGACAAGATGAAAACTGGGAAACATTTTGACTGACAATTAAACCGCGGCTGCTTGCCGCTTGATGGGAGCGTGGATGTTAAATCGTATTCGTATCTCGACCACACTGTTTTTGATTCTGATCCTGTGTGGGGTTTTGCAGGTTGGCAGTAACGGGTTGTCTTTCTGGGCGTTTCGCGATGGCTATCAGAATTTGCAGGAAGTTGAGACGAGTAATCAGCAGCGCTCCGCACTGGCACAAACGCGTGCCGTGCTGTTGCAGGCAAGCACTGCGCTGAACAAAGCAGGGACCTTAACCGCGCTGAGCTATCCGCCGGATGATATTAAGACGCTGATGGTCGTGGCCCGCAGCAGCCTGAAGCAGGCTGACGCGCAGTTTAAGGCGTTTGCGGCGCAGGAGGCGGTGAGTGAGAAAGAGAAAGCGCTGAAGGTCGCCATGAAGAAGAACTTTGATGCGTGGTACGGCGATCTTGAGCATCAGGCGACGTGGCTTGAGAACAATCAGCTTTCTGACTTCCTGACCGCGCCGGTGCAGGCATCTCAGGCGGCGTTCGACGACAGCTTTAACGCGTGGCAGCAGGATATTAACCAGTTTGTGGCGCGTGCCGGCGCGGACAGCCGTACCAGCTACCGCATGTCAGGGATGATTTTTCTGACCATGGTGATCCTGGCGGCGTTGCTGACCGGCGGCTCGCTGTGGTGGTCGCGCAAAACGATCGTGCAGCCGCTGGCCATCATCAGCAGCCACTTCGACAGTATCGCAAAAGGCGAACTGGCGCGTCCGGTTGCCGTGTATGGCAAGAATGAAATATCGGCGATTTTTGCAAGCCTGAAGGCGATGCAGGGATCGCTGCGGGAAACGGTAAGCAACGTTCGTCAGGGCAGTTACGCCATGCACACCGGGATCTCAGAGATTGCGGCGGGCAATAACGATCTGTCGTCCCGCACCGAACAGCAGGCGGCATCGCTGGCGCAGACGGCGGCCAGCATGGAGCAACTGACCGCGACGGTAAGCCAGAACGCCGATAACGCGCGTCAGGCGTCCGACTTGTCCAGACAGGCGGCGATGACGGCGAAACGTGGGGGTGACCAGGCCTCGCACGTCGCCAGCACGATGCAGGAGATTGCCGCCAGTTCGCAGAAAATTGGCGACATCATTAGCGTCATCGACGGTATCGCGTTCCAGACCAATATTCTGGCGCTGAACGCTGCGGTGGAAGCGGCGCGTGCCGGGGAGCAGGGACGCGGGTTTGCGGTGGTTGCCGGTGAAGTCCGTAACCTCGCCAGCCGCAGCGCCAACGCGGCGAAAGAGATCAAAGGGCTGATTGAAGAATCGGTCTCCCGCGTCCAGCAGGGATCCGCGCTGGTGGATACCGCCGCGCAGACCATGCACGAGATTGTCACCTCCGTGACGCGGGTGAACGACATTATGGGCGAGATTGCCTCGGCGTCGGATGAACAGCGCCGCGGCATTGAGCAGGTGGCGCAGGCCGTCACGCAGATGGATCAGGTTACGCAGCAGAACGCCTCGCTGGTGGAAGAGGCGGCGTCGGCTGCCGATCAGCTGGCGAACCAGGCGGATCACCTTACCGGGTTAGTCGCCGTATTTAATGTGAAAGAGCACGTTGAAGCAGTAACAGAAGTCGGACGGTCACAGGCCGTGCCCGTTGTATCCTGAATGTGATTAAGAAGGCGCTATGACATCACCCATGCCCTCAGGGCAAACGTCATTATTGTTGCAGATGACACAGCGCCTCGCGCTGTCCGACGCGCATTTTCGTCGGATATGTCAGTTAATCTACCAGCGTGCGGGGATCGTGCTTGCTGACCATAAGCGAGACATGGTCTACAACCGGCTGGTGCGGCGCCTGCGCACGCTGGGGCTGGACGATTTTGGCCGCTATCTGAGCATGCTCGAAGCGAACCAGAACAGCGCCGAATGGCAGGCATTTATCAACTCATTAACCACCAACCTGACCGCGTTTTTCCGCGAGGCGCATCACTTCCCGGTGCTGGCGGAACACGCCCGTCGCCGTAGCGGAGAGTATCGCGTCTGGAGCGCGGCGGCCTCCACCGGTGAGGAGCCGTACTCGCTGGCCATCACCCTGGCGGACACCCTGGGCATGGCGCCGGGCCGCTGGAAAGTGTACGCCAGCGACATTGACACCGAAGTGCTGGAAAAAGCCCGCAACGGCGTTTATCGCCAGGATGAGCTGAAAACGCTGTCGCCTCAGCAGCTACAGCGTTATTTCATGCGCGGCACTGGCCCGCATGAAGGACTGGTGCGCGTACGCCAGGAGCTGGCGAACTGCGTGGAATTTGCCCCCGTGAATTTACTGGACAAGCAGTACAACGTGCCGGGGCCATTCGACGCCATTTTTTGCCGTAACGTGATGATCTATTTTGATAAAACGACGCAACAGGACATTCTGCGTCGCTTTGTTCCGTTGCTCAAGTCTGACGGTTTACTGTTTGCCGGGCACTCGGAAAACTTTAGCAACCTCGTGCGTGAGTTTAGCCTGCGTCGGCAAACGGTATATGCGCTGAGTAAGGAAAAAGCATGAGTAAAATCAGGGTATTGTCTGTCGATGATTCGGCGCTGATGCGTCAGATCATGACCGAAATCATCAATAGCCACAGCGATATGGAGATGGTGGCGACAGCGCCCGATCCGCTGGTCGCGCGGGATTTAATCAAAAAATATAACCCCGACGTGCTGACGCTCGATGTCGAAATGCCGCGCATGGATGGCATCGATTTTCTGGAAAAATTAATGCGCCTGCGACCGATGCCGGTGGTGATGGTCTCCTCCCTGACCGGGAAAGGCTCGGAGATTACCCTGCGCGCGCTGGAGCTGGGGGCGGTGGATTTTGTCACCAAGCCGCAGCTCGGCATTCGCGAGGGGATGCTGGCGTACAGCGAGATGATCGCCGAGAAGATCCGCACCGCATCCCGGGCGAAGCTCGCCGCGCACAAGCCGACGGCGGCCCCGGCAACGCTGAAGGCGGGGCCATTACTCAGCTCGGAAAAACTGCTGGTGATTGGCGCGTCAACCGGAGGAACAGAGGCAATTCGCCACGTACTCCAGCCATTGCCGCTCTCAAGCCCGGGTATCCTGATTACGCAACATATGCCGCCAGGCTTTACCCGCTCGTTCGCGGAGCGCCTGAATAAGCTGTGCCAGATTAGTGTGAAAGAGGCGGAAGACGGCGAGCGCGTGCTGCCGGGACACGCGTATATCGCTCCGGGTGACAAGCACATGGAGCTGGCGCGCAGCGGGGCGAACTATCAAATCAAAATTCATGACGGGCCGCCGGTTAACCGGCACCGTCCGTCGGTGGATGTGCTGTTTCATTCGGTGGCGAAACATGCGGGGCGCAACGCCGTAGGGGTGATCCTGACGGGGATGGGCAACGACGGCGCCGCCGGAATGCTTGCGATGCACCAGGCTGGCGCCTGGACCATCGCGCAGAATGAAGCAAGTTGTGTGGTGTTCGGCATGCCGCGCGAGGCCATCAATATGGGTGGCGTGAGCGAAGTGGTCGATCTTAGCCAGGTAAGCCAGCAGATGCTGGCGAAAATCAGTGCCGGACAGGCAATACGTATTTGACTCAGGAGTATTATTTTATGGCGGATAAAGAGCTTAAGTTTTTGGTTGTGGATGACTTTTCCACCATGCGTCGCATTGTGCGCAACCTGTTGAAAGAGTTGGGATTCAACAATGTTGAGGAAGCAGAAGACGGTGTGGATGCGCTGAACAAACTCCAGGCTGGCGGGTTTGGCTTTGTGATCTCCGACTGGAACATGCCAAACATGGACGGTCTCGAACTGCTGAAAACCATCCGCGCGGATGCGGGCATGGCCTCTCTGCCGGTACTGATGGTGACCGCAGAAGCGAAAAAAGAGAACATTATTGCTGCCGCACAGGCGGGCGCAAGCGGCTACGTGGTGAAGCCTTTTACCGCAGCGACTCTGGAAGAGAAGCTCGGGAAGATCTTCGAGAAACTGGGCATGTGAGGGTGTGGTGATGATGCAACCTGCTATGAAACCCGTTGAAGAACATTCGCCGAGCGACATTATCGCCCGCATTGGTAGCCTGACGCGCATGCTGCGCGACAGCCTGCGTGAACTGGGGCTGGACCAGGCGATCGCCGAAGCGGCGGAAGCCATCCCTGACGCCCGTGACCGTCTGGACTACGTGGTGCAGATGACCGCGCAGGCGGCCGAGCGCGCGCTGAACAGTGTTGAAGCTTCGCAGCCGCACCAGGACGCGATGGAGAAGGGTGCGAAAGCCTTGACCCAACGCTGGGACGCGTGGTTTGAAAACCCAATCGAGCTGGCCGACGCGCGCGAGCTGGTCACCGATACCCGCCAGTTCCTGGGTGACGTGCCGGGACACACCAGCTTCACTAACGCCCAGTTGCTCGACATTATGATGGCGCAGGATTTCCAGGATCTTACCGGCCAGGTAATCAAGCGCATGATGGATGTGATTCAGGAGATTGAGCGTCAACTGCTGATGGTGCTGCTGGAGAACATTCCTGAACCGGCCGCCCGTCCGAAACGCGAGAACGAAAGCCTGCTCAATGGGCCACAGCTCGACGCGAGTAAAGCGGGCGTGGTGGCAAGCCAGGATCAGGTGGACGATCTGCTGGACAGCCTGGGTTTTTAACGAAAAAAAACACCACCTCATTCAGGTGGTGTTTTCATTTGTTTAAATCCGAATTTTTTTATCTAATCCGGTTCGGGAATGACAGAGGGCTTCTTTAAGTTGCCGCAAATCCTCTACGCTGAAGGAAGAGGTGCGATAACTACCGAATTCATACTGCCTTAGCTGGTCAAAAGTGTGTTCTTGCAGAGCCTGTAACAGAAAATCGGTTAACTGTGGCCCAATGACCTGGACTCGCTTGTTATAAATTGTGCGTAAAATCTTGATAACAGAGCCCATTTCGTTTGGTGTTTTCTGTAAAACGAGTTCAAGCCGACGATGATGCAAGTCGTGGAGATAGTTATCAGGACTGATGACATGATTTTTCTTCACATCGTAAAGAATCGAATCCCATGACATTAGCGTTGTGTTCAACAAGCTATAGGTATCTTTAAACTCAACAATCCTGTTCTTAAAGGCCCATGTATCATTGATGCTCCAGATATCAAAATCCAGGCTCATGTAATGAAAGCGGATCCCACCCAGCTTATTAACACTGAAACGTTCGATGTCATGCTTGTTTAACGCGTTAATTAACTCTTCACGCGAAAGATCAATGACAAGATCGATATCCGAGTTAAAGCCACCACGCCCAAAAAGGCCGATATCGCGAATCATACCGCCAAAAATCCACGCGTGCGAGCGCTCAGCCAGAGCGTCAATGAGCGCTCTGGCTTGCTTTCGCTCTTCGCTAACGTCGAAAAAATCTTCGATTCTTAGCTTAAGGCGTTGATGGCTGGAGACGACTTTCATATTCATAAAGCGATTTTAGCTCATCGTGAAGGCGTATCAAATAACTGTCTGTCATCCCTGAAACAGCATCAGCGAGCAACTGCGCTTCTTTGTAGAGCGGAGGTAAAGTGTTCCCCTTATCATCGAACACACGACGGTAGTTTTCAGAAATACGACCATAAGCATAACGACCAAATGGCGTATCCCATTCTTTTCCACCGCTTTTACGACCCTTTATACCTACCCAGAGCATGTCCATAAGCCCCTGTATGTAGTTTGAGCCTTTCAGTTCAAGTTCAAGTACGGTTCGATGACGATAGCTACGGGTTTGATCGAATTTTTTCAAAGCTGAACAAAGTTCATTGCCATCACTAATACTAATGAGATCCTTAATATCGCACTCTGTGTTACAAAGTTGTTTGTGGCATTGTCGAAAGGCTTCAACAACACTCGTAATAAGAACATTCGTTCCGTGCACGCGGAACATTTGCATACTCATATCATTGATTTCGGCGGGGGAGAGTTCTTGCTTTCGATAGTCCCACTCCTGATTTTTATCCTGAACTTTTTTAACCAGGTGGTTAATGGTTTGGTCTGCTCCGTTTTTCCAGCTTGCCAGAAAACTCATCAGATCCTGATAGGACGCCAGCCCTTTTTTTATGGTGTCTTCCGCATCAAGAATTGAATACGCAATGTCATCACACGCTTCCATTAAGTAGGTGAAGGGATGCCTGAGGCCTTCAGAGAGTCCTGTTTCCTGC
Source organism: Enterobacter genomosp. S (assembly GCF_001631805.1). Lineage (NCBI taxonomy): Bacteria > Pseudomonadati > Pseudomonadota > Gammaproteobacteria > Enterobacterales > Enterobacteriaceae > Enterobacter > Enterobacter genomosp. S. The sequence continues at coordinate 58,948 of NZ_LVVA01000012.1, read as the reverse complement.
CAAATTTCATGTACCACTTTTTCTTCCGAGAACAGATACCCATGTTTACTCCATTTCTTGTTTTGGGTGTAGGAGGACTGAGGGTATTTGATCATGGCTGCAAGTGAAGCGTATGTAAGATTTAAACCATAATTATCATTGATGATTTGAAGTCTGGTCACAAGGCGTAGCGTTTGAGCGTTGCCGTCGAACTTCATGAAATCATTGAATATGTTACCGCTTTCTTCATCAATTTCTACAGCGATTAAGGGCGCCAAATTGCGACGGAACCACGCCGCCATTGCCGCTTCACCCTGGTGCCCAAACGGGGGATTACCTAAATCATGTGCTAGTCCAATCGTTGCCAACAGAGCGGGCACATCGCATTCAAGTATTAAGTGGTTACAGTCGCTTCCAAAAATTTCTTCTTTCATTTCAAAGGCGAGACGCATCCCGATGCCTCTCGCAAAATTTGCCACTTCGTGGGAATGGGTTAATCGGGTACGTACGCTGTCATTAAGATCCAGCGGGAAAACCTGTGTTTTATCCGCTAAACGACGGGTTGGTGCTGCGAAGAGTAAGCGGTCAAAATCTCTTTCAATCTCTTGCCTTCCGGCGGCGAGGTCGGACGTGTGTGAATCTGGCTTTTTCTCTTTATCTTTGCGTCTGCTGCTGTTTAACAACTTACTCCACTTCATAAAACATCCTTTTTATTGAGGTCTTTAAGGAAAACTATCAAACCCAGTTAGGGGTGACCAGACGGTCCAGAGTGAAAATTTGAAAACTGGAATGCGCTACGCAAGAAATGAAATCAAAGGCAAGCTTAGTGGTTGTTAAGGGATTAAATCGGCCCTTTTTATTAGTTTGTTTACGCGATTGCCACAGTAATTATTAGGCATGATACCCGTGAATTAATGGGCTGCGAGCAGGCACAGTGGCAGAAGAGAACGACGACAAAACAGAAGCCCCCACACCTCACCGACTTGAAAAAGCCCGTGAGGATGGGCAGATCCCCCGCTCCAGAGAGCTGACGTCCCTGCTGATCCTGGTGGTCGGCGTGTGCATCATCTGGTGGGGCGGGGAGATGCTTGCCCGCAGACTGGCGGGTATGCTCTCTGCTGGCTTACGTTTCGATCACAGCATGGTCAATGACCCCAATCTGATCCTCATTCAAATCATCAATCTTGTGAAAAGCGCGATGATCGCCTTGCTGCCGCTGATTGTGGGCGTGGTCATCGTGGCGCTTGTATCGCCGGTCATGCTCGGTGGCCTGGTGTTCAGCGCTAAATCGCTGCAACCGAAATTCTCTAAGCTCAACCCGCTGCCCGGTATTGCAAAAATGTTTTCCGCGCAAACGGGCGCTGAGTTGCTCAAAGCCATTCTGAAATCGCTTCTTATGGGCGGGACAGCCGGGTTTTTTCTGTGGCACTACTGGCCGGAAATGATGCGCCTGATCAGCGAATCCCCCATGACGGCGATGAAAAATGCCCTGAATCTGGTCGGATTATGCTCGCTGCTGGTGGTGCTCAGCATTATTCCGATGGTGGCGTTCGACGTTATCTTCCAGATCTTTTCCCATATCAAGAAGCTGCGAATGTCGCGTCAGGACATCCGCGATGAATATAAACAGATGGAAGGCGACCCGCACGTCAAGGGCCGTATCCGCCAGATGCAGCGTGCTGCCGCGCGTCGTCGCATGATGGAAGATGTGCCGAAAGCCGATGTGATCGTCACTAACCCGACCCACTACTCCGTCGCGCTACAGTACGACGAAAACAAAATGAGCGCGCCGAAAGTGGTGGCGAAAGGGGCCGGGCTGATTGCGCTGCGCATTCGTGAAATCGCCACGGAAAACCGCGTGCCGATCCTTGAAGCACCGCCGCTGGCCCGTGCGCTGTACCGCCACGCGGAAATTGGACAACAGATCCCGGGCCAGCTCTATGCCGCTGTCGCAGAGGTGCTGGCCTGGGTGTGGCAACTGAAACGCTGGCGTTTAGCAGGCGGTCAACGACCTGTAAAACCTGAGAACCTTCCGGTGCCTGAAGCACTGGATTTTTTGAACGAGAAGGACACTGATGGCTAATCTGGTGGCAATGTTGCGCCTGCCCGGCAACCTGAAAACGACGCAATGGCAGATCCTTGCCGGACCGATTCTGATCCTGCTAATTTTGTCGATGATGGTGCTGCCGTTACCGGCATTTATTCTCGACCTGCTTTTCACCTTTAACATTGCGTTGTCCATCATGGTGCTGCTGGTGGCGATGTTTACCCAGCGCACGCTGGAGTTCGCCGCGTTTCCAACGATCCTGCTGTTCACTACGCTGCTGCGCCTCGCGCTGAACGTTGCCTCCACGCGTATCATCCTGATGGAAGGGCACACCGGCGCGGCGGCGGCGGGCAAGGTGGTAGAAGCCTTCGGTCACTTCCTGGTGGGCGGCAACTTCGCCATCGGTATCGTGGTGTTCGTCATTCTGGTGATTATCAACTTTATGGTTATCACTAAAGGTGCAGGGCGTATCGCAGAAGTGGGCGCGCGCTTCGTGCTCGACGGGATGCCGGGCAAGCAGATGGCCATCGACGCCGACCTTAATGCCGGGCTGATCGCGGAAGATGAAGCGAAAAAACGCCGTGCCGAAGTGACCCAGGAGGCTGATTTCTACGGCTCGATGGACGGTGCGAGTAAGTTTGTGCGCGGTGATGCCATCGCGGGCATTCTGATTATGGTGATTAACGTCGTCGGCGGCCTGCTCGTCGGCGTGCTGCAACACGGAATGGACATGGGCCACGCGGCGGAAAGCTATACGCTGCTGACCATCGGTGACGGTCTGGTCGCGCAGATCCCGGCGCTGGTGATCTCCACCGCGGCGGGTGTGATCGTGACCCGCGTCAGCACCGACCAGGACGTAGGCGAGCAGATGGTGGGACAGCTGTTCAGCAACCCGCGCGTTATGCTGCTCTCCGCGGCGGTGCTGGGCCTGCTCGGGCTGGTGCCGGGCATGCCAAACCTGGTGTTCCTGCTGTTTACCGCTGGACTGCTGGGGCTTGCCTGGTGGATGCGTGGCCGTGAAACCCAGCCAGCGGCAGAGCCGGCCCCGGTCAAAATGCCTGAGAATACTCAGGCGGTGGAAGCGACCTGGAATGACGTTCAGCTTGAGGATTCGCTGGGGATGGAAGTGGGGTACCGTCTGATCCCGATGGTGGATTTCCAGCAGGATGGTGAACTGCTGGGTCGTATCCGCAGCATTCGTAAAAAATTCGCCCAGGACATGGGTTTCCTGCCGCCGGTGGTTCATATCCGTGACAACATGGATCTGCCGCCCGCGCGCTACCGCATCCTGATGAAAGGGGTGGAAATCGGCAGCGGCGACGCGTACCCCGGCCGCTGGCTGGCGATTAACCCCGGCACCGCCGCAGGCACGCTGCCGGGCGAGCAGACGACCGATCCGGCCTTTGGTCTGGCCGCTATCTGGATCGAAAGCGCGCTAAAAGAGCAGGCGCAGATTCAGGGTTATACGGTCGTTGAGGCCAGTACCGTGGTGGCGACGCACCTTAACCACTTGATTGGTCAGTTCTCTGCGGAGCTATTCGGGCGCCAGGAGGCGCAGCAACTGCTGGACCGCGTAACGCAGGAGATGCCGAAGCTGACCGAAGATTTAGTCCCGGGCGTGCTGACCTTAACCACGCTGCATAAAGTGCTGCAAAACCTGCTCGACGAGAAGGTGCCTATCCGCGATATGCGTACCATCCTCGAAACGCTGGCCGAGCATGCGCCGCTGCAAAGCGATCCGCACGAGCTGACGGCGGTAGTGCGCGTAGCGCTCGGACGCGCCATCACCCAGCAGTGGTTCCCGGGAACCGGCGAGGTGCAGGTGATTGGCCTCGACACGCCGCTTGAACGTCTGCTGCTTCAGGCCCTACAGGGCGGTGGCGGGCTGGAGCCAGGCCTGGCAGACAGATTACTGGCGCAAACTCAGGAGGCGCTGGCGCGTCAGGAGATGCTGGGCGCGCCGCCGGTGCTGCTTGTGAATCATGCGCTGCGTCCGCTGCTGTCGCGCTTCCTGCGCCGGAGCCTGAACCAGCTGGTGGTACTGTCGAACATGGAGCTGTCCGATAACCGCAATATCCGCATGACGGCGACCATCGGAGGAAAATAATGCATAAGTGGCTGTGGATCTTACTTTTTCCGCTGGCGGTGCAGGCCGCAGGCGAGGGGGCGTGGCAGGCCAGCAGTATCGGCTTAACGCTCAATCACCGGGGGGAGGCGATCTCCTCGCGTCCGCTGGCGGCCTCTGAGCCCGTTTCCGGGCAGATGACGCTGGTGGCCTGGAATTACACGCTGACGGGGCCCACGCCGGCCGGGTTACGTGTGCGGCTGTGCTCGCTTACCCGCTGCGCGGAAATCGAGGGGCAAAATGGCACAACCCAGGCCTTAAATGGGGTGTCTGCACAGGAACCTTTACGCTTTATCTGGGAAGTGCCGGGCGGTGGACGCCTGATCCCGGCGCTTAACATTCAGCGCAACGAGGTGCTCGTTAACTACCGCTAGCTGCCCGCCTTTTCGCCAGTCTTCAGGCATTTCTGAAGGCTGGCTCGCAAAATTGACCTTCCCTTTTGATACAAAAGAAACGCTGTTTTATAAATCAGTGACACGCGTATCGATACTCTTTGCATTTTTGCCATTTGCCACCCAGTGATGGCAGAAACAGAAAGGTTTCACCAGGTCGATACTTTTACTGTAGCCGTGTAAAAACTCCCGGACGAGGTTTGCTTACAGGGAGTCTCCCAAAACTGATTAGGGTTGACGGCAATGAAAACACGTAAAATTGGACTCGCAAATTATCTTGCTTACGGGTCAGGTGACTTCCTCGGGGCGGGGACTACCGCCCTGACGGCCGCCTGGCTTTTGTATTTTTATACCACCTTCTGTGGACTCACACCGATTGAAGCAACCTTTATCTTCGCCGCCGCAAGGGTGCTGGATGCGGTTGTCAGCCCGCTAATGGGCTTTTTAACCGATAACTTTGGTACCACCTGGCTGGGTAAGCGTTTTGGCCGTCGTAAGTTCTTTATTCTGCTCGGTATTCCCTGCGTGTTCAGCTACTCGCTGATGTGGGTAGGGGACATGAGCTTCTGGTACTACCTGCTGACTTATCTGATCTTCGATATCGTCTACACCATGATCCTGGTGCCGTACGAAACGCTGGTGCCGGAAATGACGGACGATTTCAAACAGAAAACCAAATTCTCCGGGGCGCGTATCTCCATGGCGCAGATGTCTGCCATTCTCGCCTCCTTCCTGCCGGGGATCCTGCTCACGCAATTTGGCAAAGACAACGCGATCTCTTTCTTCTATGCCAGCCTGGTCTTCTCCGTGCTGTGCGCCCTGATGCTCACTTTTGTCTGGTTCTTTACCTGGGAACGTCCGCGTGAAGAGTGGTCTGAAGCGGCCCTGCGCGCCGAAGAAGAGAAGAAAAAGCTGACCCTGGGGCAGAGCCTGAACCGTCTTTTTGTCGAATTAAGTTCAACGCTGCGTATTAAGATTTTCCGCCAGCACCTGGGCATGTATCTCGGCGGCTATATTGCTCAGGACGTGTTCAACGCCGTCTTCACCTATTACGTGGTGTTTGTGCTAATGCAGGAAGCGTCGATGGCGTCCAACCTGCTGGGCACGATGGCCATCTTCCAGTTCCTCGCCGTTATCGGGATGATTCCGCTGTGCATTCGCTTCGGTCCTGCACCGTCTTACCGCATGGTGGTCGTGCTGTTTGGCCTGGCTTCGCTCTCTTACGCGGTGCTTTACTACGCGGGTCTGAGCGACGTATACGCTCTGCTGTTGCTGATCTCTGCAATTGCCGGTCTTGGCCGCGGGGGTATCAACTATGTACCGTGGAATACCTACACCTACATTGCTGACGTGGACGAAGTGATCACTGGTCAGCGTCGCGAAGGGATCTTCGCGGGCATCATGACGTTGACCCGTAAAGCGTCTCAGGCCGGCGCGGTGATGCTGGTGGGTATCGTGATGCAGATGTCCGGCTTTGTCAGCGGTCAGAAAGTACAGCCTGCGGAAGTGAGCCATACCATTCTGATGATCCTGAGCGTGGGCACCATTCTGGTGCTGTTCTGCGGTTTCCTGGTCTCCCTGCGCTTCAGGCTCAATTTACACACCCACAGCACCCTGCGCGAAGAGACCGCGAAAATGCGCGAGTCCGGCCATGCGATGCCGGAGGCGGCGACCCCGCAGGCGCGCGCCACCGTGGAGATGCTGGCCGGTATGCCGTATGAATCCCTGTGGGGCAACAACAATATCGGTTATCTGAATCGCAATAAGCCGGCGGCCCCTTCGCTGAAGGATCGTGCGGTACTGAATTCGACATACAACAGAGGTTAAGATGATGAAAGTTTGGCCTGTCAAACATAGCCCGCTACTGCGTCAGCCTGAGCGCTTTATCGCCAGGGATGAGCTGAAATCGCTCATTCAGAAGGTGACGCATAACCTGGTCAATATCCACGACAAAACGGGTGAGTTTTTGCTGCGGCTGGACGACGGGCGCGTGATCGACACCAAAGGCTGGGCCGGATGGGAGTGGACGCACGGCGTCGGTTTGTACGGTATCTGGCAGTATTACTGCCAGACCGGTGACGAAGGCATGCGCGAGATTATCGACAGCTGGTTTGCTGACCGTTTCGCAGAAGGCGCAACCACCAAAAACGTGAACACCATGTCACCGTTCCTGACGCTGGCGTACCGCTACGAAGAGACCAAAAACCCGGCCTGGCTACCGTGGCTGGAAAGCTGGGCAGAATGGGCGATGAACGAGATGCCGCGCACCGAACATGGGGGCATGCAGCACATCACGCTGGCAGAAGAGAACCATCAGCAGATGTGGGACGACACGCTGATGATGACGGTACTGCCGCTGGCGAAAATCGGCAGGCTGCTGAACAAGCCGGAGTACGTAGAGGAGGCGATCTATCAGTTCTTGCTCCACGTGCAGAACCTGATGGACCGGGAGACGGGGCTGTGGTTCCACGGCTGGAATTACGAAGGTAATCACAACTTCGCCCGGGCCCGCTGGGCGCGCGGCAACAGCTGGCTGACTATCGTGATCCCGGACTTCCTTGAGCTGGTGGATCTGCCGGAAAACAACGCCGTTCGTCGCTATCTGGTGCAGGTGCTGAATGCGCAGATCGCCGCGCTGGCAAAAAGTCAGGACGAGAGCGGGTTGTGGCATACGCTGCTTGACGATCCTGATTCTTATCTGGAGGCGTCGGCCACGGCAGGGTTTGCCTACGGTATCCTGAAGGCCGTGCGCAAGCATTATGTCGGCACAGAGTATGCTGAGGTGGCGGAGAAAGCGATTCGCGGTATTGTGCAAAATATCTCGCCGGAAGGGGAGCTGCTGCAAACCTCGTTTGGGACGGGAATGGGCAGCGATCTTGATTTTTATCGTCAAATACCGCTGACGTCGATGCCGTATGGCCAGGCAATGGCGATTCTGTGCCTGACGGAGTATTTACGCAAATATTTCTGACGGCTGCTTAATATTTTCATTACTGCAAAGCCCCTCTAAAGGGGCTTTTTTTATAATAACGGCGGGTAAATATAACACGCCATAAATATGATGTTCTGCTTATATTTACGACGTGAATAATACAATTAAAATAAATTCAGGCTGTTGTTAAAGTGTGATTTTCTTCACAAAATGCATTCCGTATTTATCCTATTTTTTAATTGCTTTAAGACTCTTCCAATACACATTTAAGGAGTGATGCAATGGAAAATGCAATGGGCAGTATTGTTATTAATCCTTCTGTAAATATGCATGCTGATAAAATGTCGGATGAACATCTTCAAATGTTCGAATCGGTTTTCAATGATATCGACGGCGCGGGCTATACCCCGCTACTGTTTGTCGGTAGCCAGCTCGTGGCTGGCCAACTGCATACCTTTATTGCGCTTCGCCGTTTCATGCATGCAAAGGGACAGGAAAAATCACTGGTTAAGGTCATTATTTTTCAAAGCCTGAACAATGAGTTGGCTATTCATTCGATCTCAGAATTCTAATCATTTTATTTTCGGATAATTATTTAAACTGAAAAGGAAATCATTATGTGGAAATCGTCGAAAAGAGATGAATTTATTCCGTTGGACGCGCCTGTAGCCGGTTATGAAATTGGGGTGCCAGGTATCAAAGGACCTTCACCGTTGTTTGTTATTCGCGCGAAGCTGAATAATGGTATTCATCCGGGTAAATGGGTGTTCGGCAATACGGCTTGGGTCCCGTGGGGAGGAAGCGAGCACCTTTGTAGTGAATTTGAAATTTACGTGGGCGCGTTAAAATGGGTAGACGTTAAGGGGAAAAATTTCCCACCGAATATGGTTGAGGCGGGGCATGAAGCCAATGGTGCTAAGCTCTACGTTGCACGTGCAAAATTCGATAATGGCCTCTTTGTTGGTAAAGCAGGAAGCCACCTCAGCCGAGGATGCTGCATCGGCTATAACGGCAGAGAGTATGAACTAGATACCTTCCAGGTGCTCGTTCACGACTAACCGCAATCAGTCATAAAAAAACCCGGCGACCGCCGGGTTTCTTTTTTACATACGTTCTACGGTTTCGATACCCAGGGTCTCCAGACCCAGCTTCAGGGTTTTCGCCGTCAACTGCGCCAGCTTCAGGCGGCTGTTACGCACCGCTTCGCTCTCGGCAGAGAGGATAGGGCAGTGTTCGTAGAAGCCAGAGAACAGACCGGCCAGATCGTACAGGTAAGCACACATGACGTGCGGCGTACCGTCACGGGCGACCACGGAGAGCGTCTCTTCGAACTGAAGCAGACGTGCGGCCAGCTGTGCTTCCCGGTCTTCGGTAATGGTCACCGGGGCGTTCGCCAGCACGCTTTCGTCGATATTCGCTTTACGGAAGACGGAGAGCACGCGGGTGTAGGCATACTGCATGTATGGCGCCGTGTTGCCTTCAAATGCCAGCATGTTGTCCCAGTCGAAGATATAGTCGGTGGTACGGTTCTTGGAGAGATCCGCGTATTTCACCGCACCGATGCCCACGGCGTTAGCCAGTTTCTCCAGCTCGTCAGCAGGCATATCCGGATTCTTCTCGGCCACCAGGCGACGCGCGCGTTCCAGTGCTTCATCCAGCAGATCGGAAAGCTTCACGGTGCCGCCCGCACGAGTTTTGAACGGCTTACCGTCTTTACCCAGCATCATGCCGAACATGTGGTGTTCCAGCGGCACGCAATCCGGTACGTAGCCCGCTTTACGCACGATCGTCCACGCCTGCATCAGGTGCTGGTGCTGACGGGAGTCGATGTAATACAGCACGCGGTCCGCATGCAGGGTTTCATAGCGGTATTTCGCACAGGCGATATCGGTGGTGGTGTACAGATAGCCGCCATCCTTTTTCTGGATAATGACGCCCATCGGTTCGCCTTCCTTGTTTTTATACTCATCAAGGAATACCACCGTTGCGCCTTCGCTTTCCACCGCCAGATGTTTGGCTTTCAGGTCCGCCACAATGCCTGGCAGCATCGGGTTATACAGGCTTTCACCCATCACGTCGTCGCGGGTCAGGGTCACGTTCAGACGGTTATAGGTGAGCTGGTTCTGGGACATAGTGATGTCCACCAGCTTGCGCCACATCTCGAGGAAGTACGGGTCGCCGCCCTGGAGTTTGACCACGTAGCTGCGCGCGCGCTCGGCGAAGGCTTCGTCTTCGTCATAGTGTTTTTTGGCTTCACGGTAAAACCCTTCCAGGTCCGCCAGCGCCATTTCGCCCGCATTTTCCTGCTGCTGTTTTTCCAGATACGCGATCAGCATACCGAACTGAGTGCCCCAGTCGCCTACGTGGTTAGCGCGGATCACCTTGTGGCCCAGGAATTCCAGGGTACGTACGGCGGCATCACCAATGATGGTGGAGCGCAGGTGACCGACGTGCATCTCTTTCGCCACGTTTGGCGCAGAGTAGTCAACCACCACGGTCTGCGGCTCTGGCTGAGTCACGCCCAGACGGTCAGACTTCAGCGCCGCGTCAACATGGCTTGCCAGGAACGCAGGCTCAAGGAAAATGTTGATAAAGCCCGGACCGGCGATTTCGGTTTTGCTGGCGATGCCGGTGAGATCCAGATGCGTCAGTACCTGCTCAGCGAGCTGTCGCGGCGGCATGCCCAGTTTTTTAGCCACTGCCATCACGCCATTAGCCTGATAGTCGCCAAACTGTACTTTTGCTGACTGACGAACCTGTGGTTCGCAATCCGCAGGCGCGCCTGCGGCAATCAGTGCCTGACTGACTTTTTCTGAGAGAAGAGCCTGAATATTCACCTGGATACCTTACATTTTTGATGCGGGTAAAAACGCCCGCGCCAGTTTAAGAATTTAGGGCGGGAGTATACTGCAAATGCCTTCGGGCGTCAGCCCTGCCGGGGCCGAAGATTGTTCAGAATCCAGGCGAAGACGGTGTGCATAAACATGCAGTCGAAAAAACCGTGATTCTGCGGTTGGTCGAATGGGGGCAACAGAGTAAATTAGCGGCTTTGCGACACGAGACGAGACTGACCTATGGCGAACTGGCACACCCTTGACGAACTGCATGATATTTCCGCAGATTTACCGCGCTTCACCCAGGCGTTCACAGAACTTGCCACCCGTCTCGGGCTGGATATCGCGCCGCTTGACGCCGATCACATCGCTTTGCGCTGCCACCAGAACGCCACCGCCGAACGCTGGCGGCGTGGCTTTGAGCAGTGCGGTGAACTGCTCTCAGAGAATATCATTAACGGTCGCCCGATTTGCCTGTTCAAACTTCACGAGCCGGTAAGCGTGGCCCACTGGCAATTCACCGTTGTTGAACTGCCCTGGCCGGGAGAAAAACGTTATCCGCACGAAGGCTGGGAGCATATCGAAATCGTTCTGCCGGGGGAGCCAGAGACGCTGAACGCGCGTGCGTTGGCGCTGCTCTCTGACGAGGGCTTAAGCCAGCCGGGTATTTTTGTGAAAAGCAGCTCACCAAAAGGGGAGCGCGAACGTTTGCCAAACCCTACGCTTGCCGTTACGGACGGGAAAGTGACGGTGAAATTCCATCCCTGGACTATCGAGCAGATCGTCGCCAGCGAAGCGTGAGCGTTGATCCAGACAGGAATCGGGCAACGTGCCACGATGGTGCGTTGAGCGAAATTTAAGGAGGAAGATATGGCGCTGCTGGAAATTTGTTGTTACAGCGTGGAGTGTGCCGTCACTGCGCAACGGCAGGGGGCCGATCGCATCGAGCTTTGCGCGGCACCGAAAGAAGGTGGGTTAACCCCGTCCTCAGGCGTGTTGAAATCAGCCCGTGAGGCCGTCACCATTCCGGTGCACCCGATTATTCGCCCGCGCGGGGGTGATTTTTGTTATATGGCGGGTGAGTTTAGCGCCATGCTTGAGGATATTGCCCTCGTTCGTGATTCAGGTTTCCCGGGGCTGGTGACCGGCGTACTGGATGAAGACGGCAACGTCGATCTTCCGCGCATGCGCCAGGTTATGCGCGTTGCCGAGGGAATGGCGGTCACTTTTCATCGTGCGTTCGATATGTGTAAAGATCCGATGCAAGCCTTTGATACGCTGGCAGAACTGGGCGTGGCGCGCGTTCTGACGTCAGGCCAGCAGTCCTCGGCTGAAAAAGGACTGAAATTAATTACGGAACTAAAAGCACATTCCGGTGTTCCAATAATCATGGCGGGTGCGGGAGTACGCGCCAGCAATCTGGAACTGTTTTTAAACGCAGGGGTGGAAGAGCTGCACAGCTCGGCGGGTAAATGGATACCTTCGCCCATGCGTTATCGCAATACAGGGTTGTCAATGTCGACGGATGCTGAAGCGGATGAGTACTCGCGCTACGGTGTGGATGGAGAGTCGGTTGCGGTAATGAAATCGCTGATTGAGCGTCATCACGTGTAGCAACGTACCGATTTTTACCGCGCATCATGTCGCCCAATATGATGCTTGCTTGTACCAGGCCCCTGCAATTTCAACAGGGGCCTTTTTTTGTCCTGTGCCCGGTGGCGCTGCGCTTACCGGGCCTACAAAAGCGAGAGTCGGCCGGGTAAGGCGTAGCCGCCACCCGGCTAAAAGATTACGGCTTGGTCGCAATCAGCACCGCACGCATCGGGGCCGGATAACCTTCAATGGTTTTACTGTGATCGTCCGGGTCAAGGAACTGCTCCAGCGATTCGGTGATCATCCAGTCGGTGCGGCGCTGCTCCTCAACCGACGTCACGCACACATCGGCGATGCGCACATCGACAAAGCCACATTTCTCCAGCCAGTTCTTCAGCGCCAGCGCGGAAGGGATGAAGTAAACGTTGCGCATCTGCGCGTAGCGATCGCCCGGCACCAGAACCGCATGCTCATCGCCTTCGATAACCAGCGTTTCCAGCACCAGCTCGCCGCCGCTGACCAGCTGATCTTTCAGCTGCCACAGATGCTCCAGCGGGGAACGACGATGGTACAGCACGCCCATGGAGAATACGGTATCAAAGGCTTTCAGGGCCGGAAGTTGCTCGATGCCCAGCGGCAGCAGGTGCGCGCGCTGGTCGTTGCCGAGCAGCTTTCGCACGGCTTCAAACTGGCACAGGAACAGCTGCATCGGATCGATACCCACCACCAGATGCGCCCCCGCGCCGATCATGCGCCACATGTGATACCCGCTGCCGCAGCCCACGTCCAGAATGGTGCGCCCGCTCAGGTCGGACAGATGAGGCAGAACGCGATCCCACTTCCAGTCGGAACGCCACTCGGTGTTAATGTTCACGCCGTACAGCGAGAACGGCCCTTTGCGCCACGGCATCAGGTTACGCATCAGCGTTTCGATACGGTTAATCTGCCCGGCCGGGAGCGGCGCTTCGCTTTCTGCCGTCACGCTGTGCAGTAAATCCAGACGATGAGGTGTCAGTTCAGGCAGAAACTCCACGGCGTTTGACCACTGCTTCAGCAGGCCATGCTGCTGATCGCGCTGCCAGGTGGCAATTTGCGCAGGCAGGGTCTCCAGCCAGTGGGAGAGGTGGTTTTTGGCAATCAGCTGATAGAAATTACCGAACTCGATCATGCTGCGTCTCCGGCCTTCAGCGCTACCAGAGAGCCAAAGTTAAAGCACTGGAACCACAGTTCGCTGTGTTCGAATCCGGCTTTGTGCAGGCGCGCTTTGTGAGTTTCCACGGAGTCCGTCAGCATCACGTTCTCCAGCATGCTGCGCTTCTGGCTGATCTCCAGCTCGCTGTAGCCGTTCGCACGCTTGAAATCGTGGTGCATGTTAAACAGCAGCTCGCCCACGCTGGCGTCTTCAAAACTGAATTTCTCGGAAAGCACCAGCGCGCCGCCCGGGTTGAGGCCTTGATAAATTTTATCCAGCAGCCGCTGACGATCGTCCGGCGCCAGGAACTGCAAGGTAAAATTCAGTACCACCATCGAGGCGTTCTGGATGTCGATATCGCGAATATCGCCTTCTACTACCTCCACTGGCGTAGGGGCTTTATACGCGTCAATGTGTCGACGGCAGCGTTCAACCATAGCCGGAGAGTTATCGACGGCTACGATCTTGCAGCCTTCGTGATGAACGTTACGGCGGATGGACAACGTTGCCGCACCCAGCGAGCAGCCCAGGTCATAAACCTGCGTACCGGGTTGAACGAAGCGTTCAGCCAGCATGCCGATCATGGAAATAATATTGGAATAACCGGGAACAGAGCGCTGGATCATATCCGGGAAGACTTCGGCTACCCGTTCATCAAAGGTCCAGTCGCCCAGGCTGGCGATAGGCGCGGAAAAAAGCGTGTCGCGATCTGACATAACGTAAAAATCCGGGAAAAATAAAGGGGCATATTGTGCGCTAACGGAAGGAGAAAACCAACTCCCACGGCATATACCAAAGGTTAGCCAGCACCATCAGCAAAAGCGAGCACCAGGTCGCGCTCATGCCGGAACGACGCCAGCGTATAAGGCGTTGGTGAAAACCGTAATAATGCATTAAGCGGCCGGCAATCAGCAGCAGCCCACAGACGTGCACCATCCAGGTTTCTGCGCCATCCATCTCCATTAACAGCAGTAAAATTAACGCGACGGGGATGTACTCGACCGCGTTGCCGTGGATGCGGATTGCGCTTTGCAGTTCAGAAAAGCCCCCGTCACCGTAGGAGACGCGGTACTGCATTCTCAGGCGCACAACATCAAATGAAAATTTAATCAGCAGTAATGCACCTAACACCGCATACAGCGCGCTGACCATACTAACTCCCTGTTTTTGGCAGATGGCACGTCTCTATGATAGGGGGTGATGTCAGAAAAGAGAAGATTGTTGTGGGATGGAGGGGGCGGGGCCAACCGACGGAACCGCACGCTGCAAGGCCTGCCAGAGAGCATCGACCAGTTCAGGCGCCTGGGCAATATCCGGCGTATGTAAAAACAGGTACGGAGTGGTGGTCTGCTCCCATTTCGCGAGCGTTTGCAGCCAGACGGCGAACATCGCCTGGTTTTGCTGCATGTTATCGCTGCCGATAAACCGCACCATCGGGTTTTTTGCCGTCACGATCGCGTGGACGGGCACTTTCGGTTTTTTGCGCTGGGCATCAACAATGGCTTCGCTGTGCGGGATTGCGCTGTGTACGGGCCGGCTGTCGAGGATTGCCCGGTTGACAGAGCGTTCTAACAGACCGCGATTCAACGCTTTTTCCGCCTCGCCTTTGGCAAAGAATTCCGGATGCCTCACTTCCACGCCGTAGGTAAAGTCATGCGGCAACGCGTCGAGAAACTGCCAGAGAGCAGGCAGGTCGCGCGGGCCAAACGTAGCGGGAAGCTGGAGCCAGTACTGTCCTATCCGGCTGGCCAGAGGCGACATTCGGGTGAAAAACTCGTGGGTTAAATCATCGCAGTTGCGCAGCGCGGCGTTGTGGGAGATGGTCGCCGGGAATTTAAAGCAAAAGCGAAAGTCGTCGGTGGTTTGCTCGCGCCAGCGTTCGACGATCTCCGCGCGGGGCAGGGCGTACAGCGTGGTATTGCCCTCCACGCAGTTAAAGTGTCGGGCATACTCTTCAAGGCTGGTAATACCCAGGCGCACCCATTTCGGGTGCGACCACTGGGGCAGGCCCACGTACATCATAGCGCGCTCAGGATCTCATCCGTGCTGCGCACGCGACCGATACGCGGGAAGATATGGGTCATGCTGCCCTGATGCTGGTCCGCAGAGGCTGCGCTGCACGCGTCTTCCGCGATGACCAGGTTAAAGCCCAGCTCCCAGGCGTTACGGGCGGTGGATTCCACACCGATGTTGGTGGAGATCCCGCACAGAATGATCGTGTCGATTCCGCGACGGCGCAGCTGAAGCTCCAGATCGGTGCCGTAGAAGGCGCCCCACTGGCGTTTGGTGACTTCAATATCGCTGTCGCGTTTACCGAGCGAGACCGGATACGTCCACCAGTTGTCCGGCAGCGCCTGCGCCGGGGCCTGAGCATCAACCGGCTGTTTTAACGCTTCGGCAAAATCAGCGGACCAGCCGACGCGCACCATGACCACCGGCGCACCGCTGGCGCGGCATTTTTCCGCCAGACGCGCAGCGCGGCTTACGACATCGTCAGCGGTGTGCGGACCCCCGGCAAAAGGCAGGATCCCTTCCTGTAAATCAATGACCACGAGGGCGGTTTTGGTGGCATCAAGCGTCAACATTGTTACTCCAGTCAAATCAGTGGCTTTTCTACACCTTACGACGGTATGGCCTGTTATCGGTCGGATAATTTTGTTAATTTTTGTGAGAATAGGCAATAAGAGCACAGCAAACGCACGTCAGGCCGTGCTTCGCTCTTATCGTCCGGCAGAATTTCCAGTATAATAGCCGCCTTTTTTCATCCAGTTGTGACATACAGAAAGCTGCGACATCGTAGCCTGCAAGACAGGCAACAATCAGCCTGCGGCTAATTAAGGGATATCTCATGCGTACAGAATATTGCGGGCAGCTGCGTCAGTCCCACGTCGGGCAGCAGGTTACCCTGTGTGGTTGGGTCAATCGTCGTCGCGATCTTGGTAGCCTTATCTTTATTGATATGCGTGACCGCGAAGGTATCGTTCAGGTGTTCTTCGATCCGGATCGCGCTGATGCGTTGAAGCTGGCTTCTGAGCTGCGTAATGAGTTCTGCATTCAGGTGACGGGCACCGTACGTGCGCGTGACGAAAAAAACATCAACGCCGAGATGGCGACCGGCGCTATCGAAGTGCTGGCGTCCGATCTGGTGATTATCAACCGCGCGGAAGCGCTGCCGCTGGACTCCAACCACGTCAACACCGAAGAAGCGCGTCTGAAATACCGCTACCTGGATCTGCGTCGTCCGGAGATGGCTCAGCGCCTGAAAACCCGTGCGAAAATCACCAGCCTGGTGCGTCGCTTTATGGACGATCACGGTTTCCTCGATATTGAAACCCCGATGCTGACCAAAGCCACGCCGGAAGGCGCGCGAGATTACCTGGTGCCATCCCGCGTTCATAAAGGCAAATTCTACGCGCTGCCGCAGTCACCGCAGCTGTTCAAACAGCTGCTGATGATGTCCGGCTTCGACCGCTATTATCAAATCGTTAAGTGCTTCCGCGACGAAGACCTGCGCGCTGATCGTCAGCCAGAATTTACCCAGATCGATGTTGAAACTTCCTTCATGACCGCCGAACAGGTGCGTGAAGTGATGGAAGCGCTGGTGCGTAGCCTGTGGAACGACGTCAAGGGCGTTGAGCTGGGCGATTTCCCGATCATGACCTTCGCGGAAGCCGAGCGTCGCTACGGTTCCGACAAACCAGACCTGCGTAACCCGATGGAGCTGGTGGACGTGGCTGACCTGGTTAAAGACGTGGAGTTCGCGGTCTTTGCTGGCCCGGCTAACGATCCAAAAGGCCGCGTGGCTGCCCTGCGCGTACCGGGCGGCGCGTCCTTAAGCCGTAAGCAGATTGACGACTACGGCAACTTCATCAAGATCTACGGCGCGAAAGGTCTGGCCTATATTAAAGTGACCGAGCGCGCGAAGGGTCTGGAAGGCATCACCAGCCCGGTGGCGAAATTCCTGAACGCGGACATCGTGGAAGCGATCCTTGAGCGCACCGGTGCCCAGGACGGCGACATGATCTTCTTCGGCGCAGACAACAAGAAAGTTGTTGCTGACGCAATGGGCGCGCTGCGTCTGAAGCTCGGTAAAGACCTGAATTTGACCGACGAAAGCAAATGGGCGCCGCTGTGGGTTATCGACTTTCCAATGTTTGAAGACGACGGTGAAGGCGGCCTGACCGCGATGCACCACCCGTTCACCTCGCCAAAAGACATGACGGCGGCGGAGCTGAAGGCAGCACCGGAAGATGCGGTAGCGAATGCCTACGATATGGTTATCAACGGCTACGAAGTGGGCGGCGGCTCCGTGCGTATTCACAGCGGTGAAATGCAGCAGACCGTGTTCGGCATTCTGGGTATTAACGAGCAGGAGCAGCGCGAGAAGTTTGGCTTCCTGCTGGACGCCCTGAAATACGGTACGCCTCCGCACGCGGGTCTGGCCTTCGGTCTCGACCGTCTGACCATGCTGCTGACCGGCACCGACAACATCCGTGATGTTATCGCCTTCCCGAAAACCACCGCAGCGGCGTGTCTGATGACCGAAGCGCCAAGCTTTGCCAACCCGGCCGCGCTGGCCGAGCTGGGCATTGAGGTGGTGAAGAAGGAAGAGAAAAACTGATATGGCATACAAGCTTCCCGTTTCTGTCTTAGTTGTCATTTATGCCCTGGACACGAAGCGGGTGCTGATGTTGCAGCGGCGCGACGATCCTGATTTCTGGCAGTCGGTTACCGGCAGCCTCGAAGAGGGGGAGACCGCACCGCAGGCCGCCGCGCGTGAAGTAAAGGAAGAGGTCGCCATTGACGTTGCTCGCGAGCAACTGACCCTGAAGGACTGTCAGCGCACGGTGGAGTTTGAAATTTTTAGCCATTTACGTCATCGCTATGCGCCGGGCATTGAGCGCAATACGGAATCGTGGTTCTGCCTTGCGCTTCCCCATGAGCGGGAGATCGTGTTCACTGAACATCTGACCTACCGCTGGGTCGATGCGGCGGATGCCGCCGCACTGACCAAGTCATGGAGCAACCGGCAGGCGATTGAAGAATTTGTAATTAACGCTGCCTGAGAAGGCGCGATTTTTGGAGAACTTTTTATGGCAGGTCATAGTAAGTGGGCCAACACCAAACACCGTAAAGCGGCACAGGATGCCAAGCGCGGTAAAATCTTTACCAAAATCATTCGTGAGCTGGTAACAGCGGCGCGTCTGGGCGGCGGCGATCCGGCCTCTAACCCGCGCCTGCGTGCGGCGGTGGATAAAGCCCTGTCCAACAACATGACGCGTGACACCCTGAACCGCGCCATCGCACGTGGCGTGGGCGGTGACGAAGACGCGAACATGGAAACCATCATTTATGAAGGTTACGGCCCTGGCGGTACGGCGGTAATGGTTGAATGTCTGTCCGACAACCGTAACCGTACCGTTGCGGAAGTGCGCCACGCGTTCACCAAAACCGGCGGTAACCTGGGCACTGACGGCTCCGTAGCTTACCTGTTCAGCAAAAAAGGCGTCATCTCCTTCGAGAAAGGCGACGAAGACGTCATCATGGAAGCGGCGCTGGAAGCGGGCGCGGAAGACGTGGTGACCTACGACGACGGTGCGATTGACGTTTACACCGCGTGGGAAGAGATGGGTGCCGTGCGCGATGCGCTGGAGGCGGCTGGCCTTAAGGCGGATAACGCTGAAGTGTCCATGATCCCGTCCACTAAAGCGGATATGGATGCGGAAACCGCGCCTAAGCTGCTGCGTCTGATCGACATGCTCGAAGACTGCGACGACGTGCAGGAAGTGTATCACAACGGTGAAATCTCTGATGAGGTGGCTGCGACGCTGTAATGCGCCAGCCTGAACCGTTTACGGGAGACGCGTGATGTCGATTATCCTTGGGATTGACCCCGGCTCGCGCGTCACCGGCTATGGCGTTATCCGTCAGGTGGGACGCCAGCTAACCTACCTCGGCAGCGGCTGTATTCGCACTAAAGTGGACGATCTGCCGTCGCGCCTGAAGCTCATTTATGCGGGCGTGTCGGAGATCATCACCCAGTTCCAGCCGGACTATTTCGCCATCGAGCAGGTCTTTATGGCGAAGAACGCGGATTCGGCGTTAAAGCTTGGTCAGGCGCGCGGCGTGGCGATTGTTGCCGCCGTGAACCAGGACCTGCCGGTATTTGAGTACGCGGCCCGTCAGGTTAAGCAGACGGTAGTCGGCATCGGTAGCGCGGAGAAAAGTCAGGTGCAGCATATGGTGCGCACCCTGCTGAAGCTTCCCGCGAACCCGCAGGCCGACGCCGCGGATGCGCTGGCGATTGCGATTACCCACTGCCACGTCAGCCAGAACGCGATGCAAATGAGCGAGTCGCGGCTCAATCTGGCGCGAGGCAGGTTACGATAATAAGAAATCAGGCTGGATGTTTATCCAGCCTTTTTTTATTATGTCGCCAGTTAACACTTTTCCAGAACGCAGGAGCGTCACGTGATAGGCAGACTCAGAGGCATCATCATTGAAAAACAACCCCCGTTAGTGCTGCTGGAAGTGGGTGGCGTGGGCTATGAAGTCCATATGCCGATGACCTGCTTCTACGAGCTGCCCGACGCGGGCAAAGAGGCGATTGTTTTTACCCAGTTTGTCGTGCGTGAAGACGCTCAGCTGCTGTACGGCTTCAATAACAAACAGGAACGCACCCTGTTCCGTGAATTAATCAAAACCAACGGCGTCGGGCCGAAGCTGGCGCTGGCGATTTTATCCGGTATGTCAGCCCCGCAGTTTGTGAACGCCGTTGAGCGCGAAGATCCGGCTGCGTTGATTAAACTTCCGGGCATCGGCAAGAAAACCGCCGAGCGCCTGATCGTCGAGATGAAAGACCGCTTTAAAGGCCTGCATGGCGATCTGTTCACCCCGGCCGCCGATCTGGTGCTGACTTCACCGGGCGGGCCAGCGACGGATGACGATGCCGAACAGGAAGCGGTTGCCGCGCTGGTAGCGCTGGGATATAAACCTCAGGAGGCCAGCCGGATGGTGAGCAAAATCGCTAAACCGGATGCCAGCAGTGAAACCCTGATTCGTGAAGCGCTGCGCGCTGCATTGTGAGGTAAAGGATGATTGAAGCAGACCGCCTGGTATCGGCAGGCACCATTCAGCCAGATGACGTGGTGGATCGCGCGATCCGTCCAAAACTGCTGGATGAGTACATCGGCCAGCCGCAGGTTCGTTCCCAGATGGAGATTTTCATCCAGGCGGCAAAGCTGCGCGGCGATGCGCTCGATCACCTGCTGATTTTTGGTCCGCCGGGCTTAGGTAAAACCACCCTGGCAAACATCGTCGCCAACGAGATGGGCGTAAATTTACGTACCACTTCCGGCCCGGTGCTGGAAAAAGCGGGCGATCTGGCGGCGATGCTGACCAACCTTGAACCGCACGACGTGCTGTTTATCGATGAAATCCACCGTCTGTCGCCAGTGGTGGAGGAAGTGCTCTATCCGGCAATGGAAGATTACCAGCTGGATATCATGATTGGCGAAGGGCCGGCAGCGCGCTCCATTAAAATCGATCTGCCGCCGTTTACCCTGATTGGCGCCACGACGCGCGCCGGGTCGTTGACCTCTCCGCTGCGCGACCGCTTTGGCATCGTCCAGCGTCTGGAATTTTATCAGGTGCCCGATCTCCAGCACATTGTGGGCCGCAGCGCGCGCTACATGGGGCTGGATATGAGTGAAGAGGGGGCGTTTGAAGTGGCGAAGCGTTCCCGCGGTACGCCGCGTATTGCCAACCGCCTGCTGCGCCGCGTGCGCGACTTCGCCGAAGTGAAGCACGACGGCACCATATCGGCTGAGATTGCCGCCCAGGCGCTGGACATGCTGAACGTGGATGCCGAAGGCTTTGACTATATGGACCGCAAGCTGCTGCTGGCGGTGCTGGATAAGTTCTTTGGCGGGCCGGTAGGGCTGGATAACCTGGCGGCGGCGATTGGTGAAGAGCGTGAAACCATTGAAGACGTGCTGGAGCCGTATCTGATCCAGCAGGGCTTCTTACAGCGTACCCCGCGCGGTCGTATGGCGACGGTGCGAGCGTGGAATCATTTCGGGATAACGCCACCGGCGATGCCTTAAATCATGCCGGGTGGCGGAACGTTTTTGTAGCCCCGGTAAGCGAAGCGCTACCGGGGACATGCTGTTACTGCGCCGTCTTTTTCATCATACTGAAAACAAACAACACCGCCGCGCTCAATACCACCGACGGTCCTGCCGGCGTGTCATAAAACGCCGAGAAGGTTAGCCCGCCCGTGACGGCGATCATCCCGATAACCACCGCGATACCGGCCATTTGCTCTGGTGTACGTGCAAAACGGCGCGCCGTGGCGGCAGGGATAATCAGCAGCGACGTGATAATCAGTGCCCCGACAAACTTCATCGCCACGCCAATGGTTAATGCCGTGACCAGCATCAGCAGCAGCTTCACGCGCTGAAGCTTCACGCCGTCGACAAAGGCCAGATCCGGGCTGACGGTCATCGCCAGCAAATTTCGCCACTGCCACAGTAGTATGCCCAGCACCACTACTACGCCAATGGCAATGGAAACCAGATCCTCGGGCGTAACGGCAAGCAGATCGCCAAACAGATAGGCCATCAGATCAACGCGGATGTTTGACATCAGGCTCACCACCACCAGGCCCAGCGACAGGGCACTGTGCGCCATAATGCCGAGCAGGGTATCAATTGCGAGGTGAGGGCGTTTTTCCAGCCAGACCAGACCGGCGGCCAGCAGCAGCGTGACGACTATCACCGCATAGAACGGGTTCACGTCCAGCAGCAAACCAAACGCGACGCCCAGCAGGGAAGCATGGGCCAGCGTATCGCCGAAATAGGACATTCTGCGCCACACGACAAACGAGCCGAGTGGACCCGCGGCGCAGGCAAGCATAATCCCGGCCAGCCAGCCGGGCAGTAACAGTTCAATCATGAGTGTCCATTTCCCCGACGCAGGACAATTCGTCCCTGTAAATCATGGCGGTGATTGTGATTATGGCGATAAATGCCCAGCTGTTCGGCGCCACGATGGCCAAACATGGAGATAAATTCAGGATGCATTGACACCACTTCCGGCGTACCGGAACAGCAGATGTGGTGGTTCAGGCACAGCACTTCGTCGGTTTTCGCCATCACCAGATGCAGGTCATGGGAAACCATCAGCACCGCACAGTTCAGTTCACGGCGAAGCTGGTCGATGAGGTCGTACAGCGCAACCTGACCGTTAACGTCAACGCCCTGCGTCGGCTCGTCCAGCACCAGCAGCTGAGGGCTGCTGAGCAGGGCGCGGGCAAGCAATACGCGCTGGGTTTCCCCGCCCGAAAGCTTTTGCAGAGGGGCATCAACGAGGTGGCCCGCCTGAACGCGCTTCAGTGCCGGGAGGATATCCGCTTTTCGCGTACCGGGGCGCAGGCGCAGGAAGCGGCTCACCGTCAGGGGCAGCGTGGCGTCGAGATGCAGTTTTTGCGGCACATAGCCGATACGCAGCTTGTCTTCGCGGGCGATCAGCCCTTCATCAGGCGTGACCAGGCCTAGCACGACGCGCACCAGCGTTGATTTACCCGCCCCGTTAGGGCCGAGCAGCGTCAGTATTTTGCCGGGCTTCAGAACCAGCGACACGTCAGAAAGGACGCGGCGCTGGCCGAATGAGACCGACACATTTTCAAGAGAAACTAAAGTCGTCATGTCAATTTAAGCTTGCAGAAGTTATCGAATGTTATAATATCACATCCCACACATTCATTACGATGATTAGTCGCATTATGTTACAGAAAAATACGCTTCTTTTCGCTGCTTTATCCGCTGCACTTTGGGGTACAACCGCACAAGATGTTAACGCTGCCGTTGTCGCTTCGCTTAAACCGCTAGGCTTTATCGCCGCGGCCATCGCCGATGGGGTCACGGAGACCCAGGTTCTGCTGCCTGACGGCGCCTCCGAGCACGATTATTCCCTGCGCCCGTCCGACGTAAAACGCTTACAGAACGCGGACTTAGTTGTCTGGATCGGTCCTGAGATGGAAGCCTTCATGCAGAAAACGGCGAAACAGGTTCCCGCCACGAAACAGGTGGCGATTGGTGAGCTGTCCGGTGTAAAACCGTTGCTCATGAAAGGATCTGAGGACGACGGTCACGAACATGTCCACGGTCATGCTCACGACGAAAAAGGTGACGATCATCACCATCACGGCGAGTACAACATGCATCTCTGGCTTTCCCCAGAGATAGCGCGGCTTTCAGCGGTTGCAATCCACGACAAATTAGTAGAACTTATGCCGCAAAGTCGAGTCCAACTCGACGCCAACCTGAAGGATTTTGAGGCTCAGTTAGCCGTAACCGATAAACAGGTAGGTAACGAGCTCGCACCGCTTAAAGGAAAAGGGTACTTCGTTTTTCATGATGCTTACGGCTATTACGAAAAACATTACGGTCTGACCCCGCTGGGGCATTTTACCGTCAACCCTGAAATTCAGCCTGGTGCGCAGCGTTTACATGAAATCAGAACACAGTTGGTTGAGCAAAAAGCGACATGCGTTTTTGCTGAGCCACAGTTCAGGCCAGCGGTCGTAGAAGCCGTGGCCAGGGGAACATCCGTGCGCATGGGAACCCTTGACCCGCTAGGTACGAACATCCAGTTGAGCAAAGCGAGCTATTCGCAGTTCCTCAGCCAACTGGCGAATCAGTATGCGAGCTGCCTGAAAGGAGATTAACGAGGAAGTGAATACGTGCAACAGATAGCCCGCTCTGTCGCCCTGGCATTTAACAATCTGCCTCGACCCCACCGCGTTATGCTGGGGTCGCTTACAGTTCTCACCTTAGCGGTCGCCGTCTGGCGGCCCTATGTTTACCACCCGAGTTCTGCCCCTATCATCAAAACCATCGAACTGGAGAAGAGCGAAATCCGCTCTCTGCTGCCCGAGGCCAGCGAGCCTATCGATCAGGCCGCTCAGGAAGATGAAGCGATTCCCCAGGACGAGCTGGATGATAAAATCCAGAATGAAGCCGGCATTCATGAATATGTGGTCTCGACGGGCGACACGCTGAGCAGCGTGCTGAACCAGTACGGTATCGACATGGGCAACATCAGCCAGCTTGCCGCCTCCGATAAAGAACTGCGTAATCTGAAAATTGGTCAGCAGCTTTCCTGGACCTTAACCCCGGATGGCGATCTGCAACGTCTGACCTGGGAAATGTCCCGTCGCGAAACCCGCACCTACGATCGTACGGCAAACGGTTTCAAAATGACCAGTGAAATGCAGCAGGGCGACTGGGTGAATAGCGTCATGAAAGGGACCGTTGGCGGCAGCTTTGTTTCCAGTGCACGCGATGCCGGCCTGACCAGCGCTGAAATCAGCTCGGTGATCAAAGCCATGCAGTGGCAGATGGATTTCCGCAAACTGAAAAAAGGCGATCAGTTCTCTGTCCTGATGTCCCGCGAAATGCTGGACGGCAAGCGCGAGCAGAGCCAGCTGGTGGGTGTGCGTCTGCGTTCAGATGGCAAAGACTACTACGCCATTCGTGCGGAAGACGGTAAGTTCTATGACCGCAGCGGTACGGGCCTGGCAAAAGGCTTCCTGCGTTTCCCAACGGCTAAACAGTTCCGCGTCTCCTCCAACTTCAACCCGCGTCGTCTGAACCCGGTAACGGGCCGCGTAGCGCCGCACCGTGGCGTTGACTTCGCCATGCCGCAGGGTACGCCAGTGCTGGCGGTAGGGGATGGTGAAGTGGTGATGGCGAAACGCAGCGGCGCTGCTGGCTATTACGTTGCTATCCGTCACGGTCGTACGTACACCACCCGCTACATGCACCTGCGTAAACTGCTGGTCAAACCGGGCCAGAAAGTGAAACGTGGCGACCGCATCGCGCTGTCCGGGAACACTGGCCGTTCGACGGGCCCGCACCTGCACTACGAAGTGTGGATCAACCAGCAGGCGGTTAACCCGCTGACGGCGAAGCTGCCGCGCACCGAAGGGCTGACCGGAAAAGATCGCAAAGATTACCTGGCGCAGGTGAAAGAGGTGATGCCACAGCTGCGCTTCGACTAAGCTAACATCCTCAAAAATAAGCCGGCGTCAGTGTGCGCCGGCTTTTTCTTTTGTACGCGGACGGCTGCCTCGCTACACTATCTGAATATATTTTTGCGTCACCAGACCCTGGAACCCGCATGGAAACCAAAAAAAACAATATTGAGTACATTCCCGAGTTTGAAAAATCTTTTCGCCACCCGCGTAACTGGGGCGCCTGGCTTGGCGTATACGCGTTTGCTGGCATGGCGTTGCTACCTGCTTCCCTCCGCGATCCGGTGCTCGGCAAGGTAGGGCGACTGGCAGGCCGCTTAGGAAAAAGCGCGCGCCGTCGTGCGCAAATCAATCTTCTGTACTGCTTCCCGGATAAAACCGACGCCGAACGCGAAGCAATTATTGATGAGATGTATACCACCGCGCCACAGGCGATGGCGATGATGGCGGAACTGGCGCTGAAAGGGCCGGAGAAGATCGTTGACCGCGTTGACTGGAAAGGGCTGGAGATCATCGACGAGATGCGTCGCAATGATGAAAAGGTGATTTTCCTGGTGCCGCACGGCTGGGGAGTCGACATTCCGGCGATGCTGATGGCCTCGCAGGGCCAGAAAATGGCGGCGATGTTCCATAATCAGGGAAACAAAATCTACGATTTCGTCTGGAATACCGTTCGCCGTCGCTTTGGCGGACGTTTGCACGCCCGTAACGATGGCATCAAGCCCTTCATTCAGTCCGTGCGTCAGGGCTACTGGGGCTACTACTTGCCCGATCAGGACCACGGCCCTGAGCACAGCGAGTTTGTTGATTTCTTCGCGACCTATAAAGCAACGCTACCCGCGATTGGTCGCCTGATGAAAGTCTGTCGCGCCCGCGTGATCCCGCTGTTCCCGGTGTATGACGGTAAAACGCATCGCCTGAGCATTGAGGTACGTCCGCCGATGGACGATCTGCTGGCCGCAGACGATCGCACCATCGCGCGCCGTATGAATGAAGAGGTGGAAGTGCTGGTGGGGCCGCATAAAGAGCAATATACGTGGATCCTTAAGCTGCTCAAAACGCGTAAGCCTGGCGAAACGGAGCCGTACAAGCGTAAAGAGCTGTTCCCTAAGAAATAGGAAACCCTCTCCCTTAGGGGAGAGGGGATCGGGTCTTACTCTACGGTCAGTACGCGGGTGGTGTTGGTTGAGCCGATGGTGCTCATCACGTCACCCTGCGTCACGATAACGATATCGCCGGACACCAGGTAACCTTTGTCACGCAGCAGATTTACCGCATCGTGCGCAGCGGCCACGCCGTCGTTAGTGCTGTCGAAGTGCACCGGCGTCACGCCGCGATACAGCGCCGTCAGGTTCAGCGTACGCTCGTGACGGGACATGGCGAAGATCGGCAGGCCGGAACTGATGCGGGATGTCATCAGCGCGGTACGGCCAGATTCGGTCATAGTGATGATTGCCGTGACCCCTTTCAGGTGGTTTGCGGCGTACATCGCGGACATCGCAATCGCTTCTTCCACATTGTCGAACTGGATATCCAGGCGGTGCTTGGAGACGTTAATGCTTGGGATCTTCTCTGCGCCCAGGCAGACGCGCGCCATGGCGGCCACGGTTTCCGCCGGGTACTGACCGGCAGCGGTTTCGGCTGACAGCATCACCGCATCGGTACCGTCCAGCACGGCGTTGGCCACATCCATCACTTCCGCACGGGTCGGCATTGGGTTGGTGATCATGGATTCCATCATCTGGGTGGCGGTGATCACCGCACGGTTCAGCTGGCGCGCGCGACGGATCAGCGCTTTCTGGATGCCGACCAGCTCAGGATCGCCGATTTCTACACCCAGGTCACCACGGGCAACCATCACGACGTCAGACGCCAGGATCACATCATCCATCGCGTCCTGGTCGCAGACTGCTTCCGCGCGTTCAACTTTCGCAACGATTTTCGCATCGCAGCCCGCGTCGCGCGCCAGACGGCGAGCATAGTTCAAATCTTCGCCGCAGCGCGGGAAGGAGACGGCCAGGTAATCTACGCCGATCTGTGCTGCGGTCACGATATCCGCCTTGTCTTTATCGGTCAGCGCTTCGGCAGACAGGCCACCGCCGAGCTTGTTGATGCCTTTGTTGTTGGAGAGCGGGCCGCCGACGGTCACTTCCGTGAACACCTTCATACCCTGAACTTCCAGAACTTTCAGCTGTACGCGTCCGTCGTCCAGCAGCAGGATGTCGCCTGGCACAACGTCAGCAGGCAAACCTTTGTAGTCGATACCCACTTTCTCTTTATCGCCTTCACCTTTGCTCAGGTTGGCATCCAGCAGGAATTTGTCACCGATGTTGAGGAAGACTTTGCCTTCTTTAAAGGTCGATACGCGAATTTTTGGACCCTGAAGATCGCCGAGGATAGCAACGTGGCGGCCCAGTTTAGCTGCGATTTCACGCACTTTATCGGCACGTAATTTATGATCTTCTGGCGTACCGTGAGAGAAGTTCATACGCACCACGTTGGCACCTGCGGCGATAATCTTCTCAAGGTTATTATCGCGGTCAGTGGCCGGGCCTAAGGTGGTAACGATCTTGGTTCTGCGAAGCCTTCTGGACATGTAATACTCCGTTGACTGAAACAACTTTGGTGTTGCGTGAACATTGAATCGGACTTCATCTATTGCAAGGCAGTAGCGAGGGGACCGAATGCCGTAAATCGTACTTCGTCGTTATTAGGGAACATCGCTCTTTATAAGCAATTCTTTATCAAAACGCGATTCTTTCAGGGCTTCCTTGACCCGCTTCAAGTTATCCCGGAATTTTGCACCCCGGCGTAAGGTAAAACCGGTCGCCAGCACGTCAATGACCGTCAACTGCGCCAGGCGGGAGACCATCGGCATGTAAACGTCGGTGTCCTCCGGTACGTCCAGGGTAATGGCGAGCGTCGCTTCCCGGGCCAGCGGCGTACCCGCCGTCGTCAGGGCGATGACCATCGCATCGTTGTCACGCGCGAGCTGTGCCAGCTCAACCTGGCTCTTGGTGCGGCCCGTGTGGGAGATGAGGACCACGACATCATCTTCGCTACAATTCATACAGCTCATGCGTTGCAGCACAATGTCATCGGAATAAATCACCGGCACGTTGAAGCGAAAGAATTTATTCATGGCGTCATGCGCCACGGCAGCCGACGAGCCAAGGCCAAAGAAGGCAATCCGTTTGGCCTGAGTGAGCAAATCAACCGCGCGGTTCACCGAACTCATATCCAGAGACTGGCGCACGTGGTCGAGCGTCGCCATTGCCGATTCAAATATTTTCGCCGTGTAAGCATCTACGCTGTCGTCTTCGTCCACATTGCGATTAACATATGGGGTGCCGTTTGCCAGACTTTGTGCCAGATGCAGTTTAAAATCAGGAAAGCCGCGCGTGTCCAGACTACGACAGAATCGATTAACCGTCGGTTCGCTGACGCCCGATTCCTGTGCCAGAGCGGCGATGCTTGAATGAATCGCCTGAGCGGGGGCGGCGAGAATAACTTCAGCCACTTTGCGCTCGGATTTGCTAAGGTGTTCCAGTTGAAACTGGATTTTTTCCAGCATGTTCATTGTTAACAAGACGCTCATGAGGGCATAAACGATTTCATACCGAGATGAAACCCTGATTCGATTTAGCCGATATTACCCCCGGGACTCCCGAAAGGGTAACCGTCGACAAGAAATGTTGTTGTTTTTTTTCATTACTTGATCGACGTCGGGTTTTGCCCTGACTCCGTTGCGCAAAGAATCGACGTTTGTTGCGACATTAGACGGGCCTGGAGGCCCGGACGACGAAAAATCGCCGTATCGCACGTGACGTTAAGCGCTAATGGTTTCAGGAAATGCGTAAAAGCAGTACAGTGCATTGTAATAAAATTACAACGATACCTGGCAGAGTACCAGGCGATCTAACTGAGGAGAATGACATGGCGGTAACGCAAACAGCCCAGGCATGTGACCTGGTCATTTTCGGCGCGAAAGGCGATCTTGCACGCCGAAAATTGCTGCCTTCCCTGTATCAGCTGGAAAAAGCGGGCCAGATCCATCCTGACACCCGAATCCTTGGGGTAGGGCGCGCCGACTGGGATAAGGAAGCTTATACCAAAGTCGTGCGCGAGGCGCTCGAAACGTTCATGAAAGAAAAAATCGATGAAAGCCTGTGGGATAAACTGAGCGGGCGCCTCGATTTTTGCAACCTGGACGTCAACGATGTAGGCGCCTTTACCCGTCTGGGTGAAATGCTGGACCAGGAAAATCGCGTCACCATTAACTATTTCGCCATGCCGCCAAGCACCTTCGGCGCCATCTGCAAAGGTCTGGGCGAAGCGAAGCTGAACGCCAAACCGGCGCGCGTGGTGATGGAAAAGCCTCTGGGCACGTCGCTGGCAACCTCTCGTGAAATCAACGACCAGGTCGGCGAGTTCTTTGAGGAGTGCCAGGTTTACCGTATTGACCACTATCTGGGCAAAGAGACGGTTCTGAACCTGCTGGCGCTGCGCTTTGCTAACTCCCTGTTTGTGAACAACTGGGACAACCGCACCATCGACCATGTGGAAATTACCGTAGCGGAGGAGGTGGGTATCGAAGGCCGCTGGGGTTACTTTGACCAGGCCGGTCAGATGCGCGACATGATCCAGAACCACCTGCTGCAAATTCTGTGCATGATTGCCATGTCTCCTCCGTCGGATCTGACGGCCGACAGCATTCGTGACGCCAAAGTGAAAGTGCTGAAATCACTGCGCCGTATCGACCGCTCCAACGTGCGTGAGAAAACCGTTCGCGGTCAGTACACCGCAGGTTTTGCCCAGGGGAAAAAAGTTCCTGGCTATCTGGAAGAAGAGGGCGCGAACAAGTCCAGCAATACCGAGACGTTTGTGGCGATCCGCGTGGATATCGACGACTGGCGCTGGGCCGGCGTGCCGTTCTACCTGCGTACCGGTAAACGTCTGCCGGCAAAATGCTCCGAAGTGGTAGTCTACTTCAAAAACCCGGAACTGAACCTGTTCAAAGAATCCTGGCAGGAGCTGCCGCAGAACAAACTGACCATCCGTCTGCAACCGGACGAGGGTGTGGATATTCAGATCCTGAACAAAGTGCCGGGTCTTGATCACAAGCACAACCTGCAAACCACCAAGCTGGACCTGAGCTACTCTGAAACCTTCAACCAGACGCATCTGGCCGATGCTTACGAGCGTCTGCTGCTGGAAACCATGCGTGGTATCCAGGCGCTGTTCGTGCGTCGCGATGAAGTGGAAGAGGCGTGGAAATGGGTCGACTCCATTACCGAAGCGTGGGCTGCCGATCAGGATGCGCCAAAACCGTATCAGGCGGGAACATGGGGGCCTGTCGCCTCCGTTGCGATGATCACCCGCGATGGCCGCTCCTGGAACGAATTTGAGTAAAGCCCTCTAGCCCATAGGTGTTATTTTACCGGTAACATGATCTAACACAGCAAGTGGCATCATTTTTACTTTTTAAGCTCCGCGTGGATTCACCCGCGGAGCTTTTTTTATTACACTCCCCTTAGACATTTTGCCCCTGCGCTCCGGATAACAGGCGTTTCAGCGTTGTTAACAACCGTCAGAACCTGTGTAAACTCCCGAGCTCGGACAGATAAATTAGAGGAGCTTTTATGAATCCGATATTGTTACGCGTAACACAACGCATAATTGAGCGCTCGAAAGAGACCCGTTCTGCCTACCTCGCCCGCATCGAACAGGCGAAGAGCGAAACGGTCCACCGCTCGCAGCTGGCCTGCGGGAATCTGGCTCACGGCTTCGCCGCCTGTCAGCCTGGCGATAAAGACGCGCTGAAAAGCATGTTGCGTAACAACATCGCCATCATTACCTCCTATAACGACATGCTCTCTGCCCACCAGCCGTACGAGGTTTACCCGAACATCATTCGCAACGCGCTGCACAGCGTGAACGCGGTGGGCCAGGTCGCGGGCGGCGTGCCGGCCATGTGCGACGGCGTCACCCAGGGGCAGGACGGCATGGAGCTGTCGCTGCTGAGCCGCGAAGTGATCGCCATGTCTGCGGCGGTTGGCCTCTCGCATAATATGTTTGATGGCGCGCTCTATCTGGGCGTGTGCGACAAAATCGTCCCGGGGCTGGTGATGGCCGCGCTGTCGTTTGGCCATCTGCCAGCGATTTTTGTGCCGTCAGGCCCGATGGCAAGCGGTCTGCCAAATAAAGAAAAAGTGCGCATTCGCCAGCTGTATGCCGAAGGAAAAGCGGATCGTAAGGCGCTGCTGGAAGCGGAGGCCGCGTCCTACCACGCGCCGGGCACCTGTACATTCTACGGTACGGCCAACACCAACCAGATGGTGGTGGAGTTTATGGGGATGCAGCTGCCGGGCTCCTCGTTCATTCAGCCGGACGCGCCGCTGCGTAAGGCGCTGACCGAAGCCGCAGCCCGTCAGGTCACGCGCCTGACCGGTAACGGCAACGAATGGATGCCGATGGGCAAAATGGTGGATGAAAAGGTCATCGTCAATGGGATCGTTGCCCTGCTGGCAACTGGCGGTTCAACCAATCACACCATGCACCTGGTCGCAATGGCGCGCGCGGCGGGCATTCTGATTAACTGGGATGACTTCTCCGATATCTCCTCCGTGGTGCCGCTGATGGCGCGTCTGTACCCGAACGGTCCGGCGGACATCAACCACTTCCAGGCGGCGGGCGGCGTGCCGGTGCTGATGCGCGAGCTGCTTAAAGGCGGCCTGCTGCATGAGGATGTCAACACGGTGGCGGGCTTTGGCCTGCATCGCTATACCCTTGAGCCATGGCTGAACAACGGTGAGCTGGACTGGCGTGAAGGGGCGAGCGACTCGCTCGATCCGCAGGTCATTGCCACCTTCGAGAAACCGTTCTCTCCTCACGGCGGCACCAAAGTGCTGAGCGGTAACCTTGGGCGTGCGGTGATGAAAACCTCTGCCGTGCCGGAAGAGAATCAGGTAATTGAAGCTCCGGCCGTGGTGTTCGAAAGCCAGCACGACGTTTTACCTGCCTTTGACGCGGGTCTGCTGGATAAAGACTGCGTGGTCGTTGTGCGTCATCAGGGACCAAAAGCGAACGGGATGCCAGAATTACATAAACTTATGCCGCCGCTTGGTGTATTATTGGACCGCCGTTTCAAAATTGCGCTGGTCACCGATGGACGCCTCTCCGGGGCATCCGGTAAAGTGCCTTCAGCTATCCACGTCACCCCGGAAGCCTACGACGGTGGCCTGCTGGCGAAAGTCCGTGATGGTGACATGATCCGCGTTAACGGTCAGACAGGTGAGTTAACCCTGCTGGTGGATGAAGCAGAGCTGGCGGCACGTCAGCCACATATTCCTGACCTGAGCGCGTCGCGCGTGGGTACCGGACGTGAAATGTTTGGTGCGTTGCGCGAGAAACTCTCCGGTGCGGAGCAGGGCGCAACCTGTATTACGTTTTAAGACGACTTGATTTTAACGATCTGGCGAGAGAAAACTCTGATGAAAAACTGGAAAACAAGTGCAGAAGCAATCCTGACCACTGGCCCTGTCGTGCCGGTTATTGTGGTAAATAAACTGGAGCACGCTGTCCCGATGGCGAAGGCGCTGGTTGCGGGTGGCGTTCGCGTTCTGGAAGTGACCCTGCGTACTGCCTGTGCGATGGATGCGATCCGCGCTATCGCCAAAGAAGTGCCGGACGCGATCGTTGGTGCAGGTACGGTTCTGAATGCGCAGCAGCTGGCGGAAGTGACCGAAGCGGGCGCACAGTTTGCCATCAGCCCGGGTCTGACCGAGCCGCTGCTGAAAGCCGCGACCGAAGGCACTATTCCTCTGATCCCGGGTATCAGCACCGTTTCTGAACTGATGCTGGGCATGGATTACGGCCTGAAAGAGTTTAAATTCTTCCCGGCTGAAGCGAACGGCGGCACCAAAGCGTTGCAGGCGATTGCGGGTCCATTCTCGCAGGTGCGTTTCTGCCCAACGGGCGGTATCTCTCCGGCCAACTACCGCGACTACCTGGCGCTGAAAAGCGTGCTGTGCATCGGCGGCTCCTGGCTGGTTCCTGCGGATGCGCTGGAAGCGGGCGACTGGGATCGCATCACTAAACTGGCTCGCGAAGCGGTAGAAGGCGCGAAACAGTAAGCGATTCGCAGTAAGAAAAACGGGCCACGTGGCCCGTTTTTTTTATCCTGCAACGCTGACGTTCGCAGCCGCTCTTTTCGCTCTTGCAACGGCTTCGTCCACGTTATCCCCGGTTGCTAACGCCACGCCCAGACGACGGGTGCCGTCGATCTCCGGTTTGCCGAACAGTCGGACCTGCAAGCCTGCGCCAACTGCACCTTCGACGTTATCAAAGGTGACATTCTGGCTGGTCAGCTGCGGCAGGATCACCGCGGAGGCAGCCGGGCCGTACTGACGAATGCCGCCAACCGGCAGGCCGAGGAAAGCGCGCACGTGCAGCGCAAACTCGGAGAGATCCTGTGAAATCAGCGTGACCATCCCGGTATCGTGCGGGCGAGGGGAGACTTCGCTGAAAATCACCTCGTCGCCGCAAACAAACAGTTCCACGCCGAACAGGCCATAGCCGCCCAGCGCCAGCACCGTCTTGCCGGCGATCTCCTGCGCGCGCGCCAGCGCCAGCGCGCTCATCTGCTGCGGCTGCCAGGATTGGCGATAATCGCCGTCTTCCTGACGATGACCAATCGGGTCGCAGAAATAAACGCCGTCCACGGCGCTGACGGTAAGCAGGGTAATTTCGAAATCAAACTTCACCACGCCTTCCACGATGACGCGCCCGGCACCGGCACGACCGCCCTGCTGGGCATAGTCCCAGGCCTTGTCCAGCGTGCTGCTGTCGCGGATAAAGCTCTGCCCTTTGCCGGAGGAGCTCATTACCGGCTTAATGATGCACGGGTAGCTAATCTCTTCGACGGCCTGGAGAAACGCAGCTTTATCCCCGGCAAAACGGTAGCTTGACGTCGGGAGCTGTAATTCTTCTGCGGCCAGGCGACGAATGCCTTCCCGGTTCATGGTCAGTTTTGCCGCTGTGGCGCAAGGCACTACGTGCTGGCCTTCCTGCTCAAGGGCCACCAACACATCAGTGGCAATGGCCTCAATTTCAGGCACCACGAAATCCGGTTTTTCCTCGGCAATCAACGCCCGCAGGGCATTGCCGTCAAGCATATCGATGACGTGCGAGCGATGCGCGACGTGCATCGCTGGGGCGTTCGCGTAACGGTCCACCGCAATCACCTCTACGCCCAAACGCTGGCATTCAATGGCCACTTCTTTACCCAGTTCACCCGATCCCAACAGCATTACGCGCGTCGCGGCAGGGCGCAGCGCGGTTCCTAAACGAGTCATAAAATCCCCCTGAAAAAGTTGCGGGCAGTATAAACGAAAACGTTTGCGTCTGTCTTGTATGGGGATAGCCAGGGCAGGGGATAAATTTGCGCTTCTTTAGCACTGACAGACATTTCCTGACACCTGCTCGCTTAGGCTGTGAAAGTACGCACCGTAACGTGAGGAAAAATATGTCAGGCTGGATGAATCAACTGCAATCCCTGTTGGGACAAAAAGGCTCGTCGTCCGGCGAGCAGGGTCTAAGCAAGCTGCTGGTGCCGGGAGCGCTCGGCGGGCTGGCCGGTTTGCTGGTTGCCAATAAATCATCGCGGAAGCTGCTGACGAAATATGGCACCGGCGCGCTGCTGGCGGGCGGAGGAGCCATTGCGGGCAGCGTTTTATGGAATAAATACAAGGACAAAGTGCGCAACGCGCATCAGGATGAACCGCAGTACGGGAAGCAGGCGACGTCGCTAGACGTACGCACCGAGCGTCTGATCCTCGCGCTGGTGTTCGCGGCCAAAAGCGACGGGCATATCGATGCCAGTGAACGCGCCGCGATCGAACAGCAAATGCGGGAAGCGGGCGTCGAGGAGCAGGGCAGGGCGCTGGTGGCGCAGGCCATTGAACAGCCGCTCGATCCGCAGCGCCTGGCGCAAAGCGTGAAAAACGAAGAAGAGGCGCTGGAACTCTATTTTCTGAGCTGTGCCGCCATTGATGTCGATCACTTTATGGAGCGCAGCTACCTGAACGCCCTCGGCGATGCGCTGAAGATCCCGCAGGACGTTCGTGAGGGGATCGAGCAGGATATTCAGCAGCAGAAACAGACCCTCGCGGGATAGAAGGGCATGTTTCGCTTGCATCATACGCGCGTTTTGCCAACCTTATAGGATGTAAAACGAAAAAGTAAGAATGCCATGCCTCCAAAAGCCCGACGTACTCCTTATGCGATCGTCACGCATGGCGATACGCGTATAGATAACTACTACTGGCTGCGGGACGATTCTCGTTCCCGGCCAGAGGTGCTCGACTATCTGCACGAGGAAAACGACTATGGCCGAAAGGTCATGGCCAGCCAGCAGGCGCTTCAGGACAGGCTCCTGAGCGAAATGGTGCAACGTATTCCCCAGCGCGATGTCTCAGCCCCGTGGTGTAAAAACGGCTATCGCTATCGCCATATTTACGAGCCGGGAAACGAATATCCCATTTATCAGCGCCAGTCGGTGCTGAGTGCCGAGTGGGACGAATGGGATATCCTGCTTGATGCCAACAAACGTGCGGCCCACAGTGAGTTTTACACGCTGGGCGGCATGTCGATTTCTCCTGATAACGCTATTATGGCGCTGGCGGAAGATTATCTTTCCCGCCGGCAGTACGGTTTGCGCTTCCGCAATCTTGAAACGGGAAACTGGTATCCCGAAATGCTGGATAATGTTTCCCCCGATTTTGTATGGGGCAACGATTCAGAAACGGTTTACTACGTTAAAAAGCATGCCTCAACGCTGCTGCCTTATCAGGTCTGGCGCCACACGGTGGGGACCGACTCCGCCGACGACGAGCTGGTGTACGAGGAAAAAGACGAGACGTTCTACGTCAGCCTGCATAAAACCTCGTCTCGCCACTACGTGATTATCTTCCTTGCCAGCGCCACCACTTCTGAGGTGCTGCTGCTGGATGCCGAACTGCCGGATGCGCAGCCGCTGTGCTTCCTGCCGCGCCGTAAAGATCATGAGTACAGCCTGGATCACTTCCAGCACAGCTTTTACCTGCGTTCAAATCGCGAGGGCAAAAACTTTGGCCTTTATAAAACCAAAGTGCGCGATGAACGGAAGTGGGAAGTGTTAATTCCCGCGCGCGATCAGGTGATGCTGGAGGGGTTCACCCTGTTTACAGACTGGCTGGTGGTGGAAGAGCGTCAGCGCGGGCTGACCAGTATCCGCCAAATCAACCGCAAAACCCGCGAGGTGGTGGGTATTGCGTTTGATGACCCGGCTTACGTCACGTGGATTGGCTTTAACCCGGAACCGGAATCGTCCCGCCTGCGGTATGGCTATTCGTCGATGACTACCCCGGACACGTTGTTTGAACTTGATATGGACACCGGGCAGCGTCAGGTGATTAAACAGGCGGAGGTCCGGGGATTTGAGTCGGAGAATTATCGCAGTGAGCACCTGTGGGTGACCGCGCGCGACGGCGTCGAAGTCCCCGTGTCTCTCGTCTACCACAAGGATCACTTCAACAAAGGCAAAAACCCCATCCTCGTCTACGGTTATGGCTCCTATGGATCCAGCATGGACGCCGATTTCAGCAGCAGCAGGCTGAGCCTGCTCGACCGTGGCTTTGTTTATGCGATTGCCCATATTCGCGGCGGCGGCGAGCTCGGGCAGCACTGGTATGAAGACGGAAAATTTCTCAAAAAGAAAAATACCTTCAATGATTACCTGGATGTCTGCGATGCGCTGCTTGCCCAGGGGTATGGCGATCCGCAGCTCTGCTTTGGCATGGGGGGCAGCGCCGGAGGCATGCTAATAGGCGCTGTGATTAACCAGCGGCCTGAGCTTTTCAAAGGCGTTATCGCCCAGGTGCCGTTTGTGGACGTGGTGACGACCATGCTGGACGAGTCTATTCCGCTGACCACCGGTGAGTTTGAGGAGTGGGGGAACCCGCAGGATGAAACCTATTACCGGTACATGAAAGAGTACAGTCCGTACGATAACGTCGAGGCGAAAGCTTATCCGCATATGCTGGTGACCACCGGCCTGCACGATTCTCAGGTGCAGTACTGGGAGCCAGCGAAATGGGTGGCGAAGCTGCGCGAGTTGAAAACAGACGATAATCTGCTGCTGCTGTGTACCGATATGGACTCGGGGCACGGCGGGAAATCAGGGCGATTTAAATCCTATGAAGGGGTGGCGCTGGAATATGCCTTTTTGATTGGCCTGGCGCAGGATACGCTGCCAGGCCACGCGGGAACTCAGGCTTCGCCTAAATAATGCTTCAGCGTCAGGCGCAGTTCCGGGCTCATTCTGTCGAGGTTGTTGTACAGCCAGCGCAGGTAGCCCGGATCGTTGTCCGCCACTTCCGCTACCGGTTTCCCCCGATATTTACCGAACGTGAAGGTGGTCAGTAGTGCGGGGCGGCCGGTAATGGTCGCCATATCGTCTGGCGTCCAGCCGGATGTATTCATGATATCAATCAGGAGCGCCGCGGTGATGTAGCAGTCATACAAGGCGCGGTGATGATGCAGCCCTTCCGGCGTCCGCACGCTGAGTTTGCGCGACTTATACAGCGCCATATTGCTGTATTTGATCCCCGGCCACAGGCGGCGCGCCAGCTTCATGGTGCAAATCCATTCGCCGGGCATCTCCGGCAGCACACGGCGGTCAAAACTGGCGTTATGCGCGACGTACCACTGGCTGCCGTGGTAGAGAGGGATGATCTCTTCAATCCACGGCTTGTCCGCCACCATCGATTCCGTAATGCGATGAATGGCCATCGCCTGCGCACTGATGGGGCGATCCGGGCGCACCAGGTGGCTCATTGGGTTGACTATCTTTCCGTCAATCACGTCGACAGAAGCGACTTCCACAATTCCGCCCTGCAAATCGCAAGTTTCGGTATCAATAACGCGTAGCATTGATCGCTCCTGATCCTAAAAGGCTTAGCCTAATGGAATGATATCGCCTTGCCAACCCTGTCGACCTAAAGAACCGGTTAACAGCAGTTCGCCCTTGTCGGCACGCACGATCAGCTGACCTTTTTCATCCCATAATGCACTGCCGCTGCGCGCGTTCGCCATCAACACCGCGATGGCGTATTTATGCGCGAAGCGTTGTAACGAACCGATGGACTGCCGCCAGCGGTGCTCGCCCACCGCCAGGCTGCTGGTGAAAAGGGTTGCCTCCGGGTCCAGTTCCGGGGCGTCAGCCTGGTTATCAACGATGGATAGTCGTTTATCGCCAGGGATCACACCCGCACCGTTGCCCTGCGGATAACGCCGGATGGTCGACAGGCTGGGCGTGAAAAGCGCGAGTCCTTTCTTACGCTGGCCGTGTTGCTGGAGCGTAATACCGGCAATCACCGTGATGAAACGTGACTGCGCGGCGTGAAGGAGGGGAGCAAGCTGCAAATCGTCAGGCGGTGGGGGTAAAGTTGCCCCGCCAGGGCCGGTAAGGGAAAGCTCGGGAAAGACGACTAAATCGCAACCCTGGCAGGCCGCCTCGTCAATGAAGTGCAGGTGGTGTTTTACGTGCTCATCAACACAGTTGTGCCGCGGTGCATACTGGGCCGCGGCTATATTCCATCGTGACATCGTGACTTCCTTATACACTAAGTCGCTGGGATTTTAAGATTACACCTAAATTTATCAGGGTTTTCTTATCCTGCCACATAACACGTAAGGAAGTGTAACGAGACGTTAAGCTTATTTAACTTTAGGTTCGTACGGCAGGCGCGAGAGGTTGACGGAAGCGAGGCGATGCGCGATCAGACGTTCGCGGAACCAGTCGCGCAGATGCGCAGGCTGTTCACGCTCTACCACTTCAGCCACGACGGGCATATTGTAACGCTCTTTGAATGCGACACCCGCGGCGGCGAGATCGACATTCACTTTGTCCATCTCGTCCTGAGGAAGGGCGGCCAGGTTAACGTTCATTTCCTTCTCCTTTTTCTGCGGCGGCAACGTTACCGCGATTGTTCAACGATGACAAGGGAGCAAAGGATGTTCCTCGACTCGTTAATTATACAGAGTTATTCTTTAGCATTCAGGCATAACGAAAAGGAATGATTGTGATGCACTTTACCCCTTCCCGCGTCGCGTGCGCCCTGGTTTTTCTGCTCTCTTCAGCAACCGCGCCCTCAGCTCTGGCCCATGCGCACCTTAAGCAACAATCCCCGCAGGAGAATACCGTCGCGACGGCACCCGACGTCATTATCCTGAATTTCTCGGAAGGCATTGAGCCAGCCTTTAGCGGCGTTGTAGTGACGGACGCGCAGAAGCACACGATCCAGACCGGTGCGGTGAAGCGTGACGAGAAGGATAACGCAAAGCTAATCGTTCCTCTTGGGAAACCGTTGCCGACCGGCACCTACACGGTGGACTGGCACGTGGTCTCCGTGGACGGCCACAAAACCAAGGGCAGCTATCACTTTAGCGTGCAATAGTATGCTGGCCCTGAGCTACGTAGCGTTACGCTTTATCCATTTTGCTGCACTGTTGCTGCTTTTTGGCAATGCGCTTTACAGCGTCTGGTTTGCACCGTCTTCGTTGCAGCGCCTCATGACGCAGCGTTTCCAGCGCCAGCAGAAAATCGCGGCTTTAATCAGCCTGATGGCTGCTCTGCTGATGTTCGGCCTGCAAAGTGGGTTAATGGGTAACGGCTGGGGCGACGTCATTAGCCCGGCGGTCTGGCGCAGCGTGCTGGGAACGCAGTTTGGTGGCGTCTGGCTGTGGCAAATGGTTTTGGCCGCTGTGACCGTGGGCGCAGCATGGCTTACTCAGCAGAAAGGCTCGCGGCTGTTACTCCTTGCCATGGGGCAACTTGTGCTGCTGGCGGGCGTCGGACATGCCGCAATGAACGGCGGCGCACCGGGAGCGTTGCATCGTTTGAACCATGCGGTTCATCTACTGTGCGCCGCGACCTGGGTGGGCGGGTTACTGCCGCTGCTGTTCTGTATGCGTCTGGCGAAAGGCCGCTGGCAGCCAGCCGCTATCTTCACCATGATGCGCTTCTCCCGCGTGGGGCATTACGCCGTTGGCGGCGTGCTGCTGACCGGGATCATCAACACGCTCTTTATCGTGGGCATAGACGTGCCGTGGCAGGCGCCTTATGTACGGCTGTTGTTGTTCAAATGTGCGCTGGTCATCATGATGGTGGCAATTGCGCTGGCGAATCGGTATTTTCTTGTGCCACGCTTTCGCCCTGATGCCGGGCGGGAACAACAGATTTTTATCAGGATGACACAGGCAGAAGTGGTGCTGGGGGCGCTGGTACTGGCGGCCGTCAGCCTGTTCGCGACCTGGGAACCCTTCTGACAAGGTTAAATAACATATGAAAAAGACGCTGCTTTCTCTTTTACTTCTCACCTGTGCCAGCAGTGCGCTGGCCGCGCCGCAGGTCATCACCGTCAGCCGGTTCGAGGTGGGCAAGGACAACTGGGCTTTCAACCGTGAAGAGGTCATGCTCACCTGCCGTCCCGGCCACGCGCTGTACGTCATTAATCCCAGCACGCTCGTGCAGTATCCGTTAAATGACGTTGCGGAGCAGCAGGTTGCCAGCGGCAAAAGTAACGGACAGCCTGTCAGCGTGATCCAGGTCGAGGATCCGGCAAACCCCGGGCAGAAGAAGAGCCTGGCGCCGTTTATTGAGCGCGCTGAAAAACTCTGTTAGCAGTCAGGTTTCCAATAAAAAACCGCAGGTGCTTGTAAAAGCTCTGCGGTTTTTCACATTTAGTGATGTTTTAACGCTTTTTTTCAGGCCACTTTTACTGTGGACTGGAAAACCTGACGTCGTCATCTATTCTTAAAGGGCAAGGCGATTGAGCCTGCATTAATGCCAACTTTTAGCGCACGGCTCTCTCCCAAGAGCCATTTCCCTGGACCGAATACAGGAATCGTATTCGGTCTCTTTTTATCTACGTTCTATTTCAGTCACTTACGGCGCTCCGTCCGAAAATGTCCTAAAATTGTCCGAACTTCAATATCCGGCATTTCTCGTTATACCACACCGTTTTTAACATTCACAATTCATTTACACGCTAATTTTTAAATCATCATGAATTCTTTTTTTCTGCTGTCCAGGTACTTCGTTGTCATTTTTTCTGACTTGTGACCGAACAGCCGCTGAACAAACTCCTTTCCTAACTCCTTCTCGTACATCCTCCCCGACAGGCTTCGGATCTCATGAAATGAAGGTGGCCTGTCAGTAAACTCCAGTCCGGAAAAATTCCTCGCTTTCACAAAACCTTTCGTCAGGCTATCGAGATTTATACTGCCGTCTTCGCTGTTTTTGCGGATCCCCGGGCTTATCAAAAAATCGCACCGGCTAACCAGACGGCAGCGGTCGATCACGGTCGATAGCCGCAGGCCTGATGCTTTCAGCGTCAATGATAAGGGTATGGCCAGACAGGCCCCGGTCTTCTGCTGCTCGACGTACAGTCGATCGTCTCTGATGTCGGTGAAGCGCATCCGGGCGACGTCTTCGCGCCGCTGGGCGGTGACCAGCGCCAAATCCATCGCCAGGCCAAACCATGCCGGCATGCGTTCAGCACCTGCACGCACGGCCACAAACATTTCGTACTCGAGGCGTTCGCGCTGAACCTCAATCTTCGGTGCGCGGGTAGGGGTGACCGGATTCACGTCAACACGCCCCTCAACAACCGCTTCGCGGAAAACGTCAGACAATACTGAGCGCATGGTGCCCGCCATTGTAGTTTTGCCGCACGCCGTCCAACGTTCAAGAAATTCAGCAACATCCCGCGTTGTTATGCTGGCAAGTATCATCGGGCCGAAATGCTCACCAATAGTTGCCAACTGCCCGGCGCGAACCTTATACGTATTTGCAGCCAGCTTGCGGCGCTGAAGAATGACTTCGTACCGATCTATCCAGTTAGCCATTGTGTAGTCGTTGGTGCCTTTCAACTGCTCGAGCAAGGCGATCGGAGAGTAATTTTTTTCGATGTAGTGGTTTGCTTCAATGGCCTGGGCTATCGCATCCCTGCGAGAAATCTTGCCCAAGGGAATTTCTTTTCCGTCGATTGGATTACGCCAGGCGTAAGTTTTCCTGGCTTTGCGGTAGGTCAGATTTTTCGGCAGATTTGCATCATACTTTTCCGGCCTCGCCATCGATAATCCTCTCTATCAATCGCCCTTTTAACGGGTATCTGCTCTGATTTGTGTTAACGGTCTTACAGTATTTGTTTGGTCTGATAAAAATGGCATCGGGCCTGACTTTGTACTCTGTTCCCTCTTTTTCCGGTGGCGGGTAAATATTACCGTTGCGCGCCCATTTTCTGAGGGTTCCTATCTGCGGAGGCACTTCATAGCGTTCTTCCGCCCAGCGCTCGAGTGATAAAAGCTTCATATGCACCTCGATAGCCAGCTGCGATTATGCTCGATGCAGCTGGCTTTTACTGATTACTGAAAATCACCTAACTTTTTCTGAGCTCTGATCAGGGCTGATTCCATACGCTTCACGCAATCGCGGATCCGAGCCACCTGCACCTCCGGATAGGGACAGGTGCACATCTCCTCGACCGTTGCCCGCAGCTGTGGGTGCTGAATTCTGGAAATCATCACCCGGCCACCGGCACGCAGGGACTGCGGGACGCTGCGCTTTTCCCTGATAGCGAATGCCCGGTTAAGCCCGAGCGTTACCAGAACGTCGGGGAACTCAGCGAAGCGGCTGCATGCGATCGCCTCTCTGGCCTTACTCATCATCGTTCTCCTGCAGTTGGATAATGCCCGCGACAAGATCAGCGGCGATGGCTGGCAGGTCATCCAGGGCATTACCGTGCGCAGGGTTAGCGCACAGGCCATGCAGCGCGGCGATGGTCAGCTGCTGCTGGTAGGTGAGGGCTGTCGGCTGCATCACGTTCACCACCTGCTGAGGATTATGGTCATCAGCCTTTTTCGATTTGGCGGTGATAACTGGCGGATCGATAACGGCCGGTTGTGGCAACTCAGGCTCAGACCGATACTCCACGATGGCATCGGTGGCGATTTTCTCACGCTCAGCCTCCTTATCGGACCAGGCATCCAGAATGGTAGTGGCCACGTCGTGGATCTCTTCATTACTGAACGCTGGTGACAGACAGGATTCCGTCTTGATGATGGTATCCATCAACATTGGCATAATATGTGGGATCAGATGGCCGGTGCAGCTGACCACGCCCTCAGCTTCTTCTTTTGTCATTATTTCGGTGCGACCAGACAGCAGATCGTCAAGAGCGTAGACAACTTCAATCTGGCGCACCGTCATGTCCTGGCGATTATCCTCCGGAACATAGATGTTTTGATCTTTCGCGGCGGCGCT
Source organism: Enterobacter genomosp. S (assembly GCF_001631805.1). Taxonomy (NCBI): domain Bacteria; kingdom Pseudomonadati; phylum Pseudomonadota; class Gammaproteobacteria; order Enterobacterales; family Enterobacteriaceae; genus Enterobacter; species Enterobacter genomosp. S. Next base: position 15,450 of record NZ_LVVA01000012.1, on the reverse strand, counting down.
GGCCATCAGGTTATCGACGGAAAACACACCATCACCAATTTTCTCGATCTTTGTCTGATTGTCGCTCGCGGTACCATCGGCAAAAGCGTCGTTAAGCTCTTTCTCGAGCTGCGCGGCACGACCGGGACAGACGGCCGGCAGTTCCTTGTTGTCTGTGGCTGACCGCCCGGCATCATCTTTGTAGGTGCCTTTTTTGCGCGCCTGGTACTCCTCCTGGCTGATTTCAATGCATCCCTGAGACAGAACCTCTTCAAGTTTTGGCAATTTGTTAGCCCGGCCAATTTTGTCGCCGGTCGCTGAGCGGTAATAGAAGGGCCCCTGGCGCTCTGTTTCTACCTGTGGCGTAGTTTCCACCGTCCCCGCACCTGATTCATCGCCAGTGTGTTTCGTTCCCACTGAGCCAGCTTCTGTCGCTGAAGCATCCAGTGTGTCAGTTGCGGTTGTCTTTTCCTGCTCGGCTTCATTCTCGTAAACTCCATTTTTAGCCAGGAAGTTGCTGATGTACTCATTCAGCGCTACCGGGTTTTTATGAATATTTTCCGGTCGCTGCTGTACCAGGTCGCGAATGGTGAGGGGGTCGTACTTCAGAATGTGTTCTGTAGTGCGCAGCGCCATGGAGATTCGCTTCCAGTCCTCGCGGTCTTTTTCGATAACATCGCGTTTGGCCCAGCGGTAAACTTCACCATCGACGTTTCCGGGATTAACGTCGCCCGGCCACAGAGCGGTGGCCACTTCCTGATCCAGCGTCTGGTAGGTGTGCTTATAGGTTCGCTTCGGACGTTTCGCTGAATCAGCTGCGTCAGCCTTAGGCATCATTTTTTCCTGAGCTGCCTTTTCTCTGGCGATTTCAACGATCGATTTAGAAGGCGCGGACGGTTTGCGGTTCTCCTCCATACGCTTCTGCCATTTACGTAACTCTTTTTGAATATCGGGCCACTGGTCTCCAGGATCGCATTTTGCACCGACCCAGCCGATAGCGTGCTGGATACGCTCCGGATACATGCTCGCGATTTCCGGGGTTCTGCATATCGCCTCGACAACATGTCCTTCAAATGTGCCAGCTTCATCCTGGAAGAGGGCAAAGGCGGCAGGGAGATCGGCTTTCTGAATCTCTGTGGAGTCGTATTTAACAAGAACCGCAATACGCTGCTGTGTAGAAAGCGCGTCGAAATTTACCGGGCCTGCGTCACGCAGAATCGGATATCCAACTTCTTCGGTCCATTCGTAGGTGTATAAGAAATCAGTATCCCAGACACCGCGAGCAGGGCGATGGGCGATATGAGGCCCGTCTTCGCAAACAAGCATTTTGTAAGCGGCAGATTGGGCGTGTTCATATTCTTCCAGAAAAATTAAATTGCCTTTCGCTTTCGCATGCTCGATATTCTTCGCATTAATACTTGTTGCCACGCGTTTAATACCTTCCTGCTCAGATTCTGGATCAGGGAAATAACCTACGATATGAGGTTTTTGTTCATCAGTCTGAACTTTAATTTCTGTAGTCATGATGATTTACCATTTATTAAAGGAGTTATATTTTCGTGTCGACCTGCTTTTAGTAAGTAAGGCGGAAACTCTTTTTCTGTATCTGGTTTCGCAGTCTTTTCCTTTACAGAAGTATTTAATTTCGCGTTTAGTGCGAAATGGTATTTCTGCCGGATAAAGATCGCACGAATCCCCGCGCCCGTAGCATTCAGCGCAATAACATGTAGTTTTCATTTTGTAGTAGGCGTGTTGCCCGAAGAATTAATGCCTGGTCTGTACTTTCACAAAGTTACTTACCACATCCGTCATTTCGTAATCACGGGCGTGATAAACCACCTCAAACAATAAAGGAGAGTAATCACCCAGTGGATTTCCGCGACCATCCAGCAGGATCTGGACTTCATCGTCTTTAACAAGCTTATTGCAGTGCGCTGAGGAGAGGATGAGTTTTCCTCTGCGGGTCACTCCGGCCTTCCAGGTTCTGCCCTCATGACGCACCAGCATGCCCGGAACGACACAGAAACGTAGTACTTCCATTGTTCCGTAATGTTGACCTTTCATAGTTTAATTTTCCCTTCATTCATGTCTGCTTTGAAAATAACAAGCGCAGTATGTAAAACTCCGTCACATTCTTTGATATACTTACTGGCTAATTCTTTACTGGCTCCGGTACGGAGCATAAATAATTCGATGACCTGTAGCTGGTCCATATATTCACCATCAGATAAAAAGAATGCCCACCCTGAGATGGGCAAAGACTACACACAGCAATGAATATTGTGGTGCCGGGTGCCTCCCGGTGACGTTAACGAGTTAAAGAATTAACGCCGGCAACAATCCACCCAACCAGGTTGATTATTCAACTCTGCCGCACGCGCTTAGCTGCATTCACCACAACCGGAAGCGCACTCAATGGAATTTGGATTTAACGACAAAACTCAAAGAATAGAATTGAGTGCGCTTTCGTGTTGTATGGGAATTCTGAAAATCTCCTGTCAATAGATGCAGGTCAATAAAACGTGTGCCTGTCTTTTACAACCACTTCAGGCTCGGTGGTATTCTGGTTGCTCTCACACATCCAGAAGGAAACTGTCATGCGCGGAGTCGTCGTACATCATGAGCACCGCATTGGTTACATCGTTATCCGTGACCAATTCGGAGAATTCACGGTTGCTGAGCTTTCCGGCGGGTATGAGGTTGTAAAAGGTGACATCATCGAAGGAAATATTCATTCTGAAGGCGATGAAACCCTTTATAACTTGACCCAAGCAGAGCACCAAAAAGTCTACGTACAGGGACACGGAATGTCCGAGCAGGCATCTATTCTGATGATCCGAAGCACTCGTTGATCCATTCCCGGAACAGAGCGCAGTGCTTTAACGTTGTGTTGCAGTATTCGACTGAGACAATGTGGCCTTGTGTTAAATGAGGCTTAATCTCTTCGTTGAACTGCAACCCTCGTTTGGCTGCCAGCTCCAGACGAGCAATTTTTTCTAAAAGCGCTTCTAACTTCTCATCCATTGGCTTTCTCCATTTCACACTGGCGAATCATCCCGATCTTCATATGCCCCGGGCGGCTACTTCGTGGGCATCCTGCCTGTTCGCTCTGTTTACCCTTATCGCCGGGTAGGCGGAACGTTTACTGATTACTGCGTGTTTTGTTGGTCTAAGTTTATAAACAAATAAACCATAATGTAAAGTTAATAGTAAACAAAAAGACGTAAAAAAATGGATGTGGTTGAATTTGGAGAAAAAAAAGACCGCAACAGGCGGTCTCTAGGGAAGTTAGTCTATTTCGAGGTCTTTGAGCATCTGAAGGATTTCTTGTTTGCTCTTGCCTTTAAGCCTTGCCTTGAGCTCATTGTCTATGGAGTTAACTTGGGCCCTGAGATTTACCATGTGCTGCTCTTTTTCCCATTCAGCAAGACTGTCGAAAAGGTCTAGCAGTTCTTCATGGCGCGCGTCGAATGGGCGAGGGGATCTTATCTCTTCACCCATAGGTTCTTCATCAAGATAACCAGGAGCCATGCCGTAATCTCGTTCAATACGGCGCGCAGCTCTCTCGCCGAACGACGCTTTGCCGTTGATCAGCTGTGAAAGATAGCTCTTCTCTTTCTCCGGCAGGGTTCTGCTGGAAAACCATGCCGCTAGGCGCTTACGCCTGATTTCTTTTGTGTCCATGCAGTCATTTTGATTAGTAATTTCTAAATAAGCAAAAACTTGACATTAATGTTTAGTGGTTTATAAACTCACAGCTCAACACACAGGAGCAATTATGCAACTCAATGACTTTTTGAAAGCCGGTGGACCAAAGATCCGCAAGGCGCTGGAGCAACACCTTGGGATCTCGAAATCTTACCTCTCCCAACTTGCAACGGGGCGGGCTGCTATTTCGCCGAGTCGATGCATCGTTATCGAAACCTTTACCGATGGAAAGGTTTCTCGTTCTGACATGCGGCCAAGCGATTGGGCTGAAATTTGGCCTGATTACAAGCCAAAAAATAACACAACAGCTCAGGAGGATACTGACTGATGGAAATCAAAAAACTTGCATGCGAGCTGGAGTCCTGGGCGCAGGAAAAGGGCTGGAAGACAGTCACGCAGCTGATAACCCCGCATCACTTTGGCGATCTGCTTCAGCCATTGGATAACGTGACGGACCCTGATGAATACGCGCGCCGACTGCACAACAACAAGCAGATTATTCAGCGTGCATTCCGCAACGATACGCCTAATTACCTGAAACAGGCGGAAGCGCTGAGCTATGCCATCCGTACCGCCATTGATAACGAACTGGCGCAGAAAGACTGCATGCACTACCAGGCAGCCAGGGTTAACAAAGAGTGCATCGAAGCCACCAATGCGGTCTTCACTGGCAAACCGAAACCAGTAATCCGACGCGAAACTTTGGAAGCGATCGACGCGCTGGCGCAGATGGTCGGCGTCAAGGTGAAGCTGGTTTCGACTTGTTCGAACGCAGCCTAGTTCAGTTGTATTGAGGTGTTCTATGAGCATGGAACTGATGGTTCAGGCGATGAAGGTCAAGGTAGGAAATCCGCTTCGTAAGCTGGTCCTGCTTAAGCTGGCCGATAACGCAAGTGACCAGGGCGAATGCTGGCCGAGCTATCAGCATATCGCTGATCAGTGTGAGATCAGCCGTCGTTCCGTCATGAATCATGTTGCTGCGCTTTGCGAGTCTGGACTGATGCGAAAAGAGACCAGATCGGGGCCGAAAGGCAATGGCAGCAATTTCTACCGACTAACCCTGAGCGGTGCAAATACCAGTGCGAGGGTAGTGCAGGTGATTCACCAGGATGGTGAAGCAAATTCACCAGGGACTGGTGCAGGAGATTCACCAGATGGTGCAACACATTCACCAGGGGATAGTGAAGGAGATTCACCCAGAATCAGTCACTCTTCTGAACCAGTCAAAGAACCAGAAAATACTTCTTGTCCGGACGCTCCGCCGTCGGACGGAAAATTGACAAAAACCGATTTTTTAAAGCGCCACCCAGATGCGGTGGTCTGCAGCCCTGCAAAACGCCAGTGGGGCAGCCAGGAAGATTTGACCTGTGCGCAATGGATTTGGAAGCGCGTGCTGAAACTCTACGAGGAGGCCGCGACTTTTGACGGCGAGATCGTTCGTCCGAAAGAGCCGAACTGGACGGCCTGGGCGAATGATATTCGTCTGATGCGCACCCTTGATGGCCGTAGCCACAAGCAAATTTGTGAAATGTTCAAGCGCGTCCAGAGCGATACGTTCTGGGTTCGCCAGGTCAAATGCCCCGCCAAACTGCGCGAAAAATGGGATGACCTGATTATCCGCCTGTCGGCGCCGGGCACAGGGCATTACCAGGCTGGTGGACGGGATATCAATCAGATCTCCCGTCCCGATAACACCGTTCCGCCAGGATTCAGGGGGTAAGCATGCAAAACGCAGGTTCGATTCTCGATCGCCTTCGCCGTGTGATTCCGGCAGGCATTGAACCCAAATTCAAAAGTGCAGCTGAGTTAATGGCCTGGCAGCGCGAAGAAGGGCAAAAGCGCGCAGCTGAGATCGACAAGATCAACCAGCAGGCGCGGGCAGAGAAAATTTTCGGGCGATCCGGAATCCAGAACCTGCACCGCAGCTGCAGCTTCGCGAATTACACGGTGGAGGGCGACGGCCAGCGGCATGCTCTGAGTATGGCAAAGAGCTATGCGCAAAATTTTGGTACCGGGTTCGCCAGTTTCGTTTTCACCGGAAAGCCTGGTACTGGGAAAAATCACCTCTCAGCGGCGATTGGAAATTATCTGCTGAAACAGGGGCGAACGGTTCTGATTGTGACCGTGCCGGACCTGACCCTGCGCGCCAGGGCTTGTTATGACGAAGGGCGCTCTGAAGCCGCGCTGCTGGATGACCTCTGCAAAGTGGATTTGCTGGTGCTCGACGAAGTAGGCATTCAGCGCGACAGCCGCGGCGAGAAAGTTTTGTTGAACCAGATTATCGATCGCCGGCTGGCCGCTATGCGCCCCGTTGGCGTTCTGACCAACCTGAATTACGACGCGCTGGTAGAGACCCTGGGGGCAAGGGTCATCGATCGCCTGCGCATGGATAACGGCATTTGGGTGAATTTTGACTGGGAGAGCTATCGCGGAAACGTTAGCCACCTGAGACCTGTTAAGTGAATTTTGAGGAGAAAACTATGGAAACCGTATTGGATGCACTGAAAGCCATGAAAAAAGCAACATATCGCGAGGTTGCTGCCCGTCTGGATATCGAGCCCGTTGAAGCGCTGAAAATGCTGCGCGAGCAGAAAGAGCAGGGGTTATGTGATTTTGTGGATGGCGGCTGGTTCCTCGGTACCGCGACAGAGCAGAAGCCGAAGCGTATCAGACCAAAGCAGGTCTCGCCGCTGGTTGAGAGGGTGCTGCCAGCAATGCAGGGGCAGGGGGCCATGAGCGCCAATCAGGTCGCTGAAAAGCTGGGTAAAAGCCCTAGAGCCCTTAACGCTTCGCTGGGTGCAATGTGCAAGGACGGCCTGGTCCTGCGCCATGTGGACGGTAAAAACATCACCTGGAGTCTTGCGGGTGAACCGGCCACTAAGCCAGAACCGCAGGAACCAGCGCCAGAGGGTAGCGACCAAGCAGCTGCGCCAGACAGCAAATCCACTGCTGAAATTATTCGGGATATCCCGGCATTCGCAAGCCGTCCGGATGACCTGATCATTCCGTCTTCACGATATATCTCGACTGAAATCCGCCGCACGAAAGCGAAGCTGGCAAAGCTGCAGCGTCTGCAGGTGGCCGTTCGCGAGCTGCGCTGCCACAAGCATCTGCTGGAGGGGCTGGGAAATGACTGATTTACCTAAATGCCCTGTATGCGGCATGTCTCCTGCACTGAGGGTCCGCAGTCGGGGAATGAACTGGGGTTCGGCAGAGGTCCGTTGTTCGAACGGTTGTCCTGGCATCCGCGCGGGATTTTCGTTCCCGCCTGATGGAGAGGCTGCGGCCCGGCGATTACTTCAAGAAAAATGGAAAGAGTTAGTGGAGGCAAAGTGAGCATGTCTGAGCAAACAATCCTGGATATGTGCTGCGGTTCCCGCATGTTCTGGTTCAACAAACGCGATACGCGCACGCTCTTCGCCGATATTCGCAGCGAAGAGCACGAATTATGCGACGGCCGCCGCCTCGTTATCCGTCCTGATTTGATTGCAGACTTCCGCGCGCTGCCGTTCGCTGATGCGTCGTTCCCGGTTGTTGTGTTTGATCCTCCACATCTTGAGCGTGTCGGCCAAACAGCATGGATGGGGAAAAAATATGGTCGATTGAACAAAAAAACATGGCGTTCTGACTTGCGCGCCGGTTTCAAAGAGGCGTTCCGGGTGCTGCGGTCACAGGGCGAAGTTATGCTGGGCGGCGATGATTTCAGCTGCACCTAAGATCTGAAAAAAACCATATGTTGTATAGTTGAATTTTTAGACGAACGCCTGTTTAATAGTTTTATCCCCGCGAGAGATCCAGAAAGGAGGGCCTTATTTTGTCCGAGTTTTTGTATTCCCCCGCATGCCGCTGCAGAGCGCAACATCTGAGTGTCTGACCAGGGGATGGAACAAGATTGGATAGTGGGCAAAGAGTGGCGACGGAGGTTGTGCCGATGTCTACCAGTTCACCCTGGGGGTGTTCAGCTCTTGCCTTCAGTGTTGCGATTGAAGGTTAACCCATGAAAACCCGAGAGGTCAGACAACCAATTTGCCAGAGGAGCATGCCCGGATCTATTCCGGCCAGCCAACCGAAAGCGATGCGAAAAAGCATAAACTCGGCCCTCCAGTCGCCAACGCAAAACGATTTACTTAAAACGGCAACTCCATGGATACTTTACTTGTATGGATGGTAGAACGACTGCATGAGTGGAATAAAAATAAGTCCGAACTCAGGCTGAAAGCTATCAAGGGATTAACCAATGCAATTTCGCCTACAGTTGTATACACAGAAAAACTGAGACGTGGTGAGCCAAACGACACAGAACAGGAAGAGCATCTTTATAGACTTTGGTATGAAGCATCATCTGATGTTATTGATTATGATCGGGATCTGGCTAAGAGATGTTTAGAAAAGTCAGAGTACTGGCTTAACTCGAAGTTTTACAACACAGAAAAAGTTAAAGAATTAAACATTTCCTTGGTTGGCATGAAAGCCACTCTTGAACAAATCAAACATAACTAATAATTTTGATTTTCCATAATCATCCAGCCATAATCATGTCATCGGAGCCTGAACAACTTCGATGACTTCTGCGCATTTAAGGGGACTTAAATGCGACCACAATCTGAACTCCTCACCTTGTCACAGATGCAGAAATGCACCTGCGGTTTTCTGCATGCTGCGTTTTCCGTTACCCAATACTACAAGCACAAGCAACTGCGCGATAAGCACGAGGTAAAAACGTAAACCTGATGGAGCTGTCATTAGGGGCAGTATGGCTAGTTGTTTTAATACCTACTGGTGGTCCTGGCTATGAGAGCAATTGATTGTTAATTAAGCATTTACCCGCTACGGCGGGTTTTTTACGCCCAAAATCTTGACCCTAGTTTTTTTGGTGTTACTGTATAAATATACAGTTAATTATCAGGGGTGATTTTCATGGGTTTTCCATCACCAGCAGCAGACTATGAAGAACCGATACTCACTATCACCAGCCTTTGCGGCTATGACGGCAACTGCCGAACCATCGAAACATCAGCCGGGTACGCGATCATAAACGTCGCCAGAAAGCCGGAAGTGAGTGACACCGTCCTGATTTCGTTCTGTGGCAGTCTGGATTTCGCAAAAGTCCAGGGGAAGGCGCTGATCACTCAGGATGGAGAGGCTATCGAGGGCGATGCGCTGGACGATGCAACCGTAATGGGCGTGGTAACGCACCTCCTGAATCGTGTGACCGATACTGACAATCGGCCTGTGATTTAAAAAGGCTGGATCTGATTTCTGTGGCTTGAAAGCAGATCGGTTAGACAGGTCAATTACAGTTAATTGATCTTTCTAACCTATTAGACATCTGGTTAGCGGAAACCTTTATGAAATCAGTTCACAGGGAGAAAAGGACCGCCCCCGCAAGGGGAAATCCATTTTTAGGGATGTACCCATGAAATTGAACGAATTTGCTGCCGGTCTCACCAAAGACGGAATACTTGTTTTATGTCTTACTGATGGTGAAATAACGGATTACCTGGTGACCAGCAAGGCATTGCGCACACTGATTCGCCAGGAAGGAAAAGGGCTTTCAGCCCAGACTCTGGACGATGAAGATCGGATAATAAACTTAAAGTCCCTGCCAGAAGCACTTAAGGTTCTCAAGCCGTAAGTGTTGATTTATAATAATCAAACGGGCTGAACACCCACTGATTACTGCGCCAACCTGAGGAATCAAAATGGCGCAGAGCATTACTCTAAACAAGTCTCACCGCCCGTCTATGTGCGGTGTTTCTGCTTATGCTGGTGGTCCAGCATGAAGAAAGCAGATAGCCTCCATCTTTCGCGTGTGGCCGCACTGGGCTGTATGGTGTGCCGCAACCTGAACCTGGGCGAAACGCCTGCGGAAATCCACCACATCCGAACCGGGCAGGGCACAAGCCAGCGCGCTGACCATCGGAAATCACTTCCCCTGTGCCATATGCATCATCGCAACGGCGGTTATGGTGTGGCGATTCATGCTGGCCGTCGCGCCTGGGAAATGAAACACGGCACCGAATCAGAGCTGCTGGTGCAGGTTATCTATCTGCTAGGCGAGGGCGCCGATGCCTAAATACATCATCACTCCAGTCGGAAAACCCCGCATGACCCGCGCTGATAAGTGGAAGCAGCGCCCGCCGGTGATGCGCTACCGCATGTTCTGCGATGAAGCCCGCCTGCATGATATCCGCGTTCCGGAGTCCGGAGCCCATATTACCTACGTTCTGCCGATGCCGCAGAGCTGGAGCAAGAAAAAGCGCGCGGAGATGGACGGCCAGCCCCACCAGCAAAAACCCGATCTGGACAACTTAACAAAATCTCTGTTGGACGCCTTGTTTGAGGATGATTCCCACATTTGGGACGCCCGGACATCAAAAATATGGGGCGAAACCGGAATGATAATTATCGATGATATTGGAGAGAAAAATGCGTGACATGTACGAGGTAATGGACCGCTGGGGAGCCTGGGCTGCAGCTGATAGCAGTGGAGTCGACTGGCAACCCATCGCTGCTGGTTTTAAAGGATTACTGCCGCACGGTAAAAAGTCACGCCTGCAATGTGATGATGATGAAGGGATCATGATTGACGGCTGCGTAGCGCGTTTGCGAAAGTATATGCCAGAAGAGTATGAGCTTGTTATAGCTCACTTCGTGATTGGAATTTCACTGAGAACGATAGCCAAAAAGCGAAAATGTTCAGATGGGACAATAAGGAAAGACTTACAGACAGCTCTTGGGTTTATTGATGGGTGTATTGCGATGCTACTTTTCTAATTTTTTACCAGTATAATGATACAAAGACACCCCCATATGCCTGACATAGTATGGTAGATCTGTTGCGGGGTGTTTTGATACTGATTTGAAACGAAGTGGAATAGTCTCTGTCTCAAGAGTGACATCATCGACATTCGCAGAGAGATAATTTTTCCAGTCGTTAAATTTAACAGCAGATTTATCTGCTTTAATATAAATCAGCATTCCTCCATGGTCATCTCGACATGTACCTGTACCATATCGCTCAGTAAGCTGTATCCATCCATCATGAATATATTTGGGGCCATCCCATAGTTTAGCTTCGCCGATCCATTCAAATTTACCACGTTGATGTTTCACTAAAATATCAACGTGTCCTCCATGTTGTGTATCATGCTCAACATCGTATAAGCGACCTTTTAAAAACGTTATAATACAGGCGGTTAGCTCGTCCTCTCCCCATTTTTTATCTTGATAAAAATGTTTGTTGTTTTCTAAATCCTGAATAGCATCATCTAAATCAATATATAACTGATTAACAAAAATTTCTTTTGTGGCTGCAAGTTTTCTTTGAATTATTCCACGAAAATCTGTATCGAATTTCATTAACAATTCAATATCAGCCAGGCTGAAATCTTGTTCAACCATGGAGAGATTCCAAAAAATCGGACGGAGTGAAATAAGGATAAAGATACTTATTAAAATTATCGACAAGCTCACCTGTTTCAGGGTGATAAAATTTTCCCGTATCTAAAGCATGCGAAATTAAGTCATCATCGACAGCTATGGGCTCTTCCAGAGTATCATCAATATACTGAAAGTGCATATTCAAAAGATGAGCTTTATAACTTGAAAAATAATCTGTAGCCTTAATTATAAGTACATAGTCTTCAGGTGTAGTTACATCAAGTCCAGTACCATTAATTAGGGTTTTATAAGTGAAATGTTTTACCTTGCGAGCATTTTCGCTTGTTAAAAAAAGAAAAAGTGTGCGACATACATAACGAGCAGGATCCTTAAAATCCTGTTCGATCTGCCTAAAAATGTCGCACATCTCTATCTTTTTCATCTTCTTCCCGCTTGCTTCGCCTTTTTAGCTTCACAAGATTTAACTGATTCCAGAATTCTTTCAACAATAAAAACAATGGAGTCAATATTATTACAATTACTGGCTATAGCTTCATACAACCGCTGTTTAGGGTTGTCAAGCATTGTACGCTTGCCGGGTAATGTTAGTTCGACAGACAGGATTTGTGAAGCGCTTTGCTTAAGATCCCAAATCTTACCCAACTTAAACTTTGTCAGAATCGGACTAGCAGCTTCACCTCCATGGTGATAACTGTCACGTCGTAAACACTGTTGGCTAGGCTTTAGCTTTAACGAGCTAGTGTTGCCATCGGCTGTAATGAACGAAACGTGAGAAACACGACCATCAATTTTTTCGTATAAATCCTGTATGGAGCCAAAAAGCTCTATGGGTTTGTTCAGATTGATGCCAGCATGCTCCTTCACGAATTTATGTACTAAATGTTGCTGATATTGGGATTCTGAGCGAGGCAAAACTGACAGATCAACTGTCTGTATGAGGAGTTTTTCGGATGGAAGAAGCATTACGCTGTTAAAACATTGTGTAACTTGCCGTGTTTTGCATTTTATCTCCCCTCCGTTGGCGCGCAGCTCCATTCCTGCATCGCTCAGATGGGTCTGATCAAGCTCAATTACCTCGGTGTAATATGCTTTGGAAACCAGAACTGCAGTTTCAATTTGTTTTTCATTGATGATATCGAGTTTTAACTCAGCAAAATGTATGTCGGTATCCGCGGCTAAAAGCTCTTCTTTTGATAGAGGGGCCGGATAGGCTTTAAGAAAGCTACTCTCGTCCTTTTTTAACAAGGAAAAAGCTGACTGAATCTTTGCGACATCGTTATCCTCAAGACGGTACATAGTCAGCAATCTCGTGCCGCTGAAGATAAGACCCTTCCAGAATTCATCAATCACTAATTTCAGTGCTGCATCCTGTTGGACTGCATGATTCATACGTTCAATAAATGGCGCTAAACCAGCTGCTGTAATGCCTAAGGAAGAGCCAAGCAGTTTCCTTGTGTTTCTCCAGCCAAACCTTGAATTGATGTTTCTGACAGTTTGCTCAAGCATTAAATACACCTTAATCCCATTAAAATATGACTAAAACCCTGTACTTTCTGAGTTTACACAAAATGCTAACGCGTACGCAAAAACTATCGTAACCTGTTAAGAGTGGTCTCTAAGCAACCGACTTAATCATCTGTTTTACCTCTCAAAAATCGATCTATGTCAATGTTCTATCCATTGCTCTTTGCTATTGCTAATTTTTAGCTAAGAGAAGGAGTAGTTCTATGAGAGGCTGTGCTGTCTGTGAATGTTCTCTAAACGATTCGCAAGAAGCTGTGCATAACGATATTGAATATAAGTCTTGTCCAAAGTGTTCAGCAGATGCTGGCGTTCATGTGTTTTATAAAACTGAAGACTTTGGGTACAGGGATATGGGCGATGGTAGGCACATTGTTCAATCTTGGTGTCCTTCTTGCCGTTCAGGGGAAAACCCATCTATACCTGAAGCGTTCAGATGTAAGTGACTAGTTTAATTTTCAAAAGGCTGCCATTAGGCGGCCTTTTTTGTTTCCCCTCGATTTTGAGAGGATCCACAGCAATAAGAGGGGGCTAAATGTCCGCAGAACCAATAACTGCAACGGTAACGGCAGGCGTGGCTGCTGGTACAACCGGAATCACCTTCGCCACGCTTTTCCCAGAGGCTACGCCCGCAGTGATGGTATGCTCCCTCGCAGGGGCGGCGCTGTATATCCTCAGTTCTGAGGACCACAAAATCTGGAAGCAGATTATTTTTGCGCTGATTTCTTTCATCGGTGGCGTTTATTGTGCCGGTACTGCTTCAGAGATTATCGCCGCCCTTATCAACGCCGGACTGAATCAGCTTAGCTCGCCTGTCAGCATAAAAGTTTCACCTGCGATTGGCGCGCTGGCGGCATCCACTGTTTCAGTGACTGTCCTGCTCAGGGGGCTCAAGCGCTCACGGACCGGAAACTTACCCGGTCTGAAGGGGGAAGAATGACGTGGCTAATGCAGAACTTCCCATGGCTGCTGCTTCACCTTAACGCAGTGGCCTGCATCATGATCCCGATACGTCTGATGTTCTTCAGGAAACGGGGTATGCGGCGTCGGCGGCTAATGGAGCTCCTCGCTTACGCCCTCATTCTGGCACCAGCCTATACAGCCTTTCGAATCTGGCATGGTGACTACGTTCAGGTCGATTACGGTGAAATTCTCATCAATGTTGTTGTCTGCGTTGCTGTCTGGCGTGCGGGCGGCAATATCGCTCGTATTACTGGAGAGAGCACAACGTGAATCAAACACAATTTCAGAGGGCGGCTGGTATCAGCGCCGGGTTAGCTACGCGCTGGTTTCCGCATATCGACGCCGCTATGAAGGAATACGGCATCACCGCACCGCTTGATCAGGCCATGTTTATTGCCCAGATGGGGCATGAAAGCACCAGATTCACCCGGCTGGTGGAGAACCTGAATTACGCGGCTGAAAACTTAGTACCGACGTTCGGAAGCCACCGCATCACTCAACAGCAGGCCGCCGCGCTTGGCAGAACGGCAACGCAACCGGCAAACCAGAAAGCGATCGCCAATCTTGTATACGGTGGTGAGTGGGGAAAAGAACACCTGGGCAATCAGGTTGCCGGTGATGGCTGGAGATATCGCGGTCGCGGGCTGAAACAGGTTACCGGCCTGAGCAACTATCGCAGTTGTGGCCACGCGTTGAAACTGGACCTTGTTACCCACCCGGAGCTGCTTGAACAGGATGAATACGCCGCGCGCTCAGCTGCATGGTTCTATGCATCCCGCGGTTGCCTGCTTCATTCCGACGATGTTGAGCGCGTTACGCTGCTTATCAACGGTGGTCGAAACGGGTTGGATAAGCGCCGCGCTCTGTTTAATCTGGCGAAATCAGTGCTGGTAATTTAGTCCAACCCATAAAGCAAAAACCCCGATTGCGCCAACAGTCGGGGTTTTCTGTTTCTACACCTGAGTGAGGCAGGGAGAAGCTGTGATTGATTTTAGCAAACTGATACGGGAGTTGCGAGAGATGGCTGAAAAATTGCCCAACTGGAAATTCCTTCTTATCTGGTCGGTGTTGTTCATTCTGTCAGTCGGTTATTTCATCGGGCAGGTGCGCTGGTGGTGACCATTAATATGACGAGGTGGCTATGAGTATCATCGAAATGATTTTGGGCGGTCTTGCTGCGCTGGTGGCCGTCGCATTCAGCGGTTTTGTTGCTGGCAATATTCGCGGCAGCGGAAAGGCAGAGGCAAAAGCCAGGCAGCAGCGCACCGAAGAGAACGCAGCGGCGGCCGTTACGGCGGCAGAACGTAAAGCTGAAGTCACTAAAGAGGCCAGCAATGTACAGCAGACTGTTAACCATATGCCTGGCGACGATGTTGATCGCGAGCTGCGGGACAACTGGACCCGTAAGAGTTGAGGTGGTGGACACGGCTTGCGACTGGGTTAAACCTCTCTACGGTACAGCGCACGACTGGGATGTACTGGACAGGCAGACGAAGCGCGACATCCTGGCGCATAACAAAGCCTGGCAAGCAAATTGCGGGAAAATTGAGCCTCATCCCTGAGGTTCGGACACAGTCTCTCCTCTGGACTTTAACCGTAGCAAAAACTGAGGATTCCGTTAAACGAATCGACAACTCTTTGGGGGGAGGCAGATGATTAATTGGCAGGGAGAAGCTTGAACAAATCAGGGGGGCTCATCCTTGAGCACACGGGTAGTCCTGAACGACGACTTCACCTGACATAGCAAAGTCTATGTAAGAGTCTAGAAAACAATGAGTATTTATCAAGGCGGGAAAGGAAAAAAGTCCCTTCCGAAATGAAATCCTGCAATTCGGAAGGGAGACCAAAGGGGTCATCATTACAAGAGAATGTAAA